>CAMUYR010000013.1 GCA_947164965.1 uncultured Prevotella sp. | reverse complement strand
TATGCCAAGGAGATTGGTGCCGATGCCATCGCACACGGCTCAACAGGTGCTGGTAACGATCAGATCCGTTTCGATATGACCTTTCTGGTTATGGCTCCTGGCGTAGAGATTATCACCCTGACCCGCGATAAGAAGCTGACTCGTAAGGAGGAGGTTGACTACCTGAATGAGCACGGATTCTTTGCAGACTTCACTAAGCTCAAGTATTCTTATAACGTAGGTATCTGGGGAACCAGTATCTGTGGCGGCGAGTTGCTCGACCCAACTCAAGGTCTGCCAGAGGATGCCTATCTGAAGCACGTTACTGCTCCAGAAAAGGAAGCTACACTTAAGATTACCTTCAACAAGGGCGAGATTGTTGCAGTCAACGATGAGAAGTTCGACGATAAGGTTAAGGCCATCCAGAAGATCGAGGAGATTGGTGCTTCATATGCAATAGGTCGTGATGCCAACGTAGGCGATACCATCATTGGTATCAAGGGTCGTGTAGGTTTCGAGGCAGCAGCTCCTAAGCTGATTATCGAGGCTCACCGTCTGCTGGAGAAATCTACTTTGAGTAAGTGGCAGCAGTATTGGAAGGATCAGGTTGCCAACTGGTATGGTATGTTCCTCCACGAGAGTCAGTATCTGGAGCCAGTCATGCCAGACATCGAGGCTATGCTTACATCAAGCCAGCGTAACGTTACAGGTACAGCTATCTTGAAGCTCCGTCCTTACGGATTCGAGACTGTAGGAATCGACTCTGCCAACGACCTCACTAAGAGCAAGCTTGGCGAGTATGGCGAGACTCAGACTGGTTGGACAGCCGACGAGGCAAAGGGCTTCATCAAGGTATCGAGCACACCTCTGCGTGTTTACTACGGTATCCATAAAGACGAGAAGAGATGATAAAAGTTGGAATATTAGGTGCTGCAGGTTATACAGGCGGAGAATTGATTCGCTTGCTGCTCAACCATCCTGAGGCAGAAATTGTATTTGCCAACTCAGAGAGTAACGCTGGCAATCTGGTATCAGATGTGCACGAAGGTCTGATTGGCGATACCGATCTAAAGTTTACCGACGAGATGCCTTTCGATCAGGTCGACGTGGTATTCTTCTGCTTCGGACATGGTAAGAGTGAGGCATTCCTTAAGGAGCACACCATCCCTGGAAACGTAAAGATCATCGACTTGGCACAGGACTTCCGCATCAAGGGCGACCACGATTATGTGTATGGTCTGCCTGAGATTAACAAGGAGGACATTATGAAGGCTCAGCATGTAGCCAATCCTGGCTGTTTCGCCACTTGTATTCAGGTTGCATTGTTGCCAGCCGCATATTTGAATATACTGAAGGAGGATGTAGCTGTTAATGCCATCACAGGCAGTACAGGCGCTGGTCAGAAGCCAGGTGCTACCACCCACTTCTCTTGGCGCAACAACAATCTGAGCATCTACAAACCCTTCCAACATCAGCATATCGCCGAGATTCGTCAGAGTCTGAAGCAGGTTCAGGGCTATCTCGATGCCGATATCGACTTCATCCCCTACCGTGGCGATTTTGCCCGCGGCATCTTCTGCACAGCAGTCATCAAGACGCCTGCTCCTATAGAGGATGTGATTGAGGCTTACAAAGACTTCTATAAAGATGCTGCCTTCACCCACTACAGCGACAAGTCGATCGACCTGAAGCAGGTGGTAAACACCAACAAGGCATTAGTACATGTAGAGAAATACGGCAACAAACTGCTGGTAACCTCTGCCATCGACAATCTGCTAAAGGGTGCTGTGGGCCAGGCTGTACAAAACATGAATATTATGTTCGGCATCGACGAGACTGCCGGACTCAAACTGAAAGCTTCTGCTTTCTAAATCATTAAGGAGGATACGATATGAAATTATTCGACGTTTATCCACTCTTCGATGTAAACATCACGAAGGGACAAGGTTGTAAAGTATGGGACGATAAAGGACAGGAGTACCTCGACCTTTATGGTGGACATGCCGTTATCAGCATCGGCCACTCTCATCCCCATTATATTAGTAAGGTAACAGAACAGCTCAACAAGATTGGGTTTTATTCCAACTCTGTTATCAACAAGTTGCAGGTAGAACTGGCAGATCGCCTGGGCAAGATTTCCGGCTACGACGATTATCAGTTGTTCCTGATTAACTCGGGTGCCGAGGCAAATGAGAATGCGCTGAAACTGGCATCATTTAAGAACCCCACAGCTAGCCGTATCCTGTCATGCGAGCACTCTTTCCACGGAAGAACCTCCCTAGCTGTCGAGGTTACAAATAATCCAAAGATTATAGCACCCCTGAATGATAATCATCATGTGCGTTTCCTTCCCATGAACGACATCGAGCCATGGGTACGCGAGTTATCTCGTGGTGGAGTCGTTGCAGTCATTTTGGAATGCATCCAAGGTGTAGGCGGTATTCAAATGGTGACGCCTAAATTTGCTCAAGACTTAGCATATGCTTGTAAGCGTTATGGTGCCACTCTTATTTGTGATGAGATTCAGTGCGGATATGGAAGAAGCGGAAAATTCTTTGCACACCAGTGGCTAGGCATCAAACCAGATATCATCACGGTAGCAAAAGGTATCGCCAACGGTTTCCCTATGGGTGGTGTATTAATTAGTCCTGAGTTCGCACCAGTTTACGGACAGCTTGGTACTACCTTCGGAGGTAATCACTTGGCATGTGCAGCAGCACTGGCAGTGCTCGATGTCTTCGAAAGCGAGGGGTTGGTTAACAATGCTTTGGAAGTGGGAGATTACCTGATGGAGCAGATACGCCAAATAAACAGTACACATATCAAGGAAGTACGTGGACGAGGCCTTATGATAGGTATTGAACTCGACATTCCCCACAAGGAGGTGCGTCAGCCTCTGATTTATCAGGAGCATTGCTTCACAGGTTGTGCTGGCACCAATATTCTCAGGCTGTTGCCACCGCTCTGTCTTACCAAGGCTGAAGCTGACCTATTCATTGAGAAACTAAAGAAAGTATTAAAGGTATTATGAAAATAAGCATCATTGGAGCTGGAGCCATGGGTGGAGCTATGGCAGAAGGACTTATCAAAGGAGACTACATTCAGAATGAAGACATCTGTATCAGTGATCCCTCACGCCAGATGCGTGACAAATTCTCCAATATGGGAATCACAGCTACCCCTAGTAATCAGCTGGCAGCACAAGGAGCCGATATCGTTTGTGTTGTTGTTAAGCCCTGGCTTGTTGAAAGCGTACTAAAGGGTATCAAGGATGTACTTGACTACAAGCAACAGATACTAATTGTAGTTGCTGCAGGCGTTTCGTCTAGCGATATACAGACATGGATGACAAAGGATGGGAAAATGATTCCCACTTTCCTGCTCATCCCTAATATTGCTATAGCACAACTTCAGTCCATGACTTTCATCGTCCCCTTACCAGATGCCACACCTACGCATACAGAACAGGTAAAGGCCCTCTTCGACTCTATGGGCGAAACCGTCATTACCGAAGAGAACCACTTGGCAGCTGGCACCACCTTGGCATCCTGCGGTATTGCTTATGCCATGCGATATATCCGTGCAGCATCAGAAGGTGGTGTAGAGCTTGGATTTAAGGCAGACGACGCCAAACAGATTGTGATGCAAACTATGAAGGGGGCTGTTGCTCTTTTGAAAGAAACAGGACTGCACCCAGAGGCTGCTATAGACTTGGTAACAACACCTGGTGGTGTGACAATAAAGGGCTTGAACGAGATGGAACATAACGGTTTCACTTCAAGTGTCATTAAAGGATTAAAAGCTGGAGCAAAATAATTATGGACGAACAACTGAAACAGATTGGCGAACGTTTGCGTGGATTGCGCGACGTGCTCGATATCCCAGTGAGCGAGATGGCTGAAACCATTGGTATCAGCACAGACAAGTACGAGAAGATAGAACAGGGCGAGTTGGACATCACCATCTCAAACCTGATGAAGATTGCACGCAAGTATGGTGTGTCAACGGAAGAGCTTATCTTTGCCGAGGCACCACACATGAAATCATATTATGTGACTCGCAAGGGACAGGGCATGTCTATCGAGCGTACAAAAGCATATAAGTATCAATCATTGGTGGGTGGCTTTGTAAACCACAAAGCAGACGTATTTATTGTTACCGTCGAACCCAAGCCCGATGCACATACCATCTATAAGAATTCACATCCAGGCCAAGAGTTCAATCTGGTTCTAGAAGGTAAGATGGAACTATATATAGGCGGTAAGACTATCATTCTGGAAGAGGGTGACAGCATCTATTTCGACTCCACAAAGCCCCATGGAATGCTGGCTGTTGGCAACAAGGCAGTCAAATTCCTCGCCTTTACAGTAGAATAAACTAGACTTATGATAGAGAGATTTTTAAAACAGACGAAGTTCACGTCTGTAGAAGATTACAATAAGAATCTGGAGTTTATCATCCCAGAGAATTTCAACTTTGCCTACGACGTAATGGATGTGTGGGCAGAAGAGGCGCCTGAAAAACTGGCCATCCTCTGGACAAACGACCAAGGAGAGGAGATTCGAACTACCTATGGTGAGCTGAAGGAGCAGACCGATCAGGCCGCATCCTATCTGATGTCATTGGGCCTTGGAAAGAACGACCCTGTGATGCTTATTCTGAAGCGCCGTTATGAGTGGTGGGTAGTCATGCTGGCCCTTCATAAGATTGGCGCCATCGTTATTCCAGCTACCCACATGCTTACCAAGCACGACATTGTTTATCGTAACACCCGTGCTAGCATAAAGGCTATCATCTGTGTTGACGATGCCTACGTCGTCAGTCAGATTCAGGCAGCTATGCCAGAGAGTCCTACGGTGAAGCAGTATATCGCTATAACCGATCACGGAAAGCCCATTCCTGAGGGATTCCACGATTGGCAGAGTGAATGGAAACAAGCTCCTCAGTTCCAAAGACCAGCCTTCGTCAATACTAACGACGATACCATGCTGATGTACTTCACCAGCGGTACCAGTGGCGAGCCTAAGATGGTTGCCCACGACTACCTTTATGCCATGGGCCATCTGTCGACAGGTGTTTTCTGGCATAACCTCCATGAGGGTTCACTCCACCTAACAGTAGCTGATACCGGTTGGGGTAAGGCTGTATGGGGAAAATTCTACGGACAGTGGTTTGCAGGAGCTACCGTATTCGTCTTCGACCACGAAAAGTTCAATGCCGATACGTTGCTACGTCAGATAGAGAAATACAAGGTGACGAGTTTCTGTGCACCTCCCACCATCTATCGCTTCATGATTCGTGAGGACCTTTCTAATTACGACCTCTCTAGTCTTGAGTATTGCTGTACAGCTGGTGAGGCTCTGAACCCCGCCGTCTTTGACAAGTTCTATGAGAAGACTGGCATCAAGATGATGGAAGGCTTTGGGCAGACCGAGACCACCATGACTTTGGGTACCTTCCCTTGGATGACGCCAAAGCCTGGATCTATGGGTATCCCCAATGCACAATATGACATAGATTTGCTACGTGCTGATGGTACAAGTTGTGAGGATGGTGAAAAGGGAGAAATCGTAGTTCGCGTGGGTGATAAGAAGCCAGTAGGCCTTTTCAAGGGCTATTATCGCGACGATGAGAAGACCCGCGAAGCCTGGCACGATGGAATTTATCACACTGGTGATATGGCTTGGCGCGATGAAGACGGTTACTATTGGTTCGAAGGTCGCATAGACGATGTTATCAAATCATCAGGTTATCGCATTGGCCCGTTCGAGGTTGAGAGCGCTTTGATGACTCACCCTGCTGTTGTAGAGTGCGCCATCACAGGCGTACCCGATGATATCCGCGGCATGGTAGTTAAGGCTACCGTAGTACTTGGCAAGGAGTGGAAAGATAAGGCAGGTGACGATCTTATCAAGGAACTCCAGCAGCACGTCAAGAAAGAAACGGCGCCCTATAAGTATCCGCGTATCATCGAATTTGTCGACGAACTGCCAAAGACCATCAGCGGTAAGATACGTCGTGTAGAGATTCGTAAAAAAGACGCAGAGAAATAATAGAGATGGCATCTCACAACGAGTTAGGCAAATGGGGTGAAGATTGTGCTGTCAGCTATCTGCAGCAAAAGGGCTACACCATCGTGGAGCGTGACTGGAAATCGGGACATCGCGACATTGACATCATTGCCTTAGATGGGGATGGGACAGTGGTTTTTGTCGAGGTAAAGACTCGCCGCAACCGCTTGTTTGGCAATCCCGAGGAGGCTGTAGACTATCAAAAGCTACGGAATCTCCAAGGTGCCATGAATCATTATATTAAGTATCATCACATTGATCGTGAAGTGCGACTGGACATCATCAGTATTGTTGGTACCATTGGCACTGTTCCGCAAATAGACCATATCATGGATATTGCATTATGAAGAAGAAACGCATTGTTATTAAGATTGGCTCAAACGTGTTGACACGTCAAGACGGTAAGCTGGATGTAACCCGCATGTCGGCTCTCGTAGACCAGATAGCCTGGTTGCGAAAGCAGGATATTGAGGTTATTCTCGTGTCGTCTGGTGCCGTGGCCTGTGGACGACGTGAGCTGACTATAGATCATTCGCTGGACTCTGTAGAGCAGCGCCAGCTGTTTTCTGCTGTCGGACAGGTGAAGCTCGTAGGACTCTACTACGATCTGTTCCGCGAGTTTGGCATCCATGTCGGGCAGGTTCTTACCATGAAAGAGAATTTTGAGCCAGGCGAGCAATATCGTAATCAGCAGGCTTGTATGACAGTGATGCTTGAGAACGACGTGCTGCCCATAGTCAATGAAAACGACACGGTATCGGTCACCGAGCTGATGTTTACCGATAACGACGAATTGTCGGGTCTGATTGCTCAGATGATGGAGGCCGACACCTTGGTACTGCTTTCTAATATCGACGGCATCTTCGACCGCCATCCCGACGATCCTGCAGCAGAACTGATTAGCGAAGTAGCTCCTGGTCGTGACCTATCAGAGTATATCCAGCCAGAGAAGAGTGCCTTCGGACGTGGCGGCATGCATTCAAAATACACCACAGCCCAAAAGGTTCAGAAAAACGGCATCCGAGTGATTATTGCAAACGGTGAACGGGAAAATATCCTTGTCGACCTCATAGAAAATAAACAAAACGTACCGCATACAGAATTCACGCCTTATGGAATTAATTGAGATTTTTAAGCGAGTAAAGAAAGCCAGCCATTCTCTTGCCTTGCTTTCTGACGAACAACGAAATACGATTCTACGTGCTGTAGCCGATGCCATTATCGACTACAAGGAACGTATCTTAGTTGCAAACGCCAAGGATCTGGCGAAGATGGATCCCAAGAATCCACTCTACGATCGCTTGCAACTGACTGAGAAACGCCTTGACGACATTGCCAGTGATATGCGCAATGTGGCTCAGTTGCCTTCGCCCTTAGGATTTATTTCCAAAGAGAAGACACTGTCCAACGGCTTGCGCCTGCATCGCGTCTCCGTTCCCTTCGGTGTCATCGGCATGATCTACGAGGCCCGTCCCAATGTCACCTACGATGTCTTCTCACTCTGCTTTAAGAGTGGTAATGCCTGCGTGCTAAAGGGTGGCTCTGATGCCGATCTGTCAAATCAGGCTTCAGTAGAACTCATCCACGAGGTACTGCAGCAGTATGGTGTCAATCCTGATGTCGTCACCCTTCTGCCTGCCACCCATGAGGCTACCGGCGAGATGCTGAATGCCGTAGGCTATATAGACCTCTGCATACCCCGTGGCGGACGACGCCTTATTGATTTCGTCAGAGATACCGCCCGCATACCCGTTATCGAGACAGGTGCCGGCGTCGTAAACACCTATTTCGATAAGGACGCTGACCTAGAAATGGGACGTAAGATTATCTGCAATGCCAAGACCCGCAGAGTGTCTGTCTGCAATGCCCTCGATTGCCTCATCATCCACGAGAGCCGCTTGGGCGACCTCTTCGAACTGGTAAAGCCCCTGCTCGACCATAAGGTAGTGCTTTATGCCGATGCTCCCGCCTATCAGTTGCTGTCGGGCCAATACCCTAGCATCTTGCTGAAACCTGCTACAGAAGAATCGTTTGGAACGGAGTTCATGGACTACAAGATGGCTATCCGCACCGTTGCCTCTCTCAACGAAGCACTTGCACATATCGACCAGTTCGGCAGCGGACACAGCGAGGCTATCATCACCAACAACGAGGCTACAGCCCGCCAGTTCCAGGCACATGTCGATGCGGCCTGCGTTTACTGGAATGCCCCGACATCCTTCACCGATGGTGCCCAGTTCGGTCTGGGAGCCGAAATAGGCATCTCTACACAGAAGCTAGGGCCCCGTGGCCCTATGGCTTTGGAAGAAATCACCACCTACAAGTGGATTATCGAGGGTGAGGGACAAGTAAGAAGTTAGAAGTTAATAATTAAGAGTTAAGATATGAAATCATTTATAAACGTACAGGATATCGGACCGTTGGAAAAGGCAATGGCCGAAGCATTTGAGATAAAAAACGACCGGTTTAAATATCAGCATCTGGGCAAAAATAAGACGCTCATGATGATCTTCTTCAACAATTCATTACGCACCCGTCTTTCTACCCAGAAGGCAGCTATGAACCTCGGCATGAATGTCATCGTGCTCGATGTCAACGCCGGAGCCTGGAAACTGGAGACGGAGCGAGGCGTCATCATGGACGGCGACAAGTCAGAGCACTTGCTGGAAGCCATCCCAGTGATGGGCTGCTACTGCGACATGATTGGTGTGCGCAGCTTTGCCGGACTGACCGATCGCGAGTACGACTATGCCGAGACGGTGCTCAACCAGTTTATCAAGTATAGCGGTAAGCCTGTGTTTGCTATGGAGACAGCTACCGTTCATCCCCTACAGGCCTTTGCCGACCTCATCACCATCGAGGAACATAAGACGGTTGAGCGCCCTAAGGTAGTGCTTACCTGGGCTCCCCACTGCCGTGCTTTGCCTCAGGCTGTACCCAATTCGTTTGCCCAGTGGATGAATGCTGCCGATGTCGATTTCGTCATCACCCATCCCGAAGGCTACGAACTCGATCCGAAGTTTGTTGGCAATGCCATTGTTGAATACGACCAGAAAAAAGCTTTCGAGGGTGCCCACTTTATCTACGCCAAGAACTGGTCGAACCCCGGTGTGACGAATCCTGCCGACTATGGTAAAATTACCTCAAAGGACATGTCGTGGACGGTAGATACCGAACACATGTCGTGGACCGACAATGGTAAGTTTATGCACTGTCTGCCCGTACGCCGCGGACTAATCGTAACCGACGACGTGATAGAAAGCCCCAATTCAATAGTTATTCCTGAGGCTGCCAATCGTGAAATCAGCTGTTCGGTAGTTATTAAGCGCATGCTCGAAGCCTTATAAGTATGATATCATTCGAATGCGACTATAACAACGGAGCCTGTCAGGAGGTACTTGATAATCTCATCAAGTATAATGGCAGCAAGCCTACACCTTATGGCTTCGACGAGTTCTCTGAGCGCGCCAAGAGCCGTATCCGTGAGGCCTGCGGATTGCCTGATGCCCAGATATTCTTCCTGACGGGAGGTACCCAAGCCAATGCCACCACTATCGATTCGATGCTATACCAGTATGAGGGTGTCATCTGTGTTGGCTCAGGACATATCAATGTCCATGAGGCTGGCGCCGTGGAGTTTACGGAGCATAAGATCATCACCATTGCCGACACTGACGGAAAGATGGAGGCTAAGGTGCTCGACAAGTATCTTGACGACTATATGCACGATGGCAACAAAGACCACGCTGTGCATCCTGGTCTGGTCTATATCACCTTCCCTACAGAGTTAGGTACCCTCTACACGGCAAAGGAAATAGACAACATCTATCAGGTATGCCAACGCTACGAGATACCTCTCTACATCGATGGTGCCCGTCTTGGCTATGGGCTGATGGCAGAAGGCAATGATGTCACCCTGCCATATCTTGCCCGCCATTGCGACGTCTTCTACATCGGTGGCACAAAGATTGGTGCTCTCTGTGGCGAGGCTGTTGTCTTTACAAACCGCAAGGCTCATAAGCATTTCTTCTCCATACAAAAGCAGCATGGTGCCGTGATTGCGAAAGGAGCTCTGATAGGCCTGCAGTTTGAAGCCCTATTCACCGACAACCTCTATTTCAAGCTCTCTCGCCATGCTATTGAGATGGCCATGCGCATGAAGGAGATCTTCATTCAGAAAGGATTTGAGTTTTATGTGGATTCTCCCACAAACCAGCAGTTTGTCATCATCGGCAATGAACAGGTGGAGAGGCTCAGCCAAAAGGTACAGTTTACCCACTTCGGACAGACTGACAGACATCATACTATCTGTCGGTTCGTCACTAGTTGGGCTACAACCGAAGAGGAAATTAACGAATTGAAGCACCTGCTATAGGCGCTTCATTAGTTTCTGGGCTTTCTTTTCCATCTTCCTGATAATCTGGTCAGGCTGCCAACAACCAAACACATTTCTTATCGTATACTTCGCTGCTTGCACTTCCGTCAAGATAGTCTCGTCGGTATAGCTTTGTTCTGAGATGATTTCCTTGTCACCTTCCTGCTTCTTCTTTGTCATCCTAAAAGTCAACTCGTTAGCCTTCGGCGTAATGTCGCGTCCGTCTCCGTCCATCGTACCATACTCCTTGAAATCGCTTAGCACAGTATTCATACCTCTTGTGTCAAAGCGGTTGACATTCAGCTTTTCCGGGGTGAGCAACGTGGTGTACAGCCAGATGCAGTGCGGTGTACCATTCCATCCGCGGGCATACTCGAAGTTCGACACGATGTTTTCTACTGTGCAGTGGTTAAAGATGTAGCCCCACGGTGTCTTCGACGTTTTCGGAGCCGCTATCACGTTACGCCCTCTGCCATCGCTGGTACGTTTCTCTGTCACAATCTTGCAGCGTTCAAACCACACATCGCCGTCACCACAGATAAAGTCCACCGTACCGTGAATCTCCGAGTCCTGGAAATAGAACTGGCTCCGGTCGTTGTCACTATAGTAAGTGTCCTGATACGACAGCATGCGCACGCGATTGCAGATGGTCCGCAAACCCTTGTCCTGCAGCGTTACTGCTCTGCCTGCAGCCCCTGCGGCATAATAGTCTAACGCATTCTTCAGCGTCAGGTCCTGTAGATAGTTGTTCGTGCCGCGGTTCTGGAAGATAGCTGTCTTGCTGATACCCTCTTTCTTGATGTCGGGCTTGTTCTGGATAATAGTTCCCTCCATACTCTGCCCTATCAGCGCTATATTGTGCCCTGTTATGCGTGTCAGCACCCTCTCGCCCAGGTCATAAAAGCCGTCGGGTATGAGGATAAAGAGCTGTTTGGCATTCTTGCCGGCATTCGTCTTGTTAGCCTGCTCCACAGCGTCAAGCAAACTCTTGGCATTGCCCTTCTCTACCGTAATCACCCGCTGGGCATAGCCAATAGCCAGCAGCCAACAGCTAACAGCCAGTAATAAGAATCTTTTCATTGTTTAGTATAGTTTGTATTGTTTCTTCAGTTTCCTACCTGTCCGCTCCAGCTTCTTCAACACCTTATCAGGTTGCCACGTGCCAAAGACGTTCTTCAGCGTATATTGACGGGCCTCATCGACAGTCATCATCGTTTCAGCCTCAAAGGGCTGAGTATCGTCGCGCAAGGTGAATGTCACCACATTGGACTTTGGGCTGATGTCGCATCCGTTGGCATCCGTCGTACGATACTCCTTGAAGTAGTTCAATGATGTCTTCATACCCTTCGCATCGAAACGCGTAGGAACCAGTTTGTCTGGCGTCAGCAACGTAGTGTACATCCATACACAGCGCGGATTAGTGTGCCACGAGCGTCCATAGTTAAATGCCGACACGTCGTTCTCTATCGTACAGTGGCTGAACACGTAACCCCAAGGCGTTTCCGATGTGCGGGTTGCGGTGATGATGTTTATCCCACTACCGTCCAGCGAACGCTTCTCCGTCACTATCTTACAGCGTTCAAACCACACGTCGCCGGCTCCGCAGATAAAGTCGATGGTACCGTGAATCTCCGTGTCTTGCATGTAGTTCTGGCATTTGTCATTGTCGCTATAGTAGGTATCCTGATACGACAGCATACGAACGCGGTTACAGATGGTCCGCGTACCCTTGTCCTGCAGTGTCACAGCCCTGCCGTCGGGTTCCGAGACGTAGTAGTCCAACGCATTCTTCAGCGTCATGTCTTGATAGTAGTTGTTCGTGCCACGATTCTGGAATATTGCCGTCTTGCTAATGCTCTCCGTCTTCACATCAGGCTTGTTCTGTATGACAACACCCTCCATGTTCTGTCCTATCAGCGCTATATTATGTCCCGAAATGCGTGTCAACACCGTCTCGCCCAAGTCATAGAAGCCATTGGGTATCAGGATAAAGAGCCGATCGGCATCCGGATGCTCGTTCCACTGGTTAGCCTCAGCGATGGCATCCAATAAACTCTGCGCATCGCCCTTCTTCACAATAATCACGTGTTGCGCAGCAGCTATCATTCCCACTAAACAGCAGACTATTAGTAGTAGTTTTCGCTTCATTTTAAGTTTGTTTTGCTTGCAAAGATAGCTGTTTTTATCGGTAATCACAAATTTTTTATATTAAAACTGCACGAAATTCAAAAAATAGCAGTAACTTTGCACGCGCATTTCGAAAACGAAGTGCCATCGGGATGTAGCGCAGTTGGTAGCGCACTACGTTCGGGACGTAGGGGTCGGGCGTTCGAGTCGCCTCATCCCGACATTTAAGAGGGCTAACTGATTGATTATCAGTAGCCCTCTAAATTTTAGCCACAATTGTAGGCACTCACGGCTCAACTTATTTTCTTTCGTGTTGGCATGATATATCTTTAAAAAGAAAAGCTACTTTTTGATTTTTGATTCAATTTCGCTCTTAGCTTTATCTGCCAAGTCCTTCAGTTTCCCTCCAAGGATGCTCTCGAGTCCGCCTGCATGATTGCCTGTCTGCCCGTCAGCACTCTCTTCGCTGTTACCTTTCAACTTTTCCTGCAACAGATCCTGAAGACCGCCACCTTTTTCCTTCAACAGGTCTTGCAATCCGCCACTCTTCTCCTTCAGTTCCTTCAGGAGTTCTTCACTTTTCTCACCAGATGTAATGGTTGTCAAAATTTTCTTAAAGTCCATAATTGTTAATTTGTTAGGGGTTATTCATATGTCAAATTCCTTTCTGCCACATGACGAAAAAGAGAACTATCCATTCAGAGAGTTCTCTTCTTACTCATCATAAATGACTATTATTCTTCAGGCGAGAAATCATCTTTTCCCACGCCACAGATGGGGCAAACCCAATCTTCTGGAATGTCTTCAAAGGCTGTGCCTGGAGCGATGCCGCTATCGGGATCGCCCACTTCAGGGTCGTACACATAACCACAAGTCTCGCAAATGTACTTTTTCATAATCTTACTTGTTTTTAGTTAATAATAAAGTATTTATTTTCTCAACGATAGTTTCTGGCTTAATCATGTTCAGACATGCATAGTCACCTCTGCGACAGGGTTTCTGCCCGTAGATACTGCATGGGCGGCAGTCGAGGTCAACCTGAATGGCATTATCGGGACTCTGTCCCCAACCCATGAATCCTGCATAGGGATGGGTAGCTCCCCAGATACTGACAACGGGAGTGTTAGTGAGCGAAGCAAGGTGCATATTCGACGAATCCATCGAGAGCATGATATTGAGATGGCTCATGAGGATAAGCTCTTGCTTAAGCGTCTCCAGATGCTGGCTGACGAAGGTGCACTGCGGGTACTGCTGACACCAAGTCGTGAAGTATTCGTTCTCCTTCTCGCCACGTCCGAACAGGAAGATGCGGGCCGTGGGGTGCTGGGCTATGAGCTGTTCGATGACCTGCTGCATCAGCTGGGGCGGATAAATCTTGCCCTCATGAGCCGCAAAAGGAGCTATGCCCATGAACGGTTGGCTGTTGGCTGTCAGCAGTTGGCTAACGGATGCGGGCAGCAATGTCAGGTCGCCACCTTCCTCTGGGAAGATGCTCTTGAAGTTGATGTTGACAGGATAGCCCAACCGCTCGAAAACGTCAGAATAGTTCTGGAACGAGGTTGGTTGCGGTGTCAGTTCCTTGTTGTTGGTCGAGGTAATGCGCCGGCGCCCCTTACGATGCTTGTTGATGTGTGCCACACGATAGCGCCCCATGTTGAATCGCATACGCAGATATTCGGAACGGAGCACGCTGTGCAGGTCGGCTATGGCGGTAAACTGTTTGGCGGTAAGGCGACGGTAGAGGGCATTCAGTCCCTTGATGCCGTGATACTCCTTCTTCAGGTCAGCCTCCATGAAACCGATGTTAGGTGCCAAGTCCTCGAAGAAAGGACGGGCAAAGCCACGACTGAGCACCGTGATGCGGACATCAGGATACTGCTGGGCCAACGACCAGACCACTGGCACCACCATAGCGACATCGCCCATGGCAGAAAAGCGGATGACGAGTATGTGTTCTTTCTTCACTTCTTATAAAGAATAGGATTGGTAGCGGGATCGTTGTACATCTTCATCTGGCGATACACCTTCATGTACTTGCGTCCTGCCTCGATATCTTCCAGCAGCTGATTGATGGCGGTAGAAAGGTCGACTTGCTGTTCCAACAGCACGTCGAGCTTTGCCTGGCATTTCTGGATGTGGGCTGCTTCGGCATCCTGGCGCTCCGTCTGTTCCTTCATGTGCCAAATCTTAAGTGCCAGAATACTCAAACGGTCAATAGCCCATGCGGGGCTTTCCGTATTCAGACGGGCATCGGGCAAAGGTCTGACCTCGCTATACTGCTGACGGAAATAAGAGTCAATCTCCTCCACCAAATCCGTGCGGTCCTGATTCGAGCGGTCGATGCGACGCTTCAGCGCCAAAGCATCGATAGGGTCGATATGGGGATCGCGGATAATATCTTCCAAATGCCACTGAACAGTATCAATCCAACACTTCAGATACAGGCTGTGTTCTATCGATCCGTTATCATATGGATTATTAATAGGGGTATCCACATGATCCTTCAGATGGTAGTCGCGAATAGCCTGATTAAAAATAGTATTTGCTTTTTCAGTAAATGACATAATTGCTTGTTTTGTTTGTTTATGCTTGCAAAGATACGAATAAGTGAGGAAAAAACCAAATAATTAAGAAATATTTCGTATCTTTGCCCCCATGATGAAGATAATTGTTGACGACAAAATACCATATATTCAAGAGAAATTGGCTGTTTTAGCCGATGAAGTGGTGTATTTGAGAGGGGCTGACATCAGTGCTGGCGACGTGAAAGATGCCGATGCGCTCATCGTCAGAACGCGTACCCACTGTGACGCGAAGCTGCTGGCAGGAAGCCGAGTGCAGTTTGTAGCTACAGCGACGATAGGTTTCGACCATATTGATACCGAATACATGAAGCGAGCTGGTATCACTTGGACCAACTGTCCGGGATGTAATGCAGGATCGGTGGCGCAGTATGTGGAGTGTTCCCTGCTTTTGTTGCAGCAACAGAAAGGGCTGGCGCTGCATGAGTCTACCATCGGTATTATAGGTTGTGGACACGTGGGTTCCAAGGTGAAAGCCGTAGCCGAACGCCTGGGAATGCGTGTGCTGGTGTGCGACCCACCGTTGGGAAACCCCGACTTTGTCCCGATGGATGTGATAGAGCGCGAAGCTGACGTTATCACCTTCCACGTGCCATTGACGAAGGAAGAGCCCTATGCCACTTGGCATATGGCTGACAGCGATTTCTTCCGCCGTATTACTCGCGTACCTTATATTATAAATACTAGCCGCGGCGAAGTAGTCGACAACAAGGCACTATCGACCGCTTTAAACGAAGGAAAGGTGCGCGATGCCGTGCTGGATGTATGGGAAGAAGAGCCTCATCTGAATTTGCAACTATTACAGAAAGCATTTATTGCCACACCTCATATTGCAGGCTATTCTGCTGACGGCAAGGTGAATGCCGACAACATGGTGATAGAAGCCTTGTGTCATCATTTTTGTCTGCCGATACCTGAACGTATCAAAGCACCGCAACTACCATCGGATTTTAGGTTTACGGGAAGTCCGCTGGAGCTGTATAATCCTCTGAAAGATACGGAAAATTTGAAAAAAGAGCCCGATAAATTTGAATATTTACGTAACAATTACCCGTTACGACGCGAGCAATTTGACATATAAAAGTGTCAAAATGCCCATTTTACGCCCAGAAAATTGCACAAGTGTAGGGTGAATGTGCAAAGAAGAGTGCTTTTTTTTCTGAAAAATTTGCGTAACTCAATAAAAATGTGTTACTTTGCACCCGCTAAGCGACACTTTTGTCGTGAAGTTTTCAGAATAAGAAATCAATTATTAACATTTTAAAGTAAAAGATTATGTCAGAAATTGAAAGCAAAGTAAAGGCTATTATCGTAGACAAACTCGGTGTGGATGAAGCAGAAGTAAAGCCCGAGGCAAGTTTCACTAACGACCTGGGTGCTGACTCACTGGATACCGTTGAGCTCATCATGGAGTTCGAGAAGGAGTTCGGTATCTCTATCCCCGACGACAAGGCTGAGAAGATCGGTACTGTTGGCGACGCTATCGCTTACATCGAGGAGAACGCAAAATAAATATGAGTAACGACATAAGGGTTGCTTCGTGTTCGAAGCAACCCTTATGCTTTAAAATCAGTTTATGGAATTAAAAAGAGTAGTAGTAACAGGATTAGGCGCCGTTACACCATTGGGTAATAACGTGGAGGATACGTGGAAGAACCTTCTGGCTGGCAAGAGCGGAGCTGCTCCTATTACAAGTTTCGATACAACCAATTTCAAAACGAAGTTTGCTTGCGAGGTAAAAGACCTCAACGTAAACGACTATCTGGATCGCAAGGAAGCACGCAAGATGGACCGCTACACCCAGCTGGCTATGATTGCTGCAAAACAGGCTGTTGAAGACAGCGCTATGGATCTGGAGACTGAGGACAAGAATCGCATTGGTGTCGTATATGGCGTAGGAATCGGCGGTATTAAGACCTTCGAGGACGAGGTAGGCTACTATGGTGCACATCGTGAGGATGGTCCCAAATTCAATCCTTTCTTCATCCCCAAGATGATTGCCGATATTGCAGCAGGCCAGATTTCCATCCTGTATGGTTTCCATGGTCCCAACTATATCACCGCTTCAGCTTGTGCTTCTTCTTCGAATGCACTAGCCGATGCCTTCAACCTGATTCGTTTGGGCAAGGCCAACGTGATTGTTGCCGGCGGTGCCGAGGCTGCTATCTGTGAGACTGGTGTTGGTGGCTTTAACGCCATGCATGCCCTGTCTACCCGCAACGACGAGCCTGAGAAGGCCAGCCGTCCGTTCAGCGCCAGCCGTGATGGTTTCATTATGGGCGAGGGTGCCGGCTGTCTGATTCTTGAGGAACTGGAGCACGCCAAGGCTCGTGGTGCCAAGATCTATGCAGAAATGGTAGGTGCTGGTATGAGTGCCGATGCTCACCACATCACCGCTTCTCATCCTGAGGGTCTCGGTGCTAAGCTGGTGATGCAGAACGCTTTGGAGGATGCCGGTATGAATCCTGATGAGATTGACTACATCAATGTGCATGGTACCTCTACCCACGTAGGTGACATCTCTGAGGCTAAGGCCATCAAGGAGGTATTTGGCGATTCAGCCTTTAAGCTCAACATTTCGTCGACAAAGTCAATGACTGGTCACCTGCTTGGTGCTGCTGGTGCTGTTGAGGCTATGGCTACCGTGCTGGCTGTTCAGAACGATATCATTCCTCCCACCATCAACCACGAAGATGGAGATAATGACGAAGAGATTGACTACAATCTGAACTTCACCTTCAATAAGGCTCAGAAGCGCGAAGTACGTGCTGGTCTTAGCAATACCTTCGGATTTGGTGGTCACAATGCCTGCGTAGTATTCCGTAAGTATGTGGGTTAACGACATTATTGATCGCATAAAGCTCCCTTTCCGTAAGGAGAAGGAGCTTTTTTCGGCTCTATACGACATCTTGGGATTCTATCCTCGTAACATAGAGCTCTACAAACAGGCGTTGTTGCACAAAAGCATGGGGCGGCGTAATGAAAAAGGACGTCCCATCAACAACGAACGTCTGGAGTTCTTGGGTGATGCCATCCTCGATGCCGTAGTAGGCGATATCGTCTTCCGCCATTTCGAAGGTAAGCGTGAGGGCTTTCTTACGAATACCCGTTCGAAGCTGGTCAGTCGTTCTACGTTAGGAAAACTGTCACAGGAGATGGGTATTCCACAGCTTATCACTACGGCGAGTCATTCTACGTCGCACAACAGCTATATGAATGGCAACGCCTTTGAGGCATTGGTGGGAGCCATCTATCTGGATAGAGGCTATGATGCCTGCATGCGATTCATGGAGCGTCGCATTCTCAGTCAGTTGATCAATATCGACAAGGTAGCCTATAAGGAGGTTAACTTCAAGTCGAAGCTGTTGGAATGGAGCCAGAAGAACCGCGTCAAGATGGAGTTCCGTGACTTAAGTCAGACGAAGGACGAACAGTCTGGCAGTCCGGTGTTCACTACGCAAGTGTTTATAGAGGGGGTAGAGGGTTGCAAAGGCACTGGCTATTCGAAAAAGGAAAGCCAGCAGCAGGCCTCTAAGGAAACGCTTCAACGCCTGCGTCGTGAGCCCCAGTTCATCGACAGCATCTTTGCAGCCAAGGCTGACCGTACTAAGATGGAAGAAGAACCCGTTATGGCTGCTCCCGATATTGATAAGATGCAGCAGGAACAGGAGAACTTCATCGTCGAGCAAGAGAAACCCGTTGAGTTTGTTGCTGTGTCACAGCAACAAACAGAACTTCTGGATGACGAACTCTCACTCGACGACATCACACACAAGCCTCAACAGAAGACTCGCGAAGAGATTATTGCTGAGGCGGAAGCAGCTGCTTTTGCACAAGAGTAGCTACGTTACGTCCCAAGAGGAAGCGGTCAATGAAGGCCTGCACTTCTGGCCATTGACTCTCAGGCAACTGACAGTGTCCATGACCGCCCTCAATACTCCAACCCATACGATCGCCGATACCAAAGCGCTCCCAAACAGGATGAGCTGCTTTGGCTGAGGCGAGCATGGCTACATCAGAGAGCCATACAAAGTCAGGATTGCCCAACAGCAGCAAGGCTCTTGGACATACCATTGCACACAGCTCATGCTGGTCGTATGGCAGACGGTAAACAGAGTCGCCCTTGAAATTCTCACGTTGACTCTCCAGGAACCAGTGATAATCCGTCTTGTCGATATCCTCCACCTTCTCTTTCGACTCGTGCGACTTTCGCCATGCGGCAGCACCACCACCTCCAGGCTCCTGTGCTATCGTCAGAGCCACACGTTCGTCGAAAGCACCACAGTAGAGTGCCATCTTACCCGCATACGAACAACCCGTCACACCGATATGCCTGGTGTCTATCTTCGTCACCTCTGGTCCTAATTGCTGCAGTCCGTCAATGAGTCTGCTGAATCCCCAGGCCCACTCGCTATAAGCACCGTTGTCTTTCAGTTGTGGATACAAACGGTCGAAGGCATGTTCACCTCTATCATGATGCTTGCCAAACTGCTTGTAGTCATTGACTTGAGCCGAGGTGAATGTAGCGGTGGCAATAGGTCTGTCTTCAAACAGCTTACGGGGCAGGGCTATCATATCCGTACCAATCATCAGCGCATAGGGAGGCTGTCCCACCTTGGGATAGCGGATGTGCGACTTCAGAGTCAGCGTTTCGTTACCGACTGTCACATCTACAAACAGCGTATCACCCTCCATACGGGCCTTCACCTGTTCACGCTTCATCTGTGGCTTGGTGCCGATGCCATAGTGCTGAATCATATGACCAATATCACTACGTCTCTTAGCCCAATCAGCAAAACTGCTGACACCCTCTAACGGATCGGGCAACTCATGAATAATAGGCAACTTGTCGGGTTTTGCCATCTTCGGCTTTGCATAGTGACTGCCTGTATTCTCTACATTGTATACCAAAGGTACAGTGGAAGTATTAGGCGTTATCACACGATAGTTTCCACTGAGGTGCATAAAGGCGAAGAGTCGCAACAGACCATCGTAATAGGCATCGAAATAGCCATCCTCAAAGGGTTCGTGCTTAGCATTCCACAGATGGTCTACAAACTCCTTACTCTTCTTATGACTGCACATCACGGAAGCGGCAGCAATGGTGCTGACGAGTCCGATGCTATGGCGCAACTTACGGAAACCACCTGCAGGCAAAATCTCGTCCTCCTCGGGCTGCGAGCCGTCTGTACGGTATTGATCGACAAACTTGTCAACACCCTGAGCATAAAAGAATTTCTGAATGGTTTCACCATACTTGCGCTGCCAATCACCGTCTGCACAGCTCCACTCATAATCAAGCGCAATATTCATAGGAACGCGCCAAGAGTCATAACGGAAGTTGTTGCTACCATTGCGACGTGGCTTCTGACCCTGAGGACGCTGAGGCATACCCGGGAAACGGGGCATCTGCATCTCAGAGCCATCATATTGACACATGTCAGCATTAAGGCCTGTTGTCTCGTTGATAGCCTTATGCAGAAACTCACGAGAGGCCGCAGCACACTCGTTCCAATAGTCGGAACGTCCATCGTCAGCCCACTTGGCCCATACCTCATAAAAGGCAGGGATATGATATGAGGGGTCAGTAAAGCGCTGACCGAAACCATCAGGGGTAAAGGTAATCAGTTTGGTTCCCGGATCGATGAGATGCATACGAGGCCTATCCTCCTGAACCATCGGCGGAAATCCTGGACGAGGCTCTGGCGCATATTCACGATCCTGAATCATGTTGAGGATATACTGTGCCTCTTTCTTGTAGTTGATGCCCGTATCATTACCCCAGCGGTTAGAGGCGAAGATAAGTGCTGTGATGTAATACAGCTCACCATCACTGGCCGCACCCTCTGCATTGCGGGTACCATCGGTCTTACAACTCCATGCAAAATAGCCCTGATGGTTACCACTCTTATGCTGCATATACTTCTTGCTCCATCGCCACAGGCGGTCGAAGATATCTTTTTCGCCAAACTGTACGGCAATCATCATACCATACGACATGCCCTCTGTACGGGCATCGTGGTTCTTGATGTCTGACACATAACCCATCGTATCGCCAACTTCAAAGTATACCTTGTTGGGACCACGGAACACGTCGTTGAACACCTCTTTCAGCTTTGCGTCGATAGCAGCCTGCGTATAGCCCATCTCTGCAAAGACATTGCGGTACTGGCCTGTCTCGAAAGCACCTTTCGTCCATGGCTTATAGGCCCGGGCGCTCATAAATGTTGATAACAGTAGTAAGAAAAGAACGGATTTCTTCATCATTTAAGTATACTTTTGTTATTTCCACGCACAAAAACGGGGATAAAGGATTTGTCAATCGTAGTGGTAACAGTTTGTCCGCCAACATAATGGCGTCCTGTATGATAGTCGGTCCAGCCTTCTTTACATTTAGGCAGATAGGTTTTCCACACTGTGACACCTGGTTCAGTGACAGGACTGATAAGCAGCGAGGGACCGAACATATATTCATAGGGTTGCTGAAGGGCCTGTGGATCGTCGGAGAAATCGAAGACCAAAGGGCGCATAAGGGTATAACCCTCTGTTGCGACACGATTAGCACACTTCTCGATATAGGGACGAAGGTGTTCACGCTCCTTCAGGCACTTGGCTATAATGGTCTGCGCCTCAGCACCATAGTTCCAAGGCTCCGTATTACTCATATAGCCGTGAACACGCATCAAAGGGAGATAAACGCTGGCTTCTATCCAACGCAGCATTCGCTCGATATAGTCTTGATTGGTATACTGGTCGCCAGGACGGAAGAAGCCTCCTGCGTCGTAGGTCCACCAAGGAATGCCGGCAGCCTGAACACCCAATCCTGCAGTAATCTGACGGCGGAAGGTCTCCCAATCATTGCCTACATCACCACTCCAAAGGGCTGAGCCATAGCGCTGGATACCAGGAAATCCACAACGGGTCAGAATCATGGGTTCACGTCCAGCTGCTACCAACCCCTCATAGACAGTCTTGTTGACCAGCAACGGATATACATTGCGTACCTGTTCGCCACTCCATTGCCCATTATTAACACGACGACCCACCAGGTCATCGTTCTCCGGCTCTGTAGCATCCTGCCACCAGGCATCAATACCCAAAGGAAGAAGTCGTTCGCGGAAATTCTTCCAATAAGTAGCTGCTGCCTGAGGATTGAAGAAGTCTATCCAGTCGGTACCAGGAATGTAATATTGATCGCGCTCCATCTGGCGTCCTACCTCAGAATTCTTGTCAATCTTCGACCAGACACTAAGCATCAGACGGATACCCATCTTGTGTAAGCTGTCAGTAAGTGCTTTGGGGTCAGGGTAGTAGTCTTCGTCGAACTGCATGGAGTTCCAACCGTATTTGCCCCAATACTGCCAGTCCTGAACAATCAAACTCAAGGGCATCTGTTCCTTGCAAAAGCGGTTGGCGGTTTCCAGGATCTCGGCTGAGGAATGGAAACGTTCACGACAATGGATATAGCCCAATGCCCATTTAGGCATCTGCGGGCACTCACCTGTCAGTTGGCGATAAGTGGCAATAATTTCGTCGGCAGAACCAACGAATACGGTATAGTCGACAGCTGTAGCTACCGGTGAGCGGAATACTGTTTCATCCTTAACCTTATGATAATAGAGAATAGGCCTGTCATCCTTCGTCAACTCAGCCGTGATGGTGTGATGGCCTTTACGGAGATGCACTATCTTAGAAGCCGTTGGCGGAAGCCAGAGGTTCTGCATCTCAATCACCGGCTGTCCGTCAATGCACAGGTTATGCCGACGTGCCATCTTCTGTCCCACATCCAGCAACAAAGCATAATCACCCTCTTCAGGAATATCTATCGCTGCCTCAAAGATGTGGCGTTCACGTATTTCACGTTTTCCACCTTCAGTAGATGTGACATTCACTACCTCGCGCCGTCCTGCACCTTCATGCTTAATCAGTTTCACATGTTGGTTACTAGGATTAAACTCCGTCATTCCGTAGTTGTTCCAAAGCACGCCATAACCCTTGCTCGACAGCAACATAGGAATGGAGATCTGCGTATTCACCTGTGTCAGTCGTCGGGAGAGTCCACGCACATTGCTATAGCCATCCTGAAATTGGCCGAGTCCATAGAGATACTCATCCTTTGGCGACGAGAAAGCCAATGTAGCCTCTCCATTAGTCAACTGATGACGAGTAGCTGTAAAGACAGTCCTTTCCTTCCTGTCCTTGATGGTGAGCAATTGCTTCTTGGCATCGACCTTAATCTTCAGATCGCAGTCCTTAACGGTTTCGTGCTTGACATACAGCCAATCAGGCAGATTGTTTTGTTGTACCTGCCCTTCCGTATACTGAATGCGGACGGCATTACGTGCCACCTTCTTGACCGTCAACTGTCCATCACCAAAAGGCTGCTGTGCCAACATCATGATGGCGCAGCAGCATATTGAAATTAAACTAATTATTCGTTTCATTGTGGCAAGATTGGTTCACCCATCGTTGAAGCTTCTGCGTCTTTATCGTCTAACTTAAAGAGCATAAATTGAGGTTTTTCAGCCGTACATGGTTCCCAACCCAGACTCTTGCCGTCTGTACCGTTAGGATCGCTGTATTTAGCAAAGTTAGTCCATGCTGTCAACATCTTCTCAGCAAGATCCCAGTCACCTTGTGTCCATGGACGCCAGCAGTGTTCCAAAGACTTGAAGACGAACCACAGGTCAGACGAGTGGAAGGCACCTTTCAGTCGATCTGTAATCTCAGGATGCTTACCATCATCAGGTAACGGACGTGCAAACTCGTAAGCCCAAGCCTTGCCACCCTTTTCCTGACGAACCTTACAGAACTCAGCGATGCCAGGAGACATCGAACCCATATCGTTAAGGGTATAGCCTATCATATAAGGTACATCAGCGATGCTTCCCTCACGGGCAGCCTCATCAAACGACTTCAGCGACACATAACCGTCGACAATAGGACGCTGCATCACTATCACATCACTCTTGTTAACCATATTATATAAGGTACCAACGGTATAGAGTATCTCCGTAGAGGCAGCACGCAACTTCTTCAGATCGGTCAGTCCTGCCCAGTCCATGACCTTCTTGGTCTCAGCCTCAGCCTCTTTCAGTGTAGGATTATAGGTAAAGAACTTCACCATCGGTGTAGCAGGCTTTGCAGCCTCACCATCCTTTGGAGGAACGTTTAGTCCACCACCGCTCATGATGACAGCCTTATGGAATAATCCACGAGCCAACGGGCTCTCACAAAGGGTACGGACACTACCGGCACCTGCACTCTGTCCGAAGATGGTCACGTTGTCTGGATCGCCACCAAACTGGGCGATATTTTCCTTAATCCACTTCAACGACTGGATCTGGTCAAGAATACCATAGTTGCCTGAAACGCCATGAGGACTCTCAGCAGACAGCTCGCCATAAGGCATAAAGCCGAAAATACCCAAGCGGTAGTTGATAGAGACAAGCACCACATCCTTCAAGGCCCACTCGCGTCCATCGAACTCTGGTTCGGACCCCCAGCCCTCACGATAGCCGCCGCCATGTATCCAAAGAGCTACGGGAAGCTTCTTATCAGGCTGACCGGCAGCTTTTGTAAATACGTTCAGATAGAGACAATCCTCACTATAGGGAGCCTCATCGCCATAGCCCCACTCTGAAGCATAGAAGCCGGGGTAGTGTACGGCCTGATAGCCTGGATGTCCGAACTTGTCGCACTGACGGACACCTTCCCATTTCACTACAGGCTGAGGCTCTTTCCAACGCAGGTCGCCGATCGGAGCTGCTGCATACGGTATTCCTTTATATTCATAATAGGTAGTCGTTGCCCCATTAACGGCATAATCAACCTTTACGCCAGAAATCTGACCACCCTCAACAGTAAGCACAGGGCATTCGCCACCTTTCTCATTAGAAGAGCAGCCCATCAGCAATGCCACAAATGGGATTAGTAAGAATAGTTTCTTCATCGTGTTGTTATTTTAGAAAAATAATTAGTTCTCAGTGGTTTAACGACAGGTTCTCCCTGAAGAACAACCTGTTGTTGTAGCTTGATGTCAGTAGACGATGCGCCTATCTTAATCACAAAAGTACCTGGTCGCACATTCCACTGACGCTCTCCTTCGTGACTGTAATAACCAAACTGCTCTGTGAATAGCTGTGCCTCCACCTGCTTTGTTTCACCAGGTTGGAGCGACACACGGGCAAAACCCTGCAGTTGAATAGGACGAATATGCTGGTCAGCAGTAGTGGGTGATAGATAAATCTGTGCTATCTCATCGGCAGCCATCTTACCAGTATTAGTCACTTCGAACGAAATATTGACAAACTCCGCATCTGTCTTGACATCTTCATCCACCTTCAGGTTCTTATACTCAAAGGTCGTATAGCTAAGGCCATAGCCGAAAGGCCATTGTACACGGGCGTCTTGCTTGCCTGTGTAGTTGTAACAGAGAGGTTCGTAGACCTCCTTGTTGGGATAGCTGACGGAGAGTTTAGCAGAAGGAGACACTTTTCCATAGAGAATATCTGCAACGGCATTGCCGCCCTCTTCACCAGGATACCATGCCTGAATGACAGCAGCACAACGTTCAGCCAAGCTGGAAACGACCTGGGCACGTCCTCCAAACAACACCAATACCACAGGCTTGCCTGTCTGGAGCAATTCTTCGACATACTGTTCCTGTTTGCCTGGCAGACGGAGTCCCTGACGGTCACGGTTCTCACCACACAACATCACATTCTCACCCATAGCAGCTATGATGACATCAGCCTCCTGAGCCATCTGTAAGGCTTCTGTCTTGTCAGCTTTCTCACCAGCATCCACTTTACGATGTAAAATCGCATACTCCCAAGCACGCTCATCGCCGCCTTCCGTATACTTCGTCTCTATTTCCTCCGTCCAGTCGCAACCACGTGAATAAAGGAGGTTGACATCCTCTGGCTTTTGTTTCTTCATGCCTTCGAAAAGACCTATTACATGTGGATGATCCAGATCTTCTTCAATTTTCTTCCAGAAGTAGCTCATGGCTGGGAATGAATAGTCACCACACATGGCCCACATAGAATTGGCGTTGGGACCAGTCAGAAGAATATTCTTGGCTTTCAGTGGCAGAATGCCGTTATTCTCTAACAAGACAACGGATTGAGTAGCAATCTGATAAGCTGTCTGACGCTCTTCTGGCGTGTCTAACTTAATTTCTTCCTTGCTGTAGAGATAAGCATTCTTGTCAAAGAGTCCTGCACGGAACTTATAACGAAGTACATCCTTAACAGCACGTTCCAACACTTCTGGCTTCACGAGTCCACGATCCATCGCTTCCTGCAGATGCTGGTAGTTGGCACCAAAAGGAAAATCCACATCGTTGCCTCCGTTGATGGCAGCGGCTGCTTTCTGTACCACATCGTCTAGATCTGGCAATTGGTCGATAGCCGTATAATCGCTAACTACCATACCGTCGAATCCCAGATAACCACGCAATATGTCCTTGAGAATCCTGCCGTTAGCTACACAGTTCGTCTTGACGCCATTCGAATCAGCCATAGCATGATAGCCAGGCATGACAGCCTTGCTGTCTGCCAGACGGATCATCGCCTCATGGGGTAACAGGATTTCCTCCATCAGCTCTTTCTCTTCAGCATCACCGCCACCACCATATCCCAAGTAGTGCTTGGAGCATGCACCCACTCCCTTCGTGAGGTCACCCTGTTGCAAGCCGCGAACAAAAGCAACACCCATCACGGCAGAGAGATAGGCATCTTCTCCATACGATTCCTCTAAACGATTGAAACTAGGTGTACGACAAACGTCGACCATCGGTGAAAGAGAAAGGACACCACCCATTTTCCGCATAGCTGTTCCCGTCTGCTGAGTTTTCAACTCTGCCAATTCGGGATTAAACGAGCAGGCCTGTCCTATCTGTTGAGGATAGATTGTTGCGCCTCTGGTGTTAATTCCTGACAATACCTCCTCATGGAAAAGAGCAGGAATACCATTGGGAGTATTCTTCATCAACCATTCCTGCACGGCGGCTACACGGTCACGAAGCACATTGGGATCCATAGGCTTTTGGCTGGCATACTGTGAGAAATGGCCGATACCGTTAGGAATCAGCTTATGGCATTTCTCCGTATCTAACCTGCCCAATGGATCGAAGAGGTCGTCCATATACATACTTTTCAGTTGGGCGATACGTTCCTCCTGCGACATTTTGCCGTAGAGCTCGTCTATTTGCTTTTCCATATCCTGATGGGAATTACATCCAACGAGGAGTGCTGTCAGGCACACCAGGGCTAGTTTTTTCATTACTTTCCGAAACGTTTGTTTTTCTCAATAGTCCAGTCCTTACGCTTTGAAAGTTCGCAGTTCTTACCTACGAACATCTTAGAGGCCTGCTTGTCGCCCTTCAACTGCCAGTTCAGCCAAGCCAGGGCAACAACAGTAAACTCACCACCATGCGGTTCGCGATAGGTACCACCATGACCAACGGGGAAGTTGGCAGCAACGGCAGGTACATGGCTGATCAGATGGAAGTCATCCATACCGTTCTCGTAAGCGATATCGGTCTTTCCACCCAATATATATATAATAGGTGTATGGATTTCCTTCAATTTATCTTTAGAGGGCATGGGCATACCGCCAACAGCCTGTGCGGCATTCGACTGCTTGAAGAGTCCGCTGTTGCAAATCATCAGCGATGTAATGCGAGGATCGGCGCAGTTGAAGAGCGTCTGCAGACCACCGCACGACATGCCTGCCACACAGATATGCTTTGTGTCAATCTTCTGATAGTAAGGCGAGCTGGGATTCTGGTTTTGAGCAATAATCCAGTCGATACTTTCAATCTGTTGCTCAGATCTCGACATCGGACCTTTATACCATTCATCTACCATAGGAATGATACCCGTAGCTAATACGATATAACCATGAGAAGCTATCTCATTGAGGAAGTTCATGTGTTCCCAAGGCGAGTTGGCACAAGCACCATTACCCCATACAAGTACAGGGAGAGGATTCTTCTGATTGAACTTCGACAAATCCTGAGGAACAAAGACGGTATGCTCGGCAAGTCCTGCCTCTTCCTTCATGATTGCCTTAAAAGCGCCTGTACCACCATCCTCTACAAGGCGCTGCTTAGGTCCACGGGCTGCATCGAGGAAGCGTACCATCTTCTGAAGATTCTCCTCACTATACATGCCCATGCCGTGTCCACCCTCTGGTACAAAGGTGGCCTCTGTCTTCACACCAGCAGCCTTCAACACCTCGAAGAACTTCTTACCCTGACAGCAAGGAACAACATTATCCTTTTCGCCATGGAAGATTATAATAGGAGGATCGTTCTTGTCGACATAGGATGTAGCACTCAGACTGAGATACTTGTCCGGCTCCTTCGACAGCTTAGAGCCTAACAGCACATCCTCAGGACTGTTGTCACCCATCTTCATGGCATCACCGCAATCCATCGCTGTCAGGTCAATAGGACCAGACCAGTCGCAAGCTGCGTTCACGGCACTGCTCTCAGAGGTATAATTACCTAATGAACCCTCCAGGTCTATCTCTACCGTACCAACCGTAGCACTCTTGGTACCACTGGTAGTAGCAGCAGTAGATGCCAGATGTCCACCAGAAGAGAATCCACTGGTAGCAATAAACGAGGTGTCAAACTTATACTTCTTAGCTTCACCACGCACAAAACGGATGACGGCACGAATGTCATGAATCTGCGCAGGCCACTTGGCATCCATACTGGAACGGTGGTTAGGACAAACTACTGCATAACCTGCCTCCAACAACGCCTTACCGATAGTACCCAAGTCAGCAGCACCCTTACTGCTGTTGCTGAACCATGCACTGCCATAGATATGAATGACTACCGGATACGAAGGTTTCTCAACCTTTGGCAGGTAGATATCGCAGGTATGATATGCCTGACCATCACCTACGTAGTTGACATCCTTCCATTCTTGAGATGTCTCAAGTTTTACTTGCTGCTGAAAACCGCCAAAGCCTCCAGCTGGCTGCGCCTGAGCCAACAGCTGGCCACAAAGGGCGCATGCGATGAATAGTATTCTCTTCATAATCGGTTTATTTGATAATTACTTTCTTTCCATTTCTGATGACGATGCCCTTATAGCCTGCTCCGACTTTCTGACCGGAGAGGTTGTAGGAGGCACCTGTAGCAACGTCGTCAGTCTTCACATCAGTGATGCCAGATGGTTCTGTGCAAATAAAATTAATCTTGTCGATGTTGCAATTACCACTGGTAAAGGTGACACGTAACGTCTGCTTACCAGCCTTGATAGCATTTCTGATTTTAGCCGTCTTCACCTCATAGGTATCCAAACTGCCAGTCTGTGGTACGCTGACAGTACCCAGCGTCTTCTCATTACCCTCACTGTCTATCAAAGCCATGTGGAATTTCGAATCCGAAACAGCTGATGATACGGTAGCCTCATAGGAATATTTACCTGCCTGCGAGATATCAACAGTATATTCTATCCAGGCGTTGGCTGTGGTATTGCCCATTACAGTGCCACCGTTGCCACTCTTGGCGACAACCCCATCACTACATGTGGAAAAGTCTTCCATCTCAACAATACCTGGCATGTCGACGGTAGGCAGGGGCTTAAAGGTCAGGCTCTTAATATAGAAGCCGCCTTTGTCGATATTCAGGCAAAGAGCATGACGACCGGCTGTCAAGGGCTTCAGCATCGGGCAGCGTAAGGTTTGGAATTCTGTCTTGCTGCCAGTATTAGGTACCTCTGTGAAATTAGTAAAGAAAGTGAGGTTGTCTAACGAATATTCTGATAAATGGAACAGACCGCCAGTATTCGTGGCGGCTATCTCCGCTTCCATTATATACAGGCCGTCTTCCTTCACATCAACCGTATATTCCATCCAAGCACCATCCTTGGTAGCAGTCGTGGTGAAGTTTTCACGCGACACATTGCTATATGCCACGCCAGAAGCACCTTTGTCGTATTCATCAGCCTTAATCATGCCAGGCAGTTCCGGTACCTCGTCGTTAAATGGTTCACGCTTCGTTCCTCTTACTACCTGGAAGCGTGACAGACGCTCATAGGTGGAGCCATCAGTAGTGGTGACTACAGCCTTCAGCGTCTTCCAGCCTGTCGAACTCGTTGTATATTCTGTGATATAAGGAGCCTCTGTCAAGGTGACAAACTTTTCATCATCCACATAAAGATCAATTTTCTCAATAGTCTTTGTCGCCATGCTGGCGCGGACCTTGATGGGCAGCACATCACCCTTAGCCACTTTCAGCGCAGCAGGATGAACATAAATAGATGCCTCTTTCTTCATGCCGGGGAATGGGCTATTGGCATTCTTGGCTGCATCGCTGGCCATATATTCGCGCAACCAGGTCATAGCAGGGCGGTCGGTACCGTCTTCTCTAATGAGACCGCTATTACCGTCAGTAGTCCATGTGTGGCCATATATATAGCCCCAGAGAGTAACACCTCCACAGTAGTCTGCCTCCCACAGCACGGGAATGAGGTTCTTGTACTGCGTGAGCTGCTGTTGGTCATTAGAAGTGCCGACATCAAACTCTGTGCTATACATAGGGATCTTCAGCGCGTCCTGTATCTCAGTCATAGCGCTTTGGAATTCGCTGAGAGATATGTCGGTAACATCGTGGCTTTGGCAACCATAGGCATCAATGGGAGCACCTGCGTCACGCAGCGTGCGCACCAAATTAATGAATTCTGTTTTCTGCCACCTGAAAGTGTTATAGTCATTGTAGACGAGGATGGCATTCGGCCAGCGCTCGTGAGCCATTTCAAAAGCCTTGATAATCCAGTCGTAACCGGTACGGCCTTCGCCACCTAAAGCGGGCCTGTATGGAGCTGGATTGTGACCAGCGATAGCTTCATTCACTACGTCAATGATCTCCAGATTGGGATAGTGTGCCTTCACAGCATCAAAATATTCATTGAGGGCATTGTATTGTTCACCTGTAGAAATGTTATTCATCCAGCCAGGATATTGGCCACCCCAAATGAGTGTGTGGTACTTGAAGGGGAAATGGTGCTGCTTGGCATAGTTGGCTGATCTATCGGCACGGGTAAAGGTAAATACACCACGAGAGCCTTCAATGGCGTCCCACTTGGTCTCGTTCTCTGGCGTTATCTGGTCCCACAACTGATAGAATTTCTCCTTACCCCAATCTACCTGTTCAGAAGTCGTGATGTTACCCAAGAACTTGTCGGGATTGGAATTCAGCTGCGCATTGGCAACCATTGAGCTCATCAACAGGCTGCATGCCAGAACATAATACTTATTTAGAAAATTCATCTCTTAGCTTATTAATCGTTATTTAATCACAACTTTACGTCCATTCTTAATATAGAGGCCAGGGCGCAGGTTCTCTGCATTCACCTTACGACCATCAAGGGTATATATACCCAATCTTACATCTTCCCTCTTACTTCTTACATCATTAATTCCTGTGGTCGTTCCTTCCTTCAGTGTGCAGAGGGTGAAATAGGTAGGATCATCATACTTAGCTGGTGAAGTTGCATCCTTCAGATACTTACCCGTAGCACCGTTCTTCAACGTCCAGCCCTTTCCCTCTACATATTGGATATCCCATACGGCACCATCTTGAATGTCGTAGCCTCTTTGGTTATTCAGTCCGTTGATGAAACAACAGCTACCAGTAACGTCCTGTGAGTTCAAATAGGCTGTAGAGCCATTAATCTGGTATTCATCTCCATCAGGGGTAACGAGCTTCAAGGAACGTCCGCCAGTAATTCTCGATATCTTGAAGAGATAACCGGCATTGGATGCGTCAAAGGCATATTTAAAAGTATCATAGCCCAAAGCCGATCCATCAGAGCAATAGAATGCCTTACCTTCTGCCTCGTTAACAATAGCAAAATGCTTACCAGACAAAGCAGACAAACCACCTGTAAGGCGCTCGTCAATCGTATAACTCTTAGTATAAGCCTCTGGATGATTCATCACATCAAGAACTTTTTCTGCATAGCGCTTTCCAAAGATACGATAACCCGCAGCGGAAAAATGCCAAGCGTCCTGGCCATTGCCTGGAATACCCTCAGCTGATACCACATGACCTGTAGGAATAACCTCTGGAATCTTTGCGACTACGGTGTTATGCCCAGAGCAACCACCGCCCATATCGGCATACTCCGTCTCACCGACAAAGATGTGCACATCTGAAGCCTTAAGGCCGAGATCTTTCAGCATGTCCTTATAGATTTTCTTCACCATGCCCGGCCAGTTCGGATCACCGCAGTTAGTACAGCCCTGATGCAACAAGATACCTTTGATGACACCAACCTGCTGGGCCTTCTTGGCCATCTCGATGATACGGCCGTAAGGGTTGCCGCCATAATGTTTATTGGCAAGCTGAGCCCACCACTCTCCAGGATTGTCCTTCATTTTCTGCTGATACAAATCCTTATCAAACATCTCAATAGGGCTGCCACCCATCGCTACGGCAATCACCCCAATTTTCTTGTCAGGAAGCTCCTTCACCATGGTGCGACCAAAATAGTCGGTAGGGCCAAGCTTACCGGTCGGGCTTACAATAGGACACTCGGCCTTATACCAATTACCCATCGTGCGCTTGGGATTATCAAAATCACATGTTGCCAACATTTGGAAACGTTCGTCGACGTTACCTACATCTTGAGCTTCCCACTGGGCATTTCCCTCCATGTTCGACTGACCGAAACAAATGTAAATGTAGAAATTAGGATCTACTTCTGCTTTTACTCCCATCACGGAGAAAAGCAGCAAAACAGCTGTCAATATAAAATTCTTTTTCATAAAAAATATAAACCAATATTATTGGTTGTAGTTAGTTAATTATTTCCGAGTGCAAAGTTACTAAAGATACTTATATTCTCCTTTGTAATAAATCCCAAAAACTTTCACACATGTTACTTCTACAAATAAAAAGGTGTCGAACTTGTTATCAGTCCGACACCTTACATTATTTTTTAATCATCCATTCCTCTGGTATCCGGGTATCTTTAGCGAATTTCACACCGATTTTCACCACATGCCGACCCCTTGATTCATAAGGAATAGCATAACCTTTACTTTCTATTTGCTGTAACGCCTCTTCAGCGGAACCATTCGTCTTGAATTCAAACACATAAATAGTATCATGCAACATAACTACCATATCTACTCTGCCACCCGCACACTTCACCTGAGTATGAACATAGACATTCAACATAGAGAATATCAGATACATCGTATATTCATAAAAACCCTCTGCGGATGATGCATCTGCCAGTTTGCGTTTAAAACCCTCAACATAGGGTATTGCAGCCATATACGAACGCATTTCTTGCATGGCTTGCTCAATATCCCCCTTCTTTAAAGCACGCCAGAACTTTAGTGCAAAACTTGTCTGAACACTACTGCCACTCAAACCTGTATATGCAGGAAGAAGCCCTTCAGCATAACCCGAGCGTACTTCTTGATTAGGAATGGAAAGAGTATAAATCTGACCTTCACGATCGTAATCTTTAATAGTCAGATAGCCGCTTTGGTAGAGCAGAGGGAGAGCATCTACCATATTCTCTGTAGGCTGGTCAAAGGCAGATGATGGTACTTCCAACCTATCGAGCGACGTAATGTCAGTATCAAATTGCTTTAACTGATGAATCAGGAAGGATGGAGTACCACTTTCGAACCACCAATTATTAAGCTCGCGTTGCTGGAATGCCTTCATCAAACTGAAAGGATTATAGATCTCCTTAGAGAGTCTGGTAAAATGATAGCCATCATATTTCTGTTTCAATGCCTGATGCATCTCATCATACGTCATCTCATTAAATGACGCAAGCCGCTCAATGTCCTGACGGAGAACAGTGGTCAATTCTTGCTCTGTAATCCCACAAATGGCAGCAAAATCCGAATCCATTGTGACGTTGATGATGTTGTTGATAGTAGAGAAAATGCTTAACTGTGAGAATTTAGTGATACCTGTTATAAAGCAGAACTTTATGTAGCGTTCATTCGCTTTCAATGGTTGGAATAATTCCTGCATACCCCTACGCATGTCATCAAGAACTGCTTCTTCATGAAGCATCTCAAGCAACGGAGCATCATATTCATCTATAATAACTACAACTTGCTTACCTGTTTGCTCTGCTGCTCTGAGGATAAGACCGGAAAGAACCTCACCTGGTGCTACTTCTGTTGGAGATGTACCGTATATTTTTTGATAGGGTTCAAGGATAAGAAGGAGTTTACGGCGCAATTCCGCAACATCAGAAGCATTTTTAGCACTACTCAGGTCAAGACGAAGAACTGGATATTCCTCCCATTCCTGCTCATATTCCATGATTTTCAGTCCCTCAAACAACTCACGCTTGCCCTGAAAATATGATTCCAACGTGGAGGTAAGCAACGACTTGCCAAAACGGCGTGGACGACTCAAGAAAATAAAAGTCCCATAGTGAGCTAATTGCCAGACTAAATCTGTTTTATCTACATACACCATACCCTCACTGATAATTCGTGAGAACGTCTGAATGCCAATTGGATATTTTCTTGCTGCCACCATAATCCATCAACTTTGCTGCAAAGATACAACAAATCTGTTAATCATCCAAATATTTATACAACTTTTGAAAATGATTAAAAAGGAAAACATATTAAAACAGTGATGGCAGACACTGTACATGTCTGCCATCAACGTTATGTATAGAGGGATAATTACTTAACAACGACTTTCTTGCCGTTCTTAACTACGATACCCTTGTAGTCCTTAGATACACGCTGACCAGCGAGGTTGTAGATAACTGCAGAACCTGTGTTAACCTTGTTAACTACATTGCTGATACCATCTGTAGGATCGGTACCATACTGATAAGGTGCATTTTTGTTAACTCCGTTAATCTTAATCCAGAAGTTCTCTGTACCTTCTCCGCTGATCAGATTCTCCAGAGTCTTACCCTCCTCATCATACTTCAGGTACCACTGAACATCCTTGATGTAGTAATCGCAAGCAGACTTAATCTCAGCCAGGTTGAACACTATCGAGCGCATGCCATCATCGCCTGCAGGAATTGTGAATTCTTGTGCATACTCTTGCCAGTCACCAGCTTTAAACTCACTCATCTCAGGAATACCCTGCCAATTCAGATAAGTGCATGGTTTACCATCATCACCGACCTTATGAGCCTGTGTAGAAACCTTTGCGTCGATAGAGCTCTTATACTTGAACTTAAGAACAGTTACCTCATCCTTAGCCAGATTGCGGTTAGCGGCAATCCAGAACTGGTTATCCCAAGGCTGACCAGCACCCTCTTGCTCTTCAATGAGGTTACCATCATTATCCTTTCCACGCCAGTCTCGCTCTGTAGCATTGATAACAAACTCTGTTGTGTTAGTTACGATATCAACAGGCTCCTTCTCAGCTTCACCTTCAATCTGATAGAAGAGGATCTGATTATCTGCAGGAGCAATGGTAATCTTCCAAACACCAGCTGCAGGGAGCTTAATCTTAGCACTTGAACCTGCTGCGAAGTCTTGCCAGTTATCTTCCTCTTTGGCCTTAATAGTGCCAGTAGGCTTAATAGTAGCACCCTTGAATGCTGAATTCTCACCACGAACGGTTGAAATCATGACCTCATTCACCCATGTATCCTGCTTGCCTTCAGTACCAACCGTAGCAATTACCTGAGTCTCATCATCAGGATCGACAACAAATTCGGTAGCATTGGCGAAGTCATACTCTATGCCGGTCTCTGTGTTAGCAGAAGCAACGAACCAACCTTCATCAAGCTTCATGGTTGAGAAGGAAATGTCGTCGAAGTAGTAAACATTTGGCTCTCTAAATTCATTGGTAAGGTTAAATGCTATTGACCATCCATCATTATCCCATGTTATATCCTTTTCACAGTCCTGCCAATCTGTAGTGAAAGCAAGTGTACCGACTCCATTACCATTAAGATAAATTGATGGATTAATTTTGTGCATCTGAGTGGCAACACCAGGGGCAGCTTTCTCTGCCTTATAACGGAACTTCACTTTTACCTTTGTGCCAGCTTTATAGGTCTTTGGAGACTGAATCCAGAACTGGTTAGACCATGCTATAGAATTATCATCATCAATTTTATCAATCTGAGTTACATGAACTGCAAACACGTGATTAGTTGCATCTGCAGGATCTGCTTCGATATCTGCTGGGAATGGACGAGCACGGAAGCTATCACCAGAGATATCAGCGGGACACTGATCATCAAAGTTGCGTCCCATCGTCAAACCCCATGCACAGATTTCTCCAGTGCGGTCACCTCTCCAGTTTGCATTGATACCACCTTCCTCTGTAAGAGCCCATTCAGGCCAAGCAGACTCAGCATCACCATTTGTAACTTCAACAGGGAGCCATGTTATAGGAACCGCATTCTCTTGTTCCTCATGGGTAATCTTGATAGACTCAATCCAGAACTCACCGACATAGTCACCTGGCTGGATAAGTAAGCAACCGCTATTTGCAAAATACGCAGCTTCCGGATCGTTGACACAATTTTCTAATACTACGTCTACCCAGTCTGTTGTGATAGGAATCATACCAGGAGTGCCAGAACCTGAGAATGATGCATGAATGTCTTGTGCAACACTACCCTTAATTCTTAAAGTGATAGTGTATAATGCATCATTATCCAAAGGTGAAATACCTGGATGAAGTTGGTACTGGAAACTGTAAAACTGTTCCTGCGCTTCAGTACTTTGGAAATGGAGGCCAACACCTGGTTCGAATACGAGGTGCTCTTCTTCATTAAGCCAACCATGTGACCATGAAGTAGCTTTAGTGTAGTCACATTCATAATCGACTACTGTCTTTGTTGCAGCCTTTGCTCCCATGAAACATGTCAAGAGAACAAGAAGAGTAAATAATTTCTTCATAATAGAAATAATTTTAGATTAATAAATAAGTGAATTAAATAAAACGTAAATTAATATTGTTTTCTAGAGATTATTTGAAAGATAATTGCCAGGAAAATCAGAATACTTCCTCTTGTTCACTGGCAAATTATCTGTCAGTTAGTTCCTTATTGTCCACTCAGTGCTTTGCAGAATGCCTCGTAAGTGGCTGTGCGCACCCAGTCCTTGGTTTTGCTATCGATTGCCCAAAGACCTACAGGATCGCCCGTATCAACCATATTAGCTTTACAGATACCTGCCTGTTTGTCGTTAGGAATCTTGGTCATATAGCTCTTGATGACGTAAGCATAAAAGTCGGCCAATTGCTGACGCTGAACATCTGTGATATCTTTTGCAGAGACAGAGGCACCAGTAGCATCCTTATATTTGATGTCGAAGTTAGAGAGACGAATCAGTTTACCGGTAGCAGCCAGATTATCCAAAAGATTGTCAATCGTTGCCTTGTTAGCTGCCAGGGTTGTTGCATCTTCGCTATATGTAAGGTTCACCTTGGCATTGATACCGTCAATTTGGGCACCATTGTTGTCCCAGATACCAATCCAGTATTTAAGACTTTCCAGCTTCTTGCTATCCTCAAGACCTGTCTCACTGATAAAGAACTTCAGTGCAGCTGGGTCACCATCAAACTCTTCGAATGCCTTGCGAGCTTCCCTGGCAACTACAGGAGCATAGTTCTCGCTGCCAAGAATGTCTTGCCAGAAAATCTTGTCAGTAGCGTGCTTGATGTCGAATTTGCCGTTATCCAATTCAGACTTAACATCGAGAGGTTCGTCAATGAGGTCGAAAGAGGTGATACGACCTTCATTAATCTTCATCACACCCTCGCTCCATGCCTTGACAGCATAATTGATTGTGTCACTGAGTTCTTGGGCTGTCTGTGGACGGTGGTTGTCAGGATAGTAGCCCACCTGTACCTTCTGGATATAAACGGTGATACCACGAGCTGTTTCAATACGTAAGTAGCCGTCCGTTTCTCCTTCTGCACTTTGGGCCTCAACGACTATCTTGGTCCATTTGCCCTGCTTGAGTGGCCACTTACCGTTAGTACCGCTACCTGTCACCTTGTTGCCAGAGAAATTGACATCAAATGTAATGTCCTTATCAGCTTTAGCCCAGAATGTTGCGGTGTATTTAGCCAAAGGATCTACTTCGAAACCATCAATGATGTTGACTTGTGCTTGAGAACCAATTTTAAGCACATTCTGATCATCATATTTCACAATAGAAGCTTTCGATGTAGCATAGTCACCGTATTTACCTACTGGCATGTCGTTGAAGTTGACCGCCTTACCTTCTTGATAGTCCACAGGAATCTCAATAGGAGCGGTCAGCGTAGCCAACCATTCGTCAGCCTGATTGGCATTGGCAAAAAGCGGACTGCCGAAGACCTTGCCGCCGATTTCCTGCACATGATCGAGCAGGTCCTTCATATCGAGGAAGTTCATCACACCTCTGGCGTTGACAATAGCACCTGACATCAGAGTGGTGCCGAAAGCTACATCGTCGAAATTGGTCACCGCTGCAGCATGTGCCATTTCCTGCTTATTAAAGTCAGCCACCTTAAGCTGAGCACCAAGCGACAGATTGGGATACTGCGCTCTGTCAATATATGACTTTACAGGAGCCAAATCCTGATAAGGGACTACGACTGTCGGATCAGGGTCAGCCTTGAAATTACCTGTCTCATTATAGTCGGCACAGGACACGACAAGTGCTCCAGTAGCCAAAAACAGAGATAAGTTTCTAAAAATCTTATTCATAATCTAATTTCTTTAACTTCATTAACCTTAATCCTTTTTATGGTACTTTGTTGAGAAGAACACCTTCTTGTTCGACTCACGCGTCTGAACAACAAGTGTATCAGTTGCGGACACCGTCACGTCGTTCTCAAGAATCCAATCTACCTCTTTGCCATTAACTATCTTTTTACCGATGACTCTTCCTTTCTTGAAGGTCACATTGTAGTTAAGGCGGAGAATGTCGCGCTGGTCAGCCTTACCAACCCCTTCCCATTGGTAGTCCTTGTATTCTTTCAAACCGCTTCCATTCTTGATAAATTCACCGGAACCGGTAGAAGGCACCTCGGTATCTTCACTGGAAATGGTGCAATTGTCGCCATTAAATGTAAGCAAAAGGCTACAGCTTTGAGAAGGTCTAGCATCTCCTGATGCATCTTTACCAATATTGATGGATAATGGGAAGTTAGCCTGTGTCATATTCCTCGTGGTGATACCGCATATTTCGTCGTTTGCATTCACAGGGTTCTCCTTGTAACGCTCAGTATCTGTGTTAACCAATGAGAAGTCCTTACGGACTACCTGTGTGGTTGTTCCGTTTTCTGTTATATTGTCAACACCACGGCGGATATACTTAGCATCCCATGGGTTTTTATACTTCACACAATAAAGCACATAGTCCTTGGCTAATACTTCCCAATCCTCAGTATTGGTACGAGAGGGAGAGAGACCTTCACGGGGTGTTCCGGTGAGAATATGGTCAATACCTTTGACGTCCGTCATCAACAGCGGAATGACATAGGTATTTTCTGCAGCCTTCGGATCAGCAAAGAAAGCATCTGTAAACTGCACCTCTACATAACCGCGAGAATCACCATTATAAGGAATAGAATTACTCAACAGATTATAGTATGCTGATGGCATCGGACGCACTTTCTCTGCAGAATTTCCGGCTGCATCCATAAAATAGAGACTGTCGCAAAGCGACTCATCAACAGTAATGTCCACCACAGCGTCACGTCCGCCATAGGCGCCACCCATCGTTGCCCAAATACGACATTTGTGATCATTGTCGAGCGTGTTGTCGTAAATGTCGTTACCCAATATGAGCGTACGTACTGGGAACTGATAGGCGAAGTAGGCTGTTGTACCTCCTTCGTAGTCTGGGAACTCCTTATCAGCATTATAGCATGATGCATAGGTGAGAGAAAGCGCTCCCAAAGCTACACCGTATATATATTTCTTCAGTTTCATAATTGTCATTTTCAATTATCAATTTTCAATTATCAATTTTCACCTTATTACCAGCCCTTGTTTTGTTTAAGATTGCTCCATTTGAGCACTTCACCCTTCGGAATGGGGCCATAGCACTGATAAGCGTTGTCATACTGACGTACCTCAACATCTTCGATGGTATAGGTAAGCTCAAGTGTTTCTTCGTTGCGGGTAATCTTCATACCCCTCACTGTCTCATTCAATGGCAACATCCAACGACGGAGGTCCCAGAAACGCTTATTCTCAAAGCAGAGTTCAAGACGGCGCTCGTTACGGATCAGATTGGTCATCTTAGCCTGATCTGCAGCACACTCTTCCAAATAGGCATCTCCTTCAGGAAGTGGCATTCCATACTCGTCGGTACCGAGTCCTGCACGGTCACGGATAGCCTTGATGACATCGTAAGCGGTGAAGCCAACACCTGTTGGATCAGCCTTTGGTCCCCATGCATCGTTGGCTGCTTCAGCATAAGCTAGGAACAGTTCTGTATAACGGATACGAGGATAGATGTGCTGTTGCTCGATAAGCGAGCTTGACAGTGGACTAACGTCATCACGCAGCAGTTTCAACAGGTAATAGCCGGTACGTGTTGATTTGTTAGTGGTGTTCCAGTTGTCATCCGTCTCGTTTTTGTCATTTGGATAGAGTCCTGTGATAATTTCACTCTTCCTTAATGTTCTGCCGTTATAGAGGATCGTGAGATCAAGACGAGGGTCACGGCTGGCGTATGGATCCTTAGGATTATAACCAGAAGCGGGATCTGTGATAGGACGACCACTGCGCATCGGGAAAGCATCCACGAGGTTCTGTGACGGGTTGACACGACCACTACCATACAGCGTCGGTGGGAAATTCTCTCTTTCCTGGTCTGCATTCTTATGACGGTCTTCACGCCAGAGAATCTCTGGATTAGTCACCGTTTCAATCATGGACTTAAAAGAAGAATTATACCAGTCTCTGTTACCTGTCTTGTCAAAACCCTCTAAACCACCAATGCGCTTGAGCACATTGGCACAGAGCGTTGCAGCCTGAGCAGAAGTGACACCACTCTTTTCACGGAAGGCTGGACTGGCTGCGAGCAGGGCAATCTGTGCCTTTGTTGCCTCAGCCACCTTACCAGACAAGAGACCTTGGGCCTTATCACCGAACACAAGGTTGTAACTGGTTACATAAGCACCTATTGCCTTATACTTAGCGGGAATCTCTGCATCCGTAGAAATATTTTTATAATCATCAGGAAGCAGTGCCATAGCGCTGTCGCAGTCATCAAAACACTGTTTCACACAGTCAGCAAAAGTAGCGCGTGGCTGGTTGAAGTCTGAGCTACCGTCTTCAGGCGTTGTCAGCAAGGGTACACCGTAGAGTTCACCATCATCAGCATAACCACCATGAGCCTGAAGCAAATAGTAATAGAGAATCGCGCGAAGGCCAAAGGCCTCGCCTTTCAGACGGTCAATGAACATCTGCTGCTTAGAAACAGCACTGGGAGCCCACTTCACCTTCTCCACTTTCGAAAGAAAGAGGTTGATATACTGAATACCATCCTTACACTGGTCCCATACAGACATCGGGTTGTTGTCTGATGCCCATGTACCGGTGGCCATCAGCAGATAATTATTACTTTGATTGTTGCTTACAGCATCATCTGTGGCAATGTCCGTCTGGGTGGTCGTGAGATATGGAAGACGACCATAGCCGTACATCAGCAGTCCGTCTGCATACTTTGACTCCTCATACATGGCATCCTCCTGTCTGTTGTTTTCATCCGCAGGCTCAAACATGTCTTGGCATGAGCAGAAAGCGAGGAGACCAATCAAATAGAATATAATATTTTTTGTCTTCATAATTTTCAATTTTCAATTATCAATTGTCAATTAGAATTAAAGCGTAACTTTCACACCAAGATTATAGAAACGAGTCTGTGGTGCATAGCCAACGCTTGTCTCCATCAACTTGCGCTCCTTTGCAATCGTGAGGAGGTCGTTTCCGTTTACATAAATAGAGAGAGCCTTAACAATCTTTCCTTCAAACATCTCTTTCGGGAAGTCGTAGGTCAGCTGTACTTTGCGGAGATTGAAGCGATCGGTGCTGTAGAGCCAGAAGGTTGAAGCCTCACCATTAGACGTTGCCATGGTAGTCAGACGAGGATGAGTTGCCGTGTTAGCAGTCTCTGACGTCCAACGATTACGGACATTGACAGAATATTTAGCATCACCACTCATAAAGTAGTAACTGCCGTTCTTCATGCCTTTAGCACCAAACTGGCCATTACCCAACACAAAGAGTGTCCAGTTCTTATATTTCAACGTGAGGTTGATACCCAGTGTGAGAGGTGCGCCAATAGAACCCATACCAGTTCTTTCTGGTCTTCCGCTACTATTCAAAAAGACAATATCACCTGATTTGCCAAGAACAACCATATCTTTGGCGTCAATTCGACCGTCACCGTTTACATCTTCGTACTTCAAGTCACCTGGCTGGAGATTGGCACTACCATTAAGTGCTGATTTAGGAAGACCAGCTTTTAAGGTGTACGTGCCTTTTTCTGCATCGTAATCAAAATCATCTGCCGTATAGAATCCCTGGCAGTTAAAGCCCCAAATGGCATCAAGAGCTTGGCCCTCAGTATGTTTGTCTGGTGCTGTAGGATCTATAGTTTCATCATACTTCTTCCACTCTGTCTTGAGATAGGTACCAACCACACCCAATTGTGCGTCGATCTGACCAAATTTCTTGTGAGCCGTGATACTGAAGTCAAGACCCTTACGGTTCTGGATATTGTTATTGATGGTCGGTTTGAATGAACTGCCAGAGAGACCACCTGCCAAGTAAGAGGGGAAGTTCGTCGGGTTCTGGATAATAAAGCCATCCATATCCGTATTAAAGTAGGTCAGGTTGGTGGTAATCAACCTGTTAAAGAACGAACCACGCAGGCTGAAAGACCATTCCTTGCGATGAATAAAGTCAAGTGAAGGATTGCTACCCGCTGTAGAATAAGTCAAGTTTGCAGTAGAACCTTCGTTCCAAGAGAAACCGCTACCACCCGTAGACCATAATGCATCGTAGAGATAATAGTATTTCTCACCCATGTAGACATCAATATCCTCATTCAGATTGCTATAAGAGGCACTGATCAACAAGTCATCTACAAAGCTTCCCTTCATAAACTTCTCCTTGGCAATGTTCCAACCAATCGTGAAAGAAGGAGAGATGGCTTCGCGATGTCCCTCTGCCAATCGGGATGAATGCACGCCAGCCAATGACACCTCAGCGAAGTAACGGCCCATATAATCGTAACCTGCCTGCAGGCCTAAGTTGGCATTAGCATAACGATGGTAAGTGCCACTGGCCGTCGTGGTATACATATTAGCGAGCAGCATACCTGTAACATGGTGCTTGCCTGCAAAGGTATGGTCGTAGTCAAAATGACCGTTCCAGCTGATGGTCTGGCGATATTTACTGTCCGACTGGCTCATGTGACCTGTCACGACCTCGTCATTCTGCTGGGTAAGAGCCACAATCGCATCCTCAGAGTTATAGTTACTCCAAGTCGGGATGAATACTGCATACTTATTATTATATGCTAGACTGTAACTGGCAGCGTAGTCAATCGAGAACAGCGTCTTAAATGACAAGCCATTTACGAACTTGTTCATATCGTAGATGATACCAGCATCGAACTGGAACTGACGGCTAACAGCTTGTATTTCACCACCGAAATAGCAGTCCGCAATGGCATTTGTCTGGGTGGCTTTTGTACCACCAGGGAAATATTTGCCATCGAGCAGGTTGAGTGACTTACCCAAGGTAGCAAGCGCCTTGCTAGCATTCGGATCAATCATATCGATGGGGATCAGCGGTGCAGCATTCTCAGGGAAGTTGGGACGCATGGTAGATGCCTCACCCCAGAAATTACCTTTGTTCTTGTGTTCATTGTAGAAGGTAGCGCTAGCATTGGCAAAACCCTTGATCACCTTGTTCACAACGAGGTCTACATTACCGCGTACGCTGAAACGATCGGTATAGTTGTCTTTGGCTGGGCCAAAGTTCAGAAGATCCTCATGGCGATAGTAGTTGATATTCGTGTAGAAATGAGCACGCGTGCCACCACCCTGAATCTCCAATGTGCCTTCAGAACGGTTATAGGCCTTGCGGACATACTCGTCTGAATAGTAGTTGACATTGGGATAACGGTAGGGATTCTGTCCGGATGCGTGGTTATAAATATTCTGCAAAGAATACTTTTCAGGAATAGCGATTCCATCATTCGTTAACGCCTCTCTGTAGAGTGTCATGTATTCTGCGGAACCCAAATACTCAGGGAATTCCTTGGCAAAGTGGAAGCCGGTATTGGCGTTGGCTGTAATCTGAAGACCATCTACCTTACCACGCTTGGTGGTAATCACAATAGCACCCTTGGCACCCTTGGAACCATAGAGTACGACTGCCTGTGCACCCTTCAAGAAGGTAATCTGCTCTATTTCAGAAGGCAACACATTGTTAGACGGACGCTTCACACCATCAATAATGACCAACGGCAGGTTGCTGTTGTCGTTATTGTCCAGACGTTCGTTGTCCATACCCCACAGGTTATTGCCATTCCATCCCCCGACAAGCCCGAGCATGTCTTCAAGACTACCCATTGTATAATCCTTCTTCGACAGCTCTTCCATGTCGACATAGGAAACACCTCCGAGAAGATGGTCGGCATCCACGTCACGGAAAGCGACATGTACTTTCTTTTTTACCTCGATAGTATCAGCCTCGTCAGTGACCTGGGCGTTGGCCGTCAATGACGATACTGCAAACATGGCAAAGAGAAATATGTTTATTTTCATTCTTTTCATAATTCTTAATTCTTAACTCTTAACTCTTAACTCTTTTACCATCCTGGATTCTGAGGGAATCCTTCGTACAGATAGGTATCTTGGTCAGGAAGCGGGAACCAGTAGTGCTTGGATTCGAAACGGCGGGTGATAATATCTTCCTTGTGGAAGTTACCGACTCTAGCATCCTTCGGATCGTGCTGTGGTTCGAAAGTCTTACTATTATAGAACCAGTCATTAGATTCCAAACGCTCGAACTCATGAGAATATTTCGTCGTATAAGGAGGCTCGGTCAAAAGCAACCAACGCTGAAGGTCACACCAGCGGAAACCCTCGAACGAAAGCTCCACAGTACGCTCGCGGCGTACCTCATCCATGAAGTGCTCCTTGGTGTCCATCAGGTTAGCCTGTACATGCTCCATGGGATAATCATCTGTATTGACGCGGTCGCGGAGCGCATTGATGGCCTCAACAGCCGACAGCTGCGGACAATAAGAAGGCCTGTCCTTGATGTCTGTAATGGTCGTTGCAATAGCAGCCCTCGCCTCTGCATACATCAGATAGACGTCAGCCAAACGCATATAGGGGATATAGGTCTGGATAGCGTAATCCCATTCGTACCATTTGTCACCCTTGTTGCACTGGTGAGGAATCAGCTTCTGAATAAAATAGCCAGAAGCACTGCCATGGTCGATTTCACGCATAGCACCACCGGTGTAAAGCGAGCAGTAGTCAAGCACGTGAGACTTCTGGGCATCCGTCATACCCTCTCTGTTCAGCACATAGTGGAAGCCATCGAACACGATATCGTGATAGAAGCGTGGGTCACGATCCTTAAACGGATGTTCTGGATCCCAGCCTGATGCCTCGTTCAGCACATACTGGCCATTTCTTACCAGATAGATGGGCTGTCCGTTAGCCATTCCGTATTGGTCTACGAGGTTGGCAGTGGGGTGATGAATGATGTTGTCATGCTCCACAAGGCCATCAACCTTAGGACCAAAAAGCTTGGCGCAGTTCCAAGGGGCGGAGTTGACTCCCGGGCATGCACCACGGAAGATAGCCTCCGTAGAACCTGGCATCTTCCAGTTCTGCTTGATGGTATAGAAGATATCTGTGTAGCAATTTTCAGCATTTTCATCCATGGTATGGTTGTAAATGTCAGAATATCTGAAACCGACAAGCTGATACTTGACAGACTTGTTGATGACCATCGTAAGTGCCTTACCGAAGGCCTCAGCGGCCTTCTTACAGTAATCGATATCGTAATCGTAGGTCTTACCATTAGAGCTGGCACCTAACAGCTGGGCCACGCCACCATCCTTGGTCTTCTCGAACTCCTTCATCAAAGGAGAACCTGCCCAAAGGTACACCTTACCCAGATAACAGAGAGCCATGAACTTGTCGACACGCAGGTCGTTCTTTCCCGAAGTCTGCATACCTGCCAATGTCTCATCCCAATCCCAAGGAAGGAGGTCGTACGCTCTTAAAAAGTCCTCGGCACAACGGTCTGCACATTCCTGGAAAGAGAGGCGTGGCAGTTCGGGGATCGCGTCAGCAGCAAATGCCTCATCAATATATGGCAGACCACCGAAATAGCACATCAGTTCGAAATGCCACCAAGCACGGAAGAAATACATCTGTCCAAGCAACAGGTTGCGCTCCTCGTCTGTTCCTACCAGCGACTTGATATTCTCAATACCCATGTTACACTTACGGATGCAGTACCATGAGCTTTTCCACAGCGAATCCCAGTTACCATTCAGCCAAGACTGGCTGTTAGTGTACCAGTTACGGTAGTTACCAAGATCCACCTGGTGATCCATGTGGGCATAGCCTTCTGGGTTGTGAAGCGCGTCGTCACCCCAATTCCATGAAGTACAGTAGTTGGCCTTCTGCTTATCAGGAATCAGGTCGTAGATTTCCTCTATATATCCCTGGAAATTGCGGAAGTTCTTGAATGCCTCATCCTCTGCAACGATAGACTCGGGATCCTTGTCGAGCCAGTCTTTGCACGATGTGAGTGAAGCACTGCATGCCAACAGGAGCAGCGAACCACACAAAAGGGATTTAATATTATTATAGTATTTCATAACGTTCAATGTTCAATGTTAAATGTTAAGCTTTATACCGAAGTTATAGCGTCTAACAGTTGGGTAAGCACCACCACCGCCACTATAGCCGTAGTTACTCTCACGGTCGTCAGGCATCTTGGTAATCAGGAAGAGGTTGTTACCGTTCAGATAAACCTTCAGGCTTGTGAAGCCAAGTTTCTTGATCCAGCCCTTCGTCCATGTATAGGCAATCTCCACGTTCTTCAAACGGAAATAAGAACCGTCGAAGAGGAACTGTGTACCATCGTTATAGGCAACCTGGGTCGTAAAACGTGGAACAACAACATCACCACCGCCTGCGGCAGGATTCCACCACTGACCATTATCATATACCGTCAGCAACTTATTATTAAAAGAGGTGAGACCTACGTCACGGGTAACACCTGTGACACCATAGAGCTGAGCGAACATGCTAAAGCCCTTCCATTCCCAACCGATGGTGGCATTGTAGGTATGCTCTGGGTTACCGGTGTAGCCATAAGGAGCTATATCGTTTGTTTCGTCAACAACACCATCGCCGTTGAAGTCTACGATATAGTGGTCACCGATAAGCACCATTTCGTCACTGCTCTGTCGCTCAGGAGAACTGTAGAGCTCGTCATAGCTGCCAATAAAGCCATTGTCAATAAATGAGGTATACTGGCCCTGAGAATAGCCTTCCTTCTTGCGATAGCTTGGAATCAACTTGGGATCATCCTTTAAGATAATCTCGTTGTGCGCATAGGTATAGTTGGCATTGGCCCAGAAACGCATGCCATTCTTCAACACCTTGTTGAAGCGAACCTCAAACTCGAAACCGTAGTTCTTCATCTTACCCTGGTTAACATCAGGGGTCTTAGCAGCACCATAGAATGAAGGCACTGAACGTTCGGTACCAGAAATAAAGATGTCGTAACGGTCATCGCGGAAGTAGTCGAAGCTACCGGCGAACATACCGTGAAGGAATGCATAGTCGAAACCGATGTTCTTCTTCAATACGGTTGCCCAACGAAGGTCGGGAACAGCAACAGCAGCCTCCTTATAGCCTATGAATGGGCTGTTAGAACCATCCAAAGCCATTCTATAGCCATTACCATCGTTAGTTACTTCCCATCTGGTCAGGTAAGCCCAACGCTCACCGGCGTTATCATCACCAATCTCACCGAGAGAACCACGGATTTTGAACATGTCAATAATACCCTTGTCCTTCAGCTTCTTCATGAAAGGCTCCTCAGAAACCATCCAACCTAAAGCTCCTGAACAGAAGAAAGCGAAGCGGTTGTCTGGAGAGAACTTCTGAGAACCGTTGTAAGCACCGTTGAACTCAGCGAAATACTTGCTCTTATAGTCGTAGGTTGTACGGAATACCCAGTCCTCACGACGGTTCTCAAGTTCTGAACCATATTGTGTGATACGACGCTTCCAGTTACCCATCAGAGACACGTTATGGTCGCCGAACTGACGAGCCCAGAAAAGCTGGAGTGACATTTCCGTAGCGCGGCTTGTAGAACTGATGTTACCTGCCTGAGTTGTCCAGTCACGACTTTCATAGAAGTCGAAACCTGTTGCAGTGTCTATATCATTCTCACGAATAAGCGCACCATCCTCAGGCAAAATGTATGCTTTCTTGACGGTATGCTGGTCGGCAATACCACGACTACCCTCTGTGAAGTTGTTGTCCCAAGAGATGGTTCCGCGAGCCACCAGACCCTTCGTGATAAAATCGAGCTTCTGCTCGAGAGCGAAGTCGGTAAAGATACGTGTAATGGTCTGTAACTCATAACCAGATGTTGCCACACTCTGTGGAGAGTTCTCAATATTAGATGTCAAAGGATAGTAACCCCAAGCACCGTCAGAGAACTGAACGGGGAAGAGATTGGGCGCCATACCGTAGGCACCGGCCCATTTCTGCTGCTGGAAGAACTCGCCATCATTTCCATAATAGAAGCGCGGAGACTTCTTCTGCGCATTAGAACCTGCAAGGTTGACTCTAAACTGAGTGGTCTTCGTGATCTGGAAGTCCAGATTTGAACGTACATTCAAACGATTGTATGAATAACCACCAGTATAACCCTGACGGTTATCCCATATCTTGGTCATATCACCCTCATTCTGGAAGTCGAATGCAACGAAATACTTCACAAACTGCGTACCACCAGAAATATTAAGGTTCGTATTATAAGATAAGGTGAACTTTTTAAACATCTCCTCCTGCCAGTCAATATTGGCATAACGTTCGGCCTGGCTGTAGTCACCAAGGTAGGTGCCATCAGCTGCAAAGTTAGGCTTCACCGTATAGTCCTGATTGCGGAAGAGGTTGATGAAAGTCTGTGGTCGGTAGAACTCCCAAGAAGCAGCACCGCCAATAGCAAGCTCATGCTCAATGGCTTGGTTACGAAGCATATAGCCATCGTAAGAGTCGTACTTACGCGGGAGCTTTGATACAGCCTTTAACGTGGCGTTGAAACCGACGTCAATTCTTGCCTTACCTTCCTGACCACGCTTGGTGGTAATCAGGACAACGCCATTAGCACCTTCCACACCGTAAACGGCTGTTGCAGAAGCGTCCTTCAATACAGAGATAGTAGCGACAGACGTGATATCAACAGACTGAATATCACGCTTGACACCATCAACGAGGATCAGCGGCTGAGCATCCTGGTTCCATGCAGCAGCACCACGGATGTAAATACGAGGATCCTCCTCACCAGGTCGACCTGTAGAAGCGATGGTTGCAACACCAGGCAGGTTACCTGTCAGTGCTGCACCAACACTACCAATACCTGCTGCACGCTCTAGTACTTCACCTGTTGTCTGTGTGATGGCACCCACCACAGAAGCCTTCTTCTGCTGGCCGTAACCTACTACGACAACTTCCTCCAACTGGGTGTCATCATTCAGCGTCACCTTAAAATCGCGCTGTTTGCCTACCTTGATCTCCTTCGTGGTCATACCCACGTAAGAAATGACAAGCGTTGACTGCTCCGAAGGCACTTTCAATACAAAGTTACCATCGAAATCAGTCACCGTACCCAAGGAAGATTGTCCCTTCACAACTACTGAGGCACCAATCAATGGCTCCCCAGCGCCGTCCGTGACCGTACCTTTTACCGAGACACCACCCTGGGCATACAGCATCGTGCTGAATGCAAAGAGCATTAAAGTCGCGAAAAAGGCCTGTCTAATCAATTGCTTTAGATTCTTCATTTTGACAGATTTTGATTCATATTTGTACTTTATTTGATTATGTCAATTGCGTTCCAAGAGGTTTTCGGGTGCAAAGGTAATATATTTATTTTTAATATATTTTAGAGATTGTAACACTGTTTTTGTATTTTGTAACGTGTTTGAACAATTATTTCCAATTATACCAAAAATTCCCATTTCAACCGGTTAAAAAAGCAGGGGGAGACTCGCGCCGGCCCCTGCGAATTACATACCAAAACTACTTTAACTATAGTTCATATTATCTAACCTAAAAAACAAGCTATCAAATAGTAATTTTCCGATTTCGGTTGCAAAGATACAGTTCTTATAGTTAACAAACATTATTGTATGTAACATGATTTTTATTATTTGTAACATTGGATTTGACGTTTTACCATATACAACGATTATGTTACACACGCAGAAGCCTAATAAATATAATGTAAGGGAAAAATAGTTATCTTTGCAACGAATTTCAAATTTCTAACATCTATTCAACAAAAAAAACTATGAAGCAACTGTTGACTATTCTATTGATTTGGGTTTCGATGACAGCAAAAGCCCAAGATCCTAATTTCTACATTTTCCTCTGCTTTGGCCAGTCAAATATGGAAGGAGCAGCGCGCCCCGAGGCCCAAGACCTGAAAAGTCCAGGCCCCCGATTCCTCTGGATGCCTGCCGTAGACTACCCTGCCTCACAAGATGGCACTCAGCCTGCCCGCAAGATGGGCGAATGGTATGAAGCCGTTCCCCCACTCTGCCGCCCGAATACAGGACTTACGCCCGCCGACTGGTTTGGTCGTACACTGGTAGCTTCACTTCCAGAAAACATCAAGGTTGGTGTTATCCATGTGGCTATTGGCGGCATCAAGATTGAAGGTTTTATGCCCAGCGAGATAGCTAATTATGTGAAGAATGAGGCTCCTGGCTGGATGAAAGGTATGTTGGAGGCTTACAACAACAACCCCTATGAGCGATTGGTAACACTGGCTAAGAAAGCTCAGAAAGACGGTGTCATCAAGGGCATTCTGATGCATCAGGGTGAGTCGAACACGGGTGATCCAGAATGGGCCAATAAAGTGCAGAAGGTGTATGATGCACTGTGCAGCGACCTGAAACTGAAGCCTGAAGAGGTGAACCTCTATGCCGGTAACATCGTTCAGGCTGGTGGCAAGGGCGTATGTATCGGCTGCAAGAAGCAGATAGACGAACTGCCTAACACCCTCCATACAGCGCAAGTTATCTCGTCGGATGAGTGTACCAATGGTCCTGACCGACTCCACTTCGATGCTGCCGGCTATCGCGAACTGGGTTGCCGCTATGGTGAGGCTGTGGCCCGTTTCTTGGGTTATGAGCCCAAACGCCCGCATGTTGACTTGCCCAAGACGATTGAGGTGCCTGCTGACGCCTTTATTGCCGAGACGACCATCCCAGGTAACGAGTTCCCCAAGGTGGACAAAGAGAACAGGGCTTACTTCCGCATTTCTGCACCCGAAGCGCGCAAGGTCGTTGTGGACATCTGCAGCAAGAAATACGAGATGCAACCTGATGGAAAAGGCAACTTTATGGCTGTTACCGATCCGTTGGTTCCCGGATTCCACTATTATTTCATGAATATCAACGGTGTCAACTTCGTCGATCCTGCCACTGAAACCTTCTTCGGTTGCAACCGTCAGGCCGGAGGTATAGAAATACCTGAAGGCAGCGAGGGAGACTATTACCGTCCTCAACAGGGTATCGCCCATGGACAAGTGCGTAGCATCAATTATTTCGCACAGTCGACCAAAGAGTGGCGCCATGCTCTTGTCTACACGCCTGCAGATTATGAAAAAGGTAAGAAGAAGTATCCCGTACTCTACTTGCAGCACGGCATGGGAGAGGATGAGACAGGCTGGAGCAAGCAGGGACACATGCAGCACATCATGGACAACCTCATTGCTGCTGGCAAGGCTGTGCCCATGATTGTTGTGATGGAGAGCGGTGACATCAAGGCACCGTTCCGTGGTGGTTCTAATCGCCAAGGCGAGAGCCAGTACGGCAACTCTTTCTATCAGGTGATGCTGAACGATCTTATACCAACCATAGACCAGAGGTTCCGCACATTGACAGATCGCGACCATCGTGCCATGGCCGGTCTGTCATGGGGCGGACACCAGACATTTGACGTGGTACTAACCCACCTGGATCAATTCTCATATCTGGGAACATTCAGTGGCGCTATCTTCGGACTTGACCTGAAAACGGCTTATGACGGCATTTTTACACGTCCCGATGAACTCAACAAAAAGCTCCACTACTTCCTGATGTGCAGCGGCACAGAGGGCATGGACAAGATGTTCGGTACCAAGAAAATGGTTGACGACCTGAACGCCATGGGTGTGGACGTTCATTATTCAGAGTCGACGGGTACTGACCACGAATGGCTCACCTGGCGTCGTGGCCTGGCAGAATTCGTACCACACCTGTTTATGAAGTAATATTGAAAGAATATGAATGGATAAGCGATTAGAGCAGAGCGAGCGCAGCATTTTCGGCTGCCTCCATCTGCTCGCGCTCTCCAGGACCTTTGTCGTTAATACCACAAAGATGAAGAATACCATGGATGATCACACGATGCAGTTCCTCGTTATAGTCCTTTTTGAAAAGCTCGGCATTTGAACGTACCGTATCCAAAGAGATGACGATATCACCATTCAAGACATCCCCTTCGTCATAGTCGAAAGTGATAATATCCGTGTAGTAGTCGTGACCAAGATATTCACGGTTGACCTCAAGGATATGCTCGTCGCTACAAAACAGATAGCCTACCTCACCCACCTTTTTATGATAGGTAGCAGCTACACGACGAATCCATGACGTCGTCTCACGACGCTTAATACCAGGAAACTTGACACCTTCTGCACTATATGTAATCATAATAGTATTGTTTTATTTGGCGGCAAAGGTAAGCAATTCTATTGAATTTTATCACGTTTTAGACAAAAAATAGAGAAAAACCATAAGATATCATCATAAAAACATCAAGAAACCAAATAAAAATCGTATCTTTGCAATTGTTACATATTTGATGGCTTTATGATGATTATAGATTGGACTCACGGATTGAATGATAATGAATCATACCTCGATTCAGCCTATTCTTCCATGGACACAAGACATATAACCAAATGGGCCAACGATGCCGTTGGCGCGATGGTTGATGTATTGGATGATAATGTACTCCGCTTTGTCGACTACGATTATAAGCCAGGACATGCGGATGAAATTGATGCACTAGAGAGTAACCACCCCACAGAGGATGAAGAATTGGAATGTCCCATTGTGGCAGAAGGCTTTGTTGTCTACTGGCTGAGATACAGAAACCAAAAAGGAACAGCCGACATATTTGAAGAGTACTTCAGCCAACAAAAGCAAAAGTACGTTATAAGCCACAAGAACGAGCCCGATGCCTGGGAACGTAACCTTGAAGAGGAGTTTACCGCACAAAAGCATGTATATGAAGAGCTGGACCGTATAGAACATACTGGGCAGGTTATCAGAGATTATATTTCTGAGGAAGACGTTACGACCATCAAAGCCTTTGCCGAGAATTATCTACGATTCGTCCGCCGAAAGTCGAAAAAACTATTCCCTCCGAAATATCCAGAGAACCGTAAGATTGAAGACGAGTTCATTAACACCTTTTCCGGACCAGCACATGAATGTATGGTTTGGATACGGGATGAATATAACATTCCATATATACGCCCACACAAACCTTATTTCAAGCAACAAGTGCAAGTACAACAACAGCAGGGACAGCCTCTGACCGAAGGACAATTAATGTGGAAACGCCATCACGACATCGTTATTCCTCGATATGTCCGCTGGGAATTTGAAGATTACAATAATGACGTTCTTCTTTATGTAGATGGTGGCCTAATGGAAGAAATAGAAAACAACCTCAGGAGTTTTAAGGATAAAGAAGAGCAAATACGTTATATCATCTCTCTACTTGTACCTTTTAAAGAATTTGCAGATGCTTTTCATCCAATGGGGAGAATCAAGCAAAGAGAGCGGGAGATAGAGATGCATAAGAAAGCTATTGAGGCATGGAAAGAAGTGAAAGAGGGGGAAATTGACAGTAGGACAGGTAAACCATGGAACCCTGCAGAGCATATTGCGGCCTGCAAACAAATGATAGAACATTGTCACGAGGACATTGCTTATTGGAATGAAGTTGCTGACAAGTTCTTTGACATTGTTCAGAAGGTATCCTCCAAAGACAAAGGAACTATGGAGTATTATCTAAGTGTGTTTTGGGGAGATATGATCACTTTCGCCAGAAGATTAGCTTCGCTATTGTTAACTTTCCACATTAAATTGATGGATATACAGAAGAAAAGTGGAATCTACTTGCTGTGGCGTATAGATCTGACAGACTACGAAGACAGGAAATATATTCCAGACTTCAGCTATGCCCGCCAGCTTCTTGAAGAGATTGGCGAAACAAAAAGAGAATCAGAAGTTGAAACCCGACAACAGCCATTAGCATCGAAGAAAACATCAACTTCAACCAGAATTGGGCGACCAGCAGCCAAGAAATTTGAGGAATATCTGAAAGCAGATGCGCCCCAAGAACTCATTACTATATTGGAGGAAATGCTTAAGGATAAAAAAGGAAAAGATGCTGCACGTATCATTATTGCCATCACAGGCATCTGGATAGACGAACCAGCAACAGAAAGCATATGTGAAAAGTTTCCCAGTGTCAAGTCTTCTGCTTTCAATGAAGCCAAGAGCAAACATTATGGCACCAATAAATACATTGATGCTGCAGAACCGTTTCGAGAAGATGAATTAGAGACCATTCGTACGGAAATCAGACAAAAATTGCAGAATCTTAATGAGGAAAAACCGGCATAAATCGGTATAAATCGGTATAAATAGAGGGTGGCTTTTATACCGATTCATTTTTCCATTTTCTTTATTATTAATGCCTACTTTTGCACCGTCCGATGAGACCAAGCGAGGCAGATGAACCGATGGAGTACCCTAAGGTTACCGTAAGGTTAAGGTAAGGTTAAGGTAAGGTTTCCGATAGGTTCTGGAACAACCACGAAGGTTAAGTACACTGCTAAGTACGTCTTAGAAAAATCGGTTCATAAGAAGATGGCGAAATCATCTACTTTCTTTGGTCTTCGTAGAGGAAGCACCAAGACTCACACATTCAGTGTGGTCAATGGCAAACAAATTACGAAAGACCGCATGGAGGGTGGTAAAGACCCTCGTACTCTCTCTCAGATGTCTCAGCGTTGTATGGTGGCAACCATCGGTAGCGCCTACTCCGCCATGAAGAGCATCTGCGACCACTCGTTTGAAGGCAAGTCAGCTGGCATGCCTTGTATGCGTGAGTTCATGTCCTCTAACCTGAAACAGATTCAGATTAGTAAGGAGTATGACAACGGCTTTTTCGGCTTCAACAACTACAAGGAGTCTATGCTAAAAGCCGGTAGCTACATCATCTCAAAAGGCTCTCTTCCTGCCGCACTCGTTGATGCTGAAATAGACAGTGTTAACGTGTCAGGCAAGAAGGTGACACTGACTTTGGTCCTGACAACAAACGGAACCACTGCAGAAGTGGCAGAAGCCATGGGTTGTAAGTACTTCGGTGACATGTGTACCGTTGCCGTCATGTACCCGAAAGCTCTCGGAGGCTATGGTTTCGGAGCTGTCCGCTTCACCTATCAAAGCGGTGAAACGGTACTGGAGTCGTTCTCCGTAGCAGTCATTGGTGACATAGCTGGTGCTACTCCGACCTTTTCAGCCAAGACTTTGAAGGTAGAGGTGCGCTTGGCATACGATCTGACTGAAGGAGCAACTACCGACAATACGTACATGACGGCCATCACCTCACGCAAGGTAAATGGCAGCTGGCTGCGCAGTCCGGCACAGTTCGACGTGACTGATGCTACACCAACCTTTGCAGCAGCTATCTCCACCTATCCTGTCGGTCAGGAACGTTTCCTGAATGGCAGTGGGGTGTCAAGCAGCACTGGTAATAGTAGCGGTAGTGGTAGTAGCCCCACCCCTGTTTCCTCCAATAGTGACGAGCCAGGCGAAGGCGATTAATTAAAAATGGGGTTTCGGCCCCATTTTTTATGTTTCCCTTTTGCATTTTTCTTACTTTTTCGTATCTTTGCAAACAAAAATATAATGTTCATCCATTCCCACTATGCCCACCGATAACATAACAAACATTAAACAGCAATTTATCACTATGAAAAAGAATCTAATGGCAACAGCGGCCATAACGCTGATGATGACTTTGCCGATGCTGACATCATGCGTTAGCGTTTACGACAACCCCGCACCAAATCCGGTACAAGACGACTTGGCCGACGCTACCATTATCTGGTACGGTACCGGCGGTCGCAATGTCGATGGATTTATTTTGGAAAATTTCCGCCAGTTCTACAATGCTCAAGCGGCCAATTTCGACCGTGTGAATGTGGTGGCTCAGTACAAGACATCGTTCAATCCGACGGTTTATGGAGAGGTAAGCTATGAGGAGGCCGTCAAGTGGGCAGAAAATGAGGTTAAGACGGTGAGCGATGAGCAGTTGGAGGAATATGATTGGTTCAATTACTTCTTACTTTGCCATCCCAAGAAAGGCGAAACATACCGCTTCGCTATCGACCCTCAAAAGCCCATGTACAAGCAATTCAATGAAATGGCGCCTTACGGTCAGCCGAATGCTGACTTCACCAATCCCGATTCGCTGACCAACTTCATCAACTGGGCGGCAACCCACTATCCCGCCAAGAAGTATATCCTCTTCATGGCCGACCACGGCGGTGGCTACATGCCTCACCATGACGTAGCCGAAGCAGCCAGCAGTTCTCAGCGCCGCGGACTGATTTACGATGACGGCTATCAGGTCAATGGCGAAAACAAGTGCTTCTCGGCCAAGAGTTTCGCACGCGGTGTGCGGAATGCCAATGTGCATATCGACGGCATCGTACTCTACCTCTGTCTGATGAACAACATGGAGTTTCTCTACGATGCCAAGGACGTGACCGACTATATCGTCTGCTCCACTTACCTGATGAATGCCGGAGGCGGAGCCTTGCAGTCGCTTGTCGACAATTTCGGTGCCGGTCTGGACACCAGGACAGCACTCGCCAACTTCGTCGATGCTACTGTCGACAGTTGGGATGCCGAGTTCTACGACCCCAACAGTCTTGATCAGCCCGAATACTACGACCTGACGCTGACTGAGACCAAACGGCTCAACGACCTGGCACCCGTATTGAAAGAGTTCACTGACCGTCTGGTCAACACCTACCAGAACGGAACGGCCGAGCAGCGTGCTGCCATCGACTCCTGTACGGCCAATACCGTTAAGATCTATAACGTCGAACCACTCTACGACATGGCGAAATACATGGAGAGCCTCTTCATGACGCTGCCCGACATCTTCGACCAGGACCTCTTCAACCGTGTCAAAACGACCTTCAACGCCTGTATTGCCCATCAGCGCTACGGCAAATACCTGGCCGACCATCATTATCAGGTGGACTACAGCGTTTTGCTTGCCGTAAAGGGTGCATACGTCACTTACAAATATGACAATACGGGTAAGAACCTGCAATCTGCTCAAGCCTATTACCCCGACGGTACATGGAAAAAGTATAATTACATTGACGACGGCGGCGACAGCAGCGACGGCAGTCTCGCCCACTATGAGTTCACAGAGGAAGGAAGCTGGTTCGACACCTTCGCCAACACCTACCAGAATACCACCTTCGACCGTTTGGTAGGCTGGAGCCGCTGGCTGCTGCTCAACGAGTCGGCACCTCCTGCCTGGAGTCCTTCGTCGTTCAATTTCGTATTACCCGAAGACGATATGTCGGGAAACCCGACTTTATAGCATAAAAACATCATCACTTAAAATAGAAAATAATGAAAAAGATTCTGATGACGCTTGCAGCCGTCCTTTGCTGCATGATGACTTTACCGATGCTGACATCGTGTATCAGCAAGGACAATCCCGCACCTGTCACGGACTACAAGCCATTCCCCTACGACAGCGAGATTGACAACTCGGTACGACCCGGCGACGACTTCTACAGGTATGCCCTTGGACAGTGGCTCAACAGTAGCGACCCCGCACCGTCTACCTTCGTACAGATTCAGAATGAATTGTCGGTTATATTCAATAACATGCTGAACACCAGCAATGACCCCGTCATGGTGACGCTGCGCAGTCAGGCTGACCAGACGTTGAATGACGACAGCAAGAACAAGGCGCTGCTGAGCGAGCGTCTGCAGATGCTGGAGCAGGTGACAACGAGTGACCAGCTGAACACAGCCTTTTCAAACCTGCATTCGTTGGGCTACAGCCCATTGTTCCGCTTTATTCCATACGCCAATGATGGCAAGCAGGGTATCAATATCGTTACCGCCGGAGGTATGTCGCAAGAGGTGAGCGTATATGCCATGCGGAAGGATAAGGCATCGCTCGACAGCGTCATCACTACCTGTTGCTCGTATCTCGATGCCCTGGGCTTTTCTCCGGAGCGTATCGCACAGATTACCCAACATGCCATCGAGATAGAAGGACGCGAGATGGATGGCTTTAATTATTTCTACGAGATGGCGCGCCATCCGCAGCCCATACACGTCACACGTCGCACCTCGGCCAATGAGGACGAAGAGAAGCTAAATGCGGTTTGGAAATTGATGAGGCTCACCGATCAGGAGTTGAAAGAAGGCGTCTTGTATGTGGGCAGTGCCGTCATGGAGACGCTAGTGAAAGACTTTGCCGACGTTACACAGAATCCGTCGAACGTAGAAGTCTTCCGCGACTACATGATCTACAATGTGTTAGCTCAGGACCTGCCTTTCGTCCCCAGCATCAACAAGCAAGCTAACCGCACGGACATGTTGAGCAGTGCCCTGCGCTATAGCCGGTATTATAAGTATCGCCTGCTGACCGAGAGTTATGGCAAGGACAACATCTGCAAGCAGCAGTGTCAGGACATCATGGAGCAGATGCGCAGCAATTTCATCCGTCGCATCAACAATCTCGACTGGATGAGCGATGCCACTAAGGTTGAAGCACGCAAGAAGGCCGAGGCCATGAAGTTCTTTATCGGCTATCCCAACCAGTGGAACGAAAAGCTGACACCCGTAGTTGATGGTGATGGGCTGTTGGCCACCGTCACACAACTGCGTCAGAATGCCGTACAGACCATCAGCAGTGTGCGTGGCAAGAATACCGACGAGCTGGGCTGGGACCTGTGGGCCGGCATGGCGCAGTTTACCACCGACAACGCCTTCTATTTGTCTACGGTCAACGCGTTAGTTATTCTGCCTGCATGGATCACCAAGCCACGTTTCGACAACGACCTGAGCGAGGCTGTGGCCTATGCCGTCACCACCACCTTCGGTCACGAGTTCTGTCATGGCTTTGATGCCGAAGGGGCAAAATTTGACGAAAACGGCAATTATCGCAACTGGTGGGCGCCTGCCGACCAGGCAGCCTTCGAAGCCAAGCAGCAGATGATGATCGACCTCTTCAACCAGTTGGAAGTCTATCCAGGCCTCATGGCTGACGGTAAGAAAACGCTCGTAGAAAACATGGCCGACTACGGTGGTCAGGAACTGGCCTTGGAGTGTTACAAGCAGCGACTCACTAGTAAGGGCTTCAAGGGTGCACAGTTTGACACGCAGATCAAGAAGTTCTTCCTCTCGTTTGCACATCTGTGGAAGGGCGAAGAAGAACTCGACAAATCACTATTGAAATATTATTATGAAAATGACAACCACTCTGCCAACCACAACCGCGTGAACGGCATGATGCGCCTACAGGATGACTGGTACCGCCTCTACGACGTAAAGCCCACCGACAAGCTCTACGTCGCCCCCAAAGACCGCGTCAAGATTTGGTAATAAGAACAAAAACAACGACAATATGAAAAAGATTCTAATGGCAACAGCGGCCATAACGCTGATGATGACTATGCCTATGATGACATCGTGTACCAGTAACAATGATGACAACCCCGCACCGGATACGGTTCAGGAAGAACTGGCCGACGCAACAATTATCTGGTACGGCACTGGTTCTGGAAATGTTGATGCTGATATCATGAACAACTTTCGACAGTTCTACAGAGCGAAGTCTGAGACTTTCGACCATGTGAACATTGTGGCCCAGTATAAAGCCTCAGCCACCTTATTTGCAGGGATGGGCGATATGGAGTGGAAATTTATTGAAGAAGATCTCAAACAATACGAAGGAATGACCGATGAAGAATTGGAAGATCCGAAAATGGTGGATCCTTATGACTACTTCTACCTATGCCATCCCCAGCCAGGTGCTACCTACCGCTTTGCAGTCGATCCCAAGAAGTCGCTCCGTAAACAGCTACGCGAGACAGAGCCCTACGGCGAGAACAATTGCGACGTCACCTGTCCCGACTCGCTGACCAACTTCATCAACTGGGCGGCAACTAACTATCCCGCTAAGAAGTATATTCTAGTCATGGCTGACCATGGCGGCGGTTACTTCCCAGCAGATGATTTGCCAGAGGAAGCCAAAACTCGAGGATTGATCTACGATGACGGTTATATCGTCAATAATTCCATGAAGCGTTTTTCATCCAAAAGTTTTGCCAAAGCTGTCAAGAATGCTAACGTGCGCCCAGAAGGCATCGTGCTCTACCTCTGCCTGATGAACAATATGGAGTTCCTCTACGAAGTGAAAGACGTGACAGACTACATCGTCTGCTCCACCTATAAAATGTGGGGTGAGAGTGGAGCTCTTGAAAGTCTTGCGGACAATATAGCTTCTGAACCAAATACAAGACAGGCGTTGGCAAACTTCGTAGATGCCAATGTGGACAGCTGGGACGATTTTTTTTACAAACCTGAAGACCCCGAAAAACCCAGTTACTACGACCTCACACTGACTGAGACTAATCGTCTAAACGATTTGGCTCCTGTGCTGAAGGAGTTTACTGACCGCTTGGTGGACACCTACCAGAATGGCACGCCAGAACAGCGCGCTGCCATTGACGAGTGTACAGCCAATGCTGTGAAGGTACATAATAAGTATCCCTTTTACGATATGGCCAAGTACATAGAAACTCTTTTCATGGTACTGCCCGATATTTTCGACGATGAACTATTTCAGCGTCTCTCTACATCCTTTAACGCATGTATTGTAAAACAACGTTACGCAAAATACCTGACCAACCACAACTATCAGGTGGACTACAGTGTATTGCTTGGTGTGAAGGGAACATTTGTTAAGTACAAATACAATTCTCTAAACAAACTGAAATCCGCGACAGCATATTATCCAGACGGCACTACGGAAACATATAATTATGTAGATAATGGCAGCGACAGCAACGATGGAAGTCTTGACAGCTATAAGTTCATTAACAGTGGCACTTGGCCCAGCACTTTCGCTGATACGTATCAGCAGACCACTTTCGACCGTTTAGTAGGCTGGAGCCGCTGGCTGCTGCTCAACGAGTCGGCACCTCCTGCCTGGAGTCCTTCGTCGTTTAATTTCGTATTGCCCGAAGACGACATGTCGGATATTCCCACCATCTAATCAAAACATTACAACAACAAGCAAAAAGACAGCAGCCAGAGAGGTTGCTGTCTTTTTTTACCGCTTTTCTTTTGCGTTTCTCTCATTTTTTTCGTACCTTTGGCTTTGCCGAACTTACTTTGCACTCAGAAAAGCTCAAATTTATTTGGCTTTTCCTTCGTTTTTTCGTACCTTTGCCATCAAAAATTATGATGGACGAAGATTTTGACATCAGACAAGAACAAATGAGCTCCAGCGAAAAGGAGTTTGAGAATGCCCTACGACCATTGTCGTTTAACGACTTCAGTGGACAAAGCCAGGTTGTAGAGAATCTCGAAGTATTTGTGGAGGCTGCCAAGTATCGTGGCGAGCCGTTAGATCACGTGTTGTTACACGGACCTCCCGGACTAGGAAAAACAACCCTTTCGAATATCATCGCCAACGAGCTCGGGGTCGGCTTTAAGATTACCTCTGGCCCTGTGCTTGACAAACCAGGTGATTTGGCTGGTATTCTGACCTCCCTGGAGAAGAACGACGTGCTGTTTATCGATGAGATACATCGTCTGTCGCCCGTGGTGGAAGAATATCTCTATTCGGCTATGGAGGATTATCGTATAGATATCATGATAGATAAAGGTCCTTCGGCCCGTTCTATCCAAATAGACCTCAATCCCTTTACGCTTGTGGGTGCCACAACTCGAAGCGGTTTGCTGACAGCACCTCTTAGAGCCCGATTCGGCATTAATATGCACCTTCAGTACTACGACCCTGAGACGCTGCAAAGAATCATCGAACGTTCGGCATCTATTCTGCGAGTGCCCATAACGACAGACGCTTCCTTAGAGATTGCCCGTCGCTCACGTGGCACGCCCCGTATTGCTAATGCGCTGCTTCGACGCGTTCGCGATTTCGCACAGGTCAAAGGCTCTGGGAAGATAGACACAAGCATCACCAAGATAGCCCTTACCGCCCTCAATATTGACCAATATGGACTGGACGAAATAGATAACCGTATCTTGCTGACCATTATCGACAAGTTCCGTGGTGGTCCTGTGGGCATCACCACCATCGCTACCGCTATTGGTGAGGATGCTGGTACGGTAGAAGAAGTGTATGAGCCATTCTTGATTATGGAGGGATTTATCAAGCGCACGCCACGAGGTAGAATGGCTACTGAGTTGGCCTATAAGCACTTTGGTCGTAACCCTTATTCGGGTAATATTATGGAACCGAACCTTTTTGAATGAAAAGTGAAAAATGAAAAGTGAAAAATGAAGACAGGAATATTTGTAGGCAGTTTTAATCCATTCACGATAGGTCATGACTCTATCGTGACACGCGCCCTGCCACTGTTCGACCGTCTGGTGATAGGGGTCGTAGGCGACCAGGTGCATAAGCCAGGGATGCCTTCAGCTGAAGAGCGTGTGCAGGCTATTGCGGCACTCTACAAGGACGAGCCTTCTATTGAGGTTAAGCCCTACTACGGACTGGCTGTTGACTTTGCCAAAGCAGAAAATGCCCGTTTTATAATTAAAGGTGTACGTTCTGTGAAGGATTTTGAGTACGAACGCGAACAGGCAGACATCAATCGCCAACTTAGTGGTATTGAAACGCTGCTGTTATTTGCAGAGCCACAATACTCTTCTGTCTCATCATCTATGGTCAGGGAGTTGCAACACTTTGGTGTTAATGTCAGCCCCTATCTGCCGAAAAGGAAGTAAGCAGCATTCTTAGTTCTTCAAAACTGCCGGCTACGTGAATATACGATTGCCACGAGCCGCGTGTCAGGCCTTTGGATTGCAACTTGTCGAGAAGCGAAATGAGCCCATCCCAAAAACCTTTCATGTTATAAAGTATAACGGGTTTGTTGTGGTAACCGATTGTGGCAGACGCTGCTATGGTGAAAATTTCATCTATCGTGCCTATTCCTCCAGGTAGAGCCACAAAGACATCACTCTGATCCAGCATCAGCTGTTTTCTTTCGCTCAAATTATCGCACATGATCTTTTCATCCACATATTCTGACAAACGACCACCTTTCTCTATGATTCTTGGAACGACTCCTATAGTCCTTCCTCCAGCATCATGCGTAGCTTTTGCCACGCACTCCATCAGTCCGCAGTTCACACCGCCATATACAATAGCGTGACTCTCTTTGGCAGCCCATTGTCCGAATTCTTTAGTTATTTCAAAAAAATCTGGATCAATCTGTTGGTTGGCAGAACAAAACACACAGATATTCATAGCCTTATTCTTGTATTTACTTGTTAATGTTTCAGTTGCAAAAATACAAAATATAATTCAATTTAGCTTTTTCTCTTAAAATTTTATCGCGTTTTTATTACTAATAATGTCTTAACAGCACTATTTTTGTAACATTTTTGTGTTTTGATACAAAAGATAAAGTTTGTGAAACGGAAAATAATAGTACTTATAAAAAAATACATTAATTTTGCACCCAGAAGTTAAGACCTTCGTTAGAATGAAAAGATTTGTTTTAGTAATATTATCGTTAGTAGTTTGTTTAACATCGATAGGTGCTGTTGGAAAGCGTTCCAACAGCCCTATTGGTTTTGTAGAGAACCCTATGCTCTGGGCCGACGTGCCTGATCCTGATATCATACGAGTAGGTGACACCTTTTATTTGGTATCGACAACCATGCATCTTATGCCTGGAGCTCCTGTCATGCGCTCCAAGGATTTAAAAAACTGGGAAACAGTCAGTTATATTTTTGACCGTTTGACGGATTCTCCTAAATATGACATGCTGGAAGGTACTGTCTATGGTCGTGGACAATGGGCAACATCCTTGAAATATCACAATGGACGCTTTTACGCTCTCCTTGCTCCTAATGAGTCTGGTGCAATGGGCGACACCTATATATTTACAGCTGAAAAGGCTGAAGGCAAGTGGACCTTGTTATCGCGAATGCGCCATTTCCATGATTGTTCATTATTCTTTGATGACGACAACCGCGTGTACGTTATTTATGGTACAGGTGAGATGATGGAATTAAAACCTGATCTCTCTGATGTCATTGAAGGCACCCACCAACAGATTTTCAAACGTGAAGCAGACGAGACGGGATTGCTGGAAGGCTCCCGCATGATCAAGCATAACGGCAAATATTATTTGCTGATGATCTCACATGTGTATGCTCCAGGACGTCATCGTCGTGAGGTATGCTATCGTGCAGACAATATTCACGGTCCTTACGAAAAGAACGTCATTCTTGAGTCGGAGTTCGGCGGCTTCCCCTACCTGGCACAAGGCACTATCGTTGATACACAAGACGGCGACTGGTACGGTGTGATGTTCCAAGACCGTGGAGGCGTAGGGCGCGTGCTCACCTTAATGCCCTGCCGCTGGATTGATGGCTGGCCCATGCTAGGTGATGAAGAAGGACATGTGCCTTCGCTGATGCGAGCTCTGAAGAGCGGAGAAGAGGAGAAACACATCATTTGCAGCGATGATTTCAATGCAGATCAACTGGGCCTGCACTGGCAGTGGAATCATAATCCCATTGATAACGCCTGGAGTTTGACGGAGCGTCCCGGATTCCTGAGACTGAAGACAAACCGTGTAGTTCCAAACCTTTTCCTCGCCCCCAACACCATCACTCAGCGAATGGAGGGTCCCAAGTGTAGCGGCGCCGTTTTGCTGGACGTCTCTAAGATGAAAGATGGCGATTGTGCCGGACTTGCTGCTTTTAACAGCGATTCAGGTATTCTTACTATCAAGAAAAACGGCAAGAAATGGACGCTGGAGATGAGTGAGCAGTCTGTCAAGCTGTCTCAAAAAGACAAAAAAGTTGAGAATGTTACTGAACAAATAAAAGAAACCGTAACGCTGACCTCACCAAAAATCTGGTTGCGTGTGGATGGTGATTTTCTTCCCAGACGCGACATCGCTACCTTCTATTATAGCTTAGATGGCGAGCAATGGGTCAAGATTGGTACAGAACATAGGATGCGCTTTGATTGGCAACGCTTTTTCATGGGCAGTAAGTTTGCTATCTTCTGCTATGCCACTAAGAAGAAAGGTGGATGGGTAGACGTAGACCAGTTCAGCTTCTCTCATCCCTAATTTTCTTCCTTTTTTCGTTTTCAGGATGCTTCACCGAGGCCAAATTAGATCTAATTTGGGCTTGGAAACGCATTTTTTTACAAAAAGATTTGGAGCAAAAGTTATAATTTACTACCTTTGCAGTCGTTACTGACTAACTAACGTAATGCTAACGATGAAAAATAAACTTATTTTGCTGCTTCTTTTTATATGCTCGCTCTGTGCAAGAGCACAGATGGGTAAATTGTTTGATGCAGACAAGCAGATGTCAAGCAGCTTTACAACTCAGGTTTATCAGGATCGTGACGGCTTTATATGGGTTGCCACACGAAATGGTCTTAACCGCTATGATGGTTACAAGTTTCATATCTTCAAAAAAGAAATGAAGCAGAATTATGGTATGGCCAGCAATTATGTTAATTGCATGATGCAGGACAAACGAGGTTTGTTCTATTTCGGCATGTATGGTGCTCTGCAGACCTTTGACGGCCAGCAGTTCTATGACGTTAAGACCTATAATCTGGATGGTGTCCAACAACCACATTATATTACCAGCATCTTAGAATTACAGAGTGGCGACGTGCTGATTGGCACATCAGGTCATGGCGTACTTCGAATGACCAGCCAGAAAGAAGCTCGTCAAATAGGAGGCCAAATGGCTAAGATGAAAAGTGTGAACCGTATGATGGAAGACAATCGCCATCGTATCTGGTTTGTCACGGAAAGTCAAGGTCTTTTATGTATTGACGGGAAAAACACGAAACGTTATTTCCAGAACGAACAGGAAATCAGTATGGTTCGTGATATCTGCCAGGACCGTGACGGTAATATCTATGTCGGAACAGCCAATGCTGGTGTGTTTATCCTTGAAGGCGATATCCCTAAGCATATTGAAGGAACTGGCAATAAACATGTTTCTGTGCTGTATCTGAACCGCAGAGGACATATTATGATTGGCTACGACGGCCTTGGTTTGGCTATCTATAACCCTCAGAATGGCAATTTACTTGACAATCCCTACTATAGTCGTGAGGTTGATCTGAGTACAGCTAAAGTCTATAGTATTTGTGAAGACCAACATAGTAATGTATGGTTAGGGCTTTTGCAAAAAGGCATCTATATGCAGCCTGGAAAAGCGATAGGTTTCAACTATATGGGCTATAAGCTGGGAACACGCAACATTATTGGTTCTGCATGTGTAACCAGTGTTATGGGTTCTTCTAACGGTTATTATTGGATTGGCACTGACAAAGACGGACTTTACGGTCTGGATCAGAATCATCAGTTGGCACACCACTTTAAGGAAAAATTCCCTGCCACTATACTTGGGCTCTGTGAAGACCAACATCAACGCCTTTGGATAGGTAGCTTTAAAGAAGGAATGGGATGGATAGACCTGAAGAACATGACCTATCACCCCTATCACTTACCGCAAGGATCTTCAGTAAGTGTCTTCGATATTAAATGCGATCACGATGGTAGGCTTTGGGTGGCAACGATGGGCTATGGTTTGCTACGTCTCGATTTTGAAAAGAACGAACTAAAGGAATATAGCCAGCATGAAGATGCGGGCAAGGACCGAAAAGTCAATAGCATTGCCAACAACTATATTGCAAAACTGTCTCTGTCGCCTGACGGAAAGCGTATCTACGCAGCAACCTCTATGGGCGCCTGTGCTATGGATATTGCTACTGAGAGCTGGATTTCAACCTTTGGTGGCAACTGCTTAGATTATGGCACTGCCGCCCGTGTTGTTCACGAATATGACGGCGAACTGTTGATGGGTACCAACGACGGTCTCATCTGCTATAACATGAAGACACGAAAGCAGTCCCGTCTAACGGTAGAGAACGGATTGCCAGACAATGGTATCAGCAGTATAGAACAAGACAAAAAAGGCAATCTGTGGATTTCTACCGACCATGGTCTTTGCCGTATGCATCCCAAGACCAAGAAGACGGACAATTATTTTGTTGACAATGGCTTGCAAAGTAATGAGTTTAGTGACGGAGCCTCATGGATAGGTCCTAGTGGCTCGCTGGTGTTTGGCGGATTGGCTGGTGTGTCATGGTTTAATCCTGCGAATATCCGAGAAAGTGAGTGGAAAGCTGAGGTCAAATTGACAGGATTTAGCGTTAATGGCGAACCCGTTACCCGTGCCACGATGTCTGGCTTCTGGCAAGTGGTCGACACGACCATCATTGCCTCTGAACGTTTTGTGCTCAGCCCTAGTGACAACACCTTTGCCGTACAATTATCGACATTGACTTACGACAACCCTGAACATATCGTATATCGTTACCGCATCAACAATGAAGACTGGGTACGTATGCAACCTGGTGTTAATGAAATCACCTTCAGCCACATGGCACCAGGAGAATACAATTTCTGTGTTGTTGCCGAACAAAACGGTATTACCACGCCTGAGCGCTGCTTTATAGTTATCATCCATGCCCCATGGTATCGTACACCTATTGCATACCTTATTTATATTTTAGCTCTGGGAGCACTCTTCTGGATGTATCGCAAACAGCACCAACGTAAGGAGCAGGACCGTTTACGCCTGCAAGAGCATATGCATGCTGAAGAGCTGGCAGATACCAAGCTGAAGTTCTTTATGAATATCTCGCATGAGATCCGAACGCCTATGACATTGATTGTCGCTCCTTTGCTGTCACTGATTAAGCAGGACGACGACCCGCATCGCCGTAGCGTCTATGAAACGATCCGACGAAATGCCGAGCGTATCTTAGGACTTATCAACCAGATGATGGACCTTAGAAAGATTGACAAAGGACAGATGCAGATGCATATGTGCGAGACAGAGTTGGTAACCTTTGTGGGCGATATCTTCACGCTGTTCAGCCAACAGGCAAAATCCAAGAACATACAGTTTACCTACGAGCACGACACTCAGGTGCTGCCAGTATGGATAGACCGCGATAATTTTGATAAGGTTATTGTCAATCTTCTCTCTAATGCTTTTAAGTTTACGCCTGCAGGAGGAGCTATCCATTTGCGGTTGTCTCATGATGACAAACATGCCAGCATCTATATTAAGGATACTGGTGACGGTATACCTGAGGATAAGCTTCAACGCATCTTCGAGCGATTCTATCAGGCGCCCAACAGTCCTGATGAACGTAATCTCGGTACGGGTATCGGCCTCGACTTGACCCGTTCGTTGGTAGAATTGCATCATGGTACTATTGAGGTACATAACAATAAGGATGAAAAAGGTTGTGAGTTCTGTGTAACCATACCATTAGGTAATGCCCATCTGAAGAGTGAGGAGATTATCTTAAACCAGCCAGAACCGACTCAAACCACTAGCTTGTTTGATGAAGCAGAAATTATCGAGAATGAACCACAAACAGGTGAGATGCCTAAATCAAATAAGCGCCAGCGCCTTGTGATAGTGGAAGATGACGCGGAGATTCGTGACTATCTGCAGACAGAGCTGTCTACCGACTATGAGGTTATCGTAGCCAGAGATGGTCGTGCAGGCTTAACAGAAGTTCTGAAGAGCATACCCGACCTTGTCATTTCTGATATTATGATGCCTGAAATGGATGGCAATACGATGTGTTCAAAGATTAAGACAAATCCTGCTACGAGTCACATTCCTGTTATACTCTTAACAGCTAAGAGCCGTGATGAGGACCAGTTAGAAGGTCTTGAAATGGGTGCAGACTCCTATATCATGAAGCCTTTCAATATGGATATTCTCCGTCGCACCATTGTGAACCTTATCCATACGCACAAGATGCTCCAGCTGAAATATGGCCGTAACGACTCATTAGAGCAGCAAGTGGATAAGGTTGAGGTGAAATCGCCTGATGACTTGTTGTTAGAGCGCGTGATGAAGGTTATCAACAAGAATCTGAGCAACTCTGACCTGAGCATCGACAAGATAGCTGACGAGGTAGGCATCAGCCGTGTTCACCTGCATCGTAAGATGAAGGAGTTGACAGGACAGACACCTCATGACTTTATCCGCAATATCAGACTGAAACAAGCTGCTAATCTGCTGGCTGGTCATAATATGAATATTACGGAGGTGATGTATGCTTGTGGATTCAACAATGCCGCTTCATTCTCTACCATATTCAAGAAGTTCTATGGTATGTCGCCACGAGAATATATGAATGAGCACCAAGAGCAATAGCCTTATGGGGTGGTCTGCTGACATGACGTGTGTCAGATGTATCTTAAAGAGTTGGGACGCTCAGCACCTGGAGGTTTCTACAGACCAAGGGTTGATAAGTGTTGCTATCACAGACAGCACATTGGTTCCACTACTCTATCAGGATATGCAACTCAATCTGCTTGACTGTCGTCCGGAAAACGACTGTCTTGTCCCTACTTATATCATTGTTGAGCCTGACTTCTTGGTGGATGTCTCGTCTATAGCAGCCTGTTTTACCGAACATGGCCATCACGCCAATAATTATCTGCAAAACCGCCTCAAACCACATTCAAATACCCAAGCTATCCTTTTAGGACAGTTTGCAAGTACGGCATTGGATTATGCGATTCACCATCCTGGAAGTACTGTGGCTGATACCCTTCGTGCAACCTTTCGTCAACAGATTTTGCAGTTTTGTACATGTGATCCTTTTAATGGACAGCGTTTCAAAAGTGACGCACAACTCCAGCAACAGAATATTCAGCAAGCTGTTGATGTGTTGTTCACAAACGATTTCCATCGTGAAAAGGTGCTGATAGAACCTAGCTTTATCTGCGAGAAACTGGGTCTCCAAGGTCGTGTCGACTTAATGACTAGCGATTTCCGCTTGCTCGTTGAGCAGAAATCAGGGCGAGCCCACCAATCATCGTCCACAACCCCCTTATACTATCGTGAATCACATTATGTGCAGTTACTACTTTATTACGGTATTATGCACTACAATTTCGGACAAGCCTCCAATGGTGTTGACATCCGTTTGCTCTATTCTAAATACCCCGCCTATCAAGGACTGATGCGAGTGGGATTCCATAAGGATATCTTTGCCGAGGCTCTTCGCCTGCGCAATCAGATTGTCGCTCAAGAAATGCGGATTGCACGTGAGGGCTTTGGGGTAGTAAGACACTTGGTGAACAGTCTCCAAAGCCTTTCAGCGGAGGAGAATGCCTATGTAGAACGTATGCTTTCCTTCGTCTATCGGGAACAGCTGGCCCAGAAAGTGGGAACGAGTCAGCCACAGCCAGGTGTCCAAGTTGGGGCACAGGCCGATCTTTGGCATATTTCATTAGCTGAGAAGCTGGATAATGGCAATATTATCATGGGTGTCATGCAGAACAGGACAGCTGATAGTATAACCCTTTCCATAGACACCTCTGCCACACTGCCTAACTTCCGTAGAGGCGACATGATATGTCTATATCATTATGATGGTGAACCGGACGTACGAAACCATATATTATATAAAGGTGTAGTCCAAGAACTAAGTGATACCAATATCGTGTTGCATCTGAACGATGGTCAACAGAACCCTACGGTATTTCAAGAAGGCACTTATGCTGTGGAGCACGCTGCATCCGATATAGGCTCAACATCTTCCATCCGTGCTATCATGTCGTTGTGCTATGCTTCCTCCTCTCGGCGCAGTTTGTTGATGGGACTTCGTGCCCCCCGTTGTGATGAGTCGCTGACACTATCACATTCCTATCATCCTCATTTTGACGAGATTTTGTTGCGAAGCAAACAGGCTCGAGATTTCTTCCTGCTGCAAGGACCTCCTGGTACAGGAAAGACGTCAATGGCATTGCGTTTTCTGGTTCAAGAAGAGCTTCAGGCCTCAGTTCACATCCTATTGACAGCCTATACTAATCGTGCAGTAGATGAGATCTGTAGCATGTTGACGGATGCTGGCGTTGACTACCTGCGATTAGGTAGTGAGACATCCTGCGACCCACGTTTTGCCCATCGTCTGCTGGATAACATGATGGGCGAACAGCCACGATTAGCTGTCATCAAGCAATACCTACAACAAGTAAGTGTGGTGGTGGCAACAACATCTACACTCCAATCTCGCCCCTTTATCTTTCAAATCAACCACTTCTCACTTTGCATTGTCGATGAAGCCTCACAGATACTGGAACCCAGCATCATTGGGTTGCTGGCTAGCGATGCCATCGAACGGTTTATTCTGATAGGTGATCACAAACAGTTGCCTGCAGTGGTTCAGCAACCAGACGACGAGCCACGCCTGCACGATTGCAGATTATCACTCTTTGAACGCCTTTTAAAACAAGAACGACAGGCTCAGCGCACAGCATTTACGGTGGTCCTGCGCCATCAAGGGCGCATGCATCCAGACATCGCCCAGTTCCCTAACGAGTTCTTCTACCAGTGCGAACAGTTAGAATGCGTACCTTGTCAGCATCAATTAGAACGTTCGCTTGATTACAATGAACCATCAGAAGACACTTTTGACGAACTGCTTAAACAGCATCGTGTACTCTTCCTTCCATCTCAAACTCTGCCATCATGGTTACCACCTGTTCCTGTTGACCATGTATCCAGCTCTGACAAGGCCAATGCTACAGAAGCCCGTATTGTTGCTGATCTTTTACGACGCATCATGCGTCAGTATGGTCATCGCTTTGATCCAGACAAGACAGTAGGCGTCATCGTTCCCTATCGTAATCAGATAGCCATGATCCGTCGTGAATTGTCTAAGTTAGGATTGCCACAACTGCTTGATATCAGTATCGATACCGTAGAGCGTTATCAGGGTTCACAACGTGATGTCATTATCTATTCGTTCACGGTGACTCAGTCCTACCAACTCGACTTCCTGACATCTACCCGTTTCGAGGAATCAGGACGACTCATAGATCGAAAACTGAATGTTGCTATGACCCGAGCCCGCAAACAGCTTCTGATGACGGGGCATGTGCCAACTCTCTGCCAGGATGAGCTCTTTGCGGAATTAATCAGGCGCTATCATGTTGTGTATTAGACAACTACAACATGTCTCCTATATGAAGAAAAGTCCAAATTAATTTGGCCATTCATTTACTTATTCGTACCTTTGCACCCGAATTAGAAAGTTATTGATATTGAAGACATTTGAAGAATTAGGCGTTAGCGAAGGGATTCGCCGCGCCATTGAAGAGATGGGTTTTATACAACCCATGCCAGTACAGGAGGAAGTAATACCTTATTTATTAGGTAATCGTAACGATGTAATAGCTCTTGCTCAGACGGGTACAGGTAAGACCGCTGCTTTTGGCATTCCCGTTCTGCAGCGTATTGATACCAGTCGTAAGGATACACAAGCACTGATTCTCTCCCCTACTCGAGAGTTGTGTTTGCAGATAACCGACGATTTACGTGATTTTTCCAAGTATATGGACGGTATTCATATCGAAGCCGTCTATGGTGGTGCATCTATTGAACAGCAGATCCGTTCACTGCGTAAGGGTGTACAGATTATTGTAGCTACCCCAGGCCGACTCATCGACTTGATGAAGCGTGGTGTTGCACAGTTAGACAATGTGTATAATGTGGTACTTGATGAAGCTGATGAGATGTTGAACATGGGCTTCTCTGAAAGCATCGACGCCATCCTAGAAGGTGTACCGGAAGACCGTAACACCCTGTTGTTCTCTGCCACGATGAGTCGTGAGATAGAGCGTATTGCCAAAGGCTATTTACACGATTACAAAGAGATTGTTGTTGGCTCTCGTAATGAGGGTGCTGAGCATGTAAACCATATCTATTATATGGTGAATGCCAAGGACAAGTATTTGGCATTGAAGCGCTTGGTAGACTATTATCCTCGCATTTTTGCCATCATCTTCTGCCGAACGAAGATTGAGACACAAGAGGTGGCCGATAAACTGATCAAGGATGGCTATAATGCTGAAAGTTTGCATGGTGACCTTTCTCAGCAACAGCGCGACCTGACTATGCAAAAATTCCGTCAGCACACCGTTCAACTCCTTGTTGCTACAGATGTTGCTGCCCGTGGCCTTGATGTGGACGATTTGACACATGTCATTAACTACGGATTACCTGATGACATTGAAAACTATACCCATCGTTCAGGACGTACAGGCCGTGCTGGTAAAAAAGGAACGAGTATCAGCATTGTCCACTCTCGTGAGAAGCATAAGATCCGCAATATTGAGAAGGAGATAGGTAAACAGTTTGAGAAAGGAACCATTCCTTCTGCTGAGGAGATCTGCAAGAAACAACTCTATCGCGTCATGGATCAAATCGTAAAGGCAGATGTTGACGAAGAGCAGATTGCGCCCTTCATGCAGGATATCAGTCGTTATTTCGAATATATTGATAAGGATGACCTTATCAAGAAGATTGTCTCGATGGAGTTTGGTCGTTTTCTGGCTTACTATGCCGATGCGCCAGAGATTGAGGAGGTAAGCAGCAAGGATTCACGCAACAAGGAAAAGGGCAAGGAGCGTAAAAGAAAGACTGCTACAGCCACTTCAGAGGGTTACCGTAAACTCTTTATCAATCTGGGTAAGAAAGATGGCTTTTATCCTGGTGAACTGATGCAGTTCCTCAATAAGACGGTGGTGAGCACCAACCGTCATGGGCGAGGCCATGTGGCTGTAGGACATATCGACCTTTTGAATACGATGTCTTATTTTGAAGTACCTGAAGAGGATGCTGAACGTGTTATTAAATACGTTCATGGCCAACGCTATAAGAATCGCGAGGTGCGTTGCAACGATGCTGAGGAAGGTAATGTTGGAGGTTCAAAGAAAACCAGAGGCTCGAAAATCGCTAAAGGTAACAAAGAATCAAAAGCTCCAAGAGAATCCAGAAAGCCTGCTTCTCAGAAAACATATAAGAAAGACGAGTGGATGCAGTTTCTCAATCCTAAAAGCATGAAACTAAAAGGAGACATCCCCGATTTCAGCGAAGAAGGTTGGGCTATCCGCAAGCCTCGTAAAAAGAAATAAAATAAATCCCGATAAACTCAAATGGTTTATCGGGATTTTTCTTGTATTATAGATTTCTTCTTGTTGTCAAGAATTAAAAATCCATCTTGTCTAATTCATCTGTGAAGTCCTTGGGCTCTTGGTTCTCAGGCTCATGGAACTCCTCAGTGCGCTCACGACGCTCACCACGTTCTGGACGGGGACGACGCTCGTCTCGTCCACCGCGTTCACCGCGGTTACGGCGCTCACCACGCTCTGGACGCTCGCGGCGCTCGCCACGTTCACGGGCAGGACGCTCCTGATAACCCTCGGGCTTCTCAACGAGTACACGGTGAGAGAGCTTGAACTTACCGGTCTTAGGATCGATCTCCAAGAGTTTAACCTGAATCTTATCACCCTCCTTGATGCCAGCTTCCTCGACAGTCTCAAGGCGCTTCCAGTCGATCTCAGAGATGTGGAGCAGACCATCCTTGCCAGGCATGAACTCGACAAAGCAACCATAAGGCATAATAGAACGAACGGTTCCTTCATAAACCTCGCCTACCTCAGGAATTGCCACGATAGCCTTAATCTTAGCGATGGCAGCATCAATAGTCTCCTTGTTAGGACCGCTAACCTGAATCTTGCCAACGCCGTCTTCCTCGTCGATAGTGATCGTTGCACCAGTGTCCTCCTGCATCTGCTGGATAATCTTACCACCAGGGCCAATGACTGCACCAATGAACTCCTTCGGAATCTCGAAGGCCTCGATACGAGGTACATGTGGCTTCAGCTCAGGACGTGGCTCAGCAATCGTATCGGTGATGCACTTCAAAATGTGCTCACGACCAGCCTTTGCCTGCATCAAAGCCTTCTCAAGGATGTCGAACGACAGACCGTCGCACTTGATATCCATCTGGGTGGCTGTCAGACCATCCTTTGTACCTGTGGTCTTGAAGTCCATGTCACCCAAGTGGTCCTCGTCGCCAAGGATATCGCTCAGAACGGCGTACTTGTCTTCACCAGGATTCTTAATCAGACCCATAGCGATACCTGAAACAGGCTTCTTCATGGGAACACCAGCATCCATCAGTGCCAACGTACCAGCACAAACAGTAGCCATAGATGAAGAACCATTAGACTCCATAATCTGGCTTACTACACGAACGGTGTAAGGGAAGTCAGCAGGAATCATCTCCTTAAGACCGCGCCAAGCAAGATGGCCGTGACCAATCTCACGACGACCTACACCACGCTGTGCCTTTGCCTCACCAGTACAGAACGGGGGGAAGTTATAGTGCAGCAGGAAACGCTGGTAGCTCTTGTCAAGTACATCGTCAACGAGCTTCTCGTCGAGTTTGGTACCCAGCGTAACGGTCGTCAATGACTGTGTCTCACCACGAGTGAAGATAGAACTTCCGTGAGGCATGGGCAGAGGAGAAACCTCACACCAGATAGGACGAATCTCATCAGTCTTACGACCATCGAGACGGATACCCTCATCAAGAATACAACGACGCATAGCATCGCGTTCTACATCGTGGTAGTAGCGGTCCATCATGGCATATTTCTCTTCCAGTTCATCCTCAGTCAAGTCTGCATGCTCAGCAGCATACTTCTCCTTGAAGTCTGCAAGAATCTTCTCGAAGGCCTCAGCACGAGCGTGCTTCTCGAGAGCCTGCTTGGTAAC
>CAMUYR010000012.1 GCA_947164965.1 uncultured Prevotella sp. | reverse complement strand
CGAAAGCAACGGGAACACCCAGAGCCTTCTCTACAGCCTCGCGGATCTGACCCAGAGACTTCTTAGCATCTACCTTACCTTTGGGCTTACCCATGTGGCTCATGATGATAACAGCACCACCATCAGCCAGAATCTTCTTCAGGGTAGGCAGGGCACCACGGATACGGGTGTCGTCAGTGATCTTACCATTCTCATCGAGGGGTACGTTGAAGTCTACACGTACGATTGCCTTCTTACCGGCAAAGTTGAATTCGTTGATAGTCATAATCTTAATATTATTAATAATGTGAATAAACTTCTATTTAAACGCCTGCAAAGTTACAAATAAATAATGAAACATAGTGGCATAGCAGCACAGAGATTTGCCTTTTTTTACTTTTTTAATAGTTTTATACGTGTTAAAGGACACCAAATTTGCTTTATTCTATATTTTTTTTGTACCTTTGCAGCCGAAAAATCAATTATTCGAATCAATGAGAAAGTTATTCACCTTTATTTTTGCAATGACAGCCATAACGGTTGTGCAAGCGAAACCTAAGTTCACCATTACGGTGACCAGCGACCGCCTCCAGACCATTACAGGCTTCGGTGCTGCCAGCTGTTTTGGTGCAATGGAGCCTTATGGTAAAGACACCACTCCAGCGAAATTGCTCTATGGTGACGAATCCGCTATAGGACTTAACATTATGCGCATGGAGATATCTCCTAACTTTGTAGGTGACGTGAAAATCCCGGAGTGGGGCAACTGGGATACTCCTTACGACTGGAATGGTTCCTTGCCTTCAGCCAAGATTGTTAAGGAACGTGGAGGTATAGTTTTTGGCACACCTTGGTCACCCCCAGGAGACTTTAAGACCAATGGTACTGCACAAGGTGGTAATAGCGATGATCAGGGAAAACAGGAGGGCAGACTGCGTAAGGACTGTTATGAGAAGTTCTTCCCTTGGCTGAACTCGTTCCTGCAATGGATGCACGATAATGGTGTTGACGTTGATGCAGTATCTGTTCAGAACGAGCCTGACTGGTGGGTCAGCTACTCTGGTTGTCTTTATACACCTGAAGAGCAGCTTGACCTTGTCAAGAACTATGCTCACATGTTAGACAGAGAGAAATTTAATGGTGTTCGTCTGATTAGTGGCGAGCCTTTAGGTTTTGATCCGCAATATTCTGATGCATTGATGAATGATGAAGTGGCGCGCAATCAGATAGACATTGTTGCGGGTCATATCTATGGTCATCCACCCTTTGGAGACACTCCTCCTCATTCTTCTTATAATATTCCTGCGAATATGCAGAATGCTGCCAAGTTAGCTAAAAAGTATGGCAAGGAGATTTGGATGACAGAGCACTCTGTTTCCGACAATATCAAAGGCCGTCTGCCCAATTGGCAGGAGCAGCTGGAGTTTGCTGAGGAGGTTAACGAATGTATCCAGGCAGGATGTACCGGCTATATCTATTGGTATATGCGTGCCCATTGGTCTTTTGTGGGAACTGGTGAGACTGAATATGGTGCTGACAATAAAAAGAACAAGTTATTGCCTCGTGCCTATGTGATGTCCCATTTCTCTAAGCATCTCACGGGCTCCACTCTTTTGAAATCTTCGGCAACTGTTGATCTTAAGACAAATGCCGATATTGAGGCTTCCGCCTTCATTAAGGGTGATTCGCTCATTGTTATGGCTATCAATACCATTGATTCTGACAGGGATTTTATCGTCAAACTGCCATACAATGTGAAAAGTGGTGAGATGTTGTTATCTTGGGGTAACGCGAGTGATGAACTCTGTCAGAAATATCCTATCGACATTGCAGAATCTACGAAAAGAGTGGTTGTTGACTTACCATCCAAATCTTTGGTTACCTATATTTTTACGCTCGATAACAGCAGTTCAGGTGTTAAGGAACTGACAAGACAGGACTATGATGGTCCTAAGACCTATTACGACATGCAAGGTCGCCGTTTGGATAAGCCTCAGGGCCTTTGCATAGAGCGTCGAGCTGACGGTACAGCAAGGAAAGTAATTATCAAGGATTGATATCAAACTAAAGAAAGCCATCACGAAGATGGCTTTCTTTTATTGCATGAGCTTGTATTTGACTCCCACAACGAACCAACAGCCAGGTTGCGGCACATTGCCGTAATCGATGTATCGCTTGCTCAGCAGATTATTGGCCTCCATATATATAGAATAGGTGTCGGCATTCCAGCTGAGACGCCCGTCGATGACAGAGTAGGGGTGATAGTCGCAAATCGCTCCATCTGTATTGGTATAGCTGCCCATTCGCTCCTGGAAGCGGTACTTCATCGTCAGGTCGAGTTTTGCTAAGAGGTGCTGTTGCCACGAGACACAGAGTTTGTGGCGAAGATATTCCAGAGCATATTGTGATTGCAGATAGGATGGTGTGTCTTTCTGCTGATGCAGATAGCAGTAATCAATATTGAGCATCGACTGCTGACCCTTGAATATTTCTCCAAGGTTCAAATGGAGCGAAGACTCGAAACCGAGAGTGTTGATTTTTGTCAGATTGACACTCTGCCAAATGGGTTCAGCTTCTCGTGTATCCATTACCCAGTCTATCATGTTACGCCCATGGTGATGAAACACGCTAGCCTGTGCTGTCACCAAGCGTGAACGGTATTTGATGCCGCCCTCGATAGCTCTCAGCTCTTCAGGTTTCAGATATTTGTCGGCCTTATGACCTCCCACGCTGTAGTATAGTTCCGTAAACGAGGGCATGCGCAGCGAGGTGTTATAGCTGGCATACAGCTTCCAATTGTCCCCGATACGATAGCTGACATCAATACCGGGATAGAGCGTAAAGGGCATTTCGTTCCATGTGTTCTTGACGGCGATGAAACCGGCGGAGAGCGTAAAGCGGTTCAGCAGGATGTTATGTTCCAGGTGGAAACTCAGGTTCGAACGGTTCAAACCGTATTTATAGTTGCCGTGAGGTGCATTCAGCGATTCGCCAAGATTACCGCTTACGATATCTTCGTTGCGGAATTCTGCACCGAAAGCCGTGCGGCCAGCTATCCAGTCGAAATAGCTGTTGAGATTAATGCCAAACACGTCGGTACGATGATGGTTGAAGGGCACCTTCGACTCATCGCCTCGTATCAGTTCAAACCTGTCGTACGAACGGTTCCAGTAGATGGCAGGACGGAAATGCAACCACCCTGTTGTCTCGCCCAGCAAAGCGGTGTACAGTTTCGTGGTGCGCTCGTATTGCTCATCGAACTTAGCACTATAGAATGTGTTCGAGCCAAAGCCTTTCGTGCTCAGACCTGCATGCCAATGCAGTTGTAGCTGATTTGTATTGTAATGTCCTTGGTAGAAAGCTTTGGCACCATTGTAGTCTGCATTCAGACTTCCTGCTTTCGACCTACTGTAACCATCAGAGCGGGTGTAGCTGGCACTGAATGTAGAGAAGGGTAGGGCGATGCGACCTGCCGCTGAAAGATAGCCAAACGAACCACCCTCTAAGCGCATGTCCAGACCCCTCCTGGCCTCCCCTAAGTTAGGGGAGGAAGTGTGGGAGGTAGTAGTTACGATATTGATGGCTCCTACCAGCGACGAAGTGCCATAGATGCGACCAGCCGGTCCCTCTAGTACCTCAATACGAAGGATGTCGCTGATGTCGCAAGGCAAATCGAAGGCATTATGGCCTGTTTGCGGGTCACAGATATTGATGCCATTCAGCAAAATCGTGATTTGCTCCTGCGTGCTGCCTCGGATGCCGATATCCGTTTGAGCACCAAGTGGTCCGCGCTGACGAACGTCAACGCCTACGGCCATCTTCAGTAAATCGTTAATACTTTGTACTGGCGCCGCCTGAATGTCTTCGCGACTCAGTACAGTGACCATTCTCGCTGCTTGCCCAAGTGCAAGCGGAGCGCGTGAGCCTGTCACTTCGACATCGTCGAGTGTCGCCTCCTTTTCCGTTACCTGCGTGCTGTCAACATATTCCTCATCCGTGCTGACGTGGCGATGGGCAGCCGATGCCGACTCCAACGTTGCCACGCTTAGAACACCGATGGTGACTACGCGACCCAAACAGGCAAACAAGGCATATCCCTTCCGCGAAAAATGGCGGAAGCGGAGGGCTTTGCGCTGATTGAATTGTGTCTTGTACTTCATGTTGTTTATAAAAAATGCGGATTTTTCCGCAAAACGAATGCAAAGGTACGGAATTTTTCGCTAAACTCCAAATTATTTTGTACCTTTGCACGCACAAATAAATTAGAAACATGATAATGAGAAAAGTACTTATAATGATTGCAGTGCTGACAGGTATAGCCGGCACGATGATGGCTCAGGGATTGGATGAGAAGTATGCTACCGACCTGTTGCCTGTGGGAACGAAGGTTCCTGATTTGATAGACCCCAACGATTCAATTCATCATATAGATGATTTCCGTGGTCGTTGCGTGGTGCTCGACTTCTTTGCGACATGGTGTAGCGACTGCCGTAAGGATTTGCCTGAGATGAAGAAGCTGTATATGCAGTACGACATGGAGGGAGTAGAGTTCCTCGGTGTATCCTTCGATACCGACTTCTCGGTGCTTCAGAACTTCATGGACAAGGAGAAGCTGCCTTGGCGCGTAATCAGCGATCTGAAGAAGATGAAGGAGTCGAAGATGGCTAAAGACTATCACATCAAGTGGATTCCTACCATGTATCTGTTGGATACCGAAGGTCGCGTGCTGTTGGCAACTGTGGAGATTGACAAGTTGAAGGCAAAGTTGGCAGAATTAAAGAAGGCAAACCAACTGGTGGCTCCTGAACTGGCTGGTCAGGACCACGCTCCGCAGTATCCTGGTGGTGTGCAGGAACTGATAAGGTTTTTGTCAAACAACATAAAATATCCTGTGTTAGCAGAAAAATATGGCGTTGAGGGGCGTGTGTTGGTTAATTTCTTCGTGGAGACGAACGGTACTGTGTCGGGCATGAAAGTGTTGAAAACCGAGTTCAAGGACCGTCTGTCAGACAAGAAGTTCAGCAAGTACTCAGAGACGGACAAACTTTCTATGCGTGAGAAGGCTGAAGAACTGTTGAAGGAGGAGGCTCTGCGTGTAGTCAAGAAGATGGAAAACTGGGAGCCAGCCTTGCGTCGTGGCGAGAAAGTACGCGTGAGGTATACCTTGCCAATCTCGTTTAAACTGAGATGATATTGTTGCTGAGAAGTGGGAAAAAGTGACATGGAAAAGGATTCAGTATTGATATTAAGCGGTGGCGTTGATTCCGTCACCTTGTTATACGACGAGCAGGAACGCATTGCGCTGGCCATTTCGTTCGACTACGGTTCGAAGCATAATGCACGCGAGATTCCCTTTGCCCGCCTGCATTGCGAGCGGTTAGGCATTAAGCACATCACGATACCTTTGGACTTTATGACGAAGTACTTTGTCAGCTCGTTGCTCGAAGGTGGAGAAGAGATTCCTGAGGGTCACTATGCCGATGAGAACATGAAGTCGACGGTTGTGCCCTTCCGCAACGGCATCATGCTGTCGATTGCGGTGGGCATAGCTGAAAGCAATGGCCTGAAATATGTGATGATGGCCAATCATGGTGGCGACCATACCATCTATCCCGACTGTCGTCCTGAGTTTGTCGATGCCTTCGACCAGGCCGCTGCGGCAGGTACTTTTGTCAACGTTCACCTGCGTTCACCCTATACAAACATCACTAAGGCCGACATTGCCCGTCGAGGTAAAGCGCTGGGCATTGACTATAGCGAGACGTGGTCGTGCTACAAGGGCGGCGAGCACCATTGCGGCAAATGCGGCACTTGTGTGGAGCGCCGTGAAGCCTTCGCTGAGGCAGGTATTGATGATACGACGGAATACCTCGAATAAATAACCTGCCATTATTTGGGAATAATGCAGGGTTATTCCGAAATAATGCTGGGTTATTTACCCGAAAAGGGCTCGCAGGGCTTCTTCGACCTTGCGAACGGGAACAAGTTCAATCTTAAACTTCTTGCGGTTCAGCCCCGAGAGGTTGTATTTGGGGATAATGATATGCTGGAATCCTAACTTCTCAGCCTCGCTGATGCGCTGTTCGATGCGGGCCACAGGGCGAACCTCACCGCTTAGACCTACTTCGCCAGCCATGCACCAACCCTCTTCGATGGGCGTATCGACATTGCTAGAGAGTACTGCGGCAATAACGCTTAGGTCCATCGCCATATCGGTGACGCGCAGACCACCGGCGATATTTAAGAATACATCCTTCTGCATCAGTTTAAATCCTACGCGCTTCTCCAATACAGCCAGCAGCATGTTCAGACGGCGCTGGTCGAAACCTGTTGCAGACCGTTGCGGTGTGCCGTAAGCAGCCGATGATACCAAAGCTTGCGTCTCGACAAGGAAGGGACGAACGCCCTCGATAGCACTCGAGATGGCAACACCCGATAGCCCGTCGTGATTATCCGTCAATAACAGTTCCGAAGGATTCGAAACCTGTCGCAGTCCTGTCTGCTGCATCTCATAGATACCCAGCTCGCTAGTGCTGCCGAAGCGGTTCTTGATTGAACGCAATATTCTATACATGTAGTGTTGGTCACCTTCAAACTGGATGACGGTGTCGACGATGTGTTCCAGAATCTTGGGACCAGCCAGCGTGCCTTCCTTGGTGATATGGCCAATCAAGATGACCGGTACACCGCTGGTTTTGGCAAAGCGCAGCAAGGCTGAGGCACACTCGCGAACCTGGGCAATAGAGCCTGCAGACGATTCAACATCTTCGGTAGAGATGGTTTGTATAGAGTCTATAATCAATAGTTCGGGCTGTACTTCTTTTATATGGTCAAAAATGGCCTCAAGGGAATTCTCGCAGAGAATGAGGAAGTTGTCGTCATCAGGCATACCGCTGACAGCCAGTCTTTCTGCTCGCATCTTCAATTGGTGGGCACTCTCTTCACCGCTGACGTAAAGAACTCGTTTATCGTTGAGGTTCAGCATGGTTTGCAGAGTCAGCGTCGACTTGCCGATGCCTGGTTCACCGCCTAACAACACGATGCTGCCAGGAACCAAGCCTCCGCCAAGTACACGGTTCAATTCCTGATCGTTCATGTCGATGCGAGGATCATCATGGGCAGAGATGTCCTTCAGGCGCAGCACTTTATTTTCGCGTAGCTGACGACCAGCAGAAGCAGCTGCAGAGGTGGCTGCAACTTGTTTCTTCGTGTCGGCTACTTTAATTTCCTTATACGTGTTCCATTGTCCGCAAGCAGGACATTTGCCAATCCATTTTGCTGACTCCTGTCCGCAGTTCTCGCAGACATACATTATCTTGTCTTTTGCCATAACGACTGCAAAGTTATAAAAAATAATTAATAATCAATGGTCAATTATTAATTATTTCGTACCTTTGCAGCGAATTATGAAACAACTGTTGACAATCATAGTCTGCCTGTTGCTTTTTGCAGCTTGTGGACAAAGTTATGAGGAGACGAAACGACAGACTCGCCAACAACGACGCGAGGCTGCCCAGAAAGATTCGGCCGCGCTGAAGATTGCAGTCATGCCGACACTCGATTGCCTGCCTCTTTACGTGGCGCAATATTACGAGCTCTTCGATACCGTGCATGGTGGTGTAAGGCTGAAATACTTTCATGCCTATATGGATTGCGACACAGCATTGGCAAGAGGTCGGGTAGAGGGCATGATGACCGACTTAGTGCGTGCTATGCATTTAGAGAAGAAAGGCACAAAACTTCGATATGTGGCAACGACGAACGCTTATTGGCAGTTGATAAGCAACCGCAATGCCCGTATTCATCAGCTCAAGCAGTTGGATGATAAGATGATAGCTATGACGCGTTTCTCCGTATCTGACATGATGACAGATAAAGCAATCGACTCCGTGAAGCTGAAGGATGACCGCGTGTTTAAGGTTCAGATCAACGATGTCTTTGTGCGTCTGCAGATGTTGCAAAACAATGAGATGGACGCGCTTTGGATGACGGAACCGCAGGCCACGCAGGCCAGGCTGATGAAGAACCCCGTGGTGTTTGACACTCGCGACTTGAAGATGCAGTTGGGATTGTTGGCATTCCACGAAAAGGAGATGCGCCATCCTGAACGCGGCAAGCAGTTGTCACTCTTCGTCAAGGCTTACAATCAGGCCTGCGACTCCATTAACAAGAATGGCCTGCGTCGTTATCGCGACATCATTTCCCAGCGGTGCGGTTTGAAAGCAGAACTGGTCGATTCCCTTCCCCAGAATATCAAGTATGTTCATGCCAAAGGGCCACAACAGAAAGATATCGAGATAGTCGAACAATGGTTGAAGTCAAAACAGGCAAGTAAATGAAGACATTGGATCATTCTCTAGAGCGGGTTCATCATGAAATTGTCGCCTGTAATGTTGGACGGGCTATTGACGAAATGGAGATTTATCTGGCTGCATGGCCTGATGCACAGACTTCAGAGCGACTGAATACTATCAAAGAGGGATATGAAATGATGGTGGAATACTGGAAGAAAGGAACGGCCGATCCTCAGCGCCAGCAGACTTACCACCGTTTGATGAACCGTGTCTATCAGCTCTTTGCCAATATCGCCATTCATCGCAGATTGCAGGCATCGTCATTCCTCTCGGAAATATATAAGAATGCCAGAAAGTCATCCCGAGAATGGTCGTTAACGGCTATCCGCCAGGAGATGGAGAACTTCGTCAGCGAGATAGCGATGCTTGAGTTTGAGCCAGAGCATCTGCGTGGCGAAAAGAGCAGAAAGCTCAATCAGGAGCACCAGCAGCAAATGAACGAGCTCTTCAATTATGTCCTTACATCGCGTGTCTGGACTGATGGCGTTGGCAAGGATTTTACCGATTTGCTTCTGTCTCCCACTGTTGACAGCTTTGACCAGCAACTCATTGTTTCTGCGGTCATGTTGTCGTCGATGAACCAGTTTGACATTGTCAAGTTCCGAGTGCTGACCGATGTCTACCGCGATTCTGTAGATGAACAGGTCCGCCAGCGTGCTTTGGTTGGTTGGGTGTTTTCCATCGAGCCCAATATGAATTTTGCTTTTCCGGAACAGAAGGAGATTATCCACGAACTGCTGAAGTCCAAACGGGTATGCCAGGAACTGACAGAGCTGCAGATGCAGTTGGTTTACACCATCAATGCAGAGAAAGACAACAATACCATTCAGCGTGAAATCATGCCTGATTTGATCAAGAACAGCGATCTGCAGGTGACCAGGGATGGTATCGAGGAAACCGAGGAAGACCGCTTGGAGGAGGTCCTGCATCCCGATGCTTCTGAGCGTCGCATGGAAAATCTCGAAGCCAATATCCAGCGCATGATGGAAATGCAGAAACAAGGCTCCGACATTTATTTTGGTGGTTTTTCACAAATGAAGCGTTATCCTTTCTTCTATGATATTTCTAATTGGTTGGTACCATTCTTCATGGAACATCCTGACATTTCGCAGTTTGTGGACAGGATGGAATATCGCGGAATCATAGAGTCCTTATTGGATAAGGGACCGTTTTGCAGTAGCGACAAGTATTCGTTTGTGATTGCTGCAAGCGAGGTGTTCAATCGCTTGCCGGCGTCAATGCGTGAGGCGTTGGCGAACAACGAGGCGTTAATGTTAGACGAAGTGGAGTCTAGCGAAAAGAAATCGCCGGCCTATATCCGCCGCCTTTATCTGATGGACCTCTATCGTTTCTTCCGCCTCTTTCCTAATCGCGCTGCCTTGAACAATCCTTTTGAGGATAAATACATGGCTGACGGACCGGTCAATTTCTTCCATTATTATCTCTTCATGAATTCTCCCCTTGATGCTTATAAACACGACGTGGTGCACATGATGGTGAAAAAGGGTGCTCGGCTCATGGCAGACAGGGTGTTAGATTTCTTCCCGGAAAAGTATCAAGACGTGCAGTTCCATTTATGGTGCGGTGAATACGAGGAAGTGTTGCAGATGGATCCCGGTAACGAACGTGCTTTAACCGAATTGGCCCGTAGTCATTTTGCCAAAGAAGAGTATAACGAGGCTCACGACTATTACGACCGTTTGTGGCTGCTACATCCTGAAAAGGTCAGCTACATGCTGAACAAGGCTGTTTGTCTGGTAAAGCTGGGAGAATACGATGAAGCGCTTAAGTTGCTGTATCAACTGGATTACGAGCATGCTGACGATATCAATATCCAACGAGTGTTGGCTTGGACTCTGACTTCAGACAATAAACTGGAACAAGCCGAAAGAATGTATCAGCAGCTGACAAGTAGCGAGCGGACAACGGCAGAAGATTTCTTTAACTACGGCTTCTGTCTTTGGCTGATGAATCGCATTGAAGAGGCTGCTGAAAGCTTCATGAGGCGGTTGGAACTGCTTGGTTTCAAAAAACCTGCCGGGGGCTTCTTCGACTTCAATGACGTGGCGTGGCTCAAGGCTCACGGCATTGATGATATACAGATTTGTATGATGGAAACCCTCATCAAGGTCTAAAAGAAAAGGAACTAAAGGAATGGCTGCAGCAGATGGGCAAACCATCCGCGGAATTTCTGCCACCCTGTTCGGAATTCATTCCATGTCTTGTCGTTCAATTCAAAGCTCTGCTGCTTATCGCGCCAGAACATGTCGTCCAGTTCTTGCGTCGTTGCCTTATCGACAATAACTGCGTTCTCTTCGAAGTCGCATTTCAAACTGCGGGCATCCAGATTCGTGCTGCCCACGGTGCAATAGCGCCCGTCGACCATCATGATTTTCGAGTGGTGGAACCCTGGCTTGTAGAGCCATATCCTGGCACCACGCTTCTGCAGTTTGCGTGCCTGATAGAGCGCGCAGTCGGGTGTCAACGGGATATCACTCTTTGACGACAGCATGATTTCTACCTTGACGCCTCGCCTGATGGCTTTTGTCAGCGCTCTGGTCACCGTAGGAATCAGCGTAAAGTAGGGGTTGATGATATGGATTGAGTCCTTAGCCTGATTGATAGCATTGATGTAGAAGGTGCGCATAATCTTAGGCGTTACCCCTGGCTCCCGATTGATGATGCCTACCATCTTCTTGCCTGCCGTATAGGTCGTGTCAGGCTTCAGGTTCTTGAAAATGGTAGGTGTGCCGCCTCGGTAATACTGCGGTCCGCTGACGTTCTCGTGCGTTGTCCGGTTCCATATTCTGAAGAAGATGGCTTGCAGTTCATTGACGGCATCGCCCTCTATTCGGCAATGCATGTCTCGCCATTCACCAACCTGTTCAGTACCTTTTATATAATAGTCGGCCACGTTCATGCCGCCCGTATAGGCTATCTTTCCGTCGATGACTACAATCTTCCGATGGTCTCGCCCGTAGATATGGTTGACCCAAGGGAATCGGATAGGGGAGTATTCTACGATGTCGATGGAGTCATCGCGTAGCGCCTTGAGATGGTACTTCTTCAACGGCTGGTTGTTCGAGTCGTTGCCGAATCCATCGAACATGGCGCGCACCTCAACGCCCTCTTTCCGCTTCTCCCTGAGGATGTCGAAGAGCAAGGAGGCGATAGAGTCGTTGCGGAAATTGAAGTATTCCAGATGAATGCTGCTTTTAGCCTGTCGGATGGCCTTGAACATGTCGTCGAACTTCTCCTGTCCCGACATGAGCAGCGTGATACTGTTGTCGTTGGAGAAACGGATACCGTTTTCGCGCAGCGTCTGCACTATCAGCGAGTCGCTCGTCTGAGCACCCGCTGATAGGCTTATAGCAGTAAAGATTGTGAAGAAAATCGTCCGAAACATGATTATTTCTTATTCTTCAGACGGTATTCCAATGGCGACATACCATATTTCTCCTTAAATATATTGATAAAGTTCTCGGCAGTCATGAATCCGATATTGATAGCCAGCTCGCTCATGTTGACATTGGTAGAAGTCAGCAGCGTGCAAGCATGTTTCAGGCGTATCTCGCGAACGATTTCTGCAGGCGTCTTCGTCGTGATGTTGCGAATCTTATGGAAGAACGGCACGCGTCCCATACCCATTGCTGAGGCCATCTCTTCAAGACTGATCTGTCCGCGGCTCATGTTCTGCAGCACAAACTGTTCAACGTTGCGCATCAGCTGCTGGTCCATAGCGCTGCTCATCGAGTAGTCGCCAATGGTCTCGTTGCCATAGAATTGCTCGGCAATCGACATGGGCGCATTCTCAATGGGCTTAGGCTCCTCAACCTGTTCCGTAGGCTTGGCTTCCTGTTCTGTCTCGTCGTCCTGAACCTGTGTGTCCAGTCCTTCCAGATGGTCGTAATTCATTGTCGCTGTCGTCATACTGGCATTGCGTCCCTCCAGCATGCGTGTCTCGCTACCTTCAATCACATTCTGGTCGAATTCAATAGGTCCGAGACCCATCAGCTTGTTGAAGCGCATCACAGCTTCCTGGATATTGAACGGCTTGGCCAGATAATCGTCGGCTGCCAATGTGATGTTGAAGTCGGTCATGTCCTGTGGCGACATCACACCATCGGTCATCAGCACAAACTTAATCTTGCCCATGCGCGGATCCATCTTGAACTGGTTACAGAGCTCACTACCCGTCATGGTGCCCATATCCTGTTTACAAACCACCAGGTCGGCGTTCAGCGTCTCGATATCGGGCAGCGCATCTTTGATATTATCATAGGTATGGAAATCGTAGACATCGTGCAGATGGGCATACATGATATTCAGGAAATCGCGGTTGGTGTCAATCAGTACTACGCTGAATTTCTTAGCCTGCGAGTCCATCTTGATGGGCTTGATTTCTGCGGTGAGCTCCTTGGTTGTCGAGCTGGCCAATTCCACTTGTCCCTTATCGTTAAGCTCCATCTTGTCCTTGGCAGTCGACACAGCTTTCTTCTCCGGATTCTCCAGTGTCGACTGCATCTCAGAGATGCGGGTGATGACCTGTAGCAATTGGAAGTGCAGCGAGTTCAGCTGCTCACGTCCTTCCAATGTCTGTTCACGTTCCGACAGATTGCCTATGATACTGGTCATGCGGGCCATCGGCTGGCGCAAATCGTCGCTGGCCAGCTTGATTTCCTCGCGTTGGCGCTTCAGCTCGTCAATCACGGTGCGCTTTCTGGTCACCATGTTTCTGGCCTTTCCGATGCCATAGCGCCAGATGATCAGTACAAGGATGGCAATGATGACATAGACTGTCAGCATCCACCACGAGAGCCACCAGGGACGGTCAACGACAATCTCGATGGTGCGTTCCTGATTACTCACGGCTCCTTCGGCACTTACTGCCTTGACGTGTAGTGTATAGCTGCCGCTGCTCAGGTTGGTGAACTTCACGCCGTGCAGCAGCGCATCACCGTTGTGCCAGTCGTTGTCCCTTCCTTCCATCCAGTACATGAACTGCAAGCGCTCACCCTGGTTGTAATTACCGGCGGCAAACTTGATAGTGAAGGTGTTCTCGCTGTTTGCCAGTTCTATCTTGCTGCTCTCGTTCAGAGCCGATGGCAGAATCACTCGCCCGTTGTGCTCGTGTCCTGTCAGTATCTCCTCTTCGCCAATGAACAGCTGGGTCAGCATCACTCGTGGCAGCGACTCCTGGTCTTCCTTATTGGCATCCTGGCGAACCTGGTTGATGCCGTAGAGACCGCCAAAGATGACATTGCCGTCGTTGGTGCGAAGAATGGAGCCCATATTGAACTCGTTGCTTTGAAGACCGTCGTTGATGCTATAGTTGTACAGTCCGTAGTTGAATGTTCCGTCTTCGTGGTTGCGCTGCACAACAACGCGGCTGATGCCATTGCTGGTGGTTATCCAGATGCTCTTGTTCTTGTCTTCCGTAATACCGCATATCGAATTGTTGCACAGACCGTCTTTCTCTGTCAGATAGCTCAACTCGTCAGTCTGCGTATTCAGGATGTTGATACCCTCGCGGGTTCCTACCCACAGCAGTCCGCGGGTGTCTTCGTAGACCTGTGTGATATAGTTGTTTGTAAACGTCTTCAAGTTCGACTGATTACCTGTCAGCACCTTTTTCTCGCGGGTCGACAGATTCAGGATGATGAGTCCCTCGCCTGTACCGATCAGCATGTTGTTGTTCTTGCCGTAGAAGAGCGATGTGATGTTGTTGGTGTTCAGCATGCCGTTCTCCCGGGTGTACGACGAGAATGTGCCCATCTTCGGATTGTAGACCTGCAGTCCGCTGTTGGTGGCTATCCACAGGTTGCCGGTCTTATCAGCGCAGAGCGCGTTGATATGGTCGTCTATCAGCGTCTTCATGCTGTCGCGAGCCTGCGAGTAGAACTTGCTGGTGCCGTCCTTGATGCGGGTCAGACCGTTCTGCTTCGAGCCTACCCAAAGGCTTCCGTCTTCCGTGTAGGTCATACAGGTCACCTTATGGCTGGCCAGCTGTCCTTCATATCCTATGATGCCCTTGTCGCTCGTTCCATACCAGATGGTGCCGTTGTTGTCCTGGGCCATAGCGGTGATATCGCCATTGTGTATGGACTGGAACTTATAGATATTGGCGCCATAGAATGCTACGCCCGATTTTTCCGTTCCCACCCATAGCAGGTCGGTATCGTCGACATAAAGGCTCTGAATGCCAATCACGTCCTGCGACATCTTCTTGTCGTTCAGGTTGACGGGCTGCACATTCTCCATCTCGCGGTTGTTGACGTTCAGTCGAATCAGTCCGGCGCGGTCGGTGCCTATCCATATATTGCCGCTGCGGTCGCCCGCCATACCGTTGACGCTATGGTCTACGGTGACTGAGGTGAGTCCCAGCTGGTTGCCGAAGGTGGTGTCCCACGTGTCGGTGTTCTTGTTATAGCACATCAGCGTTCCTTGTCCGTAGAGCCAGATGTTGTCCATCTGGTCGGAGAAGGCTTTCAGTGAATTCGACTTGCGCAGATGCTGGTCGGCAATCAGGTTCGTTTGCCATACTGTGTGCTGCTGGTGCATGATGTCGCAGCAGACAATACGCCCGTCGTCGTAGATGATCAGCGCACCGTCGCGACATTCGTTGATGGAGCAGATAGTGCCTTGGGGCACACCATGGGCGTCGTCAGTATAGCCGAACTCATAGAGCAGCTGCTGTTGCATGTTATAGCCTACCACGCCCTTGTTGGGAATCGATGCCCAGAAATTCTTGTGGCGGTCTATGTATACCACGTTAGGCTGTCCTTCTATACCCATTCTGGCATATACCTGCTTCATGTCGCGCTCAAAGCTCTCCGTCTGCGGATGATAGACGCAGTAGCCTGCCAGCGTCTCAATCCATAGCGTGCCTTCCAGTGTCTCCTGAATACTCTTGATGTAGCTGTCGGGCAGCGACGAACCGTCTTGCGAGTTACACTGGAAATTCCTGAATGTGTAACCGTCGTAGCGGTATAGTCCGGCAGTGGTTCCAAACCAGACATAGCCTCGCGAGTCTTTCATGACACAGTTAATCTGGCTACTTGTCAGTCCCTGGCGCGTATCAAGGGTCTTAAACAAGTAGGCACCGGTTACTGCCAACGGCAGCATGACGGCCAAAACCAGTAGTATTCGTTTGAGTCTGCTCATATTCTGTATTTCTGTTTACACCTTTTTATATTATAATACACAAGCATAGCGGTCAACAATACCTATCAGTCGGTTCTCCTTGTCAACCACGAGCACGTTGTGTATCTTATATTTGTTCATCATCTTCTGTACTTCCGATATCTTTGTCTGCGGCCCGACAGTCTTCGGCTCGCGGGTCATGATGTCATCGACGGTGCGGTCGAAGAACTCAGCCTGCCATTTCTCCATCGCACGGCGGATATCGCCGTCGGTAATTATGCCTGCTATGCGACCGTCTTTGATGGCCACGCCCAGTCCCAGCTTGCCTTTGCTCACGTGGATGATGGCCTCGCCCAAATGCATGTCGGCAGTCAGCGTGGGCAGATTGTCGGTTATCATCACGTCCTGGGCCGTCGTCAGCAGTCGCTTGCCTAATTCGCCACCAGGGTGGAACTGTGCAAAGTCCTGCGGCTTGAAGTTTCTGCGCTCCATCAGCGCCACAGCCAGCGCATCGCCCATAGCCAGCGTCGCCGTTGTACTGCTGGTAGGCGCCAGGTTAAGCGGGCAGGCTTCCTTCTCTACGCTCACGTTTAGGTGGTAGGTAGAGTATTTTGCCAGCAGCGACTGCGGATTGCCGCTCATGCCTATGATGGGTATCTCCATGTGTAGCACCATCGGTATGAATCGCAACAGCTCGTCAGTCTGTCCTGAGTTCGAGATCGCCAGTACCACGTCGCCCTTCGACATCACGCCCAGGTCGCCATGATAGACGTCGAGCGGGTTGATGAAGAACGAAGGCGTGCCTGTCGATGCCAACGTGGCAGCTATCTTGGCGCCTATATGGCCGCTCTTGCCCACGCCCGTCACAATCACCTTGCCCTGACATTGCATGATGAGCTCTACGGCCTGATCGAATTGTTCGTCCATCTTGGGTATCAGGTCCAACAAGGCTTGTGCCTCGTCCTTGATGCATTGTATAGCGTAGTCTCTTGCGTTCATCTTTTTAGTCGAAATGTCGATATATCGTTATTTCGAAATAATATCCTTTATTAGCCCCTCCAGCTTGTCCAGCTCCAGCATATTGGCAGCGTCGCTCAGTCCCTGGTCAGGGGTGGGGTGCACCTCGAAGAACCAGCCCGTAGCACCGAAGGCCTTGGCGGCCATTGCCATCTGTGGCACAAAGCGGCGGTCGCCACCCGTCTTGCCGTCAGCACCGCCCGGTCGCTGTACGCTGTGGGTGCAGTCCATAATCACCGTGTCGCATATCTCCAGCATATCGGGGATATTACGGAAGTCGACCACCAGATTGTTATATCCCATCATGTTGCCGCGCTCCGTCAGCCATACATCGCTGGCTCCGGCCTCGCGGGCTTTCTCTACAGGATAGCGCATGTCCTTTCCGCTCAGAAACTGCGCCTTCTTGATGTTCACCGTGCGCCCAGTCTTGGCAGCGGCTATCAGCAAATCAGTCTGCCGGCAGAGGAATGCCGGTATCTGCAGCACGTCGCACACCTGACCAGCGGGCTCTGCCTGCCATGCTTCGTGAATGTCGGTCAGCACGCGCAGCCCGTATTTTGCCTTCACATCGCTCAGCATCAGCAGACCGTGGTCGATGCCTGGTCCGCGAAACGAGCTGATCGAAGTGCGGTTGGCCTTGTCAAACGAGGCCTTGAATATGATGTCGGTGCCCAATTTCTTGTTGATTTCCACCAGCCTGGCTGCCACTGTATCAAGCAGTTCGGCCGATTCTATCACGCAGGGGCCCGCTATAAATGTTGCCTTCATGCAATTCACGTTTCTATCTATTTCAAACGCAAAGGTAAGTATTTTTTTTGAAACAAGCAAGAAATAGGCGAAAATTTGCATAATATTATAAATAAGGTGTAATATTGCCCAGTCTTTAGATAAAACAGCCGCCATTAACTTTTTTTGCATATAGACTTGATTTAAATCAAGGAATTAAAGGAATATTAAGACTTTTATGGAGAATTTAGTCTGTCGTATTAGTTTTCTTCCTACCTTTGCACCGTGTTAAGGATAATGGCAGGCGGTCGAAAGACCAAATGTCGAAGTTTAATCAAAAAAATAGAAAACAATGAAAAAGATTATGATGACACTCGCTGCTATCGCAGTTGCAGCAACAATGAACGCTCAGGCTTACATCGGTGGTAGCCTTGGTTTCGCAACAGCTTCTCAGGACGGTAACAGCACAACTGTTTGGTCAATTATGCCTGAGGTTGGTTACAACCTTAATGAGAATTGGGCAGTAGGTACTGTAATTGGTTACGGTGAGGCTGGTAAGGATGAGTCTAAGGTAAAGAAGTTCACTATTGCTCCTTATGTTCGTTACACTGTTGCTAAGCTCGACAAGGTTAACGTGTTCATCGACGGTACTGTTGGTTACACTAACACAAAGTACTATGGTTTTAAGAACAACACTTTCAATGTAGGTATCAAGCCAGGTGTTGCTGTAAACCTGAACGACAAGCTGAGCTTCGTTACTCACTTCGGTTTCTTGGGTTACGAGAACTCAAAGGATGATTACGAGGGTGCAAAGGCTGTGAACACTTTCGGTCTGGACCTGAATGGTAACAACCTGACCTTCGGTCTCTACTACAACTTCTAATTTTAGGAAGCATTAAAAATTTGATTTAATACTTTTGTCCGCCCGATTCCTTTCGATGGAGTCGGGCGGATTTCTTTTATTAATTTTTTTAAGAAAGGCACCCCAAAATGCATTTTTTTTAAGAAAATGCACCTCAATATGCATCTTTTTTAAGAAAATGCTCGTAAAAATGCATTTTTTTATTAAAAAAGCTTGCGGAATTAAAAATAATTACTAAATTTGCAGCATCAATTAATTACTAATGGAGAAATCCGAATATTAACTAAACTTAAATTATTATGAAGAAATTAATGATGATTGCTGCCTTCATGGTAGCTGCGCTGAGCGCAAATGCACAGAACGAAGTTGGTCAGATTACTCTCCAGCCAAAGGCAGGTATTAACCTCTCAACCGTTACTGGTGATGGTGATCAGAAGATGAAGGTTGGTCTCGTAGCTGGTGTTGAGGCTGAGTATGGCATCGCTGAGAACTTTGGTATCGCTTTCGGTGCTCTGTATTCTATGGAGGGTTGCCGCTTCAAGGAGGATGGTATGAACAAGTCTCTGAAGTATAACCTCGACTACATCAATATCCCCATCCTGGCTCAGTACTATCCCGCAAAGGGCTTTGCTATCAAAGCTGGTATCCAGCCTGCATTCAATGTACGTCACAAGGCTTCTTACGATGGCGAAACAGCAACTATCGAAGGCATTAAGAGCTTCAACTTCTCTATTCCTGTAGGTCTGTCTTATGAGTATCAGAGCTTCGTACTGGATGCTCGTTACAACATTGGTGTTACCAAGCTTGTGAAGGATGCTAACCAGGGCCGCAACAGCACAATCTCTATCACTATTGGCTACAAGTTCGCTCTCTAATCATTCGTGAAATATAAAAAGAAGGCGCTTCCAAGACGGAAGCGCTTTTTTTGTACACACTGGAACCGACTTTTGTGTTCTATGATTCCTTACTTTATCAGAACCTTGCGCCCGTTGATGATGTAAAGCCCTGGTTTTAATTGCCTGTTCGTCAATTCGCTGTCTGCTATTCTGCGTCCGCTGAGGTCATAGCATCCGCTCTTGTTGGCTTTCATGTCGTCACGTCTTATTTCCTGGATGCCTGTCTCCGCAAAAGTCTTAGCCTCCAGTAAGGCCGATCCTATCACGAAGTCGGCATCCTTTGCGGCATCGGTATAGAATGTGATGACGTAGTCGCCTGTCTCAGGGATATCAAAGTCGAAGCTCTTGATTCTGCTGTTCGTGAACTTGTTGGCAGTGTTGCCTCCTATGTTTTTAGTCGGTTTGTAACTCTCCGATGCCACTTCCTCACCATCAGGTTTCTCAACGGTGAAGATGATGGGTGAGAATTCTGGCTGATTCCAGTTGCATAATTTGGCTTTCAGCTTGTAATGGCCTGCATGCAGCGTCATATAGGAACGGGCAGCATTGTCACCGAATCTTGCCCATGCTTCTTTCTCCTTACCACTAGTGTTCTGTACCATCAGTCCGTAATCAAAACCGCGCGTCTCGTTGGTAAAGCGCAGAATGCGACTGCCCGAGGTGTATGGGAGTCCGCCGCCTACACGCTTCTGTCTGCCATGAGTCACATACCAGTTCTGTGGCACGACACCCTCCGACGTGAAAGTCTGAGCCAGGTCGTAGCTGACCTTCGACTCTACGCAGTTCACCAGACATGAGTTTTCTCCTCTCTTGCCATTCGAGTCTGTCACCACAACGCGCAGCTCGTGTTTGCCAGCCTTAGGAGCTGCCAACGTGGCTGTATAAGGGGCTGCAGTCAACGTTTCAATGAGTGTGTTGCCATCGTATATCTCCACTTTCACTATCTCGCCTTTGGTAGCTTTGGCGGTAGCTTCGATGGCGATATCAGGGAATACGCCTCCCATCTCTGGGGTTATTCTGAGATAGGTGGTCTCGCCTGCTGGTTGGGTGATTCGCGCTTGAGGCTGGTTTAGGGTGAAGCGCTTGCAGAAGTTCCAGATAAGGTGGCGGTTCTGGTCGGTAGGCCAGTGGCCACCATTATTATATGAATAGAGCCACACCTCGCCACCATCGGGTCCGCCCGTCCATTTCTCCATGTCACCGTCCTGCCAGGCACCATTGAATGGCTTGAACCCTATCGTTTTCGAATACTGAGTATGGTTATCATGCAAGGCATAATTCTCGATATAGGCATGAATGCCGTATTTCTCATAGCCGAACACATCATCGCCATAGGCTATACACTCCAAGAGATTCACGGGCTTCCGACAATTGTTCCAGGGCTCCTCAGAAAACTGGATGCCGCTGGTAGGCGCAAAAGCCGCAATCTTGTCCTGCATGTTGGCTATGCAATGGTGGATAAGCATGGAGCCCATCGAGAAGCCCGACCAGTATACCCGGTCTTTGTCGATATCGAAACGGCTGGCCATCTCGTCGATAGTCTTGATCACGAAGTTCTGGTCCTTTGTCCCGCCAACATCCCATGTGTTGCCGTCGCTGCGCAAATAAGTGACGACAAACTTCGCTGTATCAATCATCTCGTAGATCTTGTCAGAACCATACTGGTATTCAGGATCTTGGTTCATGCCGTGCGTCACGATAAATAATGGCGACTTGGCAGGCAGCTCATTGGGGGTAAAGACCACCATGTTTCTCTTCTGGCCGTTCACGGTGATGTCAATCGACTGTTGCTTGTAGGCAGAAAGCTGCGTAACAAGCAGTAAAAACTGAATAATAATGATAATAAATCGTTTCATAATGGTTAAAATTACACTAATTGCCTGCAAAGGTACGAATAAGTGAGTGAATATGCAAATTTATTTGCAATTTTCCGAACGAGAGTACCTTCGTAGAGACGACGGCACGCTGGGTCCGAACTTCAAGACGATGCCAACCAACATGGCGATCGCCCACTACACTTTCAAAGTGTACTGCGAACTTTATCAATTCCATTATTCCAATTATTCCAATTCCAATTAGAAAAATGAGCATACACACCCTCTTTATATATTATATAACTAATTGATATATAGATAGTTATATATATAATAAGCGGAATGGGGATACCTAAAAAATAAACTGGAATTGGAATAACTGGAATACTCGGTCATCAGTAATTCATCTAAAAAGCTATAAATCAATGAGATACGGCATTTCAAAACAAAAAACACCTAAGATGCCATACCTCGGCAAAGGGACAGAATGCATCAAAATCCTGCTCTCGCAGGCCTCAAAAACATGCTAGAACCGCCATTATCCGCCAATAACCCTGCCTTATTGCGAAATAACCCAGGGTTATTGGTCACTTCTTTTTTTATGCCTGCTTGATATGAACGTCCTGCTGCGGGAACGGTATCTCGATGCCGTGCTGGTTGAGCGTGTCGTAGATGCAGTTGAGCACGTCGCTGACGACGTAGGACTTCTTGGGTGCTTCGGCCCAGACGAACATCTTGAGGTTGATGCCTGAATCGGCCAGTTCGCCCACCACCGACTTCACGCGCTTTGAACGGTCCATCCACTTGTGGTTCAGTTGGTTGACAGCTGCGTCCACCAGTTCGACCACCTGCTGCAGATTCGAGCCATAGGCCACGCCATAGGGGATGACCGCCAGGACATAGCCGTGATTGCGCGTCAGGTTCTTATAGTTGTTGGTGAAGAGCTGCGAGTTCTGGAAGGTGATGATTTCGCCATAGAGCGATTCGACAACGGTCGATGTATAGCTGATATTGGTCACCTTACCCATCGTGCCGTTCACCTCGATCCAGTCGCCCACGCGGATGCGGCCTGTCATGAGCGAGGCACCGTAGAAGATATTCTCGATGATATTCTTCGACGCAAAACCGATACCGGTAGACAGTCCGCCGGTGATGGCCAGCAGCCACGAGACGCTGATATGCAGGATGCTGAGCGAGACGAGCAGCCACGTGCCCCAGATGAATATCTGAATGACGTTCTTCGACATGGCAGTGCGGCTTTCGGCTGTCGACGGGTCTTTCATCTCGTAGTGCAGATGGAGCAGTTGCAGGAGCAGTCGGCTGAGCCATGAGAAGAAGAACCACAGGCAGATAACCATCGAAATCTTGATGATAGACACCGTGAAGTTTTTCTGTTCGATGAACTGATACTTGAAGATGCGCCAGCAGAGGTCGCTCAGATTGAACACGTCGGCAGCCCAATAGATGCTGAGCATGACGCTGAGCACGCCCATGGAGGGCAGCACCACCTGATACATCATGTCGTAAGCCCAGGTCTGAGTGACGGGCTTCAATGCCAGTCCGTGGCGCCCGCCATACATCTTGAGATACTGGCTGATGCAGGTAATGGTGAGCACGCAGGTGAGCTGCATAATCCACCAGATGAGCACCTGTACGGCCAGCAGCGTGTAGCCCGCCCACGAGCAGACGACGGAGGCGATGAACACCACGAGCGAGATGTAGGTGTAGAACATGTCGGAGCGCGGCACGTTCTGGTTGTGACGCCTGATGACGCTCCATTGCCAGAGGGCACAGATGAGCAGGATGGGCGGAAACATCATGTTGACCAACTCGTTGGGTATCAGGATGATGCGGAAGGCAAACACGATGAATCCCATGACGATGAGCGGCGTGTAGATGCGGAAGGCACTCTTGATCTGCTTGCCTTTGACGCGGAGCAGCAGCGAGATGAGGATGACGCCCAGGAGCCACGCGTAGTTGACCAGCAGATTAGACGCCATGAGCACGAAGTTCTGCTTGGTCAGCGCCATTGCCAGTCCGAGGATGATGGCAAAGGTGACGGTGGTGGTGGCCAGCGTGATGCAGGTGCGCTTCTTCATAAACTCCTCGGTGCGCAGGCGCTTGGGCACCACATAGCGGATAGCCGCAAAGTTGAGTGCCGAGGCGATGATGGCATAGAAGATGATGGAGATGAGCAAGCCGAAAATCCAGCGGCTGTCCCATTGCGAATCGTCGGTGGGGTGATACTTCTTCACCACCGTCCCAATCATAACCCGCCATTGCTCTCCCCAGTTTCTGAGAATATTGAAGTAGCTCTTGCCGCCGTTCTTGAAAATGCTGGTCTGTATGTCGTTATAGCGCTTCTGGGCGTAGTCGTTCAGATGGCTCAGATGGCGCTCGGTATTGTTGTAGTAGTTGATGTAGTCCTGCATCATCGAGCGGTTCTCCTCCAGCGAGTTGCGGATATTGGTGGCCAGCGTCAGACAGACATTGCGGTCTATCTGCGCCTCGTGGCTGAGCATCGTTGTCGGCATGGCATGCAGCACGGCTATCAGCGAGTCGTAGCGCGCTATGTCGCCACTCGTCTTCTGGAGATAGGTCTTGAAAGGCAACTGCTGTCGCTGGAAGTTGCGATACAGCTCGGTAGCCTCGTGGCAGGCATAGGTGAGGTCGAACACATAGTCCTGCTTCTGCGAATAGAGCATCAGCGAGTTCTGGTTCGACTGCTTCATGGTCTGTATCAGCTGGTTCATCACCCCGCTGTTCTGTTGGCGGTTCTGCATAATCATGACCGACATTTCGCGGTGGTAGCTTGTCAGCTCCGTGCGCAGAATCTGCAGCGTTTGGGGCAGGTCTTTCTCTTTCAGCACGGCATGCACCTGCAGCGTTGTCAGCACTGCCAGCAATATGGCAAGTAATCCTTTCTTCATTGTCACTTTCAAAATTTTGTTTGCAAAGATAACAAATTATTCATATTTCTTCGTTCATAATTCATAATTATTTTATATCTTTGCAGAAAATTTTAACGATATGATACTTATAGCAGATAGCGGAAGCACCAAGACCGATTGGACCCTTATCCATTCGCCACACCCCATGAAGTGGGACGTAGTAGCAACTTTTCATACTCAGGGCATAACCCCGATACACCAGACGCCAGACGCCATCAGGCAGATTCTGGGTCACGAACTGATGTCGCAGCTCTCGACATTCCCCAGGGCAGCGCTCATCAATTCCAGAGTGCTCGAAGGCTCACTGTTGTCGCAAATCGACGTGTTCTTCTATGGTAGTGGATGCACACCAGCCCATGTGCCCATGATGAAGCGAATGCTGAGCGAGGTGTTCTCGCCGCAGAAGATAGAGGTGCATAGCGACCTCACCGCTGCTGCCCGTGCCCTTTGCCAGCACGAGCCAGGCATTGCCTGTATTCTGGGAACGGGTGCCAACAGTTGTCTGTACGACGGCAACGAGATAGTGCAGAACACGCCAGCCCTGGGTTATATCCTGGGCGACGAGGGTAGTGGATCGGTGCTGGGCCGCCTCTTCATGAATGCCATCTTCAAGAATCCGAAGTTTGCCGATATTCGCGACGAGTATCTGGCCAAGGAGAAGTTGACGCAGGCTGATATTATAAATAAGGTGTATCGCGAGCCGATGGCCAACCGCTTCCTCGCCACCACCTCATTGTTTATCAGTCAGCATCTGGACAATCCGCTGTTGTGCGACCTGGTCGTCCAGAACTTCCGCCAGTTCTTCCGCAGCAATATTGTGCCTTATCAGCATCCGGAGCTGCCCGTCCATTTCGTAGGCTCTATGGCCTTCAACTATCAAGAGCAGCTGGCCAAGGCTGCCGAAGCCGAAGGATTCCATGTAGGCAACATCATGCAGAGCCCCATGGAGGGCCTTGTAATCTATCATCAGCAGTAAAAAAGCAAGAAAGTATCAATATTTGACAAAAAAGATTAGTTCTTTTTGAATTAATCTTCGTATCTTTGCACCGGAATATTAACATTAACATATTACTAATCAAAAATTAACAAGCTTATGAAGAAATTTTTTACTTTAATTGTAATGGCCCTTATGGCTGTTGGTGTGAATGCTGAAACTCTTCCTTGGGAAGGAGAAGTGGTGTTCGATAATTGGGGTGCAAACCTTCAGGTTGATAAATCTGTGTTCGCTTCAGCAAAAGCAGGCGATAAAATCATGATTACAGCTGCTCCTGTAGAGGTTTCTACCTGGGAATGGGGTGCACAGGTCTATCTGAAAACACTTAGAGGCGGATGGGCTATTATTTGCAATACCATTGCTGCGACTGAGGAAAAAACTTATTCTGTCGAAATTACTGATGATGAGATTGAGATCGAAGAAGAAAAAGAAGACAAGTCTAAGGTTACTGTTAAGACAACAATGCTTTCAGAATTGAAAGAATATGGCTTGGCTATTCAAGGCATGGCTTCCAAGATTACAAAGGTAGAACTTTATTCTGTTCCGGAATATGAAGAAACTGGAACATCTCTTGAGTTCAACGAATGGGGACAGATTTTTAAGAGCCAACTGGCAGACTACTCTGGCGACGATAAAATTATTATCACCTACAAGATAGAAGGTTCGACAGATTATGAAGAAGGAGGTACAAAAGGAAGTGTCATTGGTTGGGGCATTGGATCAATTGCTAGTCTTGGAGGTAAAGTAAAACTTGCTGACCTGTCTATACAGGGCATTGGTGAATATTCTATTTCATTTACAATGAATGAACTTGCTGACGCTCTTGACGACACGAATACAGAATACAATACAAATGGTTTTGGTGTGCAGTTCTGGTCTTGCAAAAACGCAACAGGTTCACTTGTTAGTATTGTTGCTTACAAGGTAAAGGCTGCTGCAGAAGAGGTAACTTGGACTGTTGTAGGTGTAAAGAATATATTCGGATCAGAGTGGAATACCGAAGATGCAAATAATGACATGATTTCAACTGATGGTAAAATATATACTTGGGTTAAAGAAGACGTTACACTCGAAAAGGGCACTGAATATAAGTTTAAGGTGGCTAAGAATCATTCTTGGGGTGAAGCTTATCCTTCTTCTGACTATATTTTCAAAGTTGATGAAACAGCCAAATATACTATTACCATTACTTTTGATTCTGAAAGTAAGGAAGTTTCTGTTAAAACAGAAAAGACCGGTGATGCTGAGGCTGTTGAACACACTTATGATGTAAGAGGTAATTTCAAGGGGGACGAAAAATGGGAAATCAGCTACGAAATGACAAAGGGTAGCGATGGTATTTTCACAGTCTCTATTGCTGATGTAGATAAAGGCAATTATGAGTACAAGGTTCGTCAAGATAATGCTTGGAGTGTTTCTTATCCATCTTCGAACGCTACGGTGGAAGTCAAGGAGAATGGTTCAACAGTTACTATTACTTTCGACCCTTCAACCAATACAGTTAATGCAACTGTTACTGCTCCTACCGGCATCACTGCAGTCAAGACTGCACAGCAGGATGGTGTTCGCTACAACCTCGCTGGTCAGAAGGTAAATGCTGGCTATAAGGGTGTTGTGATTATGAACGGTAAGAAGTTCGTGGTTAAGTAAAAACAGAGAACACATTAAATAAAATAAAGGTGGGAATCGATGGTTCCCACCTTTATTTTATTTAATGCCCTTCTGCAGGAATTTCAGATAGCCATTAACATCTTCATCGTAGGCACGGCTGCCTGCCAAGGGGTGACCGTCGGGCGAGAGGATGACGTAGAAGGGTTGGGCATTGGCACCAAACTTGTGGCTCTGCAGATAGCTCCACTTGGCACCGATGGTGCGCAGCGTCTTGGTGCTGCCATCCGCCTCTTTCACCTCGATAGGCTCGGGTAGGGGCGTCTTGTCATCGACATAAAGTGAGATGAGCACATAGTCACGATTCAGCATGTCGGCCACGCGCGTGTCGGTCCATACAGCAGCCTCCATCTTGCGGCAGTTGACGCAGCCAAAGCCGGTGAAGTCTATCAAGACAGGCTTGCCCTCTTCCTTTGCTGCCTGCATGCCCTGCTCGTAGTCAATAAAGCGTGGCTCTACCACTTTCTGGTACAGGTTGAAGTCCTGCGTGTTCATTGGTGGTACAAAGGCACTAACGGCCTTGCAGGGAGCTCCCCACAGGCCAGGTACCATATAAACAGCAAAGGCCAAAGATACCAGACCGGTCATGATGCAAACGACGGGCATGGGGCGTTGTGGCTGTCCGTCAATCATATCGCTCTGGAACTTGAGGAAGCCACAGAGATAGGCGCCAAGGAGACCGAAAATAGCAATCCATAGCGACAGGAATACCTCGCGGTCCAACAAGTGCCAGCCATAGGCCATATCAGCAACCGACAGGAATTTCAAGGCGAAAGCCAGTTCGATGAATCCCAACACAATCTTGATGGTGTTCATCCATGAACCCGACTTTGGAGCCTGCTTCAGCCACGAGGGGAAGAGCGCAAAGAGCGTGAAAGGTAAGGCCAGAGCCAGCGCAAAGCCGAACATGCCAAGGGCCGGTGCCAGCCAGTTGCCGCTAGTGGTGGTCTCTACCAGCAGCAGTCCGATGATGGGCGCTGTGCAGGAGAAAGATACCAGTACAAGGGTAAATGCCATTAGGAAGATGGAGAGCAGACCGCTGGTGGCCGATGCCTTGCTGTCGACAGCATTCGCCCAGGAATCGGGCAGTCGGATTTCGAACCATCCGAAGAAGGAGAGGGCGAAGACCACCAACAGGATAAACAGGAAGATGTTGAAGACGGCATTGGTTGACATGGCGTTGAGCGTGTCGGAGCCAAAGAGCGCTGTCACCATCAGTCCTAAGCCCAGATAGATAACGATGATGGATATGCCATAGGTGATGGCGTCGCGAATACCCTTCTGCTTGTCGCTCTTGGCCCGTTTCAGAAAGAACGAGACGGTCATAGGAATGATGGGCCAGATGCAAGGCATGCAGACCGCTAACAGTCCGCCCACGAAGCCCATGAGCAGAATGTATAGCAGCGACTGGTCGCTGAGATTGCTGCCGTCGCCCATAGCACGAAGTTCCTCTACTACTGGTTGCCAGAGATCGGAGGAGGACAGGCTAGTGGCAGATGAATCGCGGACAGCATCCTGTTGGGGAGCTTCCGTGCTAAGCGTGTCAATGGTGTTTTGAGGATTCTGGGCATCGTCCTGCTGGCTGTCCTTCTTGAGCTCCACCGTTCCGCTGGTCTTCAGCTCTGCGGAAGAGGGTGGCAGGCATATCTCATCGCTGCACGCGCCATATTCCACATAACAATCAATGGCGTATTGTGGCTTGGTGAACTTGATTTTCTGAACAAAGGTGACCTGATGCTCGAAAAAGCGCACCTCCATATTGAAGAGCTTGTCGAAATGCTTTTGTTCCTTGCCGCGGGCCTTCAAAGTGCCTACCGTCTCTGCTCCTTCCATCTTGTCGGCTCCAAACGTAGCGCTGATAGGACCGCCACTGCCCAGGTTGGTGGAATAGACATGCCAGCCGGCATCGATGGTGGCCAAAAACAACAGCTCGGCTTCCGTGTCAGAAATCTTTTTCAGTTCGGAACGGAAGTGAACGGGATCCTGCAGCTGCGCAGATAAGGGCAGCACAGCGACGAAGAGGCATATAATTGCAAGTATTTTTTTCATAAAATCAAATTAAACGTTGCAAAGTTACGAAAAAATTACTAACTTTGCGCATTATAACCAAAAATAACGATGAAAAAGCTATTACTGACCTTGGCAGCTGCTGCAATGATGGTGGCTTGCCAGCAAAAGCAAGAGACAACGACAGACATTGTGCGCGTAGAGAACGGACATTTCGTGCGTGCGGGCAAACCTTATTATTATGTGGGTACCAATTTCTGGTATGGTGCCATCCTTGGTTCGGAAGGACAGGGCGGAAATCGTGACCGGCTCTGCAAGGAACTGGACGAGATGAAGCGGATGGGAATAGACAATCTGCGCATCTTGGTGGGCAGCGATGGCGAACGTGGTGTCAAGACGAAGGTGGAACCCACGCTGCAGATAGAGCCTGGCGTGTATAATGATACTATTCTGGCAGGACTGGACTATCTGTTGCAGGAGATGGGCAAGCGCCAGATGGTGGCTGTGCTCTACCTGAATAACTCGTGGGAATGGAGTGGGGGCTACGGCTTCTATCTGGAGCATGCAGGCGCTGGCAAACAACCACGTCCCGACGAGGCAGGCTATCCGGCATTTATGGAGGCCATGTCGAAATATGCCTCTAATGAAAAGGCCCATCAACTGTTCTACGACTATGTGCGTTTCATTATCAGCCGCACCAACCGTTATACCGGTGTGAAATATGTGGACGACCCAGCCATCATGTCGTGGCAGATAGGCAACGAGCCGCGTGCTTTCTCGAAAGAGGCGTTGCCAGCCTTTGAGAAATGGCTTGCCGAAGCTTCTGCGCTTATCCGTTCGCTGGACCCCAACCATCTGATTTCCGTTGGCAGCGAGGGCTCGTGGGGTTGCGAGAACGACTACGACAGCTATACCCGCATCTGTGCTGACAAGAACATCGACTATTGTAATGTGCACCTCTGGCCCTATAACTGGGGATGGGCCAAGCCCGACTCGCTCATCGAGCATCTGCCAAGGGCTTGCGAGAATACGAAGGAATATATCGACAAGCATCTGGCCATCTGCGATTCGCTGAACAAACCGTTGGTGATGGAGGAGTTTGGCTATCCGCGCGATGGTTTTAAGTTCGCGTTAGACACTCCCACAAAGGGACGAGACGGCTATTATAAATATGTGTTCTCGCTGGTTGCTGATAATGCCGAACAAGGCGGTAAGTTTGCCGGTTGCAACTTCTGGGGTTGGGGAGGCTTTGCCAAGCCACAGCACGAACAGTGGCAGGTGGGCGATGACTACACCAACGATCCTGCTCAGGAGGCTCAGGGACTGAACTCCGTCTTTGCCAGCGACTCGACGACACTGGCTATTATCCGCGAACAAGTAGAGCGAATGAAGTTTTAACTAAAAAAAGGATAAGATGATGAAGAGAATCTATGGTTGGCTGACTGCTTTGGCAGTGGTAGCGATGATGACAGGCTGTGCCGCGAAACCTGATGTCGAGAAGCCTGCAGAGACCGCAAAGGATGCTGTCAAGAATATGATAGCAGGCTGGAACCTGGGTAATACGCTGGATGCTTTCAGCACGAACGTTGCACCAGGCTCACCAACCGATCAATACGAGACGAGTTGGGGACAGCCTGTTGCTGAGGAGTTTCTGATGAAGAAGATGGCGGAGAAGGGATTCACGGCCATTCGAGTGCCAGTAACCTGGTGGCAGCACATGGACGCAGAAGGTCAGGTCGACTCAGTCTGGATGGCACGCGTGGAAACGGTGGTCAACTATGTGTTGGATAATGGCATGTACTGTATTATCAATGTTCATCATGATACGGGTGCCGCTGTCGAGGCTTGGATCAAGGCAGACAGTCTGAACTACGAGGCAAACCACGAGAAGTATAAGAAACTGTGGTCGCAAATAGCCACCCACTTCAAGGACTACAACGAACGGTTGCTCTTCGAAGGCTATAATGAGATGCTGACGGGCAGTAATCCGAATGCGGAGTGGAGTGAGCCTAAGGATCTGAAGAATCTGGAATATATCAACAAGTATGCGCAGGACTTCGTCGATGCCGTTCGTGGTACGGGTGGCAAGAATACTTATCGCAACTTGATTGTTAATACTTACTCCGGATCTCATACACCCAACACGCTCTCACGCTTGGTGGTTCCTGCTGATCCCAATGGCACTAAGGACCATCTGGCTGTGGAAGTTCATACTTATGACCCTTGGGACTGGGTGAATACAGAAGATATGAAGTGGACTGCTCGTTGTACCGAGGAGGTGACTCGCCTGTTTGATGATATTGACAAGGCATTTATCAGTAAAGGTTATCCGGTTATCATCGGTGAATACGGCTCGAATGGTGTCAATGAGAAGACTATTAATGGTTCGTCGACGGACGAGCAGAAACAGGAGGCAGGACGTCAGGCTGCTGACATCACACGCCTATGCAAGAAATATGGTGCTGCCGCCTTCTACTGGATGGGCATCGTTGACAGAGCCGATCGTCAAGAAGCCAGCTTTAAGTTTAGTATGGAACAGGTTGCAGACAGTATCGTAGCAGCAAGCAAATAAAAAAAAAGAGGCCTGAGCCTCTTTTTTTATTTCTTGTTATACAACCCGTTCAGGTCGCTTAGGAATAATGTTCGTTTGTCATTGTAAAAGCGGATAAAGTCCGAAGTCGACTGCTGGCCAGGGTAGGGGGCAAAGAAATGATTGGGACGGTTATGGGCATTGCGCCATACCAGGACATAACTGATGGGGTATTTAGCCAAAACGGGAGCCAATGTATGGGTCCACCAATTGTCGGTCTTGATACATTCATAGCCCGTCTCTGTCAGAGCTACTGCTTTCTGGTGTTTCTTGGCAACAGCACATACCATGCCGAGATTCTTGTCTAACTTGTCTGCATAGTTGGCAATCTGTGTGGTATCGGCCTCGGGCGCAAAACAGTAGCAGTCGAGGCCAAGGATGTCGATGATATCATCACCAGGATAGCGTTCAAGATATTTGCTCTCGTCGCCATCGGGCTCTGTACCAGGAGAATAGGCGTAAAGTGCATTGGTGACGCCTTTTTCTTTCAGACGGTCTGTCGTCATCTTCCACAGGGCTTTATATTGGTCGGCAGTACAATGTGCTTGTCCCCACCAGAACCACGAGCCGGTGTGCTCATGCCAGGGACGGAACAGTACTGGTACCTTGACACCATAAGGAGTCTCAAGACTGTTCAGGAAATCGGCTACCTTATCGAGCCAGGAGAGGAAGAACTCGTGTTTCTCGCCTCCCTCTAAAACGGAGGGCACGGTCTTTGTCTCGATGCTTTTGAGGGAATCGGCCACCCACGATGAACCTCCACTCAGCGGATTGTCGAGATGCCAGCTCAGCGTTACCATGCCTCCTTTGTCGTAGTGGGCAATGATTTCCTTGCGGATGCGTTCAAAGGGTACTCCGTCGAGATTGCGTTCATCACCCAACTCGAGATGTCCGAGGTCGAAACTCAATAGGGCAGGGAAGTCGTTGCAGATGCTCTTGACATCGCTGCGCTCATGAATGGTAGAGTCGTTGGTATAGTCAGCTTCCCACCCGATACCATAAACGGTATCGTCGTGATGACCGAACATATAGACGGTGCTGTCGCCTATGGCTTTCAGATTTGCCAGCATGTTCTCTGTACGCTGCGTTCGTCCGCTGTCTGCCAAAGGGTCATCAGCCTTCTGCTCTTTGTTGCCGCAACTTGCAATAACTAGTGAAATAGTAGCTATGATTAGATATTTCTTCATATAACACTCTTGATAAAAGAAGGCAGACGTCATGTCGGTCTGCCTCCCTTTATGTTAATGGTTTCTATTTGCTTAATTGATAACTGGCGACTTTACCCAGATGGTCTGGAAGTTGTATGAGTCGTCTGTGCTTGTGCAGGCTTTGATCATGGTGGGAACCATCGTCTCGCTATCGTTCAGCCAGGCTCCTGTCTCATGATCGATATAGCCATTAGCCTCGTTGCCGGAATTCTTGGCATTGTTATCCCATACGAACATGGGGATTCCTGCCAGGTTAGCAGCACGGCAGAAGAACTCCAGATAGTATGCACGGAAGGCATTCTCAAGATCGGAATGCTTCCAAACGCAACCATACTCGCCAAGGTAGCAAGGAATGTCTTTGTCGATGAAGGCCTTGCGCAACTTGTAAAGTTGGTTAATCACATACGATTCGTTATCATTTGTTCCATCGGCACCATGTCCCCAGACAGAAACTTCGTCACCGGTGTTGTAAGGAGCCAGACAGAAGTTGTAAGGATCATAGCAGTGAACACCTACCATAAGACGGTTGGCAGCATCGGTAGGCAATACAAAATGATCGATAGTGAGGTCAATATTAGCTGCATAGCCAGCAACACCAATCCAACGGGTGGCATTCTTGCCGCCAGTCTTACGGATAGCATCTACAGCATACTGATTCCAATTGTTCAGCATAGCATACTCGTCATCAGTGCCACCACCCCAGTTGTCACCAGCATGTATCTCGTTGAAGGTCTCAAAGATAAGCTTGTCATCATAGTCAGCAAACTTGGTGGCTACTTGTGTCCAAAGGTCTGCAATCAGAGTAGAGTCGGCTTTAGCTGTCTCCTCATTGGTTGCAGCATTACCTAGGTCGGTCTCGAAAGAGTCGTGGTGAGTATTCAGAATGACATTCAGACCAGCGGCTAGAGCCAGGTCAACCACACCCTTCACCTCGTCGAGGTAGGCAGCGTCGATGACATTGCCGTCACTCATGTGGTTTGTCCATGTGGCAGGAATACGCACCGTCTTGGCACCTGCAGTAGCCAATGTGCTGAACAATGCAGCGCTGGGCGTTGCACCATCCCAATAGCCCCATTGTGTGTTGCTGGTGTCGAAGTGGTTACCCAGGTTCCAGCCCCAACCTAATTTCTGAGTCATAGCCGAAGCTGTATTGCTGGGCATATCGGGACATGTCCAATTCGCGTCAATAGCCTGGTCGTAAGTCTTGCCCTGAGGACCTGTGATGAGACCTGCGGGGATGTGAAGAGTCAGCGATTTGCTGAAATCGAGGTTGCTTGTTATGGTTAGCGTATTGCTTGCACCAGCAACCTTCGCAGAACTTACTGGAGTACCATTTAGGGTTATCTGATTGGTATTCTTGGTAGCAAAGCCAATGTTCTTATTGAACTGAACCTTCACTGTCGTCTCACCAAAGAAGACTGGCTTCTCTTCAGCAAGTGATGCTTCGACGAACTGTGGAGCGTCCACCTCAAGAATACTTACCTGAGCGTCAGTGTCCTGGCAGCCTGTGGCAATAAGTGCCACAGCTGCGAGAGACAAAGTATTAATAATATTCTTTAGTTTCATAATTCGAATAGTGTTTTATTATTCAATCGTTACTTTAGTACAAATCACGTTGTCGCCGTTGAGCAGGAACGAGCCGCCCCAACCGCCAGCAGTTGTAATGTGTTCATAGATGTAATCTGTTACAGTGAATTCTATGGCTCCATTATGCTCTGCCAGATTCCAGTTGCCAGAGCTGAAGTCGCAGCCGTCGAAAGCAGAACTGGGGCTCCAGTGACCGTCGACAATCTGGCAGTTCCAAGTGTCTTCAGTAGCAGTTAGATAGCAGCGAATGATTGACCCTACCTTCATGCCTGCTTCGAGGAGTTCTGTACCACCATCGCTAAGAATATATGGCTGACCACCCCAGTCATCAGCAACAGCCTCGCCTTCCCAAACAGTGGTCTCGAGAGAGTTGTAGTGAGTCACGGCAATCTTGGTGATGACGGCTTGTCCCATCATAATCCAGCACATACCCCAATCGGTGAGGGTTGTTAGTTGTTCAACCATCTTTGCTGTAGCTGTAAACTCGATAGCACCGTCATGCTCGTCCAGGTTATAGTTGCTTGCACTGATTTCGCAAGTGCTACCAATGCCTGCTGCTACACCAGCCTCGCTATGCTCTGCCCAGTGGCCATCATAGAACTTAACCATCCACCAGCCATCGACAGGAGTTACATAGACGCGGATGACGTCACCCTCCTGAAGATCCATGTCCTTGAACATGTTCGGGTTGTTATCACCATTGGTACCCTTACCAATCTCCCAGTTGAAGCCCCAATTCTTCAAATCAGCGAAGCCATTCCACAGCAAAGTGGTTACCTCCGTGTTGGGGATGAAGTCGAACTTATAGGTAATCTCACCATTCGAAGAAATCAGTCGAACAGAAGAACCCTTCTTTGCAGTAGTTGGGATACCGATAATCAGTTGACTATTAGCAGTTACTACATATTGACAATCTTCACCGTTAATCTGTACACCAGTCAGCTTGTCACCATTGGCCACAGGCAGTGTGAACGAGTCACCGGCTTTCAGCTCTGCATCCTCGGCAGGCATCTCTGTGAAGTAACAGAATACAGCCTCCTCAATAGTGACAGCAGGAACATTAGCAACGGTAGTACCATTGGCCAGCGTCAATGTAGGAACACCAGAAGTAGCGTTCATAGGAACTGTAAGGGTGATGGCATTGGCTGAACCCTCAACGTTCACAACATCAGACTCGCCAAATTGTACTTTCTTCACCAGGTCGAGGTCAGTACCCTGAATGGTGAGAGCAGCACCAGCACTTACAGTTGCATTGTCATAACCAGTAACGGTGGGCTTAACCAAAGTAAAGGCAACCTCAACAGTTTCTCCGTTGGCCATTACCAATGCCAGCTTTCCATCAACAGCAGTTTCTGGAACAGACTTGACGACGACCTTGTCGGCAGCAGCTTCAATTTCTCCACCGTCAACAGTAGCATCGCTAGTTGGGAATGTGACTGCTGTCACAACATCCATATCCTTACCGCTGATGGTCAATGCGGCACCAGCCTTTACAGGATTAGGAGCTGCAACGCCTTCAGTAGGCTTTACAGTAACCAGTGTTCCAACGGGAACCTCAACGCCTGACTTGCAGACGAGAACGATATCACCACTTGGAGCAGTTGCTGGCAATGTGAAGGTCAGTGCACTACCATCTTCTGCCATCGCTAATTTCTCAACGCTAACACCACCAACTGTAACATCGGCTACTACATTGAAATATGTACCAGAGATGGTAATTGTCTCACCAGCCTTAGCTGTGATCTCACCAAGAGCCTCGGCCTCGTTGCGACCCTTTACCTTGCTGATAGCTGGTACGCCAATCTCGATGGCATTCTCTGTCTGGATAATCTGATATTCTACTTTACTCTTGTCAACCACAGTCAGGTCGGCAGTATAGAGCTCTAACTTACCAGTCTTGGCTGTCTCTGGAACCTTCACCTCGATGGCATAGCGATCCCAAGAAACAAAGTCTTCGGAGCTGACGATAACATTGTCAGCAAAAGCCAGTGAGTAAATAAGGTTCAGATAGTCACCCTCAATCTTGATAACATCTCCAGGCATTGCTGATGATGTGACATTAGTGATTTCGATACCTTCTATGTAGTTGACATCTGTCTTGGTCTCGATGCGCTGGTCGGTCTTGGTTACAAGGATTATTTTACCAGGCATGGGGCCGTCCTTGGGTACAGTCACGCGAATCTCACTAGGAACGCCAGACTTTACAACCTCAATATTTGTAATCGAGATGCCCTCAGGAATAATCACCTCGCGAATCTGGTCAAGATTGCTTCCCAAGAAGCGCAACTGACCACCACGCATAACAGGTGACGGGCCATATACATTCAGCGAGACACCACCTTTATACTGGTTGGTATCCAGATTGCTGTCGCTGCTGCACGCTGTCAGCGTTAGCCCAACAAGGGCCATCACTAACAGGGTAAATATATTCTTTATCTTTTTCATGTTCGTTTACTTAATTGATTAGAGATTAGGAACAACACGTATGTTGTCATAACGGAAGATTGGTGTACAAACTGTTCCAGCAACACCGCCATTGATAGGCCAGATAATGAAGCTGTCGAACGAGCTCTCGCTCATAGTCGTACTAACCTTAGAACCATCATCGTTGTAGACAAAATCTGTAAGAGGAATAGTTACGGTAATCCACTCGTCGCCAGTATCAAACGAACCAGTAGCCTCCCAAGGACGATAGAGAGCGCGAGGCAAGTCAAGACCACCGTCGGCACTAGTATGGATGTAGGTGTTGTTCTGCCAAGAGTCGTTTGCGCACTGTAGATTGTTCACAAAGATAATCTGCATGGCACCTGCAGACCATGGATTTGATTTCGGAATATAGAGTTCCATCTTGAATGACATGTTCTGCCAATCAGAGAAATTCAGGAAGTTACGCAGAGGGATACCAGGTCCTGAGGTGATACTCATAGGATCACCATTCCAGTTACCGCACCAGAATGGGAGCTTGAGTTCCTCTACCCATCCACCTTCGGTTTCTGCAGGTCCTACCTGAACATACTGGCCATCAATACCATTCTCATCACTATAGGTTGCGGCAATGTTCCAACCCTGTGGTACAACATCTGTAGCACCATCGAAGTTCGTGATAAGACCACGGCTGTCGTGGTAGTAGAACTTAGACAAGCTCTTACCATAGATGGAAGCAACTTCAATCTGTCCCTCAGTGGTACACTCTGGAACAACAATTTGTATGGCACTGCGACTGCTGTTAATGCTCTTGATCTCAGCTATCTGTCCGTCGGGGAAAGTAACTGTCAGAGGAACATTAGGATCGTCGACGAAGTAGCTGCCGTAGATGGTGGCTATAGAGCCAGGTTTTGCGTATTCGCATGACATCTGCGACACGTTAGGAGCAGGAATTACGATGTGGAAATCGTAAGTCAGCGTGTCGTGATCAGTTGTAATTATATAGATCTTATCTGTGACTAGGTCAGGAATCTCACTGGGAATCTGAACTATCAACGTATTGTCGGTAATGAAACTCGTATTCAGGATAGCCTTCTTGTCATTGAAGTACATCTGTTGGATGCTGGTCAGGTTAGAACCAACAAGGCAGATATTTGCCTGAGGATAGGCCTGAACAAGCAGAGAGTCACTTGCACTGGCACTTGCAGGACGAATGTAGTTGATGGTGGGTATGCCGCCAGTCAGTTTAAACTCGTCGGGCTGGTCCTTCTTGCACGACTGCAGCGAGAAGCTCGATGCTACGACTAACGCGGTCAGAAGAAGACTGCTTAATTTATTATAGTATTTCATATCTGTAAATGCTTTTAAGGGTTAGAAAGAAATGCCGCTTAAATCGTAATCTTCTGGAGCTTCCATCATAAGCGGGTTGAATGTGATGTCAGCAGATGGCAGAGGAATAGTGAAACTGCGGTCAGTTACATTGGGAGCCTCCTTCGTCGTGTCGTAGTTGTGCTTTGAAGAATCAACGGTGAATGCACCACTATCATAGTAAGTCTTGTAAAGGTCGTTCAGACCATTGTAGCCATTACGACGCTGAGCTTTGATTTCATTAATAGCTCCTTGAGGATCGTAGTAATAACGACGTACAAAGTCGTACCAACGGTCACCCTCGCAGGCCAGCTCTAAGCGACGCTCCTTCCAAATGTCGTCCCAAGTGATACTTGTGGGATACTGGTAACCCTTTACAGAACGATGGCGAACCTGATAGAAGGCGTCGAGCACCTTAGGATCGCTGGATGAGCTATTATTACCCATGGCAGCTTCTGCATAAATCAGGTAAACATCGGCCAGACGAAGAATATGGGTATAGAGAGCATAAGCCATACGACCAGCAGGGCTTCCGTAGAAGCGAGTGTGGTCAGCATTGTTTCCGTAGAGGTGCTTAACTTCATGTGCGCCTGTGGGACTTTCCCACTGACCAGGTCCAGGATGTCCGTCAGCCTCATAGCCACCATAGACATACTTGGCGATTTCAAAACCACCGCAGTCACTGTAGAAGTAGTCATAGTGGTCGCCAACCATCATCAGGGTAGCCTTACGACGATCATCAACATTCTGACGGGTCAGGCTGAGTGCATTCTCATTGAAGGCATCCTGCAGGTCAACAGAAGGGCCAGCCCATCCACCCCAGCAGTCACCATTCTCATCGAATCCCTCTATCATGAGGTCACTCTGGAAAGTGTTCTGGCAGGTCCAGTGAGCACCCATGGTCCATGCCCATGAGAAGAGTGCTTCATCAGAGACGTTGTTCTCGCCACGGAAGATATCGGAATAGTTCTCCATCAGTTTGCGTCCACTATTTTGGATAACGTCGAGAGCCAACTCCGCAGCCTTGGCCAGGTCAGCAGCATTGCGCTGATGAGCAGTACATATGGTATAGCTATAAGTGCCAGGATTGTAGGTAGCGTTGCTCTCACTGAATCCAGACTTAGTCAGATATACTTTAGCCAACAGAGCTTTAGCGCAGTACTTGTCGATACGGCCATTGTTTGTGGGATCCTTCTCAGGCAGTAGTTCGATAGCCTTCTCAAGTACCATGATGATATAATCATAAACAGTGCTGATCTTAGCCTTGTGTATACTGGCAGACTGCTGACTGTTGATGATATCTGTAGGATCGTGGATAATGGGCACAGCACCGAATGTGCGTACCAGATAGAAATAGGCCATTGCTTTCCAGGCAAGACACTCACCCATCGTAGCATTCTTGACAGCCTCAGAGGCACCTGTGGCGTTTTTAATGTTGTTATAAACAGTTGTGGCATGTGTGTTGACAGCCCATAGAGACGCACTCATATTGGCCAGGTCAGCGTCCTCACCGTTAAGTGTAAATGTCAGATAGGGCGAGCTTCCCCAATAGTAATTGCCAGACATCACCTCACCGGTCTTGAAGAAACCACGCTGAAAATCGTACCAAGGCGAGTTGTACAGGTAGTTGACACCTGCACGGCACTGTGCATCTGTGCTATAATAGTTTGAAGTATCATAGCCGTCTTCTGTAGGTCTGTCCAAATAGTCATCACAAGATGACAGTGCCAGACCCATCAAAGCAATGCATGTTATAGATTTGATATTATATAATTTCATAGTTATACCTTATTATATATTAGAATGACATGTTAAGACCGAATGAATAGACTGTTGGTGACGGATAACGTCCGTTGTCGAGTCCATATACATAACCGTTAGTGTCTGCTGTAGAAGCACCTACTTCAGGATCATATCCATCGTACTTGGTGAAAGTGATGAGGTTCTGAATGTTGCAATAAACGCGAACATTATCCAGTCCAACATATTTCAACCATTTCTTTGGTACGGTATATCCCAATGTAATGTTCTTAATGCGCAGGTAGCTGCCATCTTCAACATAACGGTCGCTAATGCGGCGGTTATTGTTCGGGTCGTTCAAACGAACAGCTGGCAGGGAGTTAGGATTGACAACCTGTACATTGTCGATGTCATCATACCAATTCCATACGGTACCGGAGTTGTTGCCAACATAGCCATTGCTGTAGTCCTTATTGGGGTCGATGGGGGTGATGACAGAGCGGTCTCTCACTGTAGCGGCCTGATTCTGCCAAACACTATTCATGCCATCAAGTTTCATGCGCAGATAGTTGAAAACCTTGTTGCCGTAAGAGCCATTGATAAAGATGCTCAGGTCAAAGTCCTTATAGCGGAAGGTGTTGGTCCAACCGAAAGTATATTTAGGCATGGGGTTACCAATATAGGTACGGTCATTTTCATCGATGACACCATCGCTGTTCAGATCCTTATATTTGATATCACCTACCCATACTGTGTTGTAGCGGTTGAAACCTTGAGAAGGATATGATACGGGTTTTGCAGAGGTCTCGATGTCTTCGAGGCTAGTGTAAACACCGTCTGTAACATAGCCATAGAACTGGAACAGAGGCTGACCTACATCACTCTTAGAAACGATGTCGCTCCACATACCGTAACCCCAGATAGCTGCACTGGCAGTACCTGCGAGTTCCTTCAACTTGTTCTTGTTCCATGAGATTTCAAATTCAGAGTCCCAAGAGAAGTCCTTGGTAGTGATGGGGTGCGTGTTAACGGTTAACTCAAAACCAGTGTTCTCAATCTTACCATAGTTACCCCAAGGTGCTGCAAGAGCTGAAGAACCGTTACCGCTAGTTCCCATGTATGAACCCAGCTGCATAGGCATAAGCATGTCGTTAGAAACCTTCTTATACCAGTCAGCAGTAATGTTAATCTTGTTATTGAAGAATCCAAGGTCGATACCTACGTTGGTTTGCTCCTGCTTCTCCCAGTGAATCTCACGGTTGGCGATACGTGCAGGACGCTGTGAGGTGCCAAGACCAGACTCCATCACCGAAAGGTCAGAAGCCCATTTGCCACCGCCGATGCTCGAGTTACCAGTCTGACCCCATCCAAGACGGATCTTACCGTTTGAGAGCCACTTCTCAGCAAACTTCTTGATGAAGGCTTCGTTGGAGAAACGCCATGCAACGGCAAAAGAGTGGAACGAACCCCAACGCATGTCTGGACCGAAGTTCGAACTACCATCGCGACGGAAGGTGTAAGTCAAGAGATAACGATCATCGTAATTATAAGTCTCGCGGGTGAAGAATGAAGACATGGCAGCAGATCCAAAGCCAGAGCCAATCTGTGGCTCGCCAGTACCTAATGAAGGATTTTGGATGTTGTTAGCGGGGAGGTCGGTGTTGAATACGCTGACATAGTCCCACTTGCTTTCCCAACATTCCTGACCAATCATGGCAGAGAAACCATGTTTGCCAATCTGTCCATTGTAAGTCAGGTAGTTCTTGATCTGCAGGAACTGTCCTGTGGTCTTCTGAAGGCGAGCCTGGTTCTGAGCTTTTGTCCAGTTACCGAGATTGACGGTAGGCTCGAAGGTTGATGCACGATCCCAGTTGAAGTTGTAACCAATTTCAGTATGCCAAACCAATCCTTTCATAAATGTGACCTCAGCAAAGAGGTTTCCGCTCAGCAGGTTTCGTTTGTAGCGATAGTCATTCATCAGAGCCAAGGCAACGGGGTTAGGGTTGCTCATACCCTCACGGGATACAGAAGTGTAGCCTCCTTCGATGTTATAAATAGGCTGATAGGGCGGAGTTGTCAGAGCGTAGGTGATCACACCTTCATCCTGGTCAGCCTTCAACAGTTTCTCTGATGTATGCGAATAAGTGGCATTGAGACCAAGTTTCAGCCAGGGCTTCAACTGAGCGTCTAAGTTAACGCGAGCACCATTACGCATAAAGTTTGAACCAATGATGGTACCATCCTGATTCATATAGTTGGCACTAACATAATATTTGACGGTTTCTGTACCACCCTGTGCACTCACTTGATGCTGGTGCTGGAGAGCCGTACGGAAAATGGCATCCTGCCAGTTGGTACCTTTACCCAACAGACTGGGATCGCTCAGTGTCTCGTCTTCTGTTGCACTACCTTGGGCAACCATGTCATTATAGAATTCAGCAAACTCGCGCAGATTCAGCATATCAATGCGCTTGGTCTGACGTTGCCAAGCTACCATTCCATCGTAGGTGAACTTAGCCTCGCCCGACTTACCATGCTTAGTGGTAATCAGTACAACACCATTGGCACCTTGCGCACCATAGATAGCGGTGGCTGAGGCATCCTTCAGAATCTCCATTGAGACAATATCTGAGGGGTTGATAGTAGAAAGGGGAGACACAGAAGATACAGAACCGTTACCCAGACGGTCGCCCAAGCCTACAGAAGCACCAGAGGAATTGGAGTTGTTCCAAATCACACCATCGATAACGTAGAGAGGCTCAGCACCAGCATTGATGGTAGCCTGACCGCGTACACGAATAGCTGATGAAGAACCAGGAGCACCTGATGTAGCCATAGAAGTCACACCTGCTACACGACCAGCAAATGCCTGGTCAAGGTTGGTGATGATAGAACCCTTCATTTTCTTCTCGTCCATCGAACCGGTAGCACCGGCCAGGTCGCTCTTCTTCATCGTACCATAACCTACTACAACTACCTCGTCGAGCATCTTCTTGTCTTCTTCGAGTACGATGTTGTAATTTGACTGAGCGCCAACCTTAACTTCCTTTGTGATGTAGCCGATGTACGAAATCACAAGAGTCTGTCCCTGATTGACGTTGAGCACGAAGTTTCCGTCGAAGTCGGTGGCAACACCGTTCGTCGTTCCCTTCACAACCACACTTGCACCGATAACGGGGCCCATGGCATCCGATACAGTACCAGTAATCTTCTTCGCCTGCTGTACGGCAGGTAGTGGACTATTGCCCTCCACAGCGTACAATTGCGACGAAAAACCTAGCAGGAAAATAGCGCATAATCCTGCCAGCAGAGAGTTTTTACTGCAATTTAAATTCATACTTTGTTTGTTAGTTAATAGTATAGTATAACATTGATGTTATCAAAACACGGTGCAAAGATAGTGCAATTTTTTTAATTTCTATTATCATTTATTGCTTATTTTTGATACTTTTTTGTAAATCCGCTATTTTTACCCTTAAAAATGCAAAATAGTATAGCTTGTTTTGAAAAAATAATGTTATCTTTGCAACGAAAATTTGATAATAATGCTAAAAACCAATCATAAGGATGAAGAAAAAAATCATTTTTCAATGGCTGCTTCTGATATGCTGGGTAATACCAGTTGAAGGACAGATACGTGGTAATAGTATCCAGATAAATGTGGTTCCTGACCATCAGGACTGGTGCTATGAGGTAGGGCAGACAGCAACATTTAAAATCAGTGTTACAAGGGAGCACACCTTATTATATAATATAAGCATCGATTATGAAGCCGGCCCGGAAATGTATCAGGCTGAAAAAAAGTGTGGCGTTTTATTGAAAGATGGTACGATGACCCTGAAAGGGAAAATGACGAAACCCGGTTTTTATCGTGTTGATGTGAAGGCCACAATTGATGGCAAAGAATATAAGGGTGCATGCGCTGCTGCATTCTCTCCTGAGAAACTGCAACCTACTACAGTAATGCCGCAAGACTTTAGTGATTACTGGCAGAATGCTATTAAGGAGGCGCGACAGGTGGACTTGAATCCTACGAAGCGTCTGCTACCTGAGCGTTGTACGAAGGATGTGAACGTTTATGAGGTATCATTCCAGAATATGAAGTGGAACTACCGCACTTACGGCATTTTGTGCGTTCCTGTGAAGGAGGGTAAGTATCCTGCCCTATTGCGTGTGCCTGGTGCAGGCGTGCGCCCTTATGGTGGCGACGTTTGGTCAGCCTCGCAGGGTGTCATCACACTTGAGATTGGTATTCACGGTATCCCTGTCACGATGGAGCAGAAAATATACGACGACGTGTTCAATGGTGCTTTGATGGGCTATTGGGAGGTCGGTATGGACGATCGTGACAAGAGCTATTACAAGCGAGTGGTGTTGGGCTGTATCCGTGCCCTAGACTATATTGAGCAGTATACCCCTTGGAATGGTAAGGGCTTAGGTGTGACTGGCTCGAGCCAGGGAGGTTTCCTTACTTTGGCAACTGCAGGTCTCGACAAACGCATCACCTGCTATGGTGCCGTTCATGCTGCTATGTGCGACTATACGGCAGCCTTGAAAGGCATAGCTTGTGGATGGCCCCATTATTTCTATTGGAATAAGGGCAAGGGACAGGAGAAGCAGATAGAGGCTACTCGCTATTATGATGGTGTCAACTTTGCTCGTTTGATTACTGATGAACAAAAAGGCTGGTTCTCGTTTGGGTATAATGATGACGTGGTACCTCCTACTACTGCTTGGGCAACATATAATACCGTAAAAGGTCCTAAAGAGATAAAGCCTTATCAGGCCACTTGGCACTATTGGCATCAGGAACAGTGGGACGAGTGGGTTGGTTGGCTGCTAAAGGAGCTGAAACCTCAGGGCAAACAGCTTGAAGAGCGCCTGCAAACCTTGCAATCGAAAGGCTATATGATGGGGCATCAGGACGATCCTTTCTATGGCGTGACTTGGCTGGGAACCTATGCTGGTGGCAAGAATGAACTCGGAAAGAGTGATGTGGTGAGTACTGTAGGTGATTATCCTGCCGTGATGGGTTTCGACTTGGGTGGTATCGAGATGGACGACCTAAAGAATCTGGACAGCGTACCTTTCACCCGTATCCACGATGAGTTGATAGCCCACTATGAGCGTGGTGGAATTGTTACCCTGAGCTGGCATCCCCGTAATCCTTTGACGGGTGGTACTGCATGGGATACTTCTGATTCTACCGTCGTGAAGAGTGTTCTGCCTGGTGGATCACAGTATGATAAATTCCAGACATGGATGCAGCGTGTGGGCGATTTCGTGGCTACACTGAAGACTAAGAAGGGACAGCCCGTTCCCATCATCTTCCGCCCTTGGCACGAGAATAACGGTTCTTGGTTCTGGTGGGGTCAGAAGCTTTGTACTGACGCTGAGTTCCTTGGCCTATGGAATATGTTGCAAGATAATATGACAGAACGTGGCTTCGATAATCTGCTGTGGAGCTATTCGCCTAATCTGGATGGACAGTGGACGGAGCATCGTTTCCTGCAACGCTATCCAGGTAACGATCGTGTGACGCTCATAGGCGAAGATGCGTACCAGTGGGGTACGGAACAGGACTTTAAGTCTGCTTTGACGGCCGATCTTGCCTTCCTTAGTAGCTTTGCCAAGAAAAATGGCAAGTTACTGGCTATGACAGAATGTGGCCTGAAGAATATGCCTGATGCTACGTGGTGGACTCGCGTGCTGAAGCCCATCATGGATCAGTACCCCATCAGCTATTTCCTTTTGTGGCGCAACTATAAGGAGGAGTATTTTGGCCCGTCGCCTGAACTTCCCTGTGCCAAGGACTTCAAGAAGCTGTATGAGGCAGAGAACACGCTATTCCTCAAGGATATTAAAGATTAACAATTAGATATTACAATGAGCAATTTTCAAGAGAAAGTAAAGGCGTTGCGAGTTCACCATGAGGAGCTGCTGACGCGCAAGAACGAACCCATAGAGTGGGGTAATGGCATTTATGAGAAGTGGAAGAATCCTGTTGTAACTGCCGAACATGTACCCCTAGAGTGGAAATACGACTTCAATGAGCAGGACAACCCCTACCTGATGCAGCGTATCATGTGTAATGCTGCCTTGAATTCCGGTGCCATCAAGTGGCAGGGGAAATACTGTTTGGTGGTTCGTGTCGAGGGTGCTGACCGAAAGAGCTACTTTGCTGTGGCTGAGTCGCCCAATGGCGTCGACAATTTCCGCTTCTGGGACGAGCCCATTACTATGCCGGATGATGTGATACCTGCAACAAATATTTACGATATGAGAATTACTCAGCACGAAGATGGTTGGATTTATGGCGTATTTTGTGCCGAGCGTCATGATGATTCACAACCAGGTAATCTCTCTGCAGCTACAGCCACAGCAGGTATAGCCCGCACCAAAGACCTGAAGACTTGGGAACGACTGCCTGATCTGAAAACTAAGAGTCAGCAGCGTAATGTGGTATTGCATCCTGAATTTGTTAATGGCAAATATGCGTTCTATACCAGACCTCAGGATGGTTTTATTGATACAGGCTCCGGCGGTGGTATTGGTTGGGCACTTGTCGATGATATTACCCATGCTGAAGTCAAAGAAGAGAAAATTGTTAATGCTCGTCATTATCATACCATCACTGAGGTGAAAAATGGTGAAGGACCACATCCTATTAAGACTGCTAAAGGATGGTTACATTTGGCACATGGTGTCCGTGCAACGGCTGATGGGTTACGTTATGTATTATATATGTATATGACTTCGCTGGAAGATCCTACTAAAGTGATTGCCCAGCCTGGTGGTTATTTCCTTGTCCCCGAAGGTAATGAATATTTGGGTGATGTTATGAATGTCGCCTTTGCAAATGGTTGGATAGCTGATGAGGACGGAAAGGTTTTCATCTATTATGCATCAGCTGACACTCGTATGCATGTGGCAACCTCTACAGTCGATAAACTTATCGATTACTGCATGAACACTCCTGAGGATGGGTTGTATACAGCAGCCTCAGTTGAAACCATTAAGAAATTAATCTCAAAGAATAAACAAAATGGCTAAATCAACTTTAAAAGAAAAAATCGGCTACGGCTTTGGTGATATGTCATCCAGCATGTTCTGGAAGATTTTCTCTTATTATCTACCATTCTTCTACAGTAACATTTTCGGACTTTCGCTAGTCGACGCTGGTGTATTGGTGCTTGTTACGCGTATCTGGGATGCTGTATCAGACCCTATGATGGGTATTATTGCTGACCGTACTAATACTAAATGGGGAAAATACCGTCCTTATTTACTATGGGTAGCTCCATTCTTTAGTATATGCGGTATTTTGTTGTTTACGACTCCCGACTTGGATTATGCCGGCAAATTGATATGGGCTTATGTGACCTATATCTTGATGATGACGGTATACACAGGTATCAATGTTCCGTATGGTGCTATGTTGGGTGTAATGACAGATGATTCCAATGAGAAGACAGTGTTCTCTTCTTTCCGTATGTTCTTTGCTTATGGTGGTTCATTCATCTCCCTGTTCCTTTGGGAACCTCTTACTAATATGATGGGAGGTTATAATACGCCTGGTGGTTGGTTCTGGGCTATGGTGACTATTGCTGTTGCCTGCTTTGTGATGTTTATTCTTTGTTTCACGATGACTCGTGAGCATTTGAAGACTGTTTCGACAGTATCAGTAGGTAGTGACTTTAAGGCATTGCTTAGCAACAAACCTTGGTGGTTGCTTATTGGAGCAGCTTTGTGCTTTAATCTGTTTAATACTGTTCGTGGTGCAACAGTAGCTTATTTTTTCCAAGACATTATTGGTGCAAATGTGAGTCTGGTTTTCTTTGGACTGATGTTCGCCTTCTATGCAGGTTTGTTTTTGGGTGTTGGCGAAGTAAGTAACATGGTAGGTGTTGCTTCATGTGTGCCTATTTCCAATAAGCTGGGTAAGAAGACGACTTTCATTCTTGTCAATGCTTCTTTAGTAGTGTTGAGCGTGCTGTTCTTCTTTATTCCCTGCACACCAACAGGCTATTGGCTGATGCTGGTTTTCCAGATTCTGATTTCTATTCTTACGGGTATCATGTCGCCATTGGTTTGGTCGATGTATGCTGATGTGTCTGACTATGCGGAATTGAAATTTAAGACAGCTTCTACTGGTCTGATTTTCTCTTCTTCATCTATGGCTCAGAAATTTGGTGGTGCTATTGGTGGCGCTGCAGTTTTGTGGCTGCTTAGTGGCTTTGGTTATATTACCGATCCTACTATTTTGGCTCAAGGTAATGTTGTTCAGCCAGAAAGTGCACTCACTTGTTTGCGCTGGCTGATGAGCTTTGTCCCTGCTTGTGTCGCCCTCTTGTCAATGTGTGTAGTTTGGTTCTACCCTCTGACTACTGAGCGTATCAATGAGATAAGTACTGAGCTAAAGAAAGTGCGAGCTATTGAGGAGTGAGATGAATGTCCAGACTTTGAAACGTGAAATGCAGGATGTTGTAGAAAGCAACATCCTGCGATTTTGGCTTGACAAGATGCAAGACCATGAGAATGGCGGATTCTATGGGCGTATTGATGGGCAGGAAGTTCTGCATAAGGATGCAGAGAAAGGTGCTATTCTGAATGCTCGTATTCTTTGGTCTTTCTCAGCAGCATATCGGATATTAGGTAGCCAAGAATATTTAGAAGCAGCCACTCGTGCTAAACACTATTTTATAGACCATTTCATAGATCAAGAGTATGGTGGCGTCTATTGGAGTGTGGATTATTTGGGAAATCCGTTGGATACTAAGAAACAGTTCTATGCGATAGGTTTTGCCATCTATGGATTGACAGAATATGCACGGGCAACAGGCGACAGAGAGGCGCTGGAATATGCGCTTGATCTGTATGATAGTATAGAAGAGCATGCGTTAGATCGCGAACATAATGGCTATATCGAAGCTTGCACAAGAGAGTGGGGTGAGATAGCTGATATGAGACTGTCTGAGCTGGATGCCAACTATCCTAAGTCGCAGAATACGCACTTACACATTATTGAGCCATACACTAATTTACTGAGGTGCTTAAAGGAGTTTCGTGCCAAGGAATCGTGTGACTACGTGCCTGCAATCGGATCGGTATTACCAGTAGATGTTAGTGTGCCATTGGAAACTTTATTGAGTGTGGAGGTATCTTTGCGCAATCTGATAGATATCTTTACCGATAAGATCCTTAATCCTGAAACCCACCATCTTGACCTGTTTTTCGAGATGGATTGGACACGTGGTGCTGGACATTTGGAGAGTTATGGACATGACATAGAGTGTTCATGGCTGATGCATGAGGCTGCATTGGTACTAGGTGATCAGAAAGTTTTGGAAAAGGTTGAGGCTGTTGTCCGTGAGGTGGCAAAAGCTTCAGAGAAAGGATTGAGGCCAGATGGATCGATGATACACGAAGCCAATCTGGATACAGGACATGTAGACGACGATTTACATTGGTGGGTACAAGCAGAAAATGTCGTCGGATGGGTGAATATCTATCAATATTTCCATGATGTTTCTGCTCTTGATAAGGCTATCAGTTGCTGGGACTATATAAAGAATCAGTTGATAGATTGGGACAATGGTGAATGGCATTGGAGTCGTCATTCTGATGGAACACTTAACACCACTGATGATAAAGCCGGTTTTTGGAAATGCCCATACCACAATAGTCGTATGTGTTTGGAAATAATAGAACGTAATTTTTAAGCTAATGAAGAGAATACTATTTGTTACATTTGTGTTGCTGTCAGTGTTGCAATTGTCAGCAGGAAATGATCGCCCCAAGTTTGGGGAACGTCCCAAATTAGTGGTGGGTATTGTAGTAGACCAAATGCGTTGGGATTATCTTTCTCGTTATTATGATAAGTTTGGTGAAGATGGCTTTCATCGTTTGATAGACAAAGGTTACTCTTTCGATAACTGCCTCATCAATTATTTGCCAACGGTTACAGCCATAGGGCATACGAGTGCATATACAGGTACTACACCTGCCTTTCATGGAATTTGTGGCAATGCCTTTTATATAGATGGCGTAAAGCGTAGTAGTTGTGAGGATCCAAACGTGATGCCCGTTGGCACTGACAATGAGAAGAAAGGAAAGGCATCGCCTGTTAACCTGTTAGCTAGCACTATCGGTGACCAGCTGCGATTGCACACCGACTTTAAGTCGAAGGTTATCGGAGTAAGCTATAAGGATCGTGCTTCAATTCTGCCTGCAGGTCGTAGTGCCAATGCTGCCTATTGGATTGATACCAAAAATAGGCAGTTCATAACCAGTACTTGGTATATGCAAGAACTTCCAAAGTGGGCTCAAGATTTTAATGCCCAATTGAAGAAGAATAAGGAGTTGCAGAAAGTGATTGACGACATAGGCCTGTATCCGATCTGTGGACATATTACGGCTGACATGGCTATAGCCGCTATGAAGGGCGAACAGCTTGGTAAGGGCGAGGTGACAGATATGCTGTGTGTGAGTTTCTCGCAGACTGATGTGATAGGGCATAAGTGGAGTACGCGTGGCGAGCATACCGATGAGGCCTATCTGGAATTGGATAAGGATATTGCCAAACTGCTGAAAGCTTTTGACGAGCAGGTGGGCGAGGGTAACTATTTGGTATTCCTGACAGGCGACCATGCTGCAGCACACAATTTTAAGTATATGGAAGACCATAAACTAAATGGTGGAGCCTGGAAATGGGAAGAGGTTTATATAGAGGAAGCTATGAGAAGTCTGACGGCCAAATTCAACATTACCAAGAATGTAATCAAGGATTGCTTAGATTATCGCCTGGTGCTTGATAAAGAGGCTATCCGAGAGCAGGGTATAGACGAACAGACTTTACGCGATGCTATTGTAGAGGAACTGCTTAAACTTCCTCATGTAGCATTTGCCTTTGATTTTAAAAAGGCAGCTACAGCTCCTGTGCCTGAGTTTCTGAAGGAACGCGCATTGAAAGGTTATCATCACGACCGCTCTGGCGATATCATATTCATGTTGGAACCTGGATGGTACGGATTCAACAGCAAATGGTCATCGCCAGTTGGAACCACTCATGGCGAGTGGAATCCCTATGATGCACATATTCCTTTGCTCTTTTATGGATGGAAGATATCACATGGTTCATCTCCTTCGGAAGTTCATATTACTGATATAGCTCCGACGGTCTGTTCGTTGTTGCATATTCAACAGCCCAATGCATGTATTGGGGTTGCGTTGGACTTTTAATTGGTATTTCGAAAACATTTCCACAACAATGTGCTAATTATTGGGATTTATTTCATACCTTTGCAGCCGATACGACATATTAGAACTAAATTTAAGACTGATTTGTATGAATATTGGTAAACACATTGAGGAGATTCTTCGGAAACAAGGGAAGTCAGCAGCATGGCTGGCAACACAAATTCCTTGTGAACGTACTAACGTGTACAACATCTTCAAACGTAAGAGTTTGGATGTTCGTCTGCTGATGAGAATCAGTGTCATTCTTGGTTATGACTTCTTCAAGGAATTGTCCGAGGAAGCGTTTCCCAAGACAAAATAATTTAAGCCGCCACCTTCTAAGGTAGCGGCTTTTATTTTTCTTTCGTACTTTTTTTATATTTATGCTTTTAATTTGCGTTTTTTTTAGTAACTTTGCACGCAAATTGAATTCAATATATTTATTTTATGAACTTTGCTTTGTTAATTACCGTCTTATTGACGGCTATTACATTGGTGGTGGCGGCTTACGTAGTAGCCAAGCTGATAGGCCCTAGGTCTTATGCGAAGGTGAAAGGTGAGCCGTATGAGAGTGGTATCCCCACGCGAGGCAGCTCATGGTTGCCTATGACGGTGGGATTCTACCTCTTCGCCATCTTGTTCCTCATGTTTGATATAGAAACGGTGTTTCTGTATCCATGGGCAGTGGTAGTGAAGGAGTTCGGCGCGATGGCTCTGCTTAGCATCGGCTTCTTCCTGGTAGTTCTGGTATTAGGCTTGGCATATGCCTGGCGGAAAGGAGACTTGGAATGGAAGTAAGAAAGCCTCACATCAAGAGTATTCCCTACGAGGAGTGGAATGACAACTCATCGTTGGAGAAGATCGTTGACGAGCTCCATGAGGGCGGCGTCAATGTGGTGACAGGTTCGCTCGACCAGTTGATCAACTGGGGACGTTCCAACTCCCTGTGGTCACTGACCTTTGCCACTTCATGTTGTGGTATCGAGTTTATGGCCTGTGGCTGTGCCCGCTATGACTTTGCCCGTTTCGGTTTCGAGGTTACTCGTAACTCTCCACGTCAGGCTGACCTGATTATGTGTGCTGGTACCATCACTCACAAGATGGCTCCAGCCTTGAAGCGTCTGTATGACGAGATGGCCGAGCCAAAGTATGTGATTGCTGTTGGTGGCTGTGCCATCAGCGGTGGACCGTTCAAGTCGAGCTACCATGTAGTGAAGGGTATCGAGGAGATTGTGCCCGTCGATGTGTTTATTCCTGGCTGTCCCCCACGTCCAGAGGCTATCATGTATGGCATGATGCAGCTGCAGCGTAAGGTGAAGATCGAGAAGTTCTTCGGTGGAGCCAACCACAAGCAGACAGCTGAGGAGGCTGCTCTCGGAGTATCCAACGAGGAGCTGACATTCCGTTCTAAGCATGGCGACCATCGCAGAGAGCCAATGGTTATCACCGATGTTCCCCAGGAATTTGTTGAAGAAATGAAGTCTGCTCAGGCAGAAGCTAAAGTAGAGGAGGAGAAGGCATGAAGTTAGAATTCCTTTCATTCGAATTTGACAAGTTCGCACAGGAGATGCAGGACTTGAAGGACAAGAAGGGCTTTGACTATCTTGTCACCATCGTAGGCGAGGACTTCGGTAAAGAGGAAGGCCTTGGCTGTATCTACATTCTCGAGAATACCAATACCCATGAGCGTTGCAGCGTTAAGATGATTGCCAAACAGCAGGTTTGTGGCGACGGCATGTCATCTAACGGCACAAGCGAGATGGAAGGTCAGATGTTGGCATATATCCCTACTGTTTCAAATATCTGGCGTGTAGCCGATCTGTTAGAGCGTGAGGTATATGACTTCTATGGCATCGTGTTCCTCGGACATCCTGATATGCGCCGTCTGTTCCTGCGCAGTGACTTCCAGGGCTATCCTTTCCGTAAGGACTGGCAGTTTAACGACAAATATACGCTTGAGGATGATGTAGAGCCTGACTATGGTCTGGAGTATTTCATCGACAAAGATGGTTATCTGCAGTCTAAGCAGAACAAACTCTTCGGAGCTAATGACTATGTGATTAACATCGGTCCTCAGCACCCTGCAACCCACGGTGTGCTCCGCTTGCAGACTGTGCTCGATGGTGAGACTGTTAAGCGTATCTATCCTCACCTTGGATATATCCACCGTGCTATCGAGAAGATGTGGGAGGGTATGACCTATCCTCAGACACTGGCTCTGACAGATCGTCTGAACTATCTTGGTGCCATGCAGCATCGCCACGCTCTGGTAGGTGTGATTGAGGAGGCTTTGGAGGTTGAGTTGACTGACCGTATCAAGTACATCCGTACCATTATGGATGAGCTTCAGCGTCTCGACTCTCACCTGCTTTACACTTCTTGTGTAGCTCAGGACCTCGGCGCTCTCACAGGTATGCTTTACGGTATGCGTGATCGTGAGCATGTGCTGAACGTGATGGAGGAGACCACTGGTGGACGTCTGATTCAGAACTACTACCGCATTGGTGGTCTGCAAGACGATATCGATCCTAACTTCGTTAAGAACTGTAAGGATCTGGTGAAGTATCTGCGTCCTACCATCCAGGAGTATATGGACATCTTCGGAGATAACATCATCACCCACAACCGTCTGGAGAACTGTGGCCCGATGAGTCTCGAGGATTGTATTAACTACGCTGTTACCGGTCCTGCCGGACGTGCTTCAGGTTGGAAGAACGATGTTCGTAAGAACCATCCGTATGACATGTACGACAAGGTAGAGTGGGAGCAGTGCACACTTACTGGCTGTGACTCTATGGACCGTTATCTGGTTCACATCAACGAGATGTACCAGAGCCTGAACATCATAGAGCAGCTCATCGACAACATCCCAGAGGGCGACTTCTATGTTAAGCAGAAGCCAATCATCAAGTGCCCAGAGGGACAGTGGTACTTCTCTGTAGAAGGTGTGGCTGGTGAGTTTGGTGTATATCTCGATTCTCGTGGCGACAAGAGCCCATACCGCATGAAGATGCGTCCGATGGGTCTCTCGCTGGTAGGTGCCTTCGACCCGATGCTTCGTGGTCAGAAGATTGCCGACCTGATTGCTACCTGTGCTGCTATTGACGTTGTAATTCCTGATATTGATAGATAATTATGTTCGACTTTTCTATATTTACACAATGGTTCGACCAGTTACTCAGGATTACAATAGGATGTCCTGACTGGTTAGCGATATTGATTGAGTGCGTGTTGGTGGGAGTAGCTATCCTCGTAGGATATGCCCTCATCGCCATCGTACTGATATTTATGGAGCGTAAGGTTTGTGCCTACTTCCAGTGCCGTCTTGGCCCGATGCGAGTAGGTTACTGGGGATTGCTGCAGGTGTTTGCCGACGTGCTGAAGATGCTCATCAAGGAGATCTTCATCGTCGACCGTGCCGACAAGCTGCTCTATCTCGTGGCTCCTCTCTTGGTGATTATCGGCTCTGTAGGTGCTTTCTCGTTCCTGCCTTGGAACAATGGTGCTACGGTGCTCGACTTCAACGTAGGTGTGTTCCTGCTCACAGCCGTTTCTTCAATCGGCGTGGTAGGTATCTTCCTCGCAGGTTGGGGTTCTAACAATAAGTATTCTGTTGTGTCGGCCATGCGTGGTGCCGTGCAGATGATTTCTTACGAGATGTCGCTCTGCCTCTGTCTGATTACTGCTGTAATCCTTACAGGTACTATGCAGATGAGCGGTATCGTTGAGGCTCAGACTGGTCCTTGGAAATGGTTGATTTTCCAGGGTCATATTCCTGCCATCATCGCCTTCTTCGTATTCCTCATAGCAGGTAATGCTGAGGCAAACCGTGGCCCGTTCGATATGGCAGAAGCTGAGAGTGAGTTGACCGCTGGTCATCATACCGAGTATTCTGGTATGGGCTTTGGATTCTTCTACCTCGCTGAGTTCTTGAACCTCTTTATCATCGCAGGTATCGCTGCTACCGTATTCCTCGGTGGTTGGGCTCCTGTAAACATCGGTATCGAGGCCTTCGATGCAGTGATGAACTACATCCCTGGTATCGTATGGTTTATGGGTAAGGCCTTCTTCCTGGTTTGGATTCTGATGTGGATTAAGTGGACGTTCCCACGTCTGCGTATCGACCAGATCCTGAAGCTGGAGTGGAAGTACCTGATGCCTCTGGCACTGCTCAACCTGGTGATAATGACAGTAGTTGTAGCTTTAGGCCTATATATTAAATAAGGTGTACCTAGGATGTCCTAGGCTATCCTAGGAAATCCTAGAAAAACTATAAAAGCAATGGAAGATAACAAAACATATTTCGGAGAAATCGGGCACGGCTTGAAGACTTTGGCTACCGGTATGAAGACCTCTTGGAAGGAATATTTCAAGGACTTCTTTACCAACAAGTCTACCGAGCAGTATCCCGAGAACCGCAAGACGACACTCCACGTGGCTAAGCGTCACCGTGGCCGCTTGGTATTCAAGCGCAACGAGGATGGCAGCTACAAGTGTACGGCTTGCACATTGTGCGAGAAAGCCTGTCCGAACGGAACCATTAAGATTACAGCTCACATGGCTGAAGATCCTGAGACAGGCAAGAAAAAGAAGGTGCTTGACGATTATCAGTACGACCTTGGCGACTGCATGTTCTGCCAGCTCTGTACTAACGCCTGCAATTTCGATGCTATCGAGTTTACCAACGATTTCGAGAACGCCGTGTTCGACCGTTCTAAGCTGGTGCTCCATCTCAATGAGGAAGTATACAAAGGCGGTTCTCTGCCTAACCTCATCGAAGGCGGTGCTGAGTGGGAAGTCGGTAAGTTTAACACTAAAACGAAGTAACGCAATATGGGCAATACAATTATGTTTATCATTCTCGCGGTGTTCATCATCGGCTCAGCGCTGATGTGTGTCACCACGACGAAGATTATGCGAGCCGCAACATTCATGTTGTTCGTGCTCTTTGGTGTGGCAGGCATCTATTTCCTGCTCGACTACACCTTCCTGGGAGCCGCTCAGATCTCAGTATATGCCGGTGGCGTTACGATGATCTATGTGTTCGCCATCCAATTGGTGAGCAAGCGTACCTTGCAAGGTCTTGAGGAGCGAGTAAAATCAAGTAAGATGATTACCGGTGGTCTGGCTGCTTTTGCCGGACTGGTGGTGGTTTGTCTGATTCTGCTTAAGACTGGCTTCTACACGCTGGCTCCTGCTAATGTGGAGGTTCCTATGAAAGAGATTGGTACGGCTCTCGTTGGTGCCGGCAAGTATCAGTATGTGCTCGCTTTCGAGTTCATATCACTGTTCCTGCTGGCTTGCATCATCGGTGGCCTGGTTGTTGCACGTAAAGAAAAGAAGGAGGATTAAGCTATGATACCTGTAGAATGTTATTTTGCACTGAGTGCACTGTTGTTCTTCATCGGCGTCTATGGCTTTGTGACACGTCGCAACCTCATCGCCATGCTCATCTCTGTGGAGCTGGTGCTGAACGCCGTCGATATTAACTTTGCCGCCGTCAACCGTCTGCTCTATCCCAACGGCATGGAGGGCATGTTTATGACGCTCTTTGTGATTGGTGTTGCAGCTGCTGAGTCGGCTGTGGCTATTGCTATTATCATCAATGTCTACCGCAACTTCCACAGCGATAGCGTTGACAGTATTAAGAACATGAAATGGTAATACGTTATGGAAACAATTTATAGTTATTCATTCCTGATTCTTCTGCTGCCTGCGCTGTCTTTCGTGATTCTTGCGCTGGCTGGCATGAAGATGTCGCACAAGACCGCTGGTCTGATTGGTACGACATCTCTGGGACTGGTGACCGTCCTGTCGTATGTGACGGCGTTTGCCTATTTCGGTGGCGACCGTATGGCTGATGGCACATTCCCAACGTTAGTTCCTTATAACTTCACCTGGCTGCCGTTGGGCAATCTGCACTTCGATATGGGTATCCTCCTGGATCCTATCTCGGTGATGATGCTCATTGTCATCAGCACGGTGTCGTTCATGGTACATATCTATTCATTCGGCTATATGCACGGCGAGAAGGGCTTCCAGCGCTATTATGCGTTCTTGAGCCTCTTCACTATGTCGATGCTGGGTCTGGTACTGGCTACCAACATTTTCCAGATGTACACCTTCTGGGAACTCGTGGGTGTCAGCTCTTATCTGCTGATTGGTTTCTATTATCCGCTGAAGCCCGCCATTGCTGCCTCTAAGAAGGCGTTCATCGTGACGCGCTTTGCCGATATGTTCTTCTTGATCGGTATCCTGATGTTCGGTTACTACACCGATTCGTTCAGCTTCTCGTTTGCTGGCAATATCGTGATGGGCGAGGGTACTACTCCGTTCATTGCCGGTAATGCAGCCAAGGCTATGGCCGCTGCAGGCTTCATCCTGCCTACGGCGCTGGTGCTGATGTTCATTGGTGGTGCCGGTAAGAGTGCTATGTTCCCGTTGCACATCTGGCTGCCTGATGCTATGGAGGGTCCTACACCTGTATCTGCACTCATCCACGCTGCTACGATGGTGGTTGCTGGTGTGTTCCAGATTGCCCGTATGTTCCCCCTCTGGGTTGAATATGCTCAGCCTCAGATGTCGATTGTGGTTTGGGTGGGTGTCTTCACCGCTTTCTATGCAGCTGCTGTGGCTTGCGCCCAGAGCGACATCAAGCGTGTGCTGGCTTTCTCGACTATTTCTCAGATTGCCTTCATGATGGTGGCTCTCGGCGTTTCGCTGCCTGGTCACCATGGTGTGCTCGACAATCACGCACAGCTGGGCTTTATGGCTGGTATGTTCCACCTCTTTACGCATGCTATGTTCAAGGCTTGTCTGTTCCTCGGTGCCGGTTGTATCATTCACGCTGTCCACTCGAACGAGATGGCCATGATGGGCGGCTTGCGTAAGTATATGCCTATCACCAACATCACGTTCCTCATCAGCTGTTTCGCTATCGCAGGTATTCCTTTCTTCTCTGGCTTTAGTTCGAAGGATGAGATTATCACCGCCTGCTTTGCCTACAGTCCTGTGGTAGGTTGGATTATGACGGGAATTGCCGCTATGACGGCCTTCTACATGTTCCGCCTGTATTATGGTATTTTCTGGGGAACAGAAAATCGCGAGGCCCACGAGCATCATACGCCCCATGAGGCTCCCGCTACAATGACCATTCCTCTGATTGTGCTCTGTGTGATTACGATGGTTGTAGGTATTTACTCTACTATTGCTGGTTTTGCAGAGTGGGGTGGAAGCTTTGGACAGTTTGTCAATGCTGAAGGTACCAATTATACCATCCACTTCGACACGCAGATTGCTGCTACCTCTACGATTATTGCCATCCTGAGCATCTGTCTCGCCACCTATATTTATAAAGGTGAGAGCCAGCCTATTGCCGATCGTCTGTATAAGACGTTCCCCAAGCTGCATCGCGCAGCCTACAAGCGTTTCTATCAGGACGAGATCTGGCAGTATGTAACTCATCGTATCATCTTCCGTTGCATCTCTAAGCCCATTGCCTGGTTCGATCGTCACGTTGTTGACGGCACATTTAACTTCCTGGCATGGGGTGCCAACGAGGCTGGCGAGAGCTTACGTCCTTGGCAGAGTGGCGATGTTCGCCAGTATGCTGTATGGTTCTTGACTGGTACTGTCGCATTAACGTTAATCCTGCTTGCAATCTAAATCGAAAGTACAATTATGAGTATATTAACATTATTCGTAGTAATTCCCGCCCTGATGCTTCTCGGCCTTTGGCTGGCCAAGAACCTCAATCAGGTGCGTGGCGTGATGGTGGCTGGCGCCTCGTGTTTGCTGGCCCTCTCCGTATGGCTGACCATTTACTTCGTTCAGCAGCGTGCAGCAGGTAATACCGACGTGATGCTGTTGACTTATAGTACCCCTTGGTTCAAGCCTCTTAATATTGCCTATTCTGTTGGTGTTGATGGTATCTCTGTCGTCATGTTGCTCCTGTCGAGCATCATCGTCTTCACAGGTACCTTTGCCTCATGGCAGCTGAAGCCTCTCACGAAGGAGTATTTCCTTTGGTTCACCCTCTTGTCAACGGGTGTGTATGGCTTCTTCATCTGCACCGACATGTTCACCATGTTTATGTTCTACGAGGTAGCTCTGATTCCCATGTACCTGTTGATTGGTGTATGGGGTTCGGGTAACAAGGAGTATGCTGCCATGAAGCTGACGCTGATGCTGATGGGAGGTTCCGCCCTTCTGATTATCGGCATCTTGGGCATCTACTACTTCAGTGGTGCCACTACGATGAACGTCAATGAGATAGCAGCTATGCATAACATCCCCGTAGCCACTCAGAAGGTGTTCTTCCCCTTCATCTTCATCGGATTCGGTGTGCTGGGCGCTCTGTTCCCCTTCCACACTTGGTCACCCGACGGTCATGCTTCAGCCCCCACGGCTGTCTCCATGCTCCACGCTGGTGTGCTGATGAAGCTGGGAGGTTACGGCTGCTTCCGTGTAGCCATGTATCTGTTGCCCGATGCAGCCAACGAGCTGGCTTGGATCTTCCTGATTCTCACCACCATCTCGGTAGTCTATGGTGCCTTCTCAGCCTGTGTACAGACTGACCTGAAGTACATCAACGCATATTCGTCGGTGTCGCACTGTGGTCTGGTGCTCTTCGCTCTGTTGATGATGACCAAGACCTCTTGCACGGGTGCTATCCTGCAGATGCTGTCGCATGGTCTGATGACGGCCCTATTCTTTGCCCTCATCGGTATGATTTATGGTCGTACCCATACCCGTGATATCCGCTACTTGGATGGTCTGATGAAGATTATGCCTTTCCTGGCTGTTGGCTATGTGGTTGCTGGTCTGGCCAACCTCGGTTTGCCTGGTTTCTCGGGCTTTATTGCTGAGATGAGCATTTTCGTTGGTTCGTTCGAGAATCCCGATACGTTCCATCGTGTGGCAACCATCATCGCATGTACGTCGATTGTTGTGACGGCTGTCTACATCCTGCGTGTGGTTGGTAAGATTCTGTATGGTGAGGTGAAGAATCCTCACTATCTCGAACTTACCGATGCTACATGGGATGAGCGTGTTGCTGTCATCTGCCTCATCGCTTGTGTGGCTGGACTTGGTATGTTCCCACTCTGGGCAAGCAACGTCATCTCTGACGCCGTTGGACCAATTCTCGCGAATATCATTTAATTAAGAGTTAAGAATTAAGAATTAAGAAAATATGAACTATTCTCAATTTTTAAATATGATTCCCGAGGCACTTTTGGTCCTCGCACTAATTATCGTGTTCTTCGCTGACTTCTGCCTGCACAAGAGCGAGCGCAAGGTTGAGGTGGTTGGCAGAATGACCATGGCCCTGCTAATCTGCCAGACCGTCATGTTAACCACTATTGGTCCCGCCGATGCTTTTGGCGGCATGTACGTTGCTTCGCAGGCCGCACAGGTCATGAAGATCATTCTCACCTTCGGTACATTCATCGTTGTCGTCATGGCTCAGCCCTGGCTTGAGCGTGAGGCTCCGAAGTATGCTGGTGAGTTCCACCTGCTGGTTCTCTCAACCCTTCTGGGTATGTATATCATGATGTCCAGCGGCTCGTTCCTGCTATTCTTCCTTGGACTGGAGACCGCCTCTGTGCCTATGGCCTGTCTGGTGGCTTTCGACAAGTGGAAGAGGAAGTCGGCTGAGGCTGCTGCCAAGTACGTGTTGGTGGCTACATTCTCAAGTGGTGTCATGCTCTATGGCATCTCGTTCATCTATGCTGCTACAGGTACCCTTTATTTCGACGATGTAGCACAGGTGCTGAATGGTCGCTATATGTTCAGCCCCCTGCAGTTGATGGGCCTTGTGTTCTTCTTTAGCGGACTGGCTTTCAAACTCTCGCTGGTGCCTTTCCACTTCTGGACAGCCGACACCTACGAGGGAGCACCTACACCCATCACCGGTTACCTGAGCGTCTGCTCGAAGGGTGCTGCCGCTTTTGCAGCATTGGTCATCCTGGTGAAGGCCTTTGGTCCTATGATGGAGTACTGGGAGTACATGCTCTATGTGGTCATCGTGCTCTCTATCACCATCGCCAACCTCTTCGCCATCCGTCAGAGCGAATTGAAGCGCTTCATGGCGTTCAGTTCTATCTCACAGGCCGGCTATATTATGTTGGCTGTTATTGGCGGTTCGCAGATGGGTATGACGTCGTTGATGTACTACATCCTGGTGTATATCGTAGCAAACATGGCAGTCTTCACCGTTATCTCTACCGTTGAGCAGAATAATGGTGGCGTGACGAAGATGTCGGCCTACGATGGACTCTACCAGACCAACCCCAAGCTGGCATTCCTCATGACGCTGGCTCTGTTCTCGCTGGCTGGTATTCCTCCGTTTGCAGGTATGTTCTCTAAGTTCTTCGTGTTCATGGCTGCCGCCGAGCAGGGCTCTTTCTGGGCCTACTTCGTCGTCTTCGTCGCTTTGGTGAACACCGTCGTGAGTTTGTACTACTACCTGCTCATCGTCAAGGCTATGTATATCAAGCAGACTGACAGTCCTCTGCCCGCATTTACAACAGATTCAGCTACGCGTATTGCACTGGCCATCTGCACCGCAGGCATCGTGCTCTTCGGCATCTGCTCGTGCCTCTACGACTATCTGTTCGCCGCTTCGGCCATGTAAGGTCAATAGATAACAAAACAAGAAGTGGGCATTCTCTTATGAGCTTGCCCACTTCTTTGTTTAATACTATCTTTGTTTGTTATTTCAAGTTGTCAGGAAGAATAGGCATAGCGCCATTCTGGGTGCATACGAATGCCGACACCTGAACAGCTATACGATGAGCTTCCTCCATGGGTTTACCATTCAGGATAGCAGCACAGAATGAACCAGTAAACGAGTCGCCGGCTCCTACGGTGTCAGCTACAGTGACCTTCGGCGTCTCTTGGAACGATGTCAGACCTGGTGCAAAGACATATGAGCCATTGGTGCCACAGGTCAGAACCAGCATCTTCAGTTGATATTCTTCCAGCATTTTTTCGCAAATACCTCGCATGTCAAGGTCATCATAGCCATACATACGCTTGATGACAATCAGCTCCTCGTCGTTGATCTTCAAGATGTTGCAACGCTTCAGCGACTCCTCGATGACATCCTTTGTATAGAACTGCTGGCGCAGGTTGATATCGAATATCTTCACGCAGTCAGCAGGTGTATCGTCCAGGAACTGGCGGATAGTAGCCCACGACACTACATTACGCTGAGCCAGCGAACCGAAACATACGGCACGGCAGTTCTTGGCCACCTCAGCTATCTCTGGGGTATAGGGAATATTGTCCCATGCCACGTTTTCCTTAATCTCATAGGCAGGAATACCATCACCAGAGAGTGTCACCTGTACAGTACCTGTAGGATACTTGACACGCGGCATCAGATAATTCAGACCGTGCTCCTTCAGAGCCTCTATCGTCTCTTCGGCCAGTGCATCTTCTCCCAATGCGCTGACAGCCAGTGTCGGCAGTCCAAACTGACCTGCATGATAAGCGAAGTTGGCAGGTGCGCCACCAAGTTTCTTTCCTTCGGGAAGTACATCCCACAAAGCCTCTCCAAGGCCTACAACATAACGTTTGTTCATAATATTTGTGTTTTATCGTTTAATTCTTGGAATATATGTAAAGAGATAGATCACACCGATAGCCATCACAGCTACGGCACCGGCCTGACCCATAGCATCGCTGCAGAAGCCCATGAGAAGTGGGAAGATGGTGCCACCGAACAAGCCCATAATCATCAGACCCGATACCTCGTTCTGCTTGTCGGGTACGGAGAGCAGCGCTTCGCTGAAAGCCATCGAGAAGATGTTGGAGTTGCCGTAGCCTACTAGGGCGATAGCCGTATAGAGCATCATCTTCGATTCTCCGCCAAACATCAGTACCATGCTCAGAGCCATCAGCAGCACACTGAAGATAAAGAACCAGCGCGTCTTCATCACACGGAGGAAGAACGACCCCGTCAGTGCGCCGATAGTACGGAAGATGAAATAGAGCGATGTGGCAAAGGCAGCTTCGTTAAGCGTCATACCCACACGTTCCATCAGCAGCTTGGGTGCTGTGGTATTGGTACCTACATCGATGCCTACATGGCACATGATAGCCAAGAATGACAGCAGTACGATGGGCTTGCCCAGCAGTCGCAGGCAGTCCATAAACGACGATGTCTTACCCTCGCTGATCTCCTCCTGAATAGGTGTCGACCACAGCAGCAGCGTAGCCAGCACTCCCACCACAAAGTAAACAAGGAACAGTACGCGCCAGTCGTAGCCGAACGATGGAATCACCTGTGTGGCTCCCCACATGGCCAGATAGGGTGCAAGGAACGAGGCAATGGCCTTGACGAATTGTCCGAAGGTCAGTGTCGATGCCAGATTCTTGTCGCCGATAATCAGCATAGCCAGTGGGTTGATACTGGTCTGCATCAGTGCATTGCCAATGCCCAGCAGCGAGAAGGCTACGAGCATCACGCTGAAACTGTTGCCAAAGAGCGGGATGAGTAGCGACACGACGGTCACCACCAGCGAGAGCAGTACGGTATTCTTACGTCCTATCTTGTTCATCAACATGCCCGTGGGAACGCTGAAGATGAGGAACCAGAAGAATACTAACGAAGGGAATACGTTGGCTACAGAGTCACTCAGACCCAAGTCGGCCTTCACATAGTTAGAGGCGATGCCCACCAGATCCACGAAGCCCATGCAGAAGAAGCAGAGCATGACGGGGATGAGGTAAATTGATTTGTTTTGCTTAGCCATATCTCTTATTTTTAATCTTTAATGTCATATATCGTAGCCTTGCCACCCTTGACCTTTATAGTATTATAAGGCTCTGATGGGAATACGAGGTTGGTCATAGCCATCTTGCCATCTGCATCGAAAGCCTCAATGCTGCAACGGTCAATGAAAATACGCAATTGCTTGATTTGTCCGTATGTAGGAGCATCGGTGGTGCAGGGGAACGCCTCGCTGAAGCTGATGTCACCACTCTTCGTGCGATCCATCGAGAATGTCTGCTTGGCAGCGTCGTAAGTCATCACCAGCTGTTCGCCCTTAGCGTTCGACAGCACGATCTCTGTCTGGTTCTTCATATCGACGACAATCTCGCAGGTCTCCGTCGGTTTCTTGAGCTTCTGGCCACGTACAGCCAGCATCTCCTTCGAGGGCACTACGCTGACGTAGGTCTCCTCACCAGCCTTGAACAGACCGAGGTCGCGAGGTATCGAGTTGGCACTACGGAATTGCTTGGTGGGCACCTGGTTGGCATACTGCCAGTTCGACATCCACGCCAGTACTACACGGCGGTTCTCTGGTGCATTATAGAATGATACGGTAGCATAATGGTCTTTACCGTAATCGAGCCATTTGGTTACCTTAGGCATCGACTCGCATGTAAACTTCTTGCCGTCAAAGTCGCCCACGAAATACTGTGTGGCTGAGCCTCCAAATGGTCCGCCAGGATTGATGTTACAAATGAGCACCCACTTTTTAATGTTTAATGTTTCATCTTTAATCTCAAAGAGGTCAGGACATTCCCATACACCATTATGGTTGCCATATTCCTTACCGAACGAGCTTTCGTACTTCCATTTCTTTAGGTCTTTCGACGAGTAGATACGCATCTCTTGACCAGCAGCAAGAATGAGGTTCCAAGCCTTGATGTCTTCGTTCCAGAATGCTTTCGGATCGCGGAAGTCGGGTATGTCGCTGGTCGACAGGATAGGATTGCCGCTATATTTCTTAAAGGTACGGCCACCGTCCTTCGAAGTTGCCATCGATTGTGTCTGGTGATGTCCAGCAGAGGTATAGAAAGCCACCACCTCGTCGCCATTCGTCACGCACGAACCACTGAAGATGCTGCCCAGCCAGTCAGCCTCGATGGCCAGTGGCTGTGCCTCCCAATGAATAAGATCGCGCGAGGTAGAGTGTCCCCATGTCATATTCTCCCACTGCGAACCATAAGGATTATATTGGTAATAAAGGTGCCACACACCATCCTTATAGAACATACCATTGGGATCATTCATCCAACCATAGAGTGGGGTATGGTGATAGGCAGGGCGGAAACGCTCACGGTTGGTGGTATCGAACGTATTGGAATACTTCATTTCTTTCCAGCAGACGAATTCTCCTACAGCACCCTTTTGTCTGCGGTCTCCGTGAAACTCGATATCCAGCAGCGCAGCACCCTTCAACTCGTAGGGTACATAGTAGTCAACGCGGTCGACAGCCAGTTTCACGTTCAGTCGCTGCACCATGTCGTTATGTCCGTTCAGCACGGCAATGGCAGCAATCTCTTCCGACTCCTGCACGGGCAACAGCAGATACTTCTCTCCCTTTTTCATTTTCAGCATGGCGTGCTTGTCGCCCAGCACCGTTGGCTTCAACTGAGCCTGTGCTGCCAGCGTCATTGCCAGAACCATGAGCATCAAAATTGTCTTTTTCATTTTTACTTTAGTTTTTAGTTTTAAATTTAACTGCTGCAAAATTAGCCTTTTTTGCCTATATCCCATATAAATAATGATACATACACTAAAAAAAAACGTTCATTGCACGTTATTTGTTATAAATGTACGATATTTCTTAAAGGAAAGGAACGCTTATTTTCGAATAAGGCAGGGCTATTTTCGAATAAGGCAGGGTTATTGAAAATCCGCCCAGGACCATCACGGCCTTGGGCGGAATACTGAAAAAATCTTTTACCTACGATGCTATAGCAATACTAACCAGAATTATTTAATGATCATCTTTTTGCCATTCACGATATACAAGCCACGTGAAGGATTCATGACCTGCTGACCGTTGAGGTTGTAGACAGGCGCCTTCATGTTCTCCGTGTTCTGGCGAATGGTGCTAATACCTGTTACCGTTCCTTCTTTGGTCTTGATGGTGATGCCTGGGCACTTTTCCTGAATAGCTGTCCAGTCCTGCTCCCAAAGACCAGCACCACTTACGTCGAGCGAAGTAGCTGTAGATGCCAGTTTTGCTGTTAACAGCGCATAGTCGTCGTATGCCTCTCCGTGCCAGTCACCGTCCCAGGTGTTCTGATAATTTCCTTTGCCGATAGTGCCTGTAATCACGACATCACCCGTCAGCGAGTTGTCAGCCAATGTTCTTACTGCTACCTCTCCTGCCATCGGACCTTCCAGCTGGATGTCGTCGATATAGATGGTCTTACCCTCACCTTGGGCTGTCTCTTCGAAAGGCCAGATAGCAATGACGTTAGAACCTGTATCAGTAATCTTTTCATTGTCAGGACCTACGCTATACTCATAAGTCATAACCTGCCACTCGTTAGGAGTGTCATACCAGAACACGCGCTTGGCGTTATAGGCACCGTCCTTTCCTTCTAGCTGCACCATCACATTGTGCTTGTCTTCCATCTTCAAGCGGAACGTCACACGGCGCAGTCCCTTGAAATTCGCATCTCCAACAGGAAGCGCTGCGTTATGATGCTCCTGATCCCAGCCTCCAGGATTGGCTTTCAGTGTCACTTTCAGGCACTTGTTGCCATTATCGTCCACTACTGTGGGGTCTGCGCGGTTCCAGAATCCGCCATCGCTTCCCAGTTCCTTGTCTTCGCCGTTCCAGAGGACGACTTGTGCGTTACATACTGTGGCTACTGCCAATGTTGCGAGTAAAAACAACTTTCTCATAAAATGTTCTTTGTTTTAGTTAATAATATGTTATGAATGAGTAGCCGTCGGAGTGACGGCTACTCGATAATCTTCTTATTAGTACTGTGACACCTTGACATCGCTAACGGTGATGCTTCCACCATAGTTATTGATGCTCCAGCAGTTCTTCTGGATGCCGTAGATGCGCTGGGTGTAGCATACATTGTCGTTGATGTACATCACCATCACTGAGTTGTCGGTATAGATGTCGATGTTGTAGACATTGTCGGCAGGACGATAGAATCCGTAGCCGTCGGCAGCTTCAACGAATCCTTTACCCTCAGCACCTTCCTGTTCGAAGTTGATCTTGCGGTCGTTTTCGTTTTCAGGGTTGACCACCATAGTGTAGTATTTCTTCGAGTCAGAGCCGCGGACGAGCGAGATGCCGAACTTGTCCCAGTTGTTCGATGTCTTGACGGTCAGCGAGATATGGTTGTGGTTACCCAGGCGGTTGTATAGCACGTAGGCATCATCGCCAGAGAGGGTTCCATTGCTGTAGCCATTGCTGGCCATTACCTTGACCTCCTGCTGCTGGTTATACTTGGCAGCCATGGCAGGCACTTCACCCAGTGTGAGCGTTCCGTCTTCGTGCTGGATGACCTTGTGGCACACCAGTGCTCCCGACCAGTTGGGCTCATTGCCGTCGCCAGCACCCTGGTTGATGTTCATCTCATGGATGTCAGCACCCGAGCGGAAAGGACACCAGCCCCAGATGTAGCGGTCGGTACCGTTAGAGGCGGTCTTGGCGGCATAGAAGGCACGGGTGTCAAGAGTACCCTCGCGCCACAGCGGACCGTCGTTAGGCCATTTAGGTCCGTTGTTGAAAGCATCTTTCAGTCCTTCGTAGCTGGTGGCCATCATGTACTTCACCTTACGGCTCCACGAAGCGCGGAAACTCTGACTGTACACCAGATACCAGTAGTTACCCATCTTGAAGATGTCAGGACATTCGAGCATACGGTCCCAAATCATCTTGAACGGACCAATATGTTCCCATGATTTCATGTCGCTCGACTTGAACTCAGCAAACTGTGGGTCGCCTCCATTCTTCGGATAGGTAGCGATGACCATGTGGTACAGTCCGTCGTCGGCCACGAAGATCTGTGGGTCGCGGAAGTCGTTTGACGAGTAACCGAAGTCAGGACCATTCAGTTGCCAGAGTTCGTCGCGTGTCCATGTCTTGAAGTCAGGCGAGGTGGCTCTCATCACAGCCTCGCGGTATTTACTGTTGCCGTTGTGGCCTGTATAATAGATGTAATACAGTCCATCCTTCTCGTTGTAATAGCAGCAACCAGTTCCAAGGGCAGCGTCCTGCTGGAAGTCGTTGTCACCTACAGGCAGCAGTTCGCCCAGTGACTCGTAGTTACAGCCGTCGGTGGTTGTTACGCCCCAGATGGGGTGGAAGCGGTAGCTTGCATTGTTGATGTACTCCTGCAGATAGAGCACCTTGAAGTTGCCAGCCTTCTGATCGTAGAAAGGCATGGGGTCGCCGCATCGTCCGATGGCAGGATTGTAGTAGGTAGAGAATCCTGTCTCGTCGGTAGATTTGAAGAACGTGGTGGTACCAGCCCAGTCTTTATCTGGGTCACCAACGATGTCGTCGTTGCTGGAACATGCGGCAAGGGCTGCACTCATACCGAAGCATACGAAACAAGCAACTATTATTTTATTGATCTTGGTAATCATAACTTTTACTTTTTTACCTTTTTACTTATTTACCTTTACTTACTCTCCAGTGAGATAGTGGAATGCGTTGAGCATGATGGCTCCCATATTGTCGTGATAGTTCGACGTGTAGGGGGTAGGTGAGTTCCAGTCGAAGAGACCTGAACCGAAGCAGATGACGCCACCCTTACCATATTCTCCGTTGGCAGCCTTCAGTTCCCACGATGATACACTATTGTCACCACCAAGGGCACGTCCGCCGGTCTTAGCCTCTACGGCACCCTCACGGCCTTCATAGTCGCCCCAGAATCCGTATTGTGAAGTGGTGTTACAGATGGTATAGTCCTTATCCAGTGTATAGACAGCATTCTCAGCAGCACCAGGATAGGTCTTCAGACCTTGCCACAGTGGATGAGTGATGTCGTAGGCATAGAAGTGCCAGGGGTCGTCGCCCATGAGGTCGGAGCCTTCACCGCCTCCGCCACCCCATACATTGTTGGGATAAGCATCCTCAGGCATAGCACCCAGGGCTATGGCGAAGTTGACAGCCGAACGTCCCAATACAAAGCCCACACCGCGCTGCCACAAATCCTTCATCTTTGAGAGTGCCGACATGGCTGTCGTCTCTGCATCTACGAAACCATTATAGGTGCCATAGGAAGGACAGTGACGGTGGAAGAAGATAAACTTACACTCGTCGAGCGAGATATTGCCGTTGGCTATGTCGCTCCATGAAGCATAGGCCGAACCCGTGATGTTACCAGTGAGCCACTTGGCGGCAGCCTTCTCCTCATCGTTGAGCATCTCTATATTCTCAGCCTCGCCAACAAACAGAGCCTTGGGCTTGTCGATGAGTACGGCATAGACGGTATAGGTGTTGCTGGCCGTATTGTCGGTCAATGTAATCTGGAATGGCTCAGTGAAGTTGCCCTTCGTACCACTGGCAGGGCTGCACGTAGCATCCTCGCTGCATTCCACTTCGAAGGTAGCATTACTCAGATCGACACCACTGTTGGCCGTCACTGATACTGTGATACTCTTGTCCTCCTGATTGATGGCCCCCTTCACACCTTCCAAGAGGAAGAGCTTCATGATGGCTTCGTCATTGCGTACAGCCACCTGATAGTCCATAAAGAGGTCGCCATTGGTCACGTGCAGTGTCTTGTCTGCATCAAGATTGATGTGGTCACCCACTTTCAGGTTGCTCTTGGCACCGGCAGAAACGGTAAGACTGGTAATCTCCATATCATTCTTCGTGTTGAAATCAACAGGAACCTTCACTTTGATGAGTCGCTTCTCTGTGTTGATGGTAGCCTTATACTGGCCATTGAGCACCAGCTCTTCTACCAGACACGACCCGCTGACATTAATGCTGCCCGTATGGTCGTCTTTTGCGCATGACGCAAAAACGAAAACCAATAGACAATAACCAATAACCGTTATTGTGCCGCAGATTTTATTCAGTATTGCTTTCATAATTATTTTTCTCATTTTTTCATTTTCTCAATTTCTCAATTTCTCATCACCATTGTCCGATGTTCTGCTCGTAATTTCCGTTTGAAGCAGCCATCTGCTCATGAGGTATAGGCAGATATTCGTTCTTATCTGCTGTGAAAGAAGCTCCTTTCAGGAAGTTCATCGTGCGGCTCTCGTCGGTGTAGAACTTGTTGATGACCTTAGCGGCATCACCCCAGCGCACCAAGTCGAAGAAGCGCTCGCTCTCCATTGCCAGCTCCAGACGGCGTTCCATCTTCACGATCTTCATCGTTTCGTCCTTGCTGTAAGTACCATTGTATTTACCGATTGCATAGTGGACACCATACTTGTTGGGATAGTTAGAGACAATACTGCCGTTCATCATGCCGGCGGCACGCTCGCGTACCTGATTGATCAGTTTGATAGCCTCTGTGGTCTGTCCTAGTTGGGCGTAAGCCTCTGCACGCATCAGCAGCACATCAGCATAGCGGAACACGATGCGGTTCATCGATGAGGCCCACTGGTTGTCGCAGTTGAAGAGATACATATCCGTCAGTTCAGGATCGACATTCTGCTTCAGCGATACGAAGTAGCCGTATGTGCCACCGCCACGACTCCACGTGTTGCTTTCTTCCATCATGAAATTGGTGTTGAACATATAGGGAGTGCCAGGCATGCCCACGGTGACAAACAGACGTGGGTCAACAGTCTGGTTGCTGCCTACAGCGTAGTCAACGTTAGCAAAATCGTCGAGCAGAGGCAGACCATCGCTGTTGGTACGATAAGCATCCACCAGATTGTGAGAGGGCTTGTAGAAGTCGTTACCTGAATCGTGAACCTTAGGGATACAAGGCACAATCAGACGATTAGAGAAATTCAGGTTGCCATATACCGTACCATCGTTGCGTGAGTACTGGACAGCCCAGATGGCCTCTCTGCCGTTCTCGTATTGCTCTTCCGGACGGAAGTTATTGTGAATATCATTTTCCAGACCATAATTGGCATAGAGTGATGGGTTGGTATATTCTATCACCTTATTTAAATCTGTATCACTGATGCTGGTCACCTGATGGCTGTTGACATCATCCTGATGATAGGCCTTATAAAGATAGACCTTAGCCAGGAAAGCGGCTGCGGCAGCCTTTGTGGGGCGTCCCTTGTCGGCTTGGTTCACGGGCAGCACAGCATAAGCCTCTTCCAGGTCGTTGATAATCTGCTGCCAACCCTCGTCGTTGGTATATTCGGTGTTCGAGAGGTTGTTATAGTCCTCTTCCTCCATATTCAGCTTGTTGACAAAAGGAATCTTCTTGAACAGGCGCTTCAGCTGGAAGTGGCCATAGGCACGCAAGAACTTCATCTCGGCAGTACGCTGCAGGATAACGGCATTGTTTTGGTCTGCTGTTGCCAGAATATCAATGGTCAGCGAGATACGCGAGAGGTATTTGTACATCTTACCCCAGATAGAAGAGAAAGGCCATTCGTCAGTCTTTACACCTGTTGCCAGTTCCAGTCTGTGGAAAGGCTCACCGTCAGAGAAAGAGGCTCCGCCCACGTAGGCATCGTCAGAACGTGTATCGTAGTTCCACAGCGAGAACGACGCATTCATGTCTTCAATCGTCACCAGACCAGCATAGGCCGAGATGATGACATTATCAATATATTTGGGGTCCTTGACCTCGTCCTGAGTGAGTGTTCCCTGCGGAACCTGCTCTTCGAGGAAACTGGAACATGCTGTGAACACCATGCCACAGATGAGGACACATATTGTTTGATATATTGTTTTCATAACTATCTTTCTTAATTCTAAATTCTTAACTCTTAATTAGAACGATACGTTCACGCCGAATGTCATATTGAGAGGGATAGGATAGCCGAATCCGGGATTCTCAGGATCGACACCAGAGAACTTACTGCTCTTGATGGTCAGCAGGTTCTGGGCTGAGAGATAGAGACGGATGCGCTCCATGCGCAGCTTCTCGGTAAAGCTCTTCGGAACATTATAGCCCAGCTGAATGGTGCGCAGTTTGACGAACGAGCCGTTTTCAATATAATAGGTAGAAACACGTCCTTCGTTGTTCGTATCCGATGTGGTGAGGGCAGGGATGTCACTGCTTGTGTTTGTTGGGCTCCATGCATCGAGCACACGGACACCCTTGTTCAGATATGGCACGTTGATGGTAGAGTTGGCCCAGAAGTCAGTCTGCGACTTATAGCCGCGGCAATCTACGTCGACTCCCTGTACGCCCTGCCAGAACATGGTGAAGTCCCAGTCCTTATATTGCAGATAGACATTCAGACCCCAAGTGAAGTCAGGTGTCGGATCGTAAATCCAGGTCTGGTCTTCTTCTGTGATATAGCCATCGCCGTTGAGGTCGCGATAGCGGATGCGTCCCAGACCGGCACCCTCCTGGATGGCATGGTTGTCAATTTCGTCCTGACTCTTGAAGATGCCGTCAGCCACATAGCCAACCTGTGCACCCATAGGATGGCCTACTACGCTCTTGATACCATTACCACCGAATGTTCCCTTGGCTGCTACGGTTTCAGGCAGCTTGGTGATTTCGTTGGTATAGCGGCTGATGTTGCCGTTGATGTCCCACGACAGTCCGTTAGCCAGCTTATGACGATAACCTACTGTCAATTCCCAACCAATGTTCTTCATCTCGCCGGCATTGATCCACTGCGAAGCACCTTCACCCATGGCGCCAATACCATCCATAGGCAGCAGGATGTCGGAGGTCAGCTTGTGGAACCAGTCGAAGCTTCCGTATATCTCGTTGTGCATCACGCCAAAGTCGATACCGATGTTGTGCTGAGTAGTTGTCTCCCATTTGATGTCTTCATTACCACGCTGAGCGCGAACGTAGCCATTGTTCAGGGCATAGCCACCATTCTTACCTGCAATGTCATAAGAGGTACCAGCATCGCCGCTCTCCCAAAGACCAGTAGAAACCACCGACTTGTAGAGGGTGTAGCGGGCTGTGTTCGATATCTCCTGGTTACCGGTCTGTCCCCAAGAGTAGCGCAGCTTCAGGTTGTCAAGCCACTTGTTGGCTGGCTTCATAAACTTCTCCTCAGAGATACGCCAACCGGCACTGACTGATGGGAATGTACCATACTGGTTGTTATGACCAAAGCGGCTCGAACCGTCGCGGCGTACTGTCAATGAAGCCATGTAGCGGTCAGCATAGGTGTAGTTCACCTTACCGAAGAATGATACCAGTGAGAATCCGTCGCCAGAACCCTCGGCCAACTGACGGCCTGAGCCTGCCGATGGCCACATATAGTCAGTATTCAGAATGCTGTATTCGTAACGCTTGGCACTGTTCCACTTGTAGTCCTGACGGTTTACCTCCATACCTATCATGGCGTCGGCGCGATGGTCGCCCTTCTCCAGGTTATAGGTGGCAATGGCGTTCCACATCCAGCGCATCCAGTGCTCCTGTTTGCTCTCTGATGCCGACTCTGTACGCTTCATCTTACCATTGGCAATAGGATAGGTGAAGAAGCGCTGCTCTTTCTGGCTGTAATCCATACCCAGGGTAGTACGTATCATGAAGTTCTTGAATGGGGTGATGTTGAGGTGTATATCGCCAAACGAACGCCACATCGTATATTCATTATCCTTATTGTTAGCGAGGAGACTCAGCGGATTCTCACGCTCTGAGTAGGCACCGAGAGCCTGGGCATACTCACCATTCTCTGCCCAGATGGGGAAGTTGGGGTTGAACTCGAGGGCATTCTCCAGAATACCACCAGGAGCATCGGTACCCTTAGTACGGTTCATGGTGAAGTTCTCACCAATAGTCAGCAGACCGTCGAACAGCTTATACTCGCTGTTGGCACGAGCCGAGAGACGGTTGAACTTGCTCTCCTTGATGGTGCCGAGGTTGTCGTAATAACCTACTGAGAAGAACGAATGGCCACGCTCTGAACCATTGCTGACGGAGAGGTTGTACTGCTGGACAACACCTGTACGTGTAATCTCCTTGAACCAGTCGGTATCACCAGTGCGGACTGATGCGTTGTCGTCCAGATACATGTTCATTGACAGACTGTTGAGCACGGGGTTACCGTTCTTGTCGTAGCTCCAGTTGTAGCGATAGCCGAGATTGTTGTTGTTCGGATTGAGACCATCGTTGACAGAAGCCTGCCAGAAAGCACGGCCCCATTCTGAGGCATTCATCGTCTCAATCTTATTCTTATAGAACGATGCGGCCACACTGGCGTCGAAGTTCACCTTGATCTTACCTTCCTTGCCCTTCTTGGTGGTGATGATAATCACACCATTGGCAGCGCGGCTACCATAGATAGAGGCCGAGGCGGCATCCTTCAATACCTGGATGCTCTCAATGTCGTTACCGTTCAGCTCGTGCATGCCGGCCTTTGTGGGCACACCATCGATGATGTAGAGTGGATCGTTGTCGTTCAGCGTTCCGATACCACGGATGCGGACGGTGGCTGCACCAGAGGGCGAACCGTCAGCCGAGATGTTCATGCCTGGCACGCGACCCTGCATGGCCTTGATGGGGTTGTTCTCGTTTTGCTTGGCCAGTTCGTTGACGCTGACCACTGAGACGGCACCCGTCAGGTCGGCCTTACGCTGGGTGGTGTAACCAGTCACTACCACTTCCTCCACCATCAGCGCATCGTCCTTCATCATGACTTGCATACCGTCCTGTGCTGGCAGCTCTTGTGTCAGATAGCCGATAAACGAAAATACCAGCGTCTTACCAGCTTCCACCTTCAGCTTGAAGTTACCATCGAAATCGGTCACTGTACCGTTCGACGTTCCCTTCTCCATCACAGTAGCACCGATGACTGGCCCCATGGCATCTGTCACCGTTCCACTGATTTCCTGTTGCGCGTACATTAATGTAGTAAGCGCTAACATCAGAAAACTCAGAATGAATCTTTTCGTCTGTTTCATTTGCTTTACTTTTTAATTGGGTTAGTACTTTTTAAAGTCTGGTGCAAAAGTACAATAATAGAGGCTGAACGTTTAGAAAATATCGTTCAGCCTCTATTAATTATGTTACATGGAACAATTGTTGACTGATATGTCAATTTTGTCCACTTCTTAAGTCCATAGGATACTTACCGAATTGTTGTTTGAAGCATTTCGAAAAATAGCCAGGTGTTCCAAAACCCACCTCGAAAGCAATCTCTGAAACGGTCTTGTTGGTACTCGTCAGCAGGGCATAGCCACGTTGCAGTCGCATCTGCCTGAGCAGTTCTACGGGCGATTGACCTGTAATGGCTTTCACTTTTCTGTATAGTTGTACGCGGCTTAGTCCTACCTCGTCGCCCAGGTCCTCCATCTTCAGGTTGGGGTTCGACATGTTTTTGCGGATAGCCTCGTTCAGTGTTTCGGCAAAGATGGTGTCCTGCGAACGGGGTGCAGGCATCTCTTCCTTTGGTGTCTCGAATATCTGGCGCAGCTTCCGGTTGTCGGCATTGGTGTAGAACAGCGTCTCCTCCTCATTCAGGCTCTGTCGCTGATGAATGGCCTTGCGCGTTTGGATGTAGGCGCGCCACATCATGATGAACGCCACGATTAATAGAATAATCGTGATGAAACTGCCTATCAAGACCTTACGCTGGGTGTTATATAGGCCGAAGTACGATTCCAGTTTGTCGTGTATCGTCACCATATGGTCGTTCTGTTTCATCAGTTCTATCGATTCCGTCGTTACAAGGTCTACGTTATCGGGTGTTACAACAAATCCCAGCATCGGGTTCTCGCGTTCATAAGGCTTGCCAGTCAGAATATCCAGGGCCAGCTTGATAATCTTTTCGCCATGAGTGGGGTAGTAGTAGGTACCAATCTGATGGCCCAGCTTCACATATTCCAGTCCCTCGCCAGGCATGCCGTCAATACCCAGAATTTTGATGCGTCCCTCGACGTCCTGCTCGACAACAGCCTTATAGACACCAGTAGCCATGCCGTCGTTATGGCAGAAAATGAAGGTCTGGTCCAGTCGTCCGGCGTCGTTCTTGCGTAGCGAGTCTATCAATTGGGTGGCATAGTAACAGGCACTGTCGCTCGACCAGTCGCTCTTCCTGCAGATATAATCCACTTCAGGCAACGCTTTCATAGCTTTTTCGAATCCGATATGGCGTTCCAAGGCGGGCGTGCTGCTCAATAGTCCTGTAATCTCCATCACCAGTGGCTTCTTGGGTGTCGTCCCCTGTCTCTTGGCTCTGACAACAGAGGCAATATATTGTCCCACGATCAAGCCTGCCTCAACGTTATTGCCGCCAATGAATGCCGTATAGTCGGCACTCGTCTTGCGATCAAAGCTGACAACGGGGATGCCCGCCTTAAGTACTCGGGCTATGGCATCGTTGATGATTTGTATGTCCTCGTATGGAGCCACCACCAACAGGTCGATGCCCGTCGTTGCCAGACTGTCTATTTGGCGGGCCTGCAGTTCAGGGTCGTCAATCGCATTGGCAATGTTCACCTTGACATCGTGCTCATACAGATGCTGAGCAGCCAGCATCTCTTGGTTCACCTTCTCGCGCCAACGCCCCTTCGAGCATTGAGCTACACCTATTTTATATATATTCTCGCTGTCCGAGCAAGAGGTCAATAGGGCAATTAACGTGATGATGAGTATGATCGTTTTACGCATTCCTGTTCTGTTTTTGCATGCAAATATACATCATTTTTTTTAGATAACCAAGCTAAAATAGAGAAATCTGCTACAGCGTATCAACGAAAAAGCGCAGCTCATCGCGAGCTGCGCTTTTCAACCAATTAACCAACTAACCAAAAAACTAATATTACTAACTAATAAAACTAACTGTATGAACCTAAAACTTTGCTGCAAAGGTATAACATATCATGTTAGTTGTCGATAATATTTGTTTCAATGATTATAAAATATCGTTCATTGAACTATTTTTAATAGCAATGAACGATATTTGCAATGATTCTATCCAGGCAGCAAATCCTTATGCTACCGTCGTATAACGAAGCGTGGACTGGCCCATATTTCCAAGTCATCAAATGAGGATGTGCCTATTTGACACATCCTCTTTTTCTTGTGAAATTGTAATGTAATATTGTAATATTGTAATATTTCAACGTTCATTCATCCTTCGCCCTCACATTGTCAATCCATGCCTTTGCAAGGGCCTCATAGTCGGGCACCGATCCGCACTCTACGCGCGCCATGGCCGCCACAAGTGCTATATACTCATAGTCGGCGAGCGTGGTGTATTGCAGCAGCCCCGAGTATGCCAGCACGCTTCTGATGTAGCCTGTCGTGTCGTTCTCTGTCGACGGTGCCCACCGCCTGACGATATCGTTGACCGTTCGGATGCCTTTCTTCCTATAGGTCATGAGAATCCTGAAGGCAGCCCTGTAGCCGTAGTAGAAGTCCTGAAACACGCAGAACCGCTTGTCGTCCTGCAGCGCGGCCAGCCCCTGCCAATTCTGTCCCTTCTCGATATTCAGCGGGTTGTAGTTCCTGATGCCACGAGGCATACGACCGGAAGCACTTGTCTTCCGGTCGATTTGCTTAGAATGGTCCATGTCCCATG
>CAMUYR010000011.1 GCA_947164965.1 uncultured Prevotella sp. | reverse complement strand
GTGGCAATGCTATCAGAAGCCAATGCCGAAGTTGACCGTCTGCGTGAGGAGTTGACACCCAAGGTGAAGAGGATGAATGACCTGATGACCCTCGTCAAGGCTTCTTATGCCGAGTCGAAGAAAACCCTGAAGGGCTACTATCCACAGGAACGCTGGCCAGATTACGGCATTCCCGACAAGCGATAAATAAAAAGGTGAGAACAATTTGAGAGGGCATGTCAAGTGGCATACCCTCTCAAATTGTTTATTTACCGCTCCACTGTCTCTTGACCATCTTCGGCATGTCGCTGTAATTGATGCCGACCATCAGGGTCATCGTCTTCTGAAGCATGCCAAAGCAGATGAACATAATGATGGGGCCAAACACATAGTCCTGCCACTGGGCGAGATTGTTTGTTACAAGGTGAGCAATCATCAACCCGCTTACCAAGAGTTCCAGCCAAGCTGTGGCTGCGCCAGGAGTATAGAAGTGCTTCGTGCGGAACAGACGGATGCCCATCGTGTGGACAAAGCCCTCGATGATGCCAAAGGTGGCTACAATCATCGTTATCATCGGCACATCATGATAGATGAACGGCACGATGCTCAACAGGAGCAGCAGGATTCCTGCAGGAATGCGACTGGCACGCTTAATCTCGTCACTCGGATTAATCTGTACCATTCCGGTAATCAGTTTGAGGAATCCACCAGGATAGTGGCCTTCTTCCCACTCGTGCAGGATGAAGAGGAAAGCGTCAATCACTACCAGCTTCTGAATCACAGACAGTTCGCCCAACATGGCGGTGTAAACGATAAAGAGCATAGCCAATACTGTGTAAATCTCCAGTGCGTAAAATTTGATAAACTTTGTCATAATCGTAATGTTTAAATGTTTCTGGGTACAAAGGTACGCGGATTTTTGCAGTGTTTGATGAACTTTTTCTGTCCGTTTGTGTGCAATTTCACGGAAAATGATTATTTTTGCAGAAAATTACCCGTATGAAGACCATTGAGACGCTGAATGCCGAGCAGATAAAAGAAAAAATCGGCTCTGCTGCCCGCCCACAAAACGTGTTGGGCAGCCACTTTATCCTTGTACGCCAGTCGGACGTTGTGATGCAACGGGCAATGATTGGCCAACCCATGCGACTGGCAGAACAACGCTTTCTCCGCATCATCAGTGGCAAGGCCCTCTATCGTTTCAATCTTCTCGACCACTCGCTGTGTCAGGGAGATATCATTGTAATGCCGTCTGACACCATCGTCGAAGTGCTGGACTTCTCTGATGACTATGCCGTGGAAGCCCTGGCTGTCATCGACCTTCCCGGCATCGACCATGAGTTGGCCAAACGTATTTTCCCAGTAGAAGTCCTGCATCTGTCACTACACGAGGATGACAATCAGCGTATCGGTGAGTATTTTGAGCTGATAGCCCGACAAATGGGGCGAGCGGAGCATTCTGACAGCGCCATCAGTTTCCTGGTTCTATCAATGGTGGCCGATGTCAACAAACTGCAGAGAACACTCGTAGCTGAAGGTTCGCATCGCAAACTCTCACGCAGCGAAGAGATTATGAGCCGTTTCTTCACGTTGCTCCGACAATATGGAACTACCCAGCGCAACATTCCTTTCTATGCCAATGAGCTTGCGCTGACCGCCAACCATCTGAGCGACGTGGTACGCCAGCAGTCGGGACTCTCGGTGATGGATTGGTTGAACCGTACTACAACAACAGAGGCCAAAGTGCTGCTGAAACACTCTGACCTCATGATATATGAAATAGGTGAACGTCTGAATTTCCCTGAACCCACGGCCTTCAACCGCTATTTCAAGAAACAGGTTGGTATGACACCACTACAGTACAGGGAAGGAAAGTAGAGGGATTTTGCTTACACAGTTTACGACTGCGACGGGGCATAGCCGTATTGTTGTTTGAAGATACGGCTGAAATGGGTGGGGTTCTCGAAACCGAGGCTGTAGGCCACATCGGCTACGGAAAGGCTTGACGAGCGCAGCATTTCGTGGGCTTTCGCTAGTCGCTTCTCACGAATCCAGCGGGCTGGCGGCTCGCCGTAGATGTCCTGGAACTCGCGCTTGAAACTCGACAGGCTTCGGCCTGAGAGGTAAGCGAGTTCGTCGAGGGAGATGGGCGAAGTATAGTTCTCCTCCACCACACGATGGATGTCGGTTTTCACGGGCTGGCGTAGTTGCAGCATCTGACGGAAGATGTTCTTCGAGCAGTCCATCACGTTGTAGAGCAGCTCCATCACCTTCAGGCGCAACAGACCGGGATTGACTTGCGACGGATCATTGAAGTAAGGTGACAACGACCAGCAGTAGGCCACGAGCCTGTCGGACATAGGCGATACCTCGCTCGCCAGCCGTCACGATGCACTGGTCGATGATGCTGCCGCCGTCCAAAGTGAGCGACGACGTAGTACAGTCACCGCTAATCAGCGCCGATGGAAATTTCGTTATCTTCATTTATCAGATTCGATAAATTGGAATTTATATGCTACTCTCCCATTCCTTTTTCGTGATGCAAGTGATATGCTCTGTCCGCAGCTCACCCGGCAATTGAGAAGGAACGTTTTCTTTTGTCATCTGATACTTAAAGCCACACTTCTCTTGTACGCGCTTTGACTTAATGTTACCATCAAAATAACCGCACCACATCTTCTGCATCCCCAAAGCATTGAAGGCATGCCGCTGCAACTCCCTGACTGCTTCTGGTATCAGCCCCTGCCCCCAATACGGAACGCCAATCCAATAACCAATCTCGCACTCATCGTCGGGGAGGCCAATATTGCTTTTCTTTCCAACCATCAATCCAATGCTGCCGACAGGCTTGCCTGTAGATTTTAAGACCACAGCATAGGTTTCTGGTGCTGAAAGAATTGTATTGATAATCTCCCTGCTGTTCTCTACGCTTGTATGCACTGGCCATCCAGCAATCGGACCGACCTGTGGAGATTTCGCATAGCCATATAAATCCTCAGCATCCTCTTCACGCCAAGCTCTTAATATCAGTCTTTCTGTCACTATATCCATTCCTAAATTCCGATTTATCTGTTTCACTAATCGGGTGCAAAGGTACGACGATTCCGACAAACACACCTTTCTATTTAGTTCCGCTCGGCTATGCCACTTTGCTTACAAAGAACTTTTCTGCCTGTTTAGTCCAATATGGTATTTACTCTGCCTTTTCCACTAACCGCTTGCCCAACTCGTATGCAGCCTGCAAGTCCTTGGGCCACTGGTTGTCGCGATACCATTGCTTCTGATTCACATCTACGGCACTGGTGTCGTACTTAGAGTAATCAGGGAATTGCCAGGTGTTGTGAACGTTCAGTACCTCGCACGAGCCGAACATCATCTGCATGTACATCTGGTCGGGCGCATGCAGGGCTCCGTAGTTCATCTGCTCGTATGCCTCTGGCGTGACGTTCATAGTGTAGATGAGAGCCGTCTTCATCTTCTTGTCGATGTACTTACTGGCGCCACCTGTCTTCTCGTCGAGGTCATAACGCAAGATGGGGAACAGCAGACGCTCGATGACGTTGCGGAACATACCCGTGGGGAACGACCAATAGATGGGCGAACCCATTACGAGGGCATCGGCCTCCATGATCTTCTCCAACACAGGGCGCAGGTCATCCTTCTGGATGCACAGTCCACCGCACTTATTACCCGTGCGCTTGCAAGCAAAGCAGCTCACACAGCCCTTGAAGTTCAGGCTCGTCAGGTGAATCAGTTCACACTCAGCACCAGCCTCCTGGGCGCCCTTCATCACACTCTCCAGCATCTGCGCCGTGTTCTTATTCTTGCGCGGACTTGCGTTCAGCAGAATCATTTTCTTTGTCATAAGAAGTATCTATTTTTAGTTTACGGGTGTAAAGTTACAAAAATAATCCCGTATTCAGGTGAACACGGGAAAATATTTGGCTTTATTTATGAGTTTTGAACCGCTCTCCGACAAATCCGTCGCCGAAATCGCCAACCATGAGGTCGAAATGCTTGAAGACGGGAGGTGTGGGTGTGAGGTCGAAATAATCCATCTCGGCTATGGGCAGGCAGAAATAGACGAGTTGGTCGTAACTGCTGTAAAGACGGGGCAAGACGGGATTGTGGTCGTAGATCCATCGCTTTACATCATCCTCTATGTCGAAGTTCACCATGCCTGAGCAGCGGACGGACACATTGTCGGCGTATGCCAGCACCTCTACGTTGGGGTTCTGCATCAGTTCCTTCCAGACGGCTTTCTCGGCAGAGGTGGAGAAGTAGAGCACCGTGCCCTCCTGCTTCATAATCTGGAACATACGGATTTTAGGCAGGTGGCCATCGCTTGTTGCGAAAGCCACCTCATTGTGATCCTGCAGGAATTGTAATGCCTGTTGCATCATGGCCGATTACCAGTTAAGCGGTTCCTGAAGGATGTTGCCGTCGTTCATGGGGCTGTCGGCCTCAGTGAAGGCATTGGCCTTGTACTGGATGCAGAGCATCGTCAGGTTCTCGTTGCCAGTGTTCTTCAGCGCACGCTTGCCATCGGGAGCCACGCGGATAATGGTGCCCTCGCTGACGGGGAAGATCTCGCCATCCACCTGATACTGGCCCTCGCCCTTCAGGATGATGTAAAGCTCCTCATGGGTCTTGTGGGTGTGCAGGAAACCGCTGTCCTGACCAGGAACGAGTGTCTGGAACGACAGTTCGCTACCTGTGGCACCTACGGCCTGACCTGCGAATACCTTACCCTGGATGGTCACAGCACCCATCGGCAGCTCATGCTCAATAATTTCATTCACCTTACCTACGCTTACTGCGCTGTAGTTCTTACCTGTTGCAATTGTCTCAATCTGTTTCATAATGTCTTTTACTTTTTTATTTGTTATACATGTTTTGTTCTGAATTGCGGTGCAAAGGTACGGCGAAAAAATGAACCGTGCAAGAAGGCACTTTGAGGTAACATAGTTACCAAAAAGTAGGAATTGTGATGTTATCGGGGTTTGCAGAAAACGACTTTAACTTTGATTAATTTAGTATAATTTGGCAAGTCGCTCATGCCAGCTATCATGGCCCTCATCGAATGGGGACAAGCGCATTTCAAGGAAGTGGTAACGGATTAGAAATAAGCCAACTCAGTTATACAATGGATGTCAGCAGGGTGTACAGATAGCTGCCAAAGGATATGAGCAGCCAATGTCAGAGGTACGCTCTTGATGACACGTGCGGAGAAATAGACAAACGGCACGACACAAATCAAGGCAATGGCATCACCCCATCCAGGAATAACGCCGATGAGCGCATCCAGATAGTAGCGATCCATGTAGCGGGTCAGCCCTTCCATCGTCTGATAGGCCTTATTATCCATCAGACGTTGGCGTCGTAAAAGCCGTTTCTCGTCTTTATTCATAGACTATACGAGCTCTTTTCCAAAAGGTGACAAGGCCAGCTTTGCCAAACGGAAGTGCATCTTTCCGAAGGGGATACCAATGATGGTGACGCAGAAAATGAGGCCATAGAAGATATGGGTGAGCCAGATCCAGATGCCGCCCACGAAGAACCATAGCACATTCATGAATATGCTCAGACAACCTGGTTGTGATGGCTTCCACTTCACCTTCGTGCCGAACGGCCAGATGGCCAGCATACCTAGCTTCATGCTCTGCAAACCGAAGGGGATGCCGATGATTGTTATCATCAAAATCAGTCCTGCGATGAAATACTCCAGGGCAATATGCAGCCCGCCGAAGATAATCCATCTGGTATACCTTGAATACAGCCTTTAGACAACCTTCGTCGAAACGGGCATTATGGGCCACGAAGGGAATAGTGTCAATCTTGTATCTTACATCATCAAGTTCTTGGTTTGAGAAGAACACCTCGACAATGCGCTCTTCCAGCTGCTGCCATACCAACACCAACACCTTCTTGCCGTTACGATAGATATGGAGTTGGCGCGAGCGGACTACAGCTGTCAGTTCTGGGTCATCCTGCATGGCAAGCCAAAGAGGATGATAGATGCCATCCTCGTCAAACAACTTCTTCTGTAGATGTGAGCACATGTTTGTTGTGTCAATAGTCATCATTTCAATCAAACAGTTTCTTCCACAACCACAACACTGTAACAGCACCGACTACGCAGAAGACGAAGTTGGTGAGATACCCTTTACCAAGCAGTTCGATGTTCAGCAGGTGGCTGATAAAGGTTCCGGCGTAGCTGCCGATGATGCCTATAATAAGGTTCATGCAACATCCTTTACCTTCACCGCTCATGATGCGGTTGGCAACGTAGCCAACAAGAATACCAGTCAGTATCGGCCAGGCGGTAAAATCTGCAATGTGTTCTAACATATCCTAAGTTATTCTGATTTGGTTTTGAAAAATGGACATCGTTTACCGATACACTGGTTATTCTTGTTGGAATAATCGCAGACGATATCTGGCTTTTCCATTTCCACACCGAACTTCTCCTTGGTGAAGTCGATGGCAGAGAGGATGGAGAGATAGGAGTCGCGCTTGCAGCAGCGAGGGCCACCGATATTGCCAATCTCGCCAAGCGACTTTGCCGTCATCTGATGCGAGAGAGCAAAGGGCTCTTGTGCCAACGGAGTGGACTTGGAGATAATGGAAACATACATGCCGGAACTGATGCCAGCCACTACGATATAATTGTTGACTCCGCGGAACTTTCCGTATTTGGCCAGTGTCCCTTGAAAAGCCTTTGGCTCGTTCAGAATCAGTTGCATGTGCAGGTTGCCTTCACAATTCAACTCCGCGATCTTCTCTTCCAGCACTTTGACTACATCTTGTGCCAATGGCTGTTCCTTATATGCCCTTACACTATGACGGGCTGCGATAGCTTCTTGTATTGTCATTTGCATAAATACATTTAAATCTGAGCACAAAAGTAGCAAGAAATGCTGAATTATTGCTACCTTTGCGAAGTTTTTTGAGAAATATTAGGATATGGAAGAACTAAGAATTGATATGCGCAAGCAGACTCCAGAGCAGGTACAGCAAAGTATCAAGGATGCTCAGTTGTGCTTTAAGCTCAACCACACCATGCCTTATACCGATGAGTATAACGAGTTGGTGAAGCAGATCTTTGGTGAGTTTGGTGAAGGTAGCCGTTTGATGACTCCCACAACGGTTGTAAGGGGCAATAATGTGAAGATAGGCAAGCGGGTAGTAATTATGAACAATTCGCTGTTTATGTCTGCAGGTGGCATCACCATCGAGGATGATGTACTGGTTGCAGCCAACTCTCAGATTATATCAAATAACCACGATCCAGAGGAACATCAGATAATAACGTGTAAACCAGTCGTGTTGAAACACAACTGTTGGATAGGTGCTGGTGCTACGATTCTTCCTGGTGTGACTGTCGGCGAGAATGCCATCGTAGGAGCTGGCGCAGTTGTTACCAAGGATGTAGAGCCTAACACAGTCGTCGGTGGAATACCCGCAAAGCTGATTAAGAGACTTTGAGCAGGAAATCAAGCCCCTCATAAATAAGCATTGTCGCCAGAGGTGTTCTGATGGTTGAACACGAGGTCGAGACAGGCTTTGTCAAGGGCCACAGGGTCCGTCGATGCCAGGATGCCGATATCTTTCATCTGCGGAGTATGAGGATTGCCGTCGCAGTCGCAATCTACCCCATGGACTGGTGGTGCTCTTGCCTGCCGAGTGGATGTAAGCCTTGCCCCATTCCTGATACCAGCCCTTACCTGAGACACAGATCAGCATCTGATGTGCACCATGATGAATGTGCCAGTTGTTGCGGCAGCCTGGCTCAAAGGTGACATTCACGATAGACATCACCGTTGCCTCGTTTTCGCTGAGATTTGCGGCCTTAATGGGAGCAACGAAGCTGTCGCCAATGAAATACTGAGCATAATTTACGTTTGGTTCTCCTACAGGAAAGGCACATGCTGCCAATCCCTTTTGACGCTCTGTCAGCGTCTGACCTTGTATTGTTGTCATAGTTATTATTGCTATTACAAAAATTACGATTCTTTTCATATCAATGTGTGGCTTTGATCTTCGATCGAGCCTACTCACGCTCGGCAAAGCTCAAGTAAACTTGGCTTTGCGCTCGCTAATGCGTAGCCTTAAGATATTGTAAATCTCCATACGATCTTGTATTTTGAAATCCATAATTTTATCGTTTTTATGTTTCGCGATGTGATGAATCACGCTGCAAAGGTACGACAATCCCCTGAAACTTGTGTTACACAATTTACGGGGTTTTTTACCAATTTTACCGAAAATCGCGATTTTTCGCATAACTGCATATGTACTGTCTTACCTCAAAAAAAAGTAGCACCCGTAGGCGCCGTTTATTCCATTTATTTACGTTTATCGCGAGGTCTGTCCACACGATATAGGAGGAAGAATGAGAATCAATTAAAACTCCGCAAAATTTGGATGTATCAAAAATTAGTCGTATCTTTGCAGTATGTAAGTTTAATATAATCAATATGTATTCATTATGAACATCAAACATAAGAGACCCAAGTTCTTGTCTGGCTTGAGTAAGAGCAGCTTAGTAAAGCAACTGCTCATGAGCACCCTCGGCACCACCATCTCTATCATACTTACCTTCGGTTCGACATCCTATATAAACAAACTGAAGGACGAGAAGGCCCGTCGCCTGGTCGCTATGACTATCATCAGCGACATTGATCAGAGTAAGAAAGTGGTAAAAAGTCTTATGAATGCTGAGGAGAAAGGACATGATGTCACCAGTTGTCTGATGAATAACGTAGACCATTTAGAAAGCATTTCCGACGATTCGCTCTTTGTTTTCTTCGAATATATTGGACGTAGTTCGTTCAATGTCGATCAGAAGTTCAAGAAAGCCAACGAGAACATCTTCAACAGCAATCAAGACTCGTGGAGTAAACTCAACGACCGGAAGTTCCTCAATAATGTGCAGGAAATCTACAATGCCAGATCCGTCTTAGAACGTCAGATGAAAGATTGGGTCTATTTCCAGAAACCCCTCACGGAGGATGAGGAATACCAGCTGATTATGAATTCCGATGCTCTAAATACCCGCGAAACATTTCTTCCTGAATGTCGCAAATTGTTGAATTCAAGTCGGGTAAAAAATTACATCGGACATTATCAAATGCGCATGAAGTGTTACAGGCGCATCATGGAATACCTCAACAAGAACGAAGAAAACAAACTCCTGATGGATATCACAGAGCAGGATCTGGAGGACTTTACAAAAACAACTTACATGGAGGTGCGCCCTGCCAAAAAAAGTGAAATTGCGGGAATTTGGAATGCAGTAACTTCTGATGACAGAGAGCAGATAACCTACGAGTTCCGTAAGGATAATACCTTCACAACCCGTCAGACCACGCCTTGGGGGCACAGCATTTATACGGGCTTTATGATACAACGGTTCACAATGACTGGCACATGGCATACTAAGGGAGATTCGCTCATATTGAACTACGACCTGAAGAGTTGTAAGGTTGATGTCGATGACGCAAGTATTACCTACACACCTGATATGGTCGATGAGATAGAACAGTTTAAGAGCGACCTGATTGGAGGAAAATTCTTGCCCAAGACCATCAAGGTACTGGAGCAGAACAATCGCAAAGCGTATGCCACCAATATCGACAAGCAGGGCACTCGCATGGAGCTGACCGAACCAGACAAAATCCCCGTGCATTATCGGAAACAGATGTGACGGAACCGATAAAAAGGAATAAGATGCCTGAGTCGTTACCAGATGCGCACGCGGTCTTCTGGTTTGACGAAGAGCTTGTCGGCAGACCTGACATCGAAGAGGCGGTACCAGTCGTCCATGAGTCGACAGATGCCGTTGACGCGGTTGTGGCCTGCGGAGTGAACATCGGTAGTATATGACGCCTTCAACTGTTCAATGCTGCGCTCACGGCCTTCCAGAGCGACCGATACGCCATAGGAGAGGAAGAACTTCTTGACCTGTTCGTGGAACTCCTTGCCATAGAATCCCTGACTCAGCAGTCGGCGCTTGTAGGCTTCGAGCGCTAATGTCACGCCACCATAGTCGGCCATGTTCTCCTTCAGCGTAAACTCGCCGTCGGCGGGCTGTCCGGGATAGTGCTCCAGCTGTCCCCAGAGGTCGATAAGCTGTTGTTGCTTCTGTTCGAAGGCCGCTTTGTCCTCGGGTGTCCACCAGTCGCGCAGGGCACCTGTTTCGTCGTGTTTCGAACCGCCTGCGTCGAATCCGTGACACATCTCATGTCCGAAGACGAAGGCTGTGCCGTAGAGTGTGGCTTCGCTCTGCTCTATATCGAAGGTTGGTGCTGTGAGGAATGCGGGCAGGATGACGAGCTGATTGTTACCAGGATCGTACATGGCGTTGTAAAGTGAGAATGGCAGCAGCGAGCACCAGAAGTCCATGCCGTTGGTCTTGACGCTGCGTCCTACTATCTTGCGAGCGTATTCAGCTGTCTGCAGTCGAAGATTGCCGACGGTCTCGAGTAGTGTCTCACCTTCGACGACGGGGGTGAACTCGTCGTTCCACTGGTCGGGATAGCCGATATTGAAAATCATCTTGCAGGCCTTGTTCTGTGCCTCCTGCTTGGTGGCATCGCTCATCCAGTCGAGCTTGCTGATGCGCTCGATGAGTATTTGGCGGAAATCCTCCATCATTTCGAGGCACTTCTCCTTGTAGATATTCTCCTTGCCATAGGCCTCCACCTGCTGACGATACATGTAGTACTTGACATTCTTCATGGCCAGATTCAGGCGGTCGGCACTATTGATATTTTGTCTAAACCTTGGGATGAAAATGAAGTCTTGTCCGAAGAGGTAGTAAATCATATAGTCGCGTATCTGGGCGATGCTCTCGTCGGTGCCAGCCAGCAGCGTTTCGCATGCACGCTTCAGGGCATCCGTTTGACTTTGACTAAGGATATCAGTTAACAGCTTGTCAGCGAATTCGCCAACGCCTATCAGACGGCATACCTCATTGAATGCTGTAGGGATGCTGGCGCTGCGTCGGGTAGGCCTGGGATTATCGATATTGCGCTTAACCATGTTGAACACGCTTTCGTAAGCAGCCAATTCCAATTTCTCTATCACGGTGGCATTGTTGACGATTTCCTCTAAGCGCTCATTGCCATAGCCAAAACTGGTCATGTCTTTACATGTTGCTGCCACCAATTTGTCCACTATTCCCTCATTTCCCATAGCGTAAACGAGCTGGGCTGTAGGAGTGGGTGGTGCTGATATGAGAACAGGTTGAATGACTCCCTCGTCGCCAAAGAACATCTGACGCGCCAGGGGCTGATAGCCCCACTTGTGCATCTGGGTGAATGCTGCCAACAACTCGTCCTGTGTCTTGACGGATTCCAGATACTCTATGCGCGACTTTAATAGCTCAAAATCCCGGGTGTCGTCATTCTCTATGGCTTCCACGCGTTGGCGCACAGCCGATATCACAGGGTCGTCCTGATTATTGAGTACCTTTGCTTCCATCGCTGCCAGCTTCCTGCTGACTATCGTGGGAACATCTAGTGCGGTAGAATCGTCCAGCCACTTGCCATAGGCATAGCGGTAGAAGTTGTCGCCAGGGCGTACGGCTTGGTCGATGTACTGGTCGTTACTGAACGCTTTGTCTTCGTTTGCGCTGGGAACCGGATTGTCGCTGATATTAACGCACGACATGATGCCTGGCAATACAAGCATCAAGAACATCCATAGTTTAATAGTCTGTTTCATGTTGTAATAATGTTTAGGTTTTGTAAATAATTAGTTGTTTCTTCATCCTCTTGCCATTTTATAGATTGTTTCCATGTCGTCGGCGTTGAGCACCTTCAGACCGCCACAGGTGGACGTGTAATTACGGCTGCACTTGCGCGTCATCTCACGTATCTCATCGTCGGTAATGTCGCGACCAATGAGTTCCTTGATGTTGATAGGCATGCCGATGGCATGGTAGAAACGCTCAACGGCCTCGATGCCCTTCAGAGCTGTGCCCTCGGGATCGGTAAAGTCGTTGGGAACATCCATCACATTGACGGCAAAGCGAACAAAACGACGCAGATTCTCATGCATGGTGTAACGCGCCCAACTAGGCCAGATGGCAGCCAGACCGGCTCCGTGAGTGACGTCGAACATACCGCTGAGTTCGTGTTCCAGCTGATGGGTAGCCCAGTCTTCCTGAACACCCTTGCCCAGCAGTCCCCAGTGGGCCACACTACCGCCCCACATAATCTGGGCGCGCTGACGATAGTCCTCGGGATTCTTCAGCACATCGAACACGGCTGTCTTGATGCGGCGCATGGTGGCCTCGGCCAGGTCGGTAGTCAGGTCCATATCATCGTCCTTGGTGAAGTAGCGCTCAAAGATGTGCATCAGCATATCAGTCACACCAGCCGCCGTCTGATAGGGTGGGAGTGTAAAGGTGCGACAGGGGTTCATGATAGCAAACTTGGGGCGCGACATGTTGTTCGAGTAGCCCAGTTTCACATCGCCGTCCTCATTGGTAATAACCGAGGCCTCGCTCATCTCGCTACCAGCAGCAGGAATGGTCAGTACTGAGGCTACAGGCAACATCGTCTTGGGAGCCTCGGCCTTACCCAGATACAGGTCCCAAACATCTTCGTCCATGCAGACGCCATAGGCGATGCACTTGGCACTATCGATGACGCTACCGCCACCAACGGCAAGGATGAAATCGACACCCTCCTGACGGCACAGCTCGATACCCTGCTTGGCGAGCGATAGACGGGGATTAGGCACCACGCCACCGAGCGTAACAAACTCTACGCCACCATCGCGCAAAAGACCGCAGATCTTATCCAACAGACCAGAGCGCACGGCACTCTTTCCACCATAATGAACCAGCACCTTAGTGCCACCATACTTCTTCACGAGAGCAGCTACCTGCTCTTCTGACTCCTTACCGAACACAACCTCGGTCGGTGCATAATAATTGAAATCCTTCATATCTGTTGTTTTTATTAATTGTTAGTCCATAGGATAGCGTACGCCCCATTTCTGTCGCAGACCATCCATGAGTTGCATGATGTAGAGGGTTTCGTCGTGCGGCATCTCACGAGGTTCCAAAAGACCTTCCATCAGGGCTTCACGACAAGCCAGGAACTGATATTCGTAGCCTGTAATCTGTTGGGGAACCTGAATGGTCTCGACGAATGTGCGATTGGGTCCGTTGACGGTAATCTTTTGTGGGTTGTTGATGTTGTCGATAATCAGGTTGCCCTCCGTTCCGGCAATAACGCCGATATTGTCACCCACGCAGGCTGCACTCGATTGGACGTTGGCGAGAATGCCATCCTTAAGAACAATGGTGATGGCGTTAGTCAGGTCCATTCCCGTCTTCGACTTCACGCATTGGCTATCAATGCTGACGATATCGGCAGGGAAGAACATTCGTACGAAGTTCAACGCATAGACACCCAGGTCGAGTAGTGCACCACCACAAAGGTCAGGACGCATGATGCGGGGTTTGTCGCCCATCGAGTAGCCTAAGGTGGCTGTGACGAGGCGTGGCGTGCCGATGCGTCCGCTGCTGATCAGATTACGGACTATGGTGACCACAGGCTGATAACGTGTCCAGATGGCCTCGGCGAGGAACACTTTCTGCTCATGGGCGATGGCGAGAATCTCCTCCGTCTGTCTGGCATTCGCCATAAAAGCTTTTTCCACCAGACAAGGCTTGCCTGCTAAGAGAGCCGCACGTGTCACGTCATAATGATGTGAGTGAGGCGTACCGACATAGATGAGGTCTACGTCAGGGTCGGCAATCAGTTCGCCATACGAACCGTAGGCACGTACGATGTTCCACTTGTTGGCAAAAGCCTCTGCTTTCTCTAATGTCCGTGACCCCACGGCGTATGCCTCGCATTCCGTGAGTCCGTTTAGAGTGATGGCTGCTTTCTCAGCTATCCATCCTGTGCCGATGATGCCGACACGCAATATACCATTCTGTATCATAGTTACTTTACTTATTTCTTGTTATGTCTTAATAGACTGACTTCCAGTATTGCCGTTTTTACGGGGGCTACCGTTAATCAATAAAACCTTCATAATCGTATTTGCTTAGATACTGGCTGTAAAGTTACGAAAAAAACTCTCAAACCATAGGGACTTTGGAAACGACTTTAACTTTGATTAACTTAGAGTCATTAGAAAAATCAACATATTCTTTGAAAAAAAGTTGTAAAGATTGCGATTATTCGTTGGAAAAATTGTATTTTTGCACCCACTATTGACGAGCTATTATTAAAATGTATAGACATATTCAATCGCTATTGTTATTGATATTCCTGCCAATAACGATGTTAGCGTCCGTACCTGATATGAAGTTCAGAAGACTTGATATGCGGGATGGACTCTCTAACTCGCAAGTGAACTGCATCTTTCGCGACTCACAAGGAAGGGTGTGGATAGGAACCCCTTACGGCCTGAACCGTTATGATGGCTATCGGATCAAGAGCTACTTTTCGCATACTGCAGACTCTTTGTCAATGCCAGCAAGCAATGTGGAGGATGTGATGGAAGATGCCGAAGGCAACTTGTGGATGAGGCATGGCGTGGTGTATTCCATCTTCAATCCTCAGACAGAGACTTTCAACCGACATCCTGAACGTTGGCTGCAAAGCATGGGGGTGAAAGGAAGCATTGACCGTATCTATATAGATAGGAGAAAGCAGTTCTGGGTGAAGACCTACGACCAGGGCGTCTGGTACTTGAATCCCTCCACCCGAAAGGTCAGACATTTCCCATTTGGCGACGGACCGCAACAGTTTAATGCCGATATCGGTGTCAGCAATATGGCTGAATATGGCAATAGTCTGGTTATTGTGTCGAACAATGGCGACTTGGTGTGCTTCAATACCCGTCATGCATGGATTTCCTGGAAAAGCCATACGCTAAGACGAATGGGGGCCGAGAAGGATGCCGGCTATTTCGTGACCATCGATTCGGACAAGAATATATGGGTAATCGTAGAAGGACGTGTCTATGTGTGGCTGCGTAAGGCATGCCGATGGATTGATTCTGCCGATGAGGCTTTGCGCTATTTAGGTATATCGGGATTGCCTAAGGATACCAAGATATGGGATATCGCCGTCGATAAATATCGTCAGTTGTGGCTTGCTACAGACCATCAGGGACTTCTTGTCGTCAATGTCAGGGAGAAGTCGCTTCGTCAGTTTCTCAATGCCAAGAACGATGAGACATCTGTGTCTGCCAATACGTTGCGCAAGATATACCGCGACCAGAAAGACCGTATGTGGATAGCTACCTATATGAACGGTGTCAACTACTATGCCGAGAATCTGCATCGTTTCCGTCATGTACAGGCAGGCAATATCAATACGGTATGTACGGATCAGGAAGGCAATTATTGGCTGGGGTCGGACGATCAGGGTATCATACGCTATAACCCGACTACTGGCGAGAAGACCATCTTCAACAGGTCGCAGACAGGATTAGGCTCCGACGTCATCGTGAGCAGTCTTGCGGCAACCGACGGGACGCTCTGGTTTGGCGCCTACGAAGGAGGCTTGGTGCAATATAAGGACGGCCGTTTTCATGCATACAAAGCAACCGGTCAGTCAGACCGTTTGGTTCACAACAGCGTGTGGGCCCTGGCCGAAGACCAATGGGGCAATATCTGGCTGGGCACGCTGGGAGCCGGCGTGCAGCGTATCGATCGCCGCACGGGCCGATTCACGACACTGGACGATCAGACCGGACTGCCCACTAACTATATATCATCCATCCAACTGACGCGCGACGGGTGGCTGTTGATAGCCCATACCGATTTCTATTCGTTGGTGAACCCCAGGACTATGGAGGTCAGGAACTCCTCGTTGGAAGAGCTGCCCCATGATCTTCCGCTGACACCAGCATCCAATCAGGTCATGGAGGATTCACGAGGGCTGATATGGCAAGGAACAGCCTCTGGCGTTACTATCAGCTGTCAAAAGAACGGCGTCTGCCGTCCGCTGGCCACGAATGCCGGCCTGACCGGAACCGTCAATGGGCTGGTAGAAGACAGCCGGCATACCGTTTGGGTTATCTTTCAGAATAGCATATCCAACGTCATTCCCCTGGCCTCCGACGACGGATCGTGGACCTTTGTGGTCCGTAGCTTCAATAATCGCGATGGTTTGCAGGATGCTCCTTTCAACCAGCGTTCAGCTGTACTGTCGCCCGACGGAAAGATTATCGTTGGAGGTCATGAGGGTATCGATGTGATTGACCCTCAGAGGATGGAAGTTGCTTATAGTGAGGACGTCCCGATGATCAGTGGCGTCAGGATGATGGACGGCCCTTCGATGCCTGTGTCAGGTCGCTTGGACTTGGCGTACGATGAAAACCATTTCGTCATACAGCTGGCATCCAACAATGGCGAGGTGCACAATCGCAGCCGTTTTGCCTATCGCATGGAGGGCTTGAACAGCGGGTGGCTGTATACGGATGAAAACAATGCCAATGCCGTCTATACCGGTCTGCCTTCAGGCCGCTACACGTTCTGTGCCCGTATGCTGAACGATGACGGAACGCTAGGGGAGAAGGCGTGCAGGCTGAATATCACGATAGCCACCCCGTGGTATCGCTCATGGTGGATGCTGGCTGTCTATGTGCTGCTGATAGCTGCAGGTCTGTATTGGCACTATAAGCGCTATCAGGAAAAGATGCGACTGGAAAAGCTGAAGCTGCAACAGGAAAGCAATCATCTGCTTGATGAGCAGCGCCAGAAGTTCAACGATATGATTAGCGATGAGTTGCGCCTGCCTTTCCATGAGACTTTCGAGTCGTTGAATTCGATGATGAAGCGTGAAACCGACGAACAGCGCTACGAACAGCAGCAGCGGGTGTTCACACATCTTGAGGAGTTGTTGCAACAGGTAAATAGCATGGTGGAAAAGAATCACGGTCAGACCAAGCTGGTGCCACAGATAAAGGAGGTGGAGATATCCAATCAGGATGAGAAACTGGTGCGTGATGCTACAACCTACGTAGAGGAAAATCTTAGTAATTCGGATATCAGCGTCGAAACAATGGCGGAAGCATTGGCTATGTCGCGTGTTCATCTATATAAGAAATTGACAGCTATTACCGATATGACACCCTCTGAGTTTATCCGGCAGATACGTTTGCGCCATGCGGAACAGCTGCTCCGGAAGAGCCAGATGACGGTTTCGGAGGTAGCCTATAAGGTTGGATTTAACAACCCGCGCTATCTCACGAAATACTTTAAAGAGATGTATGGCGTCATGCCGTCGGAATACAAGAAAAGCGCAGATTAGGGCGGTTATATAACAAATCATACATGTTTTGTTAACAAATGATGCATAGGGTATAACGTATGCACTCATAGTTTGTGTAAAAATCAGTTAGCCTGTAAAGAAAAGTGTTCGTACCTTTGCAGTACAATTTTTTTATGTTTTAATTCTAACCAAAACAAGTAAACTATGAGTAAATTTTCTCTTAAGTTTGTTGCACTCGTCGTGGCAATGTTCACGATGCAGGCAATGGGTGTTGGGTCTACTCTTAGTGCCAAGGTTGTTGTTGGTAAAGTTGTATCTGCTATTGACGGTGAACCACTCATTGGTGCCACAGTTCAGGTGGATGGAACAAGTACTGGAACAATCACCGATTTTGAAGGCGACTTCAAGATCGAGGCTAAAGAAGGGCAGACCTTAGTGGTATCTTACATTGGCTATATTTCCAAGAAGGTACAGGTGGGTTCTGCAAGTGATTACAACATTACGTTGGACGAAGATCGTGCTTCGCTCGACGAAGTGGTAGTCATTGGTTACGGTGTTCAGAAAAAGAAACTGGTAACGGGTGCTACGCTTCAGGTGAAAGGTGAAGACGTGGCTAAGCTCAACACCACCAATCCACTACAGGCTCTGCAGGGTCAGACGCCTGGTATGACCATCATCTCTGAGTCAGGTCAGCCTGGTGAGGGTCTGAAGGTAAACATTCGTGGTCTGGGTACCACGGGTAGCAGCGGTCCTCTTTATATTATAGATGGTGTACGTGGCGACATTGCTACTGTGAATCCTGCTGATATCGAGAGCATCGACGTGCTGAAGGATGCCGCCTCTGCAGCTATCTATGGTTCGCAGTCGGCCAATGGTGTCGTGCTCGTGACGACCAAGAACGGTAAGGAAGGTCGTGCAGTGGTCAGCTTCGACGGCTATTGGGGTTGGCAGAGTGCTCCCCGTAAGGTGCAGATGCTCAATGCCAAGCAGTACATGACCATCATGGACGAGCAGAACATCAACTCTGGTGGTGCTGCCTACGACTGGTACGGCATGAATGCTGACGGTTCAATGAAGTATGCCAGCATCTTCGACAAGGACGGCAACCTCTACGATACCGACTGGGTAGATCAGATGTTCAAGGACAATGCCCAGACCTATAGCGCCAACCTCAGCATCAGTGGTGGCAGCCAGAAAGGTAACTATGCCGTATCGCTGGGCTATATGAATCAGGAAGGTATTGTTGGTGGCAAGGATGTGTCAAACTATTCGCGCTATAACTTCCGTGTCAACTCTGAATATCAGGTTATCGACAAGTTCCTGAAGGTGGGTGAGCAGATGTCTCTGATCTATTATAAAAAGAATGGTATCGGTGTGGGTAATGCCTATAACAACACGTTGCGTGCTGCTTTCGGTACATCGCCCCTGAGCCCTGTTTATAGCGACAATGGCCGTTATGGCAGTCCTTTTAATGATACTTCTGACAGCGAATGGCAGAACTCTGACGGCAACCCCTACGGTGTGATGATGACAACCAACAACAACAAGACGCAGAACATGACCATCACGGCCAATGCCTATGCCGAGTTTGAGTTCATCAAGAACCTGAAGTTCCGCTCTACGCTGGGTGTGAAGTACGATTCGAACAACTACCGTTCGTTCTCGCCACTTTACCACTTCTCTATTTATAGCTATCAGGACACTCGCACAGGCGTTTCTCAGAGTGCCAGCGATGGTTTTGGTATTACTTGGACCAATACATTGAATTATCAGTTCGATGTCAAGGAGCACCACTTCGATGCTATGATAGGTTACGAAACCTATCGCACAGAAGGTCAGAGCATCTATGGCAGCAACGGTTCGCTCCGCGATGGTTTCGACTCTTGGCAGTATGCTTATCTGAGCAATGGTACAGCCATGAACAAAGAGGAGGGTCTCTCTGTCAGCGGTTCGCCTTGGGATGAGGAGCGTATGGTCAGCTACTTTGCCCGTGTGGGATGGAACTGGAAGGAGACCTATATGGTCAACGCTACTGTGCGTCGTGATGGTTCTAGCCGTTTTGCCAAAGGTCACCGTTTCGGTACATTCCCCTCTATCTCTGCAGGTTGGGTGATCACCAACGAGAAATTCATGCAGCCTGTCACCAAGTTTATGGACTATTTCAAACTGCGTGCCAGCTGGGGTCAGGTGGGTAACCAGAACATCGGTAACTATATGTATCTGGCCCCTATGGCTTTCAATAATTATTATTACAATTTCGGAACCACGCTTGGTAGCGATGGCGACATGTGGGGTGCTGTTCCTACACGTCTCGGTAACGAGAATATCACTTGGGAAACATCAGAGCAGTTCGACTTAGGTTTCGACGCCCGTTTCCTGAACCAGCGCCTGAATGTCAACTTCGACTTCTACGTCAAGACCACCAAGGACTGGCTCGTACAGCCTCCTGTGCTTGCTACCGTTGGTACCGGTGCACCCTACATCAATGGCGGTGACGTGAAGAATACTGGTGTGGAGCTGGGCTTAGCCTGGAACGACCGTATTGGTAAGAACTTCCGTTACTACGTCAACCTCAATGGTGCCTATAATAAGAATAAGGTGGGTAACATCCCCAACGAAGATGGTATCATACATGGTGCTACAGGTTCTGTGCTCTACGATAACTCAGGTGAGTTCTATCGCGCCTCTAACGGCGAGCCCATTGGTTACTTCTGGGGTTATAAGACTGCAGGCATCTTCCAGAACGAACAGGACATCAAGGACTGGATTGCTGCAGGCAATGGTGTGCTGCAGGATGACGTGAAGCCTGGTGATGTGAAATATTACGACATCAATCACGATGGTGTTATCGACGAGAGCGATAAGGTGAACCTCGGTAACGGTATGCCTAAGTTTACTTATGGCTTCTCGCTGGGCTTCGACTGGAAGGGTCTCGACTTCTCTGTGACTGCTAACGGACAGGCAGGCAACAAGATTGTGCAGAGCTTGCGCAACCATGCTAGTGTCAAGGCTAATTACACCACAGCTATTCTCGACCGTTGGACAGGTGAAGGAACCAGTAACAAGATTCCTCGCGTCACCAATACCAACGTCAACTATCAGTTCTCTGATCTCTTTATTCAGGATGGCGACTTCCTGCGTATCTCCAACATCACGCTAGGCTACGACTTCTCTAAGCTGCTCAAGTGTAAGTACATCTCGCAATGCCGCATCTATGCACAGGTTCAGAATGCCTTCACCTTTACCAAGTATGACGGCATGGATCCTGAAATCGGTTATGGTAACTCTGGCTGGGTAGCAGGTATCGACTATGGCTACTATCCCCGTCCGCGTACCTTCCTTTGTGGTGTTAACTTGAAGTTCTAACATACCAAGATGATTACGAATATGAAAACAAAGATATTATCTATAGCCGCCCTGGGTCTGCTCTCACTATCGCTGACCTCTTGTGGCGAGGATTTTCTGGAGGTTTCTTCCAAGACGGAGGGTACGACAGGAAACTTTTATAACAATGAGGCTGCTGCTTCGCGTGCCCTCATTGGATGCTATGATGGTTGGCAGCGTACGGTGTCCAATGGTCCTGCCTTCGCTTTCCACTATCTCTCCGAACTGCTCAGCGATGAGTGCTTTGGTGGCACAGGTAATGCTGATGCCCGCAATTCAGCTGTGGTCGATCGTTTCGATATGGGCGAGGACAATTCACAGATGAATCTGCATAACACGCTGTGGGAGAGCTACTATGCCGCCATCTATCGTGTCAACGAGCTGATAGCCCACGAGAGCACCATCTCATGGAATAGCGACAAGAGTCACGGCCAGCTCATTGGCGAAGCCCGTGCCATACGTGGTATTCTTTACTTCGACCTGGTGCGTATCTTCGAGAATGTTCCTTTGCTCACCGAGCCTTCTACGGAAAACGTTCCACAGGCTGCAGTCGATGATGTCTATGCCCAGATCTTTGCTGACCTGAAGTATGCTGCCGACAATATTCCTGCCGACGCCTATCCTAAGGCTGCTTCGTCTACCAACGACGGACGTATCACCTGTTATGCCGCAAAGGCTATGATGGCTCGCGCATACCTCTTCTATACAGGTGTCTATGGCAAAGAGCCACAGGGCGTATCCAAGGCCGATGCGTTGAGCGCTCTTGAGGATATCATTGCCAGTGGCGAGTATAGCCTTGTACCTCTCTACAAGAATCTCTGGTATTGTGCCAGCACCACATGGACAGGCAGCGACCAGGCTGGATGGACCGAGGTGTCAACCTATGCCGGCGAAGACAATGCTGAGAACATCCTGACCATGAAGTTCAACTACACCAGCGACTATAATGGCAATGCCGGCGGTAACAACGCCATCCAGATGTTCTCCGTACGTGGTGGTACCTTTAAGGCTCCCTACGGACAAGGGTGGGGTGGTGCTACGGTTCCCAAGAACTTTGTAGAGTCATTCCCTGCTGGCGACCAGCGTCGCGATGCTTCTGTCATCGACCTGGCAGCAGAGGGTATTGCCTCTATGCCTGCCTATGCTGACAAGGCTATTGCCGACCAGCGTGAATACACAGGCTACTTCAATAAGAAATACACCGCCCGTTCGGGTTATCACAAGAGCGAGAGCGATGGTTCATGGTCACTCACCCACTATTGGGATGGCTTGATGGCAGGCGACTTCCAGATTTCTCAGCCAATTGGCTATACGCTCATCCGCTATGCCGACGTTCTACTGATGGCTGCCGAACTGGGTTCTTCTAATGGTCGTGCTTACCTCAATCAGGTTCACAATCGCGCCTATGCTACTCAAGCCGAGGATGGCAGCATTACGATGCCTAACAACGCCATCGAGCTCACCACAGCTAATATCATGGAGGAGCGTCGTCTTGAGTTTGCCTTCGAGGGCATCCGCTATTGGGACCTTCTCCGTCAGGGTGTCAATGTAGCTGCTGCTGCTATCGTAGCTTCTGGCGAGTCTGTGCTCAATGGTGGCATCGAGGGCGAGGTCAGCTACAAGGCTGCTAACATTACCTCTAAGCGTGGCTTCCAGCAGATTCCACAGACACAGATTACCCTGTCGAATGGCGTGCTCAAACAGAATGCGGGATGGTAAGGAAGTTAAGAAGTTAAAGAAGTTAACGAAGTAAAAGAAGTTAAAGAAGTTATGAAAAAATCAATATATCTGTTTGCCGCTGCCTTGTTGATGCTAGGTGCCTGCGCTCCCGACAGTCATAGTTTGGACGCCCCCGCATTGCAGTCGGCAGACCTGACGCATGGCTCAGCATTCTCTGTGTCGGTAGATGCACAGAATACCGTCTCTCTGAAGAGCCTGCTCGACAAGAGCTATAACTGCTATTGGATTCATCCCAACGGACGTGCCCAGGGTCCTGAAGCCTCGCTTCAGTTGCCTTTTGCCGGCACTTACGAGGTCACCTTTGGTGTCGACACCCGTGGTGGTGTGGTCTATGGTGCTCCTTATCAGTTTGAGATTACAACCAATAATATGTCGCTGCTTGAAGATCCCCTTTACACCTATCTTACAGGTGGTGTAGGCAGCACGAAGCGCTGGGTGCCCTGCGATAAGGACTACGGCGTAGGCCAGTGCACGGCTCCCGTCATGTATTGTAATCCTGACGACGTGCTCAACGATGGTTCTGGCGATACCAATATCGGTATTAATCACATGAAGCCCAACTGGGACCCAGGCTATCAGTCGTGGCTCATTCCTGCCGACGATCCTTATATGGACAGCTATATGGAGTTTACGCTCGACGATGTCAACGGTTGCTCTATCACCGAGTATCGTGGCGAGGCAGGCAGCAAGGGTGCATCAACGGGCACGACAAGCACTGGCAAGTGGACGCTCAATGTCAGCGACAAGAACCATCCCACACTGTCGTTCAGCGATGCTTTTGCTATGCATAATGTTGGTTTCGATGCTGTATGCTCTAACTATACTAGCAATATTGTTATCACAGAACTCACGCCTTACTTCCTCCAGTTGGCTACTATGCGTACCAATAGCGAGGGCGCATGGTGGATTGTATGGAACTATATTGCTGCTGATGTACAAAGTGGCAAAGTGCAGATTCCTTCCGGCGAGGTTAACTACCTCGATCCTTCAACACCTGTTGCTCCTGAGGTGGCTGACCTTCAGGAAAAGCTCTTCACGACCGATATCAATGGCGTTGAGTTCTCTGGTGCAGAGATGACATATCTCATTAGCGATGAGGCTGCCTACGACTGGATGTGGTGGAATGGCGGCTCCAGCAGTTGGGAGAGTGTTGTTAAGGGTAACTATGGCACCATCTGGGCTCCCCGTTGGGACAGCGATGCGATTGCCGAAAATGAACTCACACTCACCAAGAAGGGTGCCTATAGCTATGGTGACTACAGCGGTACATATACTATCGAGGATTCTAAGATTATCTTCGATAAGGCTATCACTCTCTTCACCGTCAATGGCGATGCCCGCACCATTGCATTGACTGGAAGTGAGTGGACCGTATTCAAGTGTGACCCAGGTTCTGAGGTTGTTATGGGTGTCCCTGAGGGTAAGGACGCTAATGGCAATGTGAACAACTATCTGGTAACAACGCTGACTTACAAGGCTGTAGGCGGTGGTCAGACAGGTCCTGTCAACATACCTTTTGATGCTTCTAAGGTCAACAACTACATTGAGGCCGACAAGTATTTCCGCTGTCAGCTTTACAATCCTTGGGGTGGTGGCAACGATGCCATCGATCCTGCTAACGTAAAACTGAAGAAGAACCAGAAAATCAATGTTACCCTGCGACTCTCAGGCTTTACTTTCGAGCAACCCGCTAAGATGGTGCTCTGCTGCAACCGCGGTGAGGAACAGAGTTGGGAGACCGACTGCTTCAACTACTCGCGTGCCATCACGGTCAATGGCGATGGTGTCTATACGATCTCTTGGACCAACGATACTGGCTCTACTGTTAAGTGGGATGACGGTACATCAGCACTCACTATGACTATGCAGTATCTGGGTTACGCCACGCTGGCCGATGATGATTATGCCTCACATTGTACGGTTGAAAGCATCACGATAGAATAAGTGAAAAGTGAAAAATGAAAAGTGAAAAGATTATGAAACTGACAAAGATATATTCCGGCATCATGGCACTCCTCATGGGAACGGTCATGCTTACCGCCTGTAGCGATGAAGACAGCTACAACTCCTATTCCACGCCATTGATTACCGATGGCTCAGTGGTGACGGGTTCATCGGATGTCACAGCTACCACAGCCACGTTCCACGGTACGGTGGCTGGTCTCGAGCAGATGAACACCGCGTCGTATGCCACAGGTTTCTATTGGGGCACCTCTGCCAATGCCCTCACCGAGACGGTGACAGCAGCTTCTGCTGCATCGTTCTCAGGCACTATCAGTGGTCTTACTGTCAATCAGACCATCTATTATCAGGCCTACGTCACCCTGCAGGGACGTCTGACCTACAAGGGTGAGGTGAAGACGCTGGTAACCACCAACGCTACGGCTACGACAGGCGACGTCTCCGGTATCGACTTTGCTACTGCTACGATGGCGGGTGCCATCAGCCAGTATCCTGCCGACGCTACCGCAGGTATTGTCATCTCTACCTCCAGCGATCAGGAGGCTGTACGTGCAGGCTTGCGCCTCGCTCCCAGCGAGCTGGCCGACAGCTATAGCATCACGCAGGCTGGTCTGTTGCCTGATACCCACTACTACTATGCAGCCTTCCTCGACTTAGGCTCTGGTGTGGTCTATGGTGACGTCAAGGACTTTACCACTGCCGCCAGCGACATCGATGTCGACGAGGAGTTTGTCGATCTGGGCCTCTCGGTCAAGTGGGCTAAGCGCAATATCGGTGCCAAGACACCTTCTGATCTTGGTGGTCTCTTCGCCTTTGGCGACCTCACGGGCTGCAACCCCAGCATCGAACCTGCCGACTATGCTTCGGCTGATACCTATAAGTCAGATCTCGACTTGGCTAACAAGGCACTCGGCGGCAAGGGTACACTGCCCACTGCCGACCTCTTTGAAGAGCTCTTCAGCCTGTGTAAGACAGAGTGGACTGAGCTGAACGGTGTGGCCGGCTATCAGGTCACCGGTCCTAATGGCAACAGCATCTTCCTGCCTGCTGCCGGTAAGCGTGTGGCCCACGAGGTCAGCGATCAGGGTGCTCAGGGCTACTACCTGACAGGTTCTGTCAATGGTGGCAACTCTCAGTATGCTGTCGACTACGAGTTCAACGGCTCTACCCGTGCCCGCAGTACCCGTGCCGTCTACGAGGCCCTCTCTATCCGTCCTGTCTCTACAGCCCGCAACGTGAAGTTCAAGAAGGAGCTGCTCTACAACACATGGCATATCGACCTGCGTGCCGATGGCTCTCACGCTCACTTCGAAGGTCCGTGCTGGTTCATGGGTACCGACGACTCTTGGCGTACCATCACTAATGGCGAGCCTATCGTAGGCAACAGCTGGCTCTGGGCTGCTGGTGCTGACGGATGGATTATCGGTGGCGATCCTCGCGACTTTGGTACCATGACCTTCACCGAGGATGGTAAGGTGACTGTGACCAAGATCGATGCCGAGGGTAATGCTACGACCGAGGAGGGTACCTATACTGTCGACGAGGCTAATAAGACCATCTCGCTGTCTATCGACATTCTCGACGTACCTGCTCAGGGTGCCCGTGGCGACAACAAGCGCACCAACCTCAACATCCTCTCGCTCACCGAGGAGACGCTGCAGATTGGTATGCTCATCGATGGTGGCGGCACGCAGCTGTCGTTCAACTATGCTGCCGACATCGTCTACAGCGGTGTTGCTGTCAAAATGATCTGCGTGGGCAACGACTGGGGCGGCTCATGGGACTCAACCCTCGATATGATTTCTCCGCAAGAGCTTGAAGGTCAGCACACCATCACCTATCAGGGACAGTGCAATGGCTTGAAGGTCAACCTCATCGACTTCGTAGGTCTGAAGGAGAAGTTCCCCAATGCCTTCGTGCGTATCGACGAGATGAAGCTCGACGGACAGGCCATCAAGTTCAATGCCAACAACTTCTGCTATGGCGACATCGAGAATAATGGTAACTATCGCATCGAGATGGCTAACGTATGGGGTAAGACCGCTAAGAACGAGCGTATCATTGCCTCGCCGTTCAGCGATCTGAAGGATGTCGACAACGATCCTGCCTTCACCTTCGCCAGCTCGTTGGAGATTACCTATACCATCCAGCTCAATGGTCCTGAGGGCAGCTTCACGCCAAACCTCATCACCATCAATCCCAGCTGGGGTGGCACATGGGGCTTCAATCAGGGCGCTTCGTTCAGCGTCGCACTGAATACCGAGACCGCTAAGTACGAGGTGTCGCAGAGCGATTTCGATATCCTCTATACCAGTGGCGACCATGCCGATGGTTCTATCATGACCTTCGTCCAGATCGACAACATCCGCAAGTGGTTCCCCACCATGCACTGTACGCTCAATTCTCTGAAGCTCGACGGCAACAGCGTCAGCTACAATAAGGCTGGTGTTCCCGACAGCAACGAGGGCGACGCCTACCGTCTGGAACTCTGGAACATGTACGGCTTGACCAGCCAGAGCGGCTGTGCCTTCGGTACGCCTCAGGATGGTGTCATCAAGGAGCTGAGCTTCAGCAATTCTATGGAGGTTAATTTCACCGTTAACAGTCTCTTTGCAACACCCGAATTTTAATTAGGCTATGAATATGAAAATCAAGTATCTTCTCACGCTGATGGTGGCATTCTTTGCCACCACAGCGCTCGTTGCCTGTGGCGACGATGATAATGGTAATGGTGGCGGTATGCCTGTCAGCCAGCTGACGGTGCGTCCTGTCTCTCTCTCGTTCGATAGCGATGGCGGCCAGCAGGTCATCAATGCTCAGGCCCCTTCTCAGGCTTCGGCTACGAGCAATGCCGACTGGTGTGTCGTTTCCGTTGGTGCTCAGTATGGCGACGTTAAGATTACACCCGTCACCGTCACTGTTGCTGCCAATCCCACTACCTATGAGCGCACGGCTGTCATCACCATCACTGCCGATGGTCAGACGCAGACCGTTGCTGTGACGCAGGCCGAGGGCTCTGCCGACATTCCTTCGGGCAGCATCACCAAGGGTGCACAGGACATTGCTCCGCTCATGTATCCCGGCTGGAACCTTGGCAACACGCTCGAAGCCACAGGTGACGGTCTGGGCGCAGAGACCGCTTGGCAGCCCACACCAACCACTCAGCAGGTCATCGATGCCGTTAAGACAGCTGGCTTCAAGTCTGTCCGCATACCCTGCTCGTGGGATATCCACTCTACCAATGGCGTCATCGATGCCGACTGGCTTAGTCGTGTCAAGCAGGTTGTCGACTACTGCATCAACGATGGACTCTATGTCGTGCTCAACGACCACTGGGACGGCGGTTGGATCGAGGTACAGGGCTTCACCAAGAGCACTTCGTCCTATCAGGCTGTCGACGAGACTCACATCGCTGCTAAGATCAGCCGTCTGAAGGATATCTGGACACAGATAGCTACCGCCTTCAAGGACTACGACGAGCACCTGCTCTTTGCCGGTCTCAACGAGCCCTTCCAGGAGTATTCACTCTTCAGCACGCGTCATGCCGAGCTCACACCAATCCTCATCCGCTATAATCAGGCCTTCGTGCAGGCAGTACGTGCTACTGGTGGCAACAATGGTCAGCGCACGCTGGTCGTTCAGGGCCCCTCTACCAACATCGAGTCGTCGGTCAACTACATGCCGGCCGACAAACTGCCCGAGGCAGCAGGCCGCCTCATGGTCGAAGTCCACTACTACGACCCAGGCCAGTTCTGTGGCACCTATGATGCTACAGGCGACAAGGCCTTCTACTACTGGGGTGCCGACAATCATGGTGCCGACCATAACCCCAGCTATGGCGAGGAGAACTATCTGTCCGGTCAGTTCGGCAAGCTCAAGACCGCCTATACCTCACAGGGCTATCCCGTCATCATCGGCGAGTATGCCGCTCTGCAGCGCACACTGGCCGCTGGCGATCAGACCAAGCACGATGCCTCCGTTAAGAGCTATTATAAGTACCTCAACGCACAGGCCATTCAGAATGGCATCATCCCCTTCGCATGGGATACCAACGATACTGCCGGCTTAGGCAAGGAGAGTGGTTCTACCACCATCATCGACCGTGCCAACGCTGCCGTCATCGGTACCAATGCCATGAAAGGCATTCAGGAGGCTGTTGCTGAGGCTGCGTGGAACAAATAACCCCACATACATTTTTTTAATAGTTAGTTGATAAGACCAGAAAAACAAACAGAGAGGGGCTCACCGCACGGAGGACCCCTCTCCCTTTCATTTTTCACTTTTCACTTTTCACTTTTCACTTTTCACTTTTCTTGAACCTATCGCTCTTACCCCCCCCCAAAAAAAAAAGATTACGACTAAAATGAGGCTTTAGTAAAATAGTCACTCATGCCAGCCATCATGGCCCTAATAGAATGGGGACAAGCGCATTTCAATGAAGTGGTAACAGATTAGCGGCAAACCAACTCTGTTAGACAATGGATGCCAGCAGAGAGTACAGATAGCTGCCGAAGGATATGAGCAGCCAAATCATGAGGGCAATAAGCAGGAGAAGAAGGATGAGGACAATGGCTGACTGCCAAGCTCGTTGGTTCACCTGCTTAATGACCGCTTCATCACCATCGACAAAGCCCTTAATCATCTGCATGTTCTGGGTGTTGGCACGATGGAAGATATCGATGATGTCGCCTACGAAGAACGGTATCATGCCAAGCAGCACATCCCGCAGGGCATTATTCAATACGGCCAATGTCAGCGGAACGCTCTTGATAACACGAGAAGAGAAATATACGAACGGCACGACGCAGATTAGGGCAATGGCATCACCCCATCCTGGAATGACTCCGATGAGCGCATCCAGATAGTATCGATCCATATAGCGGGTCAGTCCTTCCATCGTCTGATAGGCTTTGTTATCCATCAGACGCTGGCGTCGTTGCAGTCTCTTTTCTTCGTTCATGTTCATTCTATTACATGTTGATAATCTCAGTTTCTTGGCGGGCCAACCATAGTCCTGATACAGAGTCACGGCGAGACCGTTCTTTTTGGCATAAGTCGCCAACCATACTTGAACTGGTACCCTCGAACATGTTGGTTGCAAATATACGAAAAAACTCCCGTATTATATGTACTTCGGGAAATCTTTTAGAATCATTTATGAGATGATACCTATTTATGATTAATTGGTTTAGGATGCTTTTTGAGTGTTACGAAAAAGAAAAAGCCCAACTTTTGAGTATTGCACAGTTCACGGAATCGCCGTACCTTTGCACCCAGATTTTTTAGCCATTAAGATAAGATAGAAATGAACGCAACAATTGTAATTTACGGTTCCTCTACTGGAACGTGCGAGGCTATCGCAGAGAAGATAGCCCAGAAACTTGGCTGCGAGGCCATCAACGTACAGGACTTGACAGCTGATGTTATAGAAAGCAACCAGAACCTGATTCTCGGCACTTCGACATGGGGTGCTGGTGAGTTGCAGGATGACTGGTACGACGGTCTGCGAGTGCTGCAGGGTGCCAATCTTGCCGACAAGACCATTGCCCTCTTTGGCTGTGGCGACTGTGAGTCGTATGGCGACACTTTTGTTGGTGGCATCGGCGAGTTGTATAATGGTATCAAGGAAAGCGGTGCCCGTTTTGTAGGGGCTGTCAGTACAGACGGTTATATCTTTGATGACTCAGAGGCTGTTGTTGATGGTAAGTTCGTGGGACTTCCTCTCGACGATGTGAACGAGGATGACAAGACGGATGCCCGTATCGATGCGTGGGTAGCTGAAATTTCTCCCAACCTTTAAACTTTCGGGTATATGCAGCAGACGGTAGAAAGGCAAGTGACAAGTGAGGCAATGTCCCCCGCCATGAAGGTGTTGATGAATCACATTTATGAATACAAGAAAGGTGTGCGCAGGATGATACTCTTCACCTGCAACCGCCGTTTCGAGGCTTTTGCCACCAACCGGTTGTGCCGCCAGTCCATCGACTACGTGGTGCAGCCCGCTGGCAAAGAGAATGTCAACGTCTATTTTGGTCGCAAGGAGTGTCTCGATGCCATCCGTCTGTTCGTCACCCGTCCGCTGAATGAACTGACTCCCGAAGAGGATTTTATCCTTGGGGCCATGCTCGGCTACGACATCTGTGCCCAGTGTGAGCGTTACTGCGAACGAAGAAAAAGGAAACAATGAGCTTATTAAAGAAACTATTCTCACAATGCGCCCATCCACAGGGAAAGATGGGACGCGCTATGCTGAAGTTCATGAATTTGTGTCATGCACCGCTCACGAACTGGGGCTTGAACCTTGTTGATATGCAAGACGGGTGGACAATGCTCGATATCGGTTGTGGTGGCGGGGCGACGCTGAAAAGGCTTCTCAAAAGGAGCCAAGGAGCCAAAGTCTATGGCATCGACATCTCTGAGGAGAGTGTGGCCAAAGCCATAAAGGTCAATGCCGACGTGATAGACAAACAGGTATTTGTGCAACAAGGCTCAGCAGAGAAACTGCCCTACGAAGACGGAAAGTTCGACCTTGTGACAGCTGTTGAGACGGTCTATTTCTGGCCGAACCTGCCCAACTGTCTGCAGGAGGTTTGTAGGGTGTTGAAGCCAAAAGGGCATTTCGCTATCATGGTTGAGGTGGTCGATACAGACTCTAAATGGACACATGTTGTGGAAGGCATGACTGCCTATACGCCTGAGCAGCTAAAGCAATTTCTCGATGATGCAGGGTTCACACAGACAGAAATCCATCGCAAGAAGCCATCATACGCCACCATTCTTGGTGTGAAACCTTAAAATTGTTGTCATTGCAACTAAATTGCAAAAGATTTGTCGTACCTTTGCCGTCGAAACGGCGAAGATGCTCTCGCTCGGCAAATGAGAGCGAGCTCTCTTTTGCTCTCACTTAATCGCATCATTGCAGCATGGTTATGGATCTACTGAGTTTCTTTACATCGCTTTTGAACGTGGTTTGCGAGATGGCTCCCTACTTGCTGTTAGGATTCCTGATTGCAGGGGTGCTGCATGTGTTTGTGCCACAGAAGTTCTATGCCAACTATCTGTCGCGCAACAATAGGCTGTCCGTACTTTGGGCAGCGTTGCTTGGTGTACCCCTGCCACTATGTTCGTGCGGCGTGATTCCCACCGCTATAGGTCTGAAGAACGAGAAGGCATCGAAAGGAGCTATTGCTTCGTTTCTCATTGCCACACCACAGACCGGCATCGACTCCATTCTGGCCACGTTTTCGCTGATGGGACTGGGCTTTGCCATCATCCGTCCTGTGGCGGCACTCATTACGGGTGTCTGCGGCGGATTGTTGGTAAACCGGCTGGTACGTGAGGAAGACATAAGGGAAGATACCACCGCCTCATGCCAAGTAGAAACAGGCAACAGGATTTGGCGGGTGCTGAAGTATGGCTATTACGATATGATTCGTGACATCGGCCTGCGATTGCTTATCGGACTTGTTGTTGCGGCATTGATTCAGGTGGCAGTACCCGACGAGTTCTTCCTTTCCTTCGGTAGTCAGCCTCTCGTGCAGATGCTTGTCATCCTTGCCATTGCCGTACCGATGTATATCTGCTCTACAGGTAGCATCCCTGTGGCTGCGGCACTGATGATGAAAGGGCTTTCGCCAGGAGCCGCTTTAGTAATGCTGATGGCGGGACCTGCTGTCAATCTGGCCTCCATCCTCGTGGTTCATAAGGCGATGGGACGCCGTTTTACCTGGATTTATCTGATGACCATCGTGGTGTTTGCCGTTCTCTTTGGATTGCTGCTTAATGCAACCGAACTTTTCACTTTTCACTCTTCACTTTTCACTTCCAATGGTGCCTGCTGCATGACATCCGCTCTGCCCAGCCCGTTCAAACTGATATGCGCTACAATATTAACCCTACTTATAATATTTGCTCTTATGATGAAACTGTTCAGCAAGTTTTCTACCAAGAAACCGTTAGACCCCGATGTGGTGGTCTATAGAGTTGAGGATATGCATTGTAGCCATTGCGAGGCTGCCGTAGTTCGTGCCGTCGAGGATGTGCCCGGCGTAGAGAAAGCCAAGGCCAGTGCCTCTGCCAACACCCTCACCATCAAAGGCCCTGCTACAGAAGAAGCCATCCGCACGGCAGTCGAAGGGATTGGCTATGCCTTCAAGGGACGCATTTAATTGTCCATGTCATTTTTATGTGGGGGATACCATCGAGCATGAAGGTGTCTGATGACTGTTTGAAACCGACGCTTTCATAGAATCCCTTGGCATATTCCTGTGCCTCAATGTCTATCTGCTTTGCACCGAAGTGCTCTTTTGCTACATCAATGGCATGAAGCATTATCTGCTTGCCATAGCCTTTGCCTCGCTCAGTGGTAATAACTCTTCCGATGGAGATTTCCTGCATGTGAGTACCTGCAGGACAGACACGAGCCAGAGCTACAACTTTATCGGCAACGGTGAGCCACAGATGAATGGACTTCTGGTCATCCCCGTCCATATCCTGATAGACGCAGTCCTGCTCAACCACGAACACTTCGCTACGCACCCTCAGGAGCTCGTATAGTTCATCCACCGTCAACTCCTGGAATGTTTTCTTGTGCAATACCAGTTCTTGCCCGATGCTCATTTCTTTTCTTTAGCTTTTCTTGCAAACTCGAAGAGTGACTCTGGCAGATGACAGTAGCCAGTAGGATTCTTGTCAAGGTAATCCTGATGATACTCCTCTGCTGAATAGAAGTTCTGCAAGGGGAGTTTTTCGACAGCCAGAGGTTGCTGATACTTTTTCTGCTCCTCGGCAAACACCTTTTCGATTACGGGCAAATCCTCGTCACTGGTATAGTAGATGCCCGTGCGGTAGCGGGTTCCTTCGTCATGTCCCTGTTTGTTGAGACTTGTGGGGTCGATGGCCTTGAAGAACATCTGAAGGAGGAATTCAAGACTGACCACATTGGGATTGTACTTCACATGTACCGTCTCAGCATAGCCTGTCATGTCAGTATAGACCTCCTTGTACGATGGATCCGCAGTGTGTCCGTTAGCAAATCCCACTTCCGTTTCCACTACGCCTTCTATCTGTTTAAAGTAGTGTTCCGTTCCCCAAAAACAGCCGCCAGCAAGAAAGATGTCCTTGCCGTTCTTTATCTCCAAGATGCCGTCAACCTCATGTTCAATGAAGGGGCCGGCCTTACATTCCAGAAGCACGGCGGGTGTAAGGCAGGCCAATCCATGCCAGACGTTCTTAGGAATGTCAACGCCATAGGTTCCACTCTCCTGACTGATAACGCAGGATGCCAGTATCTTTCCACTGTCCTTGTAGGTTGTTACTCTGACCTTACCCTTTAGTATCACAAAGGTCTCGTCCTTGTCAGGATGGTGATGCACGGGGATAAAAGTGCCTGGCTCCAAGGCATTGAGGAAACGGTGGCATTTGTCCTGTAGACTCTCGTGGAAGTTATAGTTCATTCGCAGTCGGGGTGACTGCTTCGCCTGTTCCACTACACCACTAATCAGTTGATCGTCTATTATCTTCATTATTACTTATTTTATCGGATCTGCACAATATTCACGTCGACCACAGTCCTTGCCATCAATTACCTCAATATAGAAACTGAACGGACGGAAGCCATCGTTACAGCTGATCATCGCACTCATGGGGTTCTTCATCCAGCCATCATAGAAGTTCCCCTCACCTTTGGCCAGTGATTCCACAAACTCCCGCATGGAGTACCATGCAGCAGGACACATCCCTTCAGGACATTCACCATTCTCAGAGATCCATTGCTGACCCTCCTTGACATCACATGTATGCTCGATGGGATTCTCATACTTTGCCATCAGGTCAGGATAGACCGTCTGACGTATAGCTGTAATTCGTACTTTGTTCATCTCTTCAGGTAATCGAACAAATCAATAGTGCCTACCTCTTCTCTGACATTAAGCGAAGGAACATATTCCTCCATCTTCGTAGTGCCGCTTTCTTTGTTCACATAAAAGTTCACCAGCGCACCCGTATAACTGCGAAATACCACCTGATAGGCAGAATCGGTCTCTTCACCCATCTGCACACCCATGATATCAGGATTATCCTTGGCTATACTCCAGTCATACGCGATGTGGCAATAGTTGCTGACTCCTTCATAAGCCATTTCTGCCGTTATCTTGCTCTGTGGTTCCTTGGTGCTTTTAGAGCCGCATGAGCATAGAAGCATGGTCGCCAATAGGCAAATTGTAATCAGTTTCTTCATATTAGTTTTTCTCTTTATAGCATTTGACTATCGTCGAATTCCTCCTTGCAAGGCATAGTGCAAGCACGCTTGCCCTCTGCACTTGCTTCGTTCGTCATTTCTTCTAATCATTGGTCGTAGCCGATGGGTCTGAATTGTTTCTGACGCTCACTCCATACAAAGCCGTACTTCATGAGATAGTCTTTAACTTCCTTGGGCTCTCTGCTGAAGGCATAGCACAATGATTCCAGCGTATCAAACTCCTCGTCACGCAGGAGCATATTGACGCTCGAAACCAGAATTGCAGGGTCTTTTGGCAGATAGTCCATTGTTCTAATTCTTAATAAGCATACACCAATCCGTACTTCTCATGCAAACGACGAAGCGTGCCGTCAGACTTCATGCGTCGGATGGCATTATTTACCATTTCCATCAGATCGTCCTGTCCTTTCTGCATCAATACTCCAATCTCTCCATGAGTAAATGGATCGTTCAGTAGTGGGGCTGCAAGTCGGGTGTCAGTCTGCACATAGTAGGGAGCTTCCGTAATCTCAGTTATCATCACATCGGCCTCCCCCTTTGCTATGAGTGAGGGTATTTCTTCGTTCTTCTGATGAACGATGATGGTGGCATGAGTGAGATTCTGATTGGCAAACTTCTCATTCAACCCTCCAGGATTAACCATCACACGCACTTCCGGCTTGTCGATGTCAGCCAATGACTTGTACCTGTCACTCTCTGAGGCTCTGCAAAGAATCGTCTTTCCATTAGCCAGATAGCCTTCACTCATTAACATCGTCTCACGCCGGGTATCTGTGATAGTGATGCCACCTATGGCCAGGTCGAAAGTCTGGGGCTCTGCCAACACATCGGCTGTCAGCGTAGGCCATGAGGTCTGTACGAACTCAATGCCTACACCGATACGCTCGGCTATCTTCTTTGCCATTTCAATGCCGAACCCCCAATAGTTGCCGTCGGCCTCACGGTACGAGAGAGGGCGATAGTCGCCCGTGGTTCCCACCAACAGCTTGCCACGCTCCTGGATGCGCCAGATGGTGGGCTGCTGCGTCTCAACTACAGGGTTGTCATCACTACTGGTGCAGCAAGTAGTGATGCAAGCGGTGCTTATGCAGAAGATGGCGACAAGCACCCAAATCCATGTTTTCCTCTTTTTCATTTATTTTGCTCTAAATTATGCGTGCAAAGTTACGAAATTATTTGGATTATTCGTTCTTTTTTCGTAACTTTGGCTTTGCCGAAGTTACTTTCACTCGGAAAAACTCAAATAAATTTGGCTTTTCCCTCATTTTTTCGTAACTTTGCAACAAAATAACACAAGGAGATATGCCACGTAAGACTGACGGAATAGAATTTGAGATACTTTAAAACTCGGTCTCGACCGACCGCTCCAGCATATCAGGGCGGGTGCTCCAATATATAAGGGCGCCCGCCCTAATTCATGCGGCCGTCCGCCCGAATCTAACAAGAAGCCGTTTCTCTCCCTGTTACATGCCGTCTCAATCCCTGTTTGCACGGGTCTTTTCCCCTGTTTCCCTGCTTAATCCATTTGCCACTCTACGCTTTCAAGCATACTCGCATGCGCAGAATGTCTTGAATGTTGCTGATGATGCTGATAATGCCCAACGTCATCAGCATGGATAGACCAGTAGCTGCAATCCATCGGGAGTTCTCTGTCAGCCACAGGAGAATGCCTGTTTCAACTTTGAAGGTGAAAAGGGGTACATCGGCAGGCGTGGTCAGCACGTAGGTAATAGATACTGCGCCACATATAATGCCAACGACAAAGGCTGCCACCATCAACATCTTGTAACGACGGATAGTTGCTTCCTGGTGTTGTTTGAGATACTCTACTGCATCCAGACGCTTGGTAAGCGCTGCCATAAAATCGGCATTGTCCGAAAAATGGGGTTTCTGTGCGAGGAAGAGTTCCTCAAGGGCTTTATCTTTCATCATAACTTCAGTTTCTCTTTTAATTTGTCACGTCCTCGTGAGAGCTGCTTCTTGACGGCATCTTCTGAGGTGTCCGTAATGGCAGCTATCTCCTTGATGCTGTATCCGTTGAGATAGAATAGGGTAATGGATGAACGTTCTTTGGGCGGCAAGGTACGCAGGGCCAGATAAAGGTCTTGGTGCTCGAACTCAGCATCGGCATTGGTACTGCTTACAAGTGCTCGTGCTTCATCGATGCTCTCCGTACAACGCTGGCTTGCCTTGTGGTTGAGGAACGTGTTGTAGGCAATCTTAAAGAGCCACGAGCGGAACTTCCCCTGGTCCTGATAGCCGGCACAGGAAAGATAAGCTTTCACCAACGCATCCTGCGCCAAGTCGTCAGCATCGTCTTTCTTGCCACAGCAGAGGGCGAGCAAGAAACCTCTGAGTGCCTCCTGCTCACGCTCAACATGTGCTATGAAAATTTCGCGGGTCACGAGTTAGCTTCTACTATCAGTTTCTTTTCTTCTGCCTCCATCTCCTTGGCCAGCAGCTTCTTGCCTTTGGAATAGCTAATAAGGAATGCAATACCTACACCTAACAGGATAGCACCAGCCAGATAAAGCATCCTAAGATCATTTGAGTTCATTCCACCCACAAGGTCAACATAGATGGCACACAGCAAGAAGCCAATACCCAGAAAGGTCGTAATGTTTCCTGTTTGCAGTTTGCCGAGCAGTTTCTCTTTCAGCAGCTTTTTCTTCGGAGAAATCTTCTTCATCAACTCCTCGAGATCCATATCGGGGTTCTTTTCGATAGCGGCCAGCGCAATCTGTGTACGAGTGTTGGTCTCGTTCATTTCCTTACGAATTCCCATCCAAATTGCAAAGATAGGAAGAACGCATCCGCACGCAATAGGAAGCAAAGCATAAAAGATATTTTCCATTTTCTTTCTTTTTTATTGTTAGACTTTTGTATATTTCTGACCTTGGTCACTTATATAACAAGTCGGAAGGACAAAAGGTGACATTAGAATAATAATTTTGTTTGCAAAGTTAATGAATTTGCAGCATTTTTCGTATATTTGCACCCTAAAATTAGAAATGTTTATGAAGTTGATATGATTCAGCAAATAGAAATAACGCTAAAATCTAAGTCTCGTGGATTCCATTTGGTGACCAGTGAGATTCTGAGCCAGTTGCCAAAGTTGCCAAAGACAGGCATCGTCAATATATTCTGCAAGCATACGAGCTGCGGACTGAGTATCAATGAAAATGCTGATCCTGATGTACGGGTAGATATGGAAACCATTTTCAACAGGCTTGTCCCTGAGAACAGACCCGAATACGAGCATACGCTGGAGGGTGCAGACGATATGCCAGCTCATGCCAAGTCAACATTGAGTGGCGTGAGCCTGACTATCCCCATTACCGATGGTCGATTGAACATGGGCACCTGGCAGGGAATCTACTTCTGTGAGTATAGGAATTTCGGTGGGGCAAGAAGGTTGGTAGTAACAATTATGGGAGAGTGATCTATGGAATACAAGAAGATAGGTGAAACGTACTATATCAGGATGGATCGTGGTGATGAAATCATCGGCAACATTCTCGAAATCTGCCGTAAAGAGTCTATCCCGTCTGCCATTTTCTCTGGCATCGGTGGTTGTAGTAATGCTGAATTGCAGGTGTTCATTCCAGAAAGTGGTAGCTTTGAAACGGAGACAATTGAAGGGATGCTGGAACTGGTATCCCTCAATGGCAATGTGGTTTCTGGTGATGACGGCCAACTCTATCATCATACTCATGCTTTGTTCTCTTTCAAGGGAGGGAACCGCGATGTTGATAACATCGTGGGAGGGCACCAAGATGGTCAGCATGGTATGGCAGGAGGACATCTTAAATCGACGACGGTACTTTATACCGCAGAGATAGAGTTGCGTCCTACTATTGGTGGTTCAATCGGTAGAAAGTTTGACCCTGAGACGGGTACTGGATTCTGGAACTTCAAATAATGTGAGATATGGCATACACAGGACGTTTTGGACAGTCAGACGACTTCCGTCGTGAGGAACTTATAAGGATAATCGAGCACTCTGTAGAGAACCTAACCCTGCAGGAACTCGAAGCACTCTACTACGACATGAGTACAAAAAACTACATCAACGATTAGAAAGATAAATACATCCATTCTCATAATAAATCCCAAAAGAATCTCCCGTTTCACTGCAAATTGGCATATTTTTCGTACCTTTGCAGCGCCTTAGAAGGAGTCGCCGGAATAGTTCTGCAGCCCTCAAACAGGCAATCAGTAACCAAATGAGCTGGATTATTTTGATTGTTGCAGGACTATGTGAGACGGGGTTCACCTATTGTCTTGGTCGTGCAAAGTATGTGATTGGAACTGAATGGTGGCTATGGATGAGCGGATTTCTGGCTTTCACCATTCTCAGTATGGGACTATTGGCCAAAGCCACGCAGACGCTACCTTTAGGGACGGCCTACCCGGTATGGACGGGAATAGGTGCTGTGGGAACTGTTCTTGTAGGCATCTTTATCTTCCACGAGCCATCTACTTTTTGGCGATTGTTTTTCATCACGACACTTATTGTGTCAATTGTCGGACTAAAAACTGTATCATAATATGGAATTCAGATCAATGAGGCGTAAGCGCCAGCAACTTTCAGAAGAAAAGAGCATCGGGATCTTGCAGGAGTCTACTGCTGGCACATTGGCACTATTGGGTGACAACGGCTATCCATACGCAGTTCCCATCAGTTATGTCTATGCCGATGGCAAGTTATATTTCCACAGTGCGTTGAGTGGCCATAAGATCGATGCCATCAGAAACTGCGATAAAGCTTCGTTCTGTGTCATTGATCAGGACGAAGTGCATCCTGAGAAGTACACCACTTATTTCCGCAGCGTGATAGCCTTCGGGCGCATCCACATCATAGAGGATGAGCAGGAGAAGTTAGAAACAGCCCGACTGCTTGGAGACAGATACAATCCTAATCAAGAGGAAGCCTTGCAAAAGGAGATTGAGAAGGGATTGTCTCGCATGGTAATGATACGTTTCGACATTGAGCATCTGACAGGGAAAGAGGCCATTGAACTTGTAAATCAACATGGTATATGACACTACCAAAGTTCATAATAACAATGGATGGGGTGTCCCGTCTGGGAATGGTCAACCAGCACAAGCACTTGCTGAAACCAGGTGAACAGTGCATTGGTGGCGGCTACTACCATTTCGATTTCGTTTCGAACGTAATTATCCTCGATAGGGAGTCATACGACTTTGGCCGTCCCAAGTGGCATCTGCTGGAGGTACTGAAGGTTCCATCTACCTATCGCGGCATGCGGATTGTTTATAAGTATGATGACGGATTCCACGATGACTTCAATGTCAGTGAGGAACTCCCAAATAGAATACTATGAATAGAAAAGAATACACTCTCTCCGATAGGACATGTTTTCTGTATCAGGATGAAGCAGCCAAATACCTGCTGATCCAGCCTATTGATGAGCATGACTTGGAGGTATTGGATCAAGAAGTCGAGGCAATCAAGGAGCTATCTGATAAGCCTTTTTCGCTTGTGGCTTTTATGATAAAGGAGTGGAATCAGGAACTGACTCCCTGGACTGCACCTCCTGTGTTTGGAAAGGTTCCCTTCGGTAGCGGAGCAGAAAAGACGCTGGAGTTCATTACAAGTCAACTGCTGCCTGAGGTTCAAGAAAACATTCCTCACCTCATACTTGGTGGTTATTCACTCGCTGGTCTTTTTTCCTTATGGGCTGTGTATCAGACAGACAAGTTTAAGAGCATTGCTGCAGCCTCTCCATCCGTATGGTACCCTCATTGGATTGATTATGCATCAGAAAACAAACCGTTTCCAAAATCCTTCTATCTCAGCCTTGGCGACAAGGAGGAAAAGGCCAAGAATCCAATCATGGCGCAGGTCGGTAATGCCATCCGTAAACAGCATGAACTATTGACGAAACAAGAGATTAATACCATACTTGAATGGAATGTTGGCAATCACTTCGTCGATTCCGACAAACGGATGGCAAAGGGATTCGCCTGGGCAATTAATAATTTATGATATGAGAAAAGCAAGCAGAGAAATGGATGCCGCCTTCGCCTTGGAGGTGTTGGAAAAGGCTCCATACATTACCGTTAGTTTCACAAGACCTGATGGCACGCCTTACGGTGTACCCCTGTCGTTGGCACGTACTGACGAGAATACGTTTTATTTCCATTGCGCGATGGAAGGCGAGAAACTAGATTGCATTGCCGCCAATCCAATGGTGGCCTTGTCGGCTGTCACTAAATGCACGCCTACCGTTGGCCCCAAGGATGGCAGTTTCACCCTACAGTACAAATCTGCAATGGCTGTCGGCAAGGCAGAGATAGTGACGGACAAAGACGAGAAGATCGAGGCTCTAAGAGCCATTTGCCTACGATTCCTTCCCCACCACATGGATGCATTCGATGATGCCATCGCTCGCAGTTTGGAACGAACAGCTGTGGTTAAGATAACCCTTACTGCCCCTCCTACCGGCAAGCGTAAGCAGTATGACAAGCAGGGTGATGAAATGACGAACGAGCGAGTGCAGAGTCAAGCTGGCTTGAGCTCTGCCGAGTGAGGAGGAATTCGACGATAGTCAAATGAAATATGGAAGAATGGAATAATTTAACAAACGCGTAATATGGATCAGAACAATAAGAAAAAGAAGAACTTCCACCGTCACTTTGCGACTCCAGGACTGAACCTATATTGGATCATCATCGCATACATCATCATCGGATGGTTTTATCCGGTTATCGGACTTATCGCACTCATCTGTATGATTGGCCCAGTGCTGACCTCCATATGGCGAGGCCGTTTCTGGTGTGGCAATGTGTGTCCACGAGGGAATCTGTATGACCGGCTGCTGTCGAAATACTCACCCCACAAGCCAATACCGGCGTTTGTGCGCACCTTCGGCTTCCGCCTGTTCATGGTGTTCTTCATCTTCGGCATGTTTGGCACCCAACTGACACTCACAGTTCCCTGGAGCGAAGGAGGATTGGCTATGTGGAGCGGAATAGGTCGCGTATTCTGGACGATTATCGTGATGACCACCATCGTCGGCATCACCCTGTCGTTTATCTATGCGCCTCGCACATGGTGTAGTTTCTGCCCAATGGGAACCATCTCGTCGTGGGTAGCTCCTCGTAAGCAGCCACTACCCAAACCCTATAGTGCCGTGCATGTAGCAGCATCGTGCCAGATGAAGTGCAAGAGTTGTGCTCGCGTTTGTCCCATGCAGCTTACGCCCTACGACAGCCGAGGCCAGGAGTCTGGCTATCTGCATCCAGACTGCCTGAAGTGCGGCAAATGCACCTTGGCTTGTCCTACAAAAATTATGTCATTAAAAAAATAGAAGCAATATGGAGAATATCAAAGACTATCAGCAGTACCTCAGAGGGTACGACTACACGGGTAAGACTCCCGTCATCATCGATTTCTATGCCACATGGTGTGGCCCTTGTCAGGCACTTGCACCCATGTTGAAGCGTCTGGCAGAACAATATGAAGGCCGTGTCAAAGTCCTGAAGGTACATCTAATTGCATCATAATTGAAAACTATTTCGTATCTTTGTATTCTGAAATAGTTGTCGCGAAAACAACATAAGTACAACGTAAGCTCGATGTAACGACCATGTAGCAAGGGAGTGGTCCCTATTTTTGTTAAGTATTTGTGCAGTACTTGTCCAGTAGTTGTTTAGTATTTGCTCAGTATACGACTGAACATGTAATGGGAAAATAATGAGGAGATATTTGACATACTTCGAAGGTAAGACGAGGGAAGTACGAAGGAGCAACGAGGCGACAGCTAGACTATGGTATGGGTTGAGCGAAAGAAGATAAAAAAGATATAAAAACATTAAACAATGGGAGACAAAAGCGATGAAGAAGAAAAGTTCTGCATTAGGGTTGGTGATACCCGGCAAGGTGCGCATTGGTGGCGTGACATTCTACAAGCGGCAGGGACAAGTGATTGGTCGAGTGTCAAATTCGATGGAGAAGCGTAGTAATACGCTGGCGCAATTCATGCAACGGCAAAGGATGCGACACACCATTGCGCTATGGAAGATGCTTCGGTTCTGCGAGACGATGTTCACAGAGCGAGGCAATGCCTATCAGAATTTTGCATCGCTGGCCAACCGATTGCCAGTAGTGTACACAGAAAAAAAACTGATGGAACAAGCATCGTTACTAATGCCGGGCATACCCGTGAGCGACGGCACACTGCCTACGTTGCAACAGGAGTTGGGCGAAGTGGAGGGTGTTCCCGCTCTGATGACCGGCCTATCATACGGTGAACACCTGTTTCACGAGAAGTTGTGGCTCTATACCGCTGAGCAGAAAATTGAAGGCCAGCTTCCGCGTGTTCGATTTAGTATGCGTGACGTTTCGAGAAGTGAGATGACCATAGTGGATGGGCAATTGGCCCTGGTCGGTGAAGAGTTTGCTGATGAGATGAAGGGCTGGGCACTGGTTCGTATAAACGACAACCGCTGTTCACCGCAGACCATCGTTACCCGTTGCACACTATACCAGCAATACACTACTGAAGAAGCCCTACAGGTAGCAGCCAAGAGCTATGGTGGACTCACAGATACCCCTTTCTTAGCGCCAAGGTAACATGCTAATTACCAGAGTAGTTTCTTTATTTCTCCATTCTGTACCGCCTCGGATTCATGCCTTTCATGCGGAGGAAGAACTTGCTGAAGGAGGGGGTGTCGGCAAAGTGAAGGTGCTCGGCAATCTGGGTGATGCTCATCGGTGAGGTGCGCAGTAGGAAGGAGGCTTCCATCACAATCATCTGGTTAATGTAGTCGATGACGGTGCGACCTGTGACCTGACGCACCACACGCGAGAGATAGACGGGGGTGATGTGGAGCGTGGAGGCATAGAAAGCGATGTCGTGATGCTCGGCAAAGTGATACGGCAACAGGCGGATGAAACCGATGAAGATTTCCTCAATGCGGGGCGGTATCTGGTGACTGGTGATGCTGTGCTGCTGGGCATTCTGCATGTCGAGCAGGAAGGCGGCATAGAGCATGCGAAGAATCTCTCGCTTGTAGAGATGGTCGGAGTGCAGGTAGCCGATGATTTCGCGCATGCGCTGCTCCATGTGGCGGACCTCGTCGGGGGGTAACGATAGTTTCGGCTCGTGCAACTGTACGATGGGGGAGTATGCGATGTGCACCAGGTCGTGGACGGAAGGCAGTTCGATGGTGGTATGCTCGTCAGCCATCAGGCAGATGGCGCGATAATCGCTCGAAGCGGCAGCGATGAGTACGGGCATACCGGGCGAATAAATGTAGAGGTCGCCGGGACGGAGCTTCAGTTCCCTGTTGTTATAGACTATCGAGAGCCAGCCGTCTATGACCAGCGTAAATGTGTAGGCCGCCAGAAATCCCTGTATGATATTGGTGCGGAAAGTAAGTTCTGCATCGGTCTCGGTGCAGTACATCTTACCGTCCCAATTTTCTACCGGCATAGAACCTTGCATGGCTATCCAGCCTTCTTTTAACGTGTACATGGGTGCAAAAATACATTAAACTTGGTGCAAAGGTACACAATTATTTTGAATTTGTATCGTTCCAGACAACTTTTGTGTCGTTTTAGATTGCAATAGTATCAAAAAATAGTCGTAACTTTGCCGTCGAAATTACATTATTTCATTTATTAATAACTAAAAGAAGAAAGAATTATGACTAAAGAAGAAGCATTGAAGAAGTTCGCCTTTTATGGTGCAGCTTGGTTTGGAAACAGTAAGCAACATTTCGCATTCTCGGCTTATTGCCGTCTGCAGGGCTGGAGTAAGTTAGCCGACAAGTGGAAGGAAGAGGCTGAGGAAGAGTGGGAAGAGGCCGAGGAAGTATTGAACCGCCTTGTGGAACTCGGTTGCAAGCCCGCAGACCTGCAGGAGGCTATGAAAACGATGGAGTTCCCATTCTACGATGATCCGAAGCAGCAGATTGAGAGCGACTATGCTCCCGATGCCATCAAGGATTTGTGTGAAATGGCCGCTGCCTTCAGCGACGACTACATCACCCAGAAGCTCATCTACAAGTGGATTGAGGATGAGAAGGACCACATGGCCTGGGAGTGCCAGTACCTCAACTACATCGAGAAACTGGGCTATGAGAATTTCCTCACCGCAATGATGTAATCCATTGAACATTGACAATTGAACATTGAACATTATGAAAAAACAAGTATTACAGGCTATGCGCGAGGCTGGCAAACCCGTCTCGGCAGGCGACGTGACAAAGGCACTTGGGGCCGACCGCAAGGAAGTGGACAAGGCTTTCGCTGAGTTGAAGAAGGAGGGTGCCATCGTGTCGCCCGTCCGCTGCAAGTGGGAGCCCGCCAAGTAATTCGGCCCCCCTTGGCTTACGCCGAAGCCCCCGTTTGGCGGGGGCTTCTCAAATCTTCTTGAGGGGAGCTGGCCGGAGTGACTTGGCGACACGCTGAAAGACACCACGCCTGCCTCCCCTTTAGATTTATCATTCACCTAAAACATTTACGATTATGGCAAAGATGAAATGCCCCTGTAGATACGTCTACGACCCCGAAGTGGGAGACCCCAAGCAGGGAATCGCTCCCGGGACTAAGTTTGAAGACCTGCCCGACACCTGGCGCTGTCCCCGCTGCAAGAAAAAGAAGGAGAAGTTCGTACCCGTTGAGGAATAAAACTAATAAGCATTATGGAAATCAAAGCAGTAAAATTCCGTCGTGACGGATTCTATACCCAGCCCTTTGCCTTCGGTGGCGAAAAAGGGCCCGACAGGTTCGACAAGAACATCCGCTATCGCGGCAGTTTGCAGAACTATCTGATTGACACGGGCAAGGAGGTGATTCTGGTGGATACAGGCATCCCCGCCGGTACCCCTGAAGAGGTGCCCGACGAGCGGGCAATGGCCTATACGGGCAAGGATATCTGCACTTATATGGAGGCATTCGCAGCGCTCGGCTACAAGCCCGAACAGGTGACAAAGATTCTGCTGACCCACCGCCATGCGGACCACTCGGGCGAACTACGTTCGTTCCCCAACGCGAAGGTGTATGTGAACAAGGACGAGATGGACGCTGCCGAGTTGCAGAGCCTGACAAACCTCGTGCCGGTGACCTATACCGACGGACCGTACTACAACTTCCCTGAGAGTCAGAAGATTGAGGACGGCATCTACCTGATCAAGGCCAAGGGTCACACCAAGGGCAACAGCATCATCATTGTGGAGTTGGACGGACTGTTCTATATGCTGCACGGCGACATCACCTATGTGGACGAAGCACTCTACGAGGACAAACTCTCCGTGGTCTTCGACGACCTGGCAGCAGCCCGCGAGACGCAGGACCGCATCCGCGAGTTCGTGCGCAACCACCCCACGGTATATTGCGGCACCCACACCCCGCAAGGCTACGAGAATCTGGAGGCCAAGCGCGTGATAGACCTCGACAATCCTGTGCCGACAGTTCTCGCAGAGATAGACTTCTCTCAGCAGGAGGCCAGCGGTAAGTACGTCTGCTCCGTCTGCGGATATGTCTATGACCCCGCTGAGCACGACGGTGTGGCCTTCGAAGACCTGCCCGACGACTGGCGCTGCCCTCGCTGCAAACAACCCAAGACGAAATTCAACGTTGCGTAAACCATTTTTATTCCTGACGGTACAAACCTCATTTTTAGGTATTGCACCGTCAGGTTTTTTGTTGTACCTTTGCAACTGAAATATGGAAACGATCCTCATAGGACTCCTTGTGCCAATGCTGGGCATCGTGTTCGGTTCAGCAGTGGTGTTCCTGACACAGAAGGAAATGTCAGGTCTGCTGCAAAAGTCGCTGCTTGGCTTTGCGGCTGGTGTGATGGTGTCGGCATCCTTCTGGTCGCTGTTGCTGCCAGCCGTAGAGATGGGTGAAGGGCGGTGGGCCGTCGTTCCACCACTCATCGGTTTCCTCGTAGGCATGGGATTCCTGTTGCTTATCGACGTGCTTACACCTCACCTGCATATCGGTACCACACAGCCAGAAGGCCCGCGTTCCAGCCTTTCCCGTACCACGATGCTGATGTTGGCAGTCACCATCCACCACCTGCCTGAAGGTATGGCTATCGGTGTAGTTTTGGCAGGAGCCGGACAGGGTGATGTAGGCATCAGTGCCGCCAGTGCCCTCGTCGTATCACTCGGCATCGCCATCCAGAACGTACCAGAAGGAGCAGTAGTATCGATCCCGATGCGGGCATCAGGCAAGTCACGCACCAGGTCGTTCCTCCTGGGCTGTCTCAGTGGTGTTGCCCAGCCCCTTGGAGCCATCCTCGTGCTGTTGCTCGCAGCCCTCTTCGTACCCATGCTCCCTTATCTGCTGGCCTTTGCCGCTGGAGCCATGCTCTATGTGGTCGTGGAGGAGCTGATACCCGAAGCCACCAGTGGACAGCACACAAACTTAAGCACCATCCTCTTTGCGGTTGGTTTCGCTCTGATGATGGTGCTCGATGTCTTGCTGGAGTAATAATCTCCTATTTTATCTCCTTTCCGTTCACGAATAGTCGATGACCATTCGTTTTGATGCGAGATATATCGCCCTTCAGAGATGTGATGTAGGTATCGTCAGTGAGGCTCCAGGTGCAGTCTTTGCCAAGTGTCACATTCACCGTTCCTGTCTCAGTAGATACGGTGTTACCTGCAGCATTGGTGATATTGCCGCTGATAGAGCCATTGAAGGTAGAAGCATCCACCAGATTCAGTGTCAGCTCAGAGTCGTTACCCACAAGGATAGTGCCTTCCATCTGCTGATGACTCGCATTCAGCGTTGCTTTGTTGCTGGCTCCCTGCCATCCATCGGCACATACTGACAACAGCACTTTGGCAGGGTCGTCATTCACCAGTTTGACACCATTCAAAGATATAATCGCATTTGTGTTGGTCACATGGAAGAGATGGCCTTGGCGATTGGTCAGCGAACCACCGTTCATCGTGAAGTGTGAATTGCCGCTGTCGGCATCGCCAGAGAACGACTGATAGATCATGATGGCATCCAGGAACTGGGCATGTCCGTTGCGTTGCCCGTTGCTGACAGTCATCTGGCAGTTGTTTAGCGTTATGCTGTTCTTACCCTCGATGCAAACACCTTCAGACTTGTTAGATGTAAGCGTGGCATCAGATACGGTCACATCAGCTGTGGAGTAGATAACTGGCGAACCGAGGCCATTGCCGGTATAGCTGCCACCTTCCACAGTCACAATACCGCCACCACGATCCGTACGGATGGGAGCTGACGAACGACCACTTGTATTGACGGTCAGATTCTTGGCCTTCATCACGCCACCACCAGTAGTCATGATACCGCCAGAACCATCGCCAGTAGTGGTAATCTTAGTATCCTCGATGATGACTGTGGTACCATCGCCATCACCACCATTATGTCCGCCATTCCCTCCGTATGAGAAAACACCATTTGCTCCAGTAGCGTCACTTGTGATTGTGCCTCCTTTGATGGTTGCGGTGCTGCCACCCTTCACAAGCAGGGCTGCATTCACACCATAGAAGCTACAGTTGTCACCTCCATCAGAATTTCCCGTTTTGTTGATAGTGGGCTGAGCGATGGTCACTGCTTCCTTGGTAGATATCATCAATGCACTTTCATCAGTCTTACTGCTCTGATACGTTTTATCAACTTCGTTTGTCTGAGCCGTCAGTTCTGTTGCTCCGGCATATTTGATATCCTTACTACGAGAGCCAGGACCACCAGGCATTCCAAGAGGCATGCCGGGAGGACGATGTCCTCTTGGCGGACGCATTCCCTGCGGACGTTCTTTCATTTCATTGTTGCCCTGTGGCATTTCTCCCTGTGCCATTGCAGTCAGACTAACTATAAACATGGATATAATTGAAAATAACAGCTGTTTCATAACTACTTCTTTTGTTTTCGATGGCAAAATTAATACATCTTGTATTAGCTGCCAAATGTTTTCAGCAAACAGCCTTTTTTGCTCAACAAACAGAAAAGAGACTATCAAATGATTGCTTCTAAAATGGCAATTCTGGGAATGAACATCAGATGAATAGTCTAAATGTCGCTTTTTTCTGGGCTTAGAGCGCAAGTATTGAACCACAACATTTCTACAATGGCTTCGCTGTCGGTGTTTACGACACTTTCAGCCTTTGGTTCACTACTATTGCAGGCCGTCAGCGCGACTAGACCTGCTACTTGCGGATAAAATCTTCATCATATTAGTTCTTATTTTTACGCGCCCAAATTAGCAAAAATTGTTTAAATACATGGCATTCTTCATCTTAAAAAAACGAAAAAGTGACATCGTATGGCGTTCGTAAAATCGATTTTTTTTGTTAATTTTGTAACGTAAATCAGATACAAAAGTATCAATAAAAAACGTAATTCACAAGCATTATGTCAAAGACAACAGAAATTCAGATTGAGAAGAGTCGCAACCTCATTGAGGGGCTACGTCGACACGTGAGAGAAATGGGTGAAAGAGGTGTTTCCAATAACGAAATCGAACAGATGGAAAAGACTGTGGCAATGCTTTCTGAAGCCAATGCCGAGGTTGATCGCCTTCGCGAGGAGTTGACTCCCAAGGTAAAGAAGATGAACGACCTGATGACACTCGTCAAGGCCTCCTATGCCGAGTCGAAAAAGACATTGAAAGGCTACTATCCGCAAGAACGCTGGCCAGACTACGGCATTCCTGACAAGCGATAATTAGCAGCAGCTTAAACCAAAGCATCCGTGTCAACACAAGTTTTGACACGGATGCTTTAGTTATTATAAATCTCTGTTCAGTACCTCGCTGACATCGGGTTTTTCGGGCTGTGGCTGCCATTTACTCATGAGTTCACACACCACGATGCCATCGGCATTCGTCAGCGTGTGGAAATAGCTGCCATCCTCTGTGCGCGACATGCGGCATAGGAGGGTTTCGTCAAGATAGGTCTCGTGCAACCAGTGGACGGTAATCGCCTTCAGCGTCTGCGAGGCCAGTACCTCGTCGGGCATGGTCAGCAGAGCGATGCTGACATAGCTGCGGTTGCTGACGTGGAAGTTGAAGTCGAGGTCGAGACGGGTGGCGCGATGCTCCATCTGCATGTCGCACGACAGCATCTTGGGAAACCGCACTTTCTTGTGACTGGCAGTCATCAGCTCAGGCACCACTGTCAGTTTGTCGGCCAAGAAATCCGTCGTTTCCAACCGCTTCGTATTGAGGTTTAAGATGTTCCATTGGCTCGTTCCCGAGGCTATCAGCTGTTCGTTGTCTGCACGGACGATGCGGAAATCGCAGTAGATGCGAAGCGACGACAGTTCGCTCACCCATATTTCTACGGTGAAGTCCTCCGACCAGTAGGAGACCGTCGGCTCGACGTCCATCTGTACCTCGGTGATGACCCACATCCGCCGTTGTTTCACAATGTCGAATGCAGCAACGCCGTGGATGGTCATCAGGCGTGCGAAACTATCCTGAAAGTACATCAGCATCGCATTCGGCGTTAGCCTGTACAGCGGTGTAATGTCCGATGCCGTCGATGTGTAAGTATGTCTGTATTTCCCGTTTGTAATCATCAGTATATTTGTCTTGTATTTGTTTTAGTTCGTGATTATTTGCTCTGTTCAAACAGCCAGTCGCGGACGGCGACAATCTTGTAGCCGTAGTCGAACGAGGCCATGTGCTCCATAGCCCGACCTGTCTCTGGAAGTACGCTGCCGGTCTCCCACTTGATGAAGTTGATGTTGCCGCCTTTGGCTATGAGTTCCTTGGCAAGCCGTTCCTGTTCTGCTTGTGGCAGTTTGGCACTCCACGAGGCAGAATCGACTCTTGCGTTCTGCTGCTTCAGAACTTCTGCCAGATCTTTCATGCCTCCAGAGGCTTTCTGGTCACCACCGGCCACGATATAGAAGAAGTGCTTCTTGCCGAAGTCTTTCATCTTCGTTGTATCCCACTGGCTGCTGACGAACAGCGAGGCAGCGAAGAGGTCGGGATGTGTGATGTTGAAGTAGAACGACATCATGCCACCCATCGACTGGCCTGTAGTATAGAGTCGGTTTGTGTCAACCTTGTATTCCTTACAGACGGCCTTCAGCAGTCGGATGGTCATCTCTACCTCTTCCGTCGTGCTCCAGTCATCCTGCACAGCCCACTCTGTATATTGGGGAACCAATACGAACGAGGGATGTTTCTGCTGGTCTCTATCCGAAGCAAACACCAAAGCGCCATAGCCCTGAGTCAGGGGTCTTGTGGCATCCGTACCCACCGTGCTGGCATCGGCCATAAAGAGAACCAACGGATAGTTCTTCGAACCGTCGTAGTCTTTAGGAACAAGCAGATTGTATGCCATCGTCTTGCCCGTCTCAGCATCATCGAAGGTCAGTTGCTTGAACTTTCCAAGCGTCTCGTTTTTCAAGGCCACAAACGTGCTGTCGCTGTCCTTGTTGGCCATCATCATACCGCCACCCTGACGTGGTCCTCTCTGATTGCCCGTCTTCTTCTGTCCCTGGGCGCAGGCAGCAAAGCTCAAAACTATGACTGCCATCAATAATAATACCTTCTTCATAATGTCGATTTTACATCCCTGCATTATAGCCGTCCCTTGCCAAGGGACTCTAAACTACCAAGACCTTTTCAGATAAAACTTTCGGCAAAGATACGAAAAAAGTCCCGCTTCATAGTGAAACGAGACCATTTCTTATGATTATTTATAGGAATTGTAATGCCTGTTGCATCATGGACGATTACCAGTTAAGCGGTTCCTGAAGGATGTTGCCGTCGGTCATGGGGCTATCGGCCTCGGTAAAAGCATTGGCCTTGTACTGGATGCAGAGCATCGTCAGGTTCTCGCTACCGGTGTTCTTCAGCGCACGCTTGCCATCGGGAGCCACACGGATGATGGTGCCCTCGCTGACGGGGAAAATCTCGCCGTCCACCTGATACTGGCCCTCGCCCTTCAGGATGATGTAAAGCTCCTCGTGGGTCTTGTGGGTGTGAAGGAAACCACTGTCCTGACCGGGAACGAGCGTCTGGAATGAGAGTTCGCTGCCTGTAGCACCTACAGCCTGACCGGCGAATACCTTACCCTGAATGGTTACAGCACCCATCGGCAACTCGTGCTCAATAATCTCGTTCATCTTACCTACGCTTACTGCGCTGTAGTTCTTACCTGTTGCAATTGTCTCAATCTGTTTCATAATGTTCTTTACTTTATTATTTGTTATACATGTTTTTTCGTTTTGACGGTGACAATGATGCGAGTAAGCGAGTGCAGAACGAAGCTTGCTTCAGTTATGCCGAGCGTGAGCATCATCGCGACCAGTTCTTAACTGGGCGCAAAGGTACGGCGAATATTTCGTTCCCGCAAGAAGGCACTTTTTGGTGCCATAGTTACCAAAAAGTAGGAATTGTGATGTTATCGGGGTTTGCAGAAAACGACTTTAACTTTGATTAACTTAGTATAATTTGGTAATTCGGTTTCTTTTGGTTACTTTTGTGCCAAAATCAGAAGTTATGGCAGATATCAAAGCGGAATATTTGGCTTGTCCAATCAGGAATGTCATTAGTCGTTTCGGCGATAAGTGGTCGATGTTGGTGCTCTTCATGCTTCACAGGAGCGAGACGGGTATCCTTCGTTTCAATGAGATACGCCGTCTGATGACGGACTGTTCACAGAAGATGCTCTCTCAGACATTGAAGAATCTAGAGCAGAGCCATCTGGTGCATCGTGAGGTCTATCCGGAAGTGCCACCCCGTGTGGAGTATTCCTTGACGGAAACAGGTAAGTCGCTCATGCCAGCCATCATTGCACTTATCGAATGGGGCCAAGCGCATTTTAAGGAAGTGGTAACAGATTGATCATGAGAAAGCATTTACTTATTATACAAGGGCTGGTGTTTGGCATGGTATCTGTTTGTCATGCAGATAATATTGTAACCAAGATGTTCCCTGAGAACGGGGCAATGGACGTGAATATTGATACCCACCTGATTCTAACTATGGCAGAGGATGCTACCGTTGGACAGCAAGGGTTTGTGTCGGTTTATGACCGGAGGACGGGGAAACTGGTTGATCGTCTGGATATGAGCACCCCCGCAGGTCCTACCCAGGGACAGCCAAAGAATCCAGCAGCACAATACACGCCCGCACCTTATATTTATAAGTCGCAGAACATCACCAATCGCAATACCAAGGCTGGTACACCGTCTGGTGTCAATGCCTGGGATACGAGTCGTTATCAGCTCGACATCATCGGTGGTTTCTCTGATGGTTTCCATTTCTACCCCATCATCACTAATGGTAAGCAAGTGACAATCTATCTGCATCATAATATGCTCGAATATGGTCATGAGTATTACGTCACTATCGACAAGGGTGTCATTGAAGGATTCAATGGTGTACGAGGCAAGAAGGCATGGACATTCCGCACAAAGGCGAAGGCACCAGAGAGTAATCAACGACTACTGACGGTATCGGCAGACGGGACGGGTGACTTCTCAACCGTTCAGGGGGCGATGGACTTCATTCCCGATTCGATAGCTTCGGAGAAAGATGGCTACCGCGTGTTTGTGAAGAACGGCGACTACGAGGAACTGGTGTATTTCCGCAACAAGAGGTTCGTCACTATCGAGGGCGAGAGTCGCGAGGGTGTACTGATACACTACAGGAATAACGAGGTATTTAACCCACATCCAGCAGATATCAAGACCAATGAAGTTCGAGGTACGTTCCCTTCGCGTCGTGCTGCCTTTGCTGCCGACAACTGTTGCGACCTCACGTTCCGTAATCTGACTATCAAGACCGATTGCAAAGGGCAGGCAGAGGGACTGCTGGTAAACGGAGAACGCAACTTCTTTGAGAATATCCACATCATCGGCGATGGCGATGCCCTTCAGGCCAATGGCAGCTGTTACTGGCTGAACTGTCGCATAGACGGTGGCGGTGACACGATTTTAGGACGCGGTCCCTCGTTCTTCAATCATTGTACTATTACCAGTTATGGCGCATTCATGTGGATTCGCAATACGGAAGAGAATCACGGCAACGTATTTGTTGACTGTCACCTGAAAGGACTGTCGGAATATGCCGAGATTGGACGCTTGCCTGATAATAAAGGTAAGAACTATCCTCATGCCGAGTGCGTGTTGCTGAACTGCACGCTGGAGAACATTCCTGCATATGGCTGGGGAAGAATCGATGACGGAGCGAAGACTGCCACAATCCTGGAGTTCAACAGTCACGATACACAAGGGCTGCCTGTTGATATCTCAAAGCGCAATCCCCTGATGCGTCAGCTCAATCCCATTAGCGATGCCGAACTCATTGGCAATTATTCAAACAGCCATTGGGTATTAGGCTGGTAAACAACTCGGCTGCAGATTAAAAAATGGATGTCAGCAGAGAATATAGGTAGCTGCCAAAGGAAATGAGTAGCCAAATCATAAGGGCAATAAGCAGGAGAAGAATGAAAAGGACAATGGCTGACTGCCAGGCACGCTGGTTTACCTGTTTGATGACTGCTTTGTCACCATCTATAAAACCCTGAATCATCTGCATGTTCTGGGTGTTGGCACGGTGGAAGATATCGATGATGTCGCCTACGAAGAAGGGGATCATACCAAGTAGGACATCCCGCAGGGCATTGTTTAATACGGCCAATGTTAGCGGGACGCTCTTGATGACACGAGCGGAGAAATAGACAAACGGAACGACACAAATCAATGCAATGGCATCACCCCATCCGGGAATGACTCCGACGAGCGCATCCAGATAGTAGCGATCCATGTAGCGGGTCAGCCCCTGCATGGTCTGATAGGCTCGGTTGTCCATCAGCCGCTGGCGTCGTAGCAGTCGTTTCTTTTCGCTCATTAAATAACTACAGCTGTTCCGCTGGTGGCTACCATGAGCATCGAGCCATTGGCTCCAATTGTCTCGTAGTCGATGTCGATACCTACTACGGCATTGGCTCCAAGAGCCTGTGCCCGCTGCATCATCTCCTGCATAGAAGAATCCTTGGCCTCGATGAGCACTTTCTCGTACGAACCGCTGCGTCCGCCGAAGAAGTCGGTGAGACCAGCCATGAAGTCTTTAAGTACATTGGCACCAATAATGACTTCGCCTGTCACTACACCCTTGTATTCGCGGATGGGGTGACCTTCAATCTGTGGGGTTGTTGATAGTATCATAATTGTTCTCTTTAAAAGTTTCTATCTGTTAGACGTGATTCAGATGCAAAAAGTTGCAATGGCTCTATCTTCATTTGATTGGAATCTCATTTTTCTCTATACTTTTGGTACAGAGCCCAAGTTTCCTCGAGGCTCTCTATCTCATTGCTGCCATCGAAGAAATCCAATTGCCGATCATCTTTGAAGGGAGACCAATTGCCGCAGATGATGCCGTCGCAGGCAATGATGGGTTGGAAGATACCGCTATTGTTGTGGGCATGGTGTCGATGTTCTGGAGGCAACACAATATCGCGGGACTTATAGCCAATGAGATATTCGTCGTATGGTGGAATCAAGAGTAACTTGCCAGTCCTGAAGCCTCGTGTCCGACAGTTATCCGTGAGAAAGAACTCTCTGCCTTTCCACGTTTCTTTATGGATGGTGTCACCCATGAGCGCAATTCCTTTACGACAGTCGTTGACGTTCAAGCCTGACCACCACACAAAATCCTCCAGCGTGGCAGGCTGATGGCTCTGGAAGTATTTGCGGGTAAAACGCAGCAAGGCTTCATCGCGATCTATCTGATCAGGTCGCTGACCTACCTTTTCTGTTGAAAGTGCATAGGTGGCTTTAGTGGGCAACAAGTCACCGCTACAGAGGGTACCGGAGAACTCTGCCATGCGGATATGGTATGACAGGCGATGGTCGTCCATCTGCATGTTGTTTTCCGCCAAGGCCTTAATAATATCTTCTTTAGTCGCACTTCCTAAATCGGCAGCCGTCTGTGTCAAGATGTCGCGGACTCGATAGAGTTCCTCGTCGGGAATCGAAATCTTATTGCTGTGCATCCATCCCGTTGTGGCAGCGATGGCCTTGGGAGCGCAGAGGTCTATCATCCACCAGTAGTCCTCCGCAGATACCAGTTGCCAAGTACCTCGCATCAGGTGCAGACGGATAATCTGCCCGCTGTCGAAGGCCTCCTTGAAGGCTTTGTGCGATGGTTTCTGTGTCCGCATCTCCACAGCCCAGCGCATCATGCGGTATTCCTGAGCCTGCATGGCTCCCATGTGGCTGACCACCTCAGTAGGAGTCTTGAACTGAGGCACTATCAACTGCTGGTTGAGAAGTCGGATGGCAACTGGGTTCATTTCTTTATGGTTTGTTCACCCCGTTTTGTCATTTCTTCTGCAAAGGCCTGTTCACCGTTCTCGCGGATGTAACGGATACAGGCAGGTCGGTCACTCCTAAAGACGAATGCGAAGAACTTTCCTATCAGATTATTGTGAAGTCGACAATCCTTAACGTTCATCTCGCACTCCGCACAAGTATGGAAGCCTTTTTCTATACAACACTTGCGGATTTTGCACCATGAAGCCTTCTCGTTTTCATGACATCCAGGGCATTTGCCCATGCGGTATTTCTTGCACGCTCCGCAGTAAAGCCCACAGGCGGCAATATTCTTTGTATCAACAGTTATTTCTTTCATAAATTGTGTGTTAATGTTCCTTCTTTATATTCAAAGAAATAGAAATCTGTCCAGCCTGTATTCTCTGCATAGAGATGCTGCTGACCACGGTATTCAAAGCCTAATGCCTTGTATATCTTATGGGCTGGCGTATTAGAGGCAAGGGCATCAAGTCGAATCGCTTTCATCCCATTTGTCTGGGCAAGACGAATAGCCTCGCGAATCATCTCAGAGCCGACGCCTTTACCCTGACCATCAGGACTCACCGCAAGAATATGAATCACTGCCGCCTCATTATCTTCTACCTGCTGACTCCATGTTATGGCATGATAATCCTCACCTTGGTACATCGTGACAGCCATGGCTCCAACGATAGCGTCATTCTCTTTATATAGATACATGCTCCCCTCCTCAATATAGGCTCTGATGCCATCGATGGTGGGGTGCTTACGTTTCTGCCAACGGGCAAAACGCTCCATGTTTGGAGTTCTCTTCGTCACATCATCGTAGAATGCGATGATGGACTCAAATTCTTCAATTGTTGCCTTGTTTAGTTCCATATTTTATTTGTTTGACGCTGCAAAGGTACGAATAGTTGCTAGATTCACAAAATTTCTGGGATATACTGCACAAATATGTGATGAGTGGTAGTATTACTTGTATGCATAGTCAATTCCTGCCTTATGTGCTTGCTTCATCTGCTGGTTTCGTTGGATATTGTACAGACGGCCATCTTTGCGGAAGTGGGCACCCGTCTGTTTGAAATGGAAAGGCACGTTGGCAGCGATGCATTGCTCACGGATGCCAAGTACCCAGGCATAATCACAGACACGGGCTTCTGAGCCTGACTCGCCGCCAACCGTCACTTGTTCACACCAAGAACCAAGACCATCGTGGAAGTCTATGCTCTCCAGTAACGGCTCGCAGATGATGGACTTATGACGGATGGGCAGTTCGCGGTAAAGAGGCAACCGCTCGTCCACTCGCCGCTGGTTTTCCATCGTACAGCAGATGGTGACGTTTTCATAACCGTCCCCCCAATCCTCTGGCAGGCATTGAAGAATCCGTTCGGGGCGTTTCGTGATCATGAAGAACTGCAGGTCACTGCGACGGTGAATCATCAGCCAGGCATCCTCACGCCACTCATCGGCTTCCTCGATGAAAAAGTCTGATGTGAAGCAAGTCCAAATCAGCGTTCCTGACGGCACTTTCCATTCACCTTGCCGGTTACGACGGATGGGTAGATTGAAACTGGAGGTTTTCGTCACAATGCTGGAGTCCTTATCAAACTCCGCATCGCGCCGATACACATAACAGTGCTGACAACCCTCGCTCTTCTTGTGGCATCCGTGCCACAGGTTCCACATCTCACCCATAGTTTCTATTCCTTTGCAAACATCTCACAGAGTCGATCTTCACGTATGAACTTGGGAGCTGCCTTACCTGCCAACACCAGCACCTTTTTCCCATTTCGGTAGATATGAAGCTGGCGTGAGCGAACCACAGCAGTCAGTTCTGGGTCATCCTGCATAGCTATCCAAATATGATGGTAGATGCCATCCTCTTCAAATAGCTTCTTCTGCAAATGCGAGCACATATCAGTTGTATTAATGGTCATCATATTATTTATTCCATTATCAACTATGAAAGACTTTATAGCATCCTCATAATCAGTATCTATCAACATTACTGGCTCTCCATATTGGGTAAAGCCATTGATATAATAATGATTGTCTTCTTTCAGAGATTCTGATAAGAAGTTCACCTCATACAGTCTTGTTTCTATATCAGAAGCATGATTCTTAATATCATCGGTATGAGCATCAATGAAACTGTCTGTCATCGCAAGGCAAACAAACCGGATGGATTGCAAATACTGTTCATCAAAATCTTTCCTCCAGTCAAAGGGAATATAACAGCCTTCCACAATAAGGTTTTGCCGATTCTCAATCACAGTCTTTATCATCTCCCTAACAATCGGCCAAAGATATACAGTCAATGCCTTGTCATCCTCGGGTGTAAGGTCGGTCTTTCCGCTACGAATCAATCCCATTTTCAGATGGTCGATGCTTACATACGGCATTTTATACTCTTCCAGCATCCGCTGTGCCAGAAGGGTCTTACCTGTGAGTGATGCACCTGTTATCAGTATAATCATAGTCTTGTCTTTAGCTCTTCCTTGACCTTCTCCAAATCGCTACACGATAGTATCGGCATGAGTTTTTCTATCTCCACAATGCTCTTATCCCACCATCGGAGTTTGAGCAAAATGTCTATCAACTCTTCGTCGAAACGTTTCCTAACTACACGACAGGGATTCCCAACGGCGATAGCATACGGAGGAATATCTTTAGCTACAACCGAATTTGTTCCAATGATGGCTCCGTCGCCGATATGTACGCCTGGCATGATCGTAACATTCTGACCAATCCAAACATCGTTGCCAATAATGGTATCGCCTTTCAATGGAAGTTCTTCCTTCACAGGTGCAATAGCACTTCCCCAGTCACCTCCCATGATGTAGAACGGATAGGTGGTCGCGCAATCCATCCTATGATTGGCTCCGTTCATCACAAACTCTACGCCTTTGGCAATAGCACAGAACTTCCCGATAATCAGCTTGTCACCTATGAAGTCATAGAAGTGTGTGACGTGCTTCTCAAATTGGTCAGCACCATCCACGTCATCGTAATAGGTATAGTCACCAATGATGATACGCGGATTCTTTACCACATTCTTGATAAAACAAAGTCGTGGCAGGTTAGGATTTGGAAATACCTTGTTGGGATTTGGTCTATTCATTGTCGTCATATTTATTCCTTTAGTTTCTTGGCTGGCCAGCCATAGTCTTGATACAGAGTTACTGCGAGGCCGTTCTTCTTGGCATAAGTCGCCAACCCTTCTGCTCTCAATCTTTCGCGATTCTTCTCATCGCTGTTGATGGTTTTAAAGGCATCGAACTTGTCACCGAAGATTTTCTTAGCCGTCGGCAAGTATCTGGAGCCGTCCTCTACCTGGTCGAAGGCCGTCACCTCGAAGCCCTTTTCTGTCTGTCGGATGTGCAATAGTCCAGGATGGCTGCCGCCAGAGACGCATTTCAGCGTGTCGCCCACCTGATTGTAGTTGAAGACCCAGAAATCGCCCCATACGAGAATGTCCTCTGAATTACGCTCATCAACTCTCACGATGCTGTGGATAGGTACGCAGTGTTCGCCCTTTGCATAGCGGCTACCGATGGAGTCTGCCAGATAGCGGTCAATGGCAGGGAAATAGTTTGTTTCCAGGCTGCTTTCTTCATTGTTCTCAACTGCCGCCACCGGCTTGTTTGTGCATGCAACCATTGCCAGCAGCATTGTAAATGCTAATAAAATCTTCTTCATTGTATTTTTAATCTCATATTCTGGTTTCATATATCCTTATTATTCTATCCAATAATCCATTTGCTGCCTGGCACGTACGAAACGATTTTCGTGGTGATGGCACAACATAAGAACGTCAGCAAAGCAATACAGGGGATGGTCAACCATAGACGGAAAGGTGAATGGCAGCATCGTAAAGTCCGTCCACGACTGCTCCCACGTCATCTGTCCCCAAAGTAAGGGTAGGAAGGTATAGAGGAGCATAAATACAATCATAGGTGGCAGCACGCGCTTGAATCGGCGTTTGTAGAAATCAACCATTCTGACTCCCGGCTTGAGAGGCACCAGCAGGAAGGCACTTGCCAACATAAACAGCGGCACACTGATTCTGCCTAATGTTCCATCGTAGAATGCCACCCAGAAACGGTTCTGCTCATTGGCGAGCATCGATACATTACCAGCCAACCCAGAGGCGTCAGCAGCGTAGAAGTTCTCACTGGCATGTACCAGCATCACCAGAAAACAGGCAACCACACGGAGGTAGTCAACAAAAACGATTCTATTCTCTTTCATTGTATATCTTTGAATAGGTAGGCTCAGGAGAGGGTAGGAAGGCAAAATAGGCGACGATGCGCCCAGTATCTTCAATGACATAGCCACCATGCTTCTCCATATCGCTGAAGATGACAGACTCAGACGGGTAGCCGTCTCCCCATTGGTACATGTTGCCAGAAGACCGCATAATCTTCTTTGCAGCCTCCATTACCTGCATGACATCGGTAATGTCTATCGGCTTTGTCTCTCTGATAATCCTTTTCATATTACAAATCTAACGGCAAAGATAGTGATAATTACTGAATTATCATTATCATTGCAGTCATATTTAACAATAGTTGTTTTTCGTCACGACTCGACCATCAAGGGCAGATACAATTCCTTCGCCGTCATAATGGCGATCAGAGTCATCAGGGCCGCCATGCCCGCATCAGCGTTGGAGAATGGAAGATTCTCCACATCCAACTCTACGAATACAAATAAAGTAATTCTTTTTTCGTTCAGAGAAAAATAAATTCTGCTCGTAATATTTGTAACGAAAGGAATAGATATGCTATTGACGGGGTGGAAAGTCGTGTTTTGCCTTTATTTTAGACAGAATTGCGTTCGCCCGGCCTAAAAAGACGCTTTGCTTGCAAAGAATTATCAAAATCCGTTGTTTTTTCAAGCTTTTTTTGTATCTTTGCAGCCGAGAAAAAGTCAAACAAAGCATTGAATCTATGGATACAAATACCAATCTCAAAAAATGGTTGTGGCCGGTGGTCATCGGCGCGCTGGTGGCGGTAGTGCTACTGGCGGTGGCACTAAGCTATGCGGTTCGGGCAGAGCGTAACGCGCGCTATGTCGGCATGATGAACGTAGTGGCGGAGAAACTGTCGAAGACCGTCAGGGGTGTGGAGATGAATGCGGAGAACGTATTCGACGAGGTGGCGAAGCACTTGGAGTCGCCACAGACTGTCATCGCGGCCCTCGGTAGTAAGACCAGCCTGAACCCTGACGTCATCGGCTACTTTGCGGCCTTCGTGCCCAACTATTTCCCCAAAGAGGGCCGGTGGTTCCAGCCTTACGTACATCAGGGCGACTCGACGGAGTTCGTGTTGACGCTCGTGGGCTCGGCACGCCACGACTATACCACATCGACGTGGTACGTGCAGGGCATGAAGGAGAAGGAGAGTTTCTGGTCGGAGCCGTATTATTACGAGGATGACCTAAACGTGACTAGCGGTTACTACATGACGTTTGCCACGCCAATTATCGATGCGCAGGGTCGCTTAGCATGTGTTTGTGGAGCCGATATGACGCAGGAGTGGATGATAAACCAGTTGCGGCAGATAGAGGACGAGGTGAGGAATGACGAGTTGCTAAACAACTATCGGTTGCCTGGGAATGACGATTTCTTCATCGTCATCATGAACGACGACGGCACTAGCTTCGCCCACCCCGACGGAGACATCGTCACTATGAGCGACGAGGCATTCGTCGCCAGCCTGAAGAATCACCATCGTGGCGTGGCTGAACTGGAAGTGAACGGCGTGCCGTCGCGCGTCTATTACACCCCGCTGAAGCGCACCCACTGGTCGGTGGCTATTGTTGTAGAGAAATGAAGAAAAACATATTCATCGCACTGGCGCTTCTTTGCGCCTCCCGCGCTATCGCCCAGATTCCGTACTTTGCGGGAACCGTCGGCGACGGCAAACTTTACGGTTACTCGTCGGTAAAGGTACGTCCGGGCGTCAACCGACAGGAAACGTACACGACGTTCCAGTACGGTGTGGGCGACCATGTAGCTACGGGCATCGACTTGTATACCGGCCCGGGCTGCACGTACTGGGGGGCTCTGGTGCGCTACGGTATGAAGTTTAGCCAGTGGTTCCAGGCCGGCGGCGAGGTCATTCCGTCGTTCGACCTGAATGATAGTTTCCGTTTCGCTTACCTGACGTCGGCGCTTTACCTGAACGGTGCTATCAGCCGTGACGGCTGCCTGTTCTGGGCTACGAACACATGGTGGGGCGTCAGGAAGGGCGACGACAACACCCTCTCGAACTACGAATATTTAGGTTACACCATCCCGCTGGGCGAGGGCAAATCAGTGACGCCGATGGCCGGCGTGTTGCACTCGTGGCTGATGGATGAGGATGCCGATGCCGCTGCAGGGCTCTATGTGACGCTCGGGCAGTGGAACTTTTACCTCTGGGGCAACGACCTGTTGAAGAGCCACCCGCGGGTCATTATTGGAATCGATTTCACACTATAATAATAATGATGAGCATGCTGAGGAGACTTTACGTAATCGCGCTGACGGCCGTTATGGCGACACTGGCCGTGGTGGCGCAGACATCGGGTGCCGCTGACGACCGCATCGCGCAGTTGGAGAAAGAAATGTACCGCTACTACAGCTCGAACGCGACCGACAGTTTCATGCTTATCACCGACCAGCTGATAGAGGCGTGCCGCGAGGCTGGCCCCAGCCAGGAACGGCTGTTCTACAAGGCATGGTCGAACCAGGCCATCTACAGTTTCAACAAGGTGAACCGCACGCGCGGCCTGGAGCTGGCCCACCAGATTCACGACTACGCCTACCAGCACGATAGCAAGTTCGGACTCTACACGTCCACGTACGCCCTGGCCACCATGTCGTCAGGCCTGCGACACTTCGCCCAGGCCGAACACGAGTTCACTGAGGCCATCAACTACCAGCACCGCTACTTCCCCGACGAGAGCGCCGCTGCTCCCTACCTCGGGATGGCGAAAATCTACGTCAATATGAATAAGCCCGAGAAGGTGCTCGACTGCGCCCGCAAAGCACTGGCCGAGCCCAACGTCATCATGCAGCACAAGTTGTCGGCATGGACCTATATCTGCATCGCGTACTCCAACGACCAGTACAGCCGCGAAGACTTCAACCGTGCCTATGCTGAGCGCGAGAAACTGAAGCGCGAGAACGGTCACGACGACAGTTTCGGCCAAATCGTCAACTTCGACTATGCCATGAAGAACGGCCGCTACGCTGAGGCCCTGGAGAACGCCTCCAACATCAAGAGCACCATCGACCGCCTGTATTATATGGCCAAAGCCTACGCCAGCCTCGGTGACTACCGGCAGGCCTACCTCTACCAGGTGCACTACAAGGAATATCGCGATTCAGCCAACACCGCTGAGGTGCAGCAGATGTCCTACGAGTATGCCGCACAGATTGACGTGACACGAGCAGAAAACGAGGCCAAGGACCTGCGCCTCTCTAATCTGGACCTGCAGATACAGGCCGCCGTGGCCATCATCCTCATCACCCTTGCCTTCTTCATCTTCTACTACTTCCGCCGCCGCAAGCAGATGCAGGAATTGCGCCACACCTACAACCAACTGGCCGACACGACCACTGCCAAGGAGCGCATCGACAGCGAACTGCGCATCGCACGCGACATCCAGATGGCGATGGTGCCCCGTACCTTCCCCGCATTCCCCGACCGCCGGGATATCGACCTTCACGCCACCATCGTGCCCGCCAAAGAGGTGGGTGGCGACCTCTACGACTTCTTCCTTCAGGACGACTGCCTCTACTTCTGCGTGGGCGACGTCAGCGGCAAGGGCATCCCCGCCTCGCTCACCATGGCCGTCGCTGTCAACCTGTTCCGCACTGTCGCCAAGGAGGGATTCCCCCCCGAGGTCATCGCCACCAAGCTGAACGATACGATGTCCGTCAACAATGAGAACGCCGTCTTCGTCACCATGTTCATCGGCATCATCGACCTCAAGACCGGCCACCTCGACTACTGCAACTGCGGCCACAATTCGCCCGTCTATGGCGAACGGCGCATGCACACCTCGCAGACCCTTTTCAGCTTCCTCGACGTCGAGTCCAACGTCCCCATCGGACTCTGGCCCGACTACACCTTCGTTGGAGGCCACCTCGACAACATCCGCGGCAGCTCGCTCTTCGTCTACACCGACGGCGTCAACGAGGCCGAGAACCGCATGCAGGAACAGTTTGGCGAGAAGCGCATGCTCCGCGTACTCCGCGAGTCCACACAGCCTTTCGGCGAGCGAACCCCCAAGACCCGCTCCCATTTCCTCATAGACGAAATGAAATACGCCCTCGACGCTTTCGTCGACGGCGCCGAGCAGAGCGACGACCTCACCATGCTTTGCGTTAGCATAAAATAGAGGTGAGGACTAAAATTAGGCGTGGTTCTCGCAGGGAATCCAGAGCCAGAAGGTGGAGCCGCGGTCTACGCCGGCGCTGATGACGCCGATATCGCCTCCACAACTTTCAGCAATCGACTTACAAATGGCCAGTCCCATGCCGGTGCCCTGCACGAACTCGTCGAGCTTAACGAAGCGGTCGAACACCATCTTTTGTTTATCCTTAGGGATGCCAATGCCGGTGTCCTCGCAGTAGAGGTACATGCCGTGCTTCTCGTAGCGGTAGCCCAGTCGGACGTGGCCCTGTTCGGTAAATTTCACGGCATTGGTGACAAAGTTGGTAAGCACCTGCTGGATGCGCTCGAAGTCGAGCGTTGTGACGAAGGTGTCGTAGGGATTCTCCTTGATGAACTTCAGCTCCTTGCTCTGCACGCGCTGCTGGAGGGTCAGGCAGATGTCGTCAAAGGCAGTGGCAAAGTCGATGGTCCCGGGTTTGATGGTGAGCGTACCGCCGCTGATGGACGAGGCCTCGATGATGTCGTTGATGAGTCGCTGCAGCATGTCGCTGGAGTTTCGGATGATGCGGACGTACTCGCCGCGCTCAGGATTGTCGCCCAGCGTGTCGAGGACGCTGGTAAATCCGGCGATGGCGTTCAGTGGCGTGCGCAACTCGTGGGTCATTGACGCCATAAAGCCACTCTTCAGCCTAACACTCTCGTCGGCCAACGTGGTGACAGCCTGCAACTGTCGGCGGGCCTCCTCGAGTTTGGCGTTGTCGACGACAATGCGCATCCTGCCGTCGTCGCCTTGCTCTAAGTGGCGGTCGCTATGTTCCAAGAGGAAGGCCAGAGTTTGCTTCTTACGCTCAATATCGGTCCTGATGGCCTGCACCTCCTTGTCGTGCAGATGGCGGTCGTGGTCGCGGTTGCGGTCGTCGGTGATGTCGAGCGTGGTGATGAAATAGTTGCAGATCTCGCCCTCGCTGTTGAACAGCGGCAGGATGTAGAACTCAATATAGCGGTTGATGCCCATCTCGGGGTACTCCATGTGCTGGCAGACGAGCATGTCGCTCCGGCTGTCGGGCGAGTAGATGTTGCGTAACAGCGGAACATCAAACATGCAGACGGTCTCCCAGAATCGCTTGTTCTCGGGATGCTCGTCGGTCATGCTGCAGAGTTCCCGCATGTTATCGTTGAGGTCCATGAGAAAGCCGTTTTTGTCGTAGAACGACATGGCGATGAACGGGATGTTCGACAATTGCTCGTACTTCTTGACGAGTTCACGCTCGGCCTTGTTCTCCTCAACGTCGTGAGTGACGTCGTGGATGGCGTTGACGACGTAGGCGGGATGTCCCTCGTTGTCGAGCTCCAGGATGGCGTGGCCGTGGAAGTTGAGCCAATGGGGGGCGTCGTCGGTGGCGCTGTTGAACAGTTTGTTCAGCACAAATTGGCGCTCACGGCCGTCGGTCAGGCGCTTCATCTTCTGGGTGAACTCCTGTTGCTGGCTGGGATGGATGTGGTTGATGAATTCCTCTAATGTCAGACCTTCCTTGGGCAGTATCTGGCCGTAGTTGTTGGTCATCCGGTCGTTCTTGATGTCATAGACCATGATGTTGAAGTTGCCCATGTGCAGGGCCTTGTACATCATGCCGTTCAACTCCGTCGATTTGCGGGCGGCGCTCTGCACGTGGGCCTTTGCCAGTCGCGCGAGGAAGTAGCAGAGGGCCGATAGCAGCAGCACGGCGATGATGATGTAATAGACCATCGGCGACGAGTGGTCGTGTACACGCTCGGGATGGAACCAGTGGTCCTGAATGGCAGCAATCTCTCCTCTCTGCTTCAGACGCGAGTACTGGTCGTCTATCTGCTCGATCAATTGCCGGTCGCGGCCGATGATATGGATTTCAGAGATGGGGATGCCCACGTCGTTGAGCACGATGCCCTCGAGGTTGAGTTCCTTGATTTTCCACTTCAGTGGCTCCTCGCCCCACACGTAGTATTTGTAGTCACCATTGAGCACGCCCAAAAGTGCCACCTTGGGCGTCTGGAACTCCATACGGCTGTTGCGCATCGTGTCGCCGTCCATGAAGTAGAAGGCGGAGTAGTCGCCGGGCTTGAAGACAGCACCATCGCGCTCCAACTGACTGAGCGACACCATGCCGACAGAATCGGAGCGCATGGCCACGCGGATGCGATTGTAGTTGACGATATTCTCCGAGAGGACGTAAGGCTCGCGACGGTAGCGGCGGGCATTGGCCAGGATGAGGTCGGCATCGCCGCGCTCGAAGGTCTTCAGGGCGATGCTCCAGTCTTTCATCACGAAGCGGCAAGGCAGGTTCAGTTCCTTCATCACGGCTTGTATCACATCGATATTGCTGCCCGAGGGCTGTCCCTTGTCGTTCAGGAACTCGTAGGGTGCCTTGTCCCAGTCGCAGACAATGATGACGGGCCGCTGCTTGGTATATGTGTCGGAAAGTTGCTGTGCCATCGACCTGATGGCAGTGGCGCTGAGCAGCAACATGATAATATATGTATATAGGCGTTTCATGGGCTAAGCGGTTTTCTTGCGTTTAATGACTGAGGCGTGACACGGAATCATGATGTAGATGGTGGTGCCCGACCCCTCTTCCGAACTAATCTCGAAGGTTCCGCCCATCTGGCTGACCAACTCCTTGGTGATGGCCAAACCCAGACCTTTGGTGTTGTGGGCACCGCCCAGTTCCTCCTCCTGGATGCGGGTAAGCTCGGCCTCAGGGATACCCTCGCCCGTGTCGTCGACCGAGATAATCAGTCGTCGGCCGATGTAGTCGTAACGGGCCCTGACGGTGCCCCGCTTCGTATGCTGCGCGGCGTTGCACGTCACCTGTTCGATGACATGGCCAAGATTCTCGGCATCGATGTCAACGGTCAGTTGCTCGTAAGGATTCTCCACGATGTAGTTGGTGTCGGCATTCATGAATTTCATCCATCCCGTAGCGCACTGTGACTCAAACAACTCAGCGAAATTCTGTGGATGTCGGTTGATTTCAACCATCCGTGCCTCCAGGCGCGACAGGTAGAGGATGTTGTCAACGATGTGCAACAAGTAGTCGGCATTCTGCTGGATGACCTTACACAGTTCCGGCTCGTTGGCCGAAAAACTGTCGTCGTTGATTTGCGCCACGTGTTCGACTACGGCACTCATCGGAGTGCGAATCTCCTGCACCATGTTCTTTACGAAACTGTTCTTGGTATTCTCTACCTCCTGCACCTTTGCAGTTTGCAGATTCATTTGACGCTCAATCCAGTCCATCTCGCTGATGTCGCGCAGCATACCGCAGTACTCCTTCACCTTGCCGTCGTTGTTGTGGCAGGGCTCTAAGCGGAAATACAGAATCAAGGGCCTACCGCCCGTAGAGCGAAGGGTGGTCCTGATGTTATACTCTATCACCTTGTCTTCATAGTCGTCCATGTCGCTCAACAGGCGCATGGCCTGTCGCTGTGACTGCTCGTCGACCAGTGTCATACAACGCGTCTGAGTCAACGCATGCTGGATGGTGTCGGTACCCCGGTAAATAGTCAGTGTGTGGGAGTCGGGCGAGTAGGTGACTTGGCGGATGTCAGTATCGCCGATGGTGGCGTTGAGAATCTCGATATATTGTCGTTGCTCGTCGCGCAACGCGTCAATCTTCTTCTGGCTTTCCTGCTCCAGTTCTTTGCTGTTGACCGACGTAGTGATGTCGCGGCAGAAGGCGAAGACGCCCAGCATCTCGCCGGCATCGTCGTGGATGGTCATCAGGCGGAACTCGGTTATCTTGTCGTGGCCGACGGTCTGGGTGGCCTGGTATCCGTCCACGTCTTCCAGATCCTGTATGTCGATGTTGAACATCGAATGGATGTCAACTTCCTTTTCAATGATTTCCTCGGCATTGCATCCGAAGATGTCGCAGGCCTTGGGGTTGATGTTGACGAGACGGCCGTCCTTGTTGAAGAGGATGATGCCCAAAATCGGGGTGTAGAAGATGGACCAGTAGCGTAGCGTGCGCTCTGCGTCGAGCCGCTTCTGCTGTTGTTCCTCCGTCACGTCCTTCTTGGTGCCGATGATGACGGCGGGGTTGCCCTTCTTGTCGCGGCTCAATACAGACAGCACGATGTGGTAGTCGCGGTCGTTGGTGTCGCCGCCTTCCGTGTCCTTGGCACGCAGGTTCAACTCTATCTCTTTCTCTCCCTCATCGGTCTTTCTGGTCTCAGCGAGTTTTTCCAAGGCCGACTTCAGACTGACGAAATCCTCGCGACTGTATCGCTGCGAGAATTCCTCCATCGAGTACGTGTAGGCCACCTGTCCGTTATCGTTGTGCCAGGAGAACCGGTTCGTCTTGATGTCATAGGTCCAGATGTGTACCTGACTGGTCTGCAGAATCAGCGCCAGACGATTGTTGCGCTTCACGTTCTCGAGTTTTATCTTCCGGTTTTGGATATGGTAACTGATACCATAGACGGCCATGAAAACGAGTAGCAGCAAGCCGCCGCCCAGCAGATACCATAGTCCTTCCGACTCTTCCATATCCTGCCGCTCGGGATAGAACCACTTATCCTGCAAGGGTTGTATCTTTTCATTGGTATAGAGTTTTGTATAGGTCTCGTCGAGTTTGTCGAGCAGTTGTTGGTTGTTCGACATGAACTTGTACTCTCCATGAGGCATGTTGACAGGCGTCAGTTCAAGGTCGTCGATATGGTAGCGGTTCATCAGCCATTTTAGCGAAAGGGTATTCCACACAATCTGTCCCTCGCCCTTGGTGCTGACCTCCTGAATGGCTTCGCTCATGTCCCCCACGGGAATGGCATTCTCACCCCACCCGTATTCCAGCATTAAGTGATAGACCAGCGAACTGTCGCAGACTATCACCTTGTGGTTGCTCAGGTCGCGGAAGCGCTTGATGACCACCTCTTTATTCTTCGGTGTCACCACGCTTTGTGTGAAGAGCGTGACTGCATTTTTCGAGAATTTGCCAAACTCGTCGTGGAATCCTACGGCCAATCCCAGCATCAGGTCCGATTTCCCCTCCTTCAGGTCACGGAAGGCTTCCGACGACGGTTTCAGTCTAATCACGTAGGGAATGTCCAGTTCCTTCATCAAGAGCCGAATCAGGTCGACGTTGAAGCCGTCGGGGTCGCCGTTGTCGTTCAGAAACGAGTAGGGCCACAGGTCCCATACGTCCTCATAGATCAGCGGATGGTCCACAGAGAACTCCCGTGTGGCATCCGATTGGGCAAATGCTACAGCCAACGAGAGATGTACAGAGAGCAGTAGCATCATTGCTCTCCTGTACCAGGATATTTTATTGCATGTGGGTCTATGCATATCGTACATCTGTTTGAAAAAACACCTAAATCGCTGCACGGATGGTGAGGCGCCGCCCGTTCTCGCACGCTTTCGCGTGCAAAGATACGAAAAATCCAGCAAACTCCGTCTATTAATGACATTAAAAATGTGGTAAAATTTGGTTTCGCCCCATTTTTGCCTCAAAACACTTGTTGTAAAGGTACGACGAATACTCGACGAAGTGGTAGATAAAGAAGTACATCTATAAGAGGTCTTTGATCTTTAGGTGAATCAAAGACCTCTGTGACCTCTCGCTCCCTGTAATCTCTTGGAAAAAATACCCAAAAACACTTGCATATTTCAAATAAATGTTGTATCTTTGCAACCAGATATTGTGGTATGTAGTACCTTTTATTTATAAGGATTTTGCACCCTCAACAATTCTATGGGAACTCTAAATCATGCCAATACTAACTCCATACCAACCCTATACCAACTCTATACCAACTCTATGGTATCCCCCATGCATCTTATATGCATCTCATATACATCTCATATACATCTTATATATATCTTATATTCTACTCTATGGTTTCTCCTGTCCCTCTCTAATCCTGCCCTAGGGTTTCTCTAACCCTGCTCATATAAATATGGATAGAGAGCGGTATGAGGGCGGTGTGTGAACGGTATGATAGCAACATGACAAAAGAAAAAGAGTGCTGTCCACTGTCCAGTAACCCACTCTTATTGCGCAATAACCCTGTCTTATTTGTTTTCTTTAATATTCGGTAGGAAGTAGGTGACGATGCCCAACAGAGGCAGGAAGGCCGTCAATTGGAAAACGTATTGAATACTCGAATAGTCTGCCAACCAGCCGAAAAGTGCAGAGCCTATACCTCCCAAGCCAAAGGCCAGACCGAAGAAAGCCCCGGAGATCATGCCAACATTGCCAGGCAGGAGTTCTGTGGCGTAAACGAGGATGGCCGACATGGCCGATGACATCACCATGCCAACGAGGATGACAAGGATAATGGTCCAAGTCAGGTCGCAGTACGGCAGCAGGAGGGCGAATGGTGACGAGCCGAGGATGCTGACCCAGATGACATATTTTCGCCCGTATCTGTCACCAACCTCTCCGCCTATCAGCAACCCGATGGCTGTTGAGACGAGATAGGCGAACAGTACATACTGCGAGGCTGTGACAGACAATCCGAACTTGTCGATCATGTAGAACGTCAGATAACTCTGGAGATTTGCCGTATAGAAGTCCTTGGAGAACATCAGGACCAATAGCACAAGTAAGGCTGCGATAATCTGATGTTTGGACAGACGGCTAACGTTCTCGATGTCGTATTTCGACTTGCTCCTTCCATATATTTCAAGCTGCTTCTTATACCAACTGCCAATCTTTGCCAGCAGCCATATTGCCACAACGGCAAGCAGGGCAAACCAACGGATGCTGCCTTGTCCGTGAGGGATGACTATCAGGGCTACGGCAACAGGACCGATGGCTCTTCCCACGTTTCCGCCGATCTGGAATATCGACTGAGCCATGCCCTTGCCAATACTGGCGAGCGCTGGCTGCGCCTCGGCAGAGTCCAAGTGAGCTTGGCTCTGCTCCCGGCTTGCACAGCCCTTGGCTCCTCCCGATGCCAGTCGTGCCACCTTTGAGGATTCAGGATGGAGAACCGACGAGCCTACGCCTACGAAGGCTACGGAGAACAGCACCAGCGGGAAACTCTCTGCTACGGACAGCAGCAACAGTCCTGTCAGGGTAAAGCACATGCCAACCACCAATCCGTATGGTCTTGGGTACTTGTCAGAGAAATAGCCCACCATAGGCTGCAGGAGCGAAGAAGTAATCTGGTTGGTCAGCGTAATGGCTCCTATCTGCATGAAGCTCAGTCCCAACGATTCCTTAATCATCGGGTATATGGCAGGGATGACAGCCTGGAACATATCATTCAGAAGATGTCCCAAACTGACCATCAATAGGACAGACAACGCCGCTTTGTTCCTCAGATTATTCATCTTATATCCTAATCTTTATCTGTTTTCGCTCCCAAAGTCCAACCATGGTCGCCGTGGTATATCATCTGACGGGTCATTCCGCCGTCGATACAGATGTTCTCGCCTGTGATGAAGCCCGCCTTGTCGGAACAGAGATAGAGCACCATGTTTGCAATATCCAAGGGATTGCCCACACGCCCGACTGGCTGCTGCACGGCATCGGGACCCTCGTAAACGGTATAGGCGGTGTCAATCCAACCGGGCGAAATGCTGTTCACGCGTACCATGCCCGCCATACTTACGGCAAGAGCATGGGTCAGTGCCGCAATGCCGCCCTTTGCAGCCGTGTAGCTCTCTGTCTGCGGCTGGCTCATGCGATCGCGTGAGGACGAGATGTTCACGATGGCAGCACCCTCGGCGAAATACGGGGCGAAGAGTTTGGCGAGGTAGAACGGAGCCGTCACACCTACGCTCATGGCATATTGGAACTCCTCGTAACTGCATTCGTCGATGCCCTTCATCAGTGGCAGGGCATTGTTGACAAGGAAATCCACATGGCCATGTTTCTCTATCACTTCTTTAGCGAACTGCTCCAGTACTTGTTTGTCGGCAAGGTCGCCAACAAAGTGCTTGCCCTGCTGTAGATCTATTACACATGCCGTAGCGCCAGCCTTCTGAAACTCCTCCGCAATACACCGTCCGATGCCCTGTGCACCACCGGTTATTACGGCTATTTTTCCTTTGAAATCCATATATTCGTTTCCATCAGATTCTTTCTTACCTTCGCCATCGTAGGCCTTAATTACAAACTGTTTCATCTTCTAATCCTATTAGTTTTTGTGTTTAAACTTGTCTTTGAGTCGTTTATATCCTTCGACGCCCAGAATGGTAAGACCTCCATACTGGCAAGTCTTTGCCAATCCGAACAGCACCGTCCAAAGGATGCCTTTTGCCGTTACGCTGATAGGTAATAGCATCTGGGCGAAGGACAATATATAAAACGGAATGCAGCATAGCAGTACGATAACTCCCGTCCTGAACGAGAGCGATTGCAACCAGTGCTTCACGTTATAGAATGTGTGAACGATGGCATCTTTTGGAGAATACAGAATCATTCTTGGGCCTGCCCAGCGCATGATTTTACGAATCTGCTCACGCTCTTTTGACGCATAGCAATGCGTTGGACAGTTCTTGCATGCAGTCTTGTTTTCACCATATTTGCAATGGTCGAGACGGTGACATGCAAACTCTGCCAAATGTTGATACTCTTCTGGCATGGTTTCCACCTTCAGATGATGACGGCAATATAGCTCTATCATCCTATGGACGGTCTGTTTCTCGCGCTCAATCCTGTTCATTCCATTCTTTGCCATTTGAACTTTGTTCGAACTCCATCACGACTCGGCAATGTTCAAGTAAACTTGACATTGCTCTCGCTGTTCTGTCGTTTCATTTCTTCACCTTCCTTGTCATACTGTTTACGCTTGCCTGTAGGAGGCTCTGTCAGGGTGATCTTCACAACTGCTGTACGTTCAAGACTGCGGGCGATAGCATCGTCAAAAGCATCCATGTGCTTGGGTAGGAATCGTTGGCAGATGGCTCTCAGTGCCTCGATCTTTTGGTCTCTATCTGTCACCATCTCAGCTTTGCCAACTGCCATTGCCGATTTATACTGGAGCGTGAAACTGCCATCCTTAGGGCCAACTGTCGGAGCGCACTTGGTTACAGCCGACAAAGCCACTGTCGGATTAGCCGCTATGCAATCCAACTTTTCACCTTCCAAGGCACAATGAAAGTAGAATGTTTTTTCGTCTGTACGGGCAAGCGACAAAGGTACACCATAAGGCGTACCATCTGGTCGGGTGAAACTAACGGTTATATATGGTGCTTTATCCAATACCTCCAACGCGAAGGCTGCATCCATCTCTCTACTAGCTTTTCTCATTCTTATAATCTTAATGTCATTTTGATATGTGGAATGCCGTCGAGCATGAACGTTTCGGATGACTGCCTGAATCCTACACTTTCATAGAAGCCCTTGGCATATTCCTGTGCCTCAATATCTATCTTCTTGGCATTGAAATGTTCCTTTGCTGCTTCAATGGCATAAAGCATGATCCGTTTGCCATAACCTTTGCCCCGTTCGGTAGTGATGACTCTACCTATTGAGACTTCCTGCATGTGAGTACCTGCAGGACATACACGAGCCAAGGCAACTACCTTGTTTGCAACAGTCAGCCACAGATGTATGGACTTCTGATCATCGTCGTCTAAATCCTGATATACGCAGTTCTGCTCAACAACAAAGACCTCACTACGCACTCTCAGAAGTTCATACAGTTCATCCACTGTCAATTCCTGGAATGATTTCTGATGAAGTACAGGCTTATAAATTATATTAATCATCTTCAACTTCACAATGCATAAATCCCATTTCCTTGGCCTTCTCTTGATTCATCAGAAAGTAGATGGCCTCGCCCTCGTTACAGAGTTCGCCCTTTGAGTTGGTAATCTCCGCATTGATATATACCAGATTTCGAACCTGTTTCGAAACTTTTGCTCGTATCGTCAGCTCTGGTTCTGTCGTCGGAATAGCTTTCTTGAACTTCACATTCAGCTGGACAGTATAGCCGCTGGTCTGTAGCTTGCGGGTGACAACCCATCCGCACACTTCATCAAACAGCGTACTCAGTATGCCGCCATGCATGGTGTTCACCCAGCCCTGATAATTGTGCTGCGGATTCCATTTACTTACGATATAGTCACCATCCTCAAAGAACTCTAAGTGAAGTCCGATGGGATTGTCAGGACAACAGCCAAAGCAGTTGTACTCAGGATGGTTGCGCCAAGGGTTTATTATCTTCTTCATATCATCTATGTCCTTAATTGTTATTACTTATGGATTTATTTTATGCTCATCGTCGCACTCGGGTTGATGCGTGTCCGTTCCGCCGTCACGCTCTTCGTCCCCGCCTTGCCCGTCACCACCACGTTCTTCAGGTTGATCACCGTGCTGTCCATCTGCCCGTGCGCCGCCACAGCCATCATTAGCAAGAGTATTATCCAGTATAATCGTATCATTTGCCGAACGAAGGGATATGATACACAGGTTTCTCTTCGTGATGGTCACAATCGTGATGATCGCAGGATTCAAGCGAATCTTTCAGCTCGCCATTCAGATAAGCCTTCAGAACATCATCTACCTTTCCCTGACAGCCTCGGATGACGGTAATGCCGTGAGCCGAAAGCTTGTTGTAGGCTCCCATGCCCATGTTGCCAGCCAGCATGAGGGTGATGCCCATCTCCTGCATAACAGATGCTATATTCGATTTGCATCCGCATCCTTCAGGAGAATCCAGACGCTCTTGCTTTATAACCTGATTCTGTTCGTCGAGTGTTACTACGGTATAATAGGCACAGTGACCGAAGTGGTCATCAACCATGCCATCACGTGTTGGAATTGCTATTAACTTCATCATTATTTCACAAATACTATTAATTCAAATGGCAAAGGTACTCATAATTCCCCTTTTTTCGTATATTTGCAGCCATATTTAACAAAAGTTGATTCTCGTCACGACTCGACCAATCATGCAAGCATGTTGGTTCTAAACAATGGATGTCACAAGAGAATATAGGTAGCTGCCAAAGGAAATGAGTAGCCAAATCATGAGGGAGATGAGCAGGAGAAGAATGAAAAGTATAATGGCAGATTGCCAGGCACGCTGGTTTACCTGTTTGATGACTGCTTTGTCACCATCTACAAAACCCTGAATCATCTGCATGTTCTGGGTGTTGGCACGGTGGAAGATATCGATGATGTCGCCTACGAAGAAGGGGATCATACCAAGCAGCACATCCCGAAGGGCATTGTTCAATACTGCCAATGTCAGCGGAACGCTCTTGATGACCCGAGCGGAGAAATATACAAACGGTACTACGCATATCAAGGCAATGGCATCACCCCATCCGGGAATGACTCCGATAAGTGCATCCAGATAGTAGCGATCCATATAGCGGGTCAGTCCCTGCATGGTCTGATACGCTCGGTTGTCCATCAGCCGCTGGCGTCGTTGCAGTCTCTTTTCTTCGTTCATGTCAGACTATACGAGTTCTTTGCCAAATGGTGACAGGGCCAGCTTTGCCAGTCGGAAGTGCATCTTTCCGAAGGGGATGCCAATGATGGTGATGCAGAAAATGAGGCCGTAGAATACATGGGTGAGCCAGATCCAGATGCCGCCCACGAAGAACCACAGCACATTCATGAATATGCTCAGACAGCCGGGCTGGGATGGCTTCCACTTCACCTTAGTGCCGAACGGCCAGATGGCCAGCATACCCAGTTTCATGCTCTGCAAACCGAAGGGAATGCCGATAATAGTAATCATCAGCACCAGTCCTGCGATGAAATACTCCAGGGCAATGTGCAGCCCGCCAAAGATAATCCAGATGATATTCCCTAATGTCTTCATTCTAATATCTTTCTAAAAGTTTCTGACTTTTAGACGTGATTCAGATGCAAAAAGTTGCAAGGCTATTTCATATTTCTATCGTTTCACCCTCTCTGCTGATTTCCCAGAAAGGAATATCTTTTTCGTCTGTGAATTCCTTCATTCGCCATGAGGATTCGAAGCCGCTGGCAACAAAATGCATGGGAACAAAGAGTCCGATTTTGAACCGCTCGATGAACTGTCGGCCGCCAAGAGTATAGCCGTTGCCAATGCGCCCATCTACAGGGAACATCACCACATCGAAGCTGTCGGTAATCTTGCGGATGTCCTTCCGAACCCCAATGATGTAGCACGGCGTTCCCATCTTCACAATCTGGCCGTCGTAAGGCATACCATCAAATGTAGCGTGAACCAGTAGTCGCCCCTTACCGAAAAGAGCCTTGATATCGTATGGAACCTGAACGTATGCGGCGTCCATACTTCCGTTTTGCAGGATTACTGCATCGAATTCTAATATGCGATTCTCTTCGTTGTTCATGCCTAATTAACTGCTTCTAATTTGTAAATTTACAAATAGATCCCCATACTCAGCTGAATATAAGGATTCTTTTATGATTATTTATGAATTACTTTTGACTACAATTTCCTGTTGGCATAATGCTTTATGCAGTCAGGATCTATGCGAGTGTATGACTCATCTCCAAGCAATGTGGAGGTAAGCAGCATATCTGCCGTAGTGCGGTTGGTGGCAAAGGCAATGTTGTAGAGCGAAGCCAGTCTGCTCAGGGCTGAAACATCGTTCTGATGCCCCTGCATGACCAGGTTGTCGCAGAAGAATATCAGCATATCTATCTTACCCTCGGCCAGCATGGCTCCAATCTGCTGGTCGCCTCCCAGCGGGCCACTCAGTAATCGTGTCACCTTGTCCTTGAACGGATATTCCGGTTCTTCCTCTGTTCCGAAAGCAAGCTCACTAATGAGTCTGCCTGTGGTACCAGTAGCGTAAAGATGGTGTTTTGAAAGCAGGTCGGCATTGAATCTGACCCAATCCAAAAGCTCATTCTTTCTTGAATCGTGTGCAACAAGTGCAATGTTTAATATCGCTTTCATAGTCAATCCTTTCTTTTTAATTAAACAATCTTTTTACCTAAGTCTAATACCTTTTCGGCATGTTATCCGCTGCAAAGGTAGGTGTTTATGAAGCACAAGTCAAGTGAATTGATCTCATTTCTTGCCCGAAACAAGTATTTCTTGGCCTAAGTCAAGTATCAGATGCAAAAAAAAGGAGCAACACCCGCTATGGATGCTGCTCCCTGCTGTTTTATTCAAGATAGCCCTTAATTACGAGACCTCGATGGCCTTGGTGACCTTCTGCTTCGGCTCCATCTTCGGCATGGTGACGGTCAGGATGCCGTCCTCCACCTTGGCAGAGATCTGATCTTTCACGACATCATCAGGCAGCGTGTAGCTCTGCTCGTAGTTCGAGTAGCTGAACTCGCGGCGCAGATAGTGATGATGCTTGTCCTCATGCTTGTGTTCGGCCTTGTTCTCGATGGCGATGGTGAGGTTGCCCTCGTCGTTGATGCTGACTCGGCAATATTCTTTCTTAATGCCTGGAGCTGCAAGTTCCATCGTGTAGGCCTTCTCACTCTCCTTGACATTGACTGCGGGTGCTGTACTGTTGGCACGAGGCATCCAATCATTGTTCAAGAAATCCTCAAATACTGTTGGCATCCAACTGTTCTGAAACATTACTGGTAACATAATCAATACCTCCTAATTATACTTTTAGTTTAACGTATGTTCTGATCGCTTCGGCCTTTGTGGCTTCGGCTTTCACCAAGCTAAAAGCAACTTACGTGCCGATTGTCAAAATGGCACTCG
>CAMUYR010000010.1 GCA_947164965.1 uncultured Prevotella sp. | reverse complement strand
ATCTGCACATCGTGCAGCTCAATAATCTCGTGTTTCATAAAAATTAATTTTAAACATTTTCTATTATCATTCTTTGATAATTTATAAACTCCATCACCTCCTTATCCGTTGGTTCTGCTCCGAACGTCACCTTACAGGCACGCAGCCCCTGCTGGTTGATCATCTCGAACAGTCCAATCCAGAAAGGATCTTCAAATAGAACAGTCAGCGAACCTGTGGTCATATTGTTGACAAGGTAATATTTTATTCTTTTACAAACGATCCAATCTCTATGAGGTTTCCATCAGGGTCAGCAACGTAACATGTGCGCTGCCCCCAAGGTTCAGTAGTCGGAGGAAGAACGGACTTTGCGCCATTGTTAAGAGCATTCTGATACTCTTTGTCAACATCAGCGAAAGATGGCACATTGAAGCTTAATTCCATTGTACCATTAAAACCTTCAGGATACTGGAATTTCTTTGAGACCATCTGCTCAAATGCACTACGTGGGAAGAGAATGATCCTATTGTTGCCAAGGAACATCTCCACATTTGGCTGTACACCATCCCATGAAGTGGTAAAACCAAAGGTTTTCGTATAGAAATCAACGGTTGCCTTATTGTTGTTTGTAAACAGTCCAACGGTGTTGAACGTAAAGCGGGGTTGGGAAGTTGTTTCTTTCATAAATTATGTATTAAATAGACAAATACTTTTCTCCAAATATGCCCATGTCAATCCAGGTCCGACCTCCTCGCTCTTGTAAGGTTTGAATCCTTCACGCAGATAGAATTCGTATGGATGGCGCACCTGCTGGCATGTGCAGAGCCAGGCGTGGCGATGTGGAAGACGTGATTGAATTTCACGGAATAGCAGCTTGCCGAAGCCTTGTTGCTGGTATTCTGGCAAGACCATCAGACGCCCAATATAAAGAGAGCCATCTGTCACGTTACCATTAACGGAACCGATAATTAGCCCTTCGTCGTTTTGCACTTTCAATGTCGTACATCGTGCGAATTCCTCGTAGGCATGTTCCAATGATTCTGTCAGGACTGGAGCATCCTTCCATTCCAGTTCCTCGCACAAAGGAGCAAAAGCCTTGCGCTGCAAGTCGAGCAGAGCAGGAACATCCTGTATTGTTGCAAGTTCAATTATCATATATTACTTATTTAACAGTTCGCAGCCTTGTTTTGCGTAATAGGCAAACATCTCTGGCAACTTCTTCAAGTCGTAGCTGGTGATACAGTCAGAGAGGACATGCACTGTGTAGCCTGCTTTCCGCATATTGAAGCAGGTGGATTTCACGCAGGCAGTAGCATCGGCACCAACAATATAGAACTCTGTGATTCCGTTTTCTGCAATGAACGTGGCAAACGCCTCACTCGTCAATGCGTTACTCTTTGTCTTCACAAAGATATTGTCTGAAACCAGCTTCAGTTCTGGTGCCAACTCTTCGCCACGAGTGCCGGGCTTAAAGGTACGTGTGCTGGCGGTAATGTTGTTGTGCTTGATATAGACAACGTGCATTCCCTCAGACACTGCCCAATCAATAGCAGCATTGATGTTGTCTATAATGTCGCGGTAGTGCTTCGTGATGTCGTTTTGAATGTCGATAACGACAAGTGCTTTTGCGTTCATAATCTTTTCATTGTTATTGTTCCTACTTTCAAATATAGTATGTCCCTTCTATTTTTTTTGTAGCTTTGCCACCGAATAATACCTTAGCATTCTGGCATTTGAGTTTTACGGAGTTAAAGATGCGATTATTACCGCCTTGTTCTATGGTGATTGGCTCGCCTTTCCAAAGTCCTTCGCTCAGCAGATAGTTAGCAAAGGCACTATTGCCAGAACCTGTAGCAGGGTCTTCCATATAGCCGAACTTGGGAGCGAAGACTCTAGTGTGAGCAAAGGCAGATGTGTCAGCCGTCTGCTTGGAGAAGACAAGGATGATGTCGATATCATTGCTCTCGCAGAACGTCTTCAGACTCTGCTCGTTGGGATAGACAGAAATCTCTGTTTCGAGGTCTGCAATGGGAACGAGTAGTGTCCGTAAACCTGCATCGATGATTCGAACGGGGGGTTCTTTGCGAACAGCGCCTTGAGGCAGACTTAGTTCATCCTCGATTTGTGCAATAGAAAGTTTCATCGGATGCTCTATGGGATCGGGGGCTGTAATATACACGGCATCCTCTTCGTTGATAGCATTAAACACTTCGATGATTCCCTTGCGATTGGTCTCGGCAGAAATGACCGGCTTTGCCATCAGTTCTGGTGTTTCCTTTACCATCGTGTACATGGTGGCAATGGTTCCATGTCCACAGAACTCCACCTCGCAGTCCGATGAATAATATGTGAGCTTGCAGTCGGCCTTATCGGACTGACCACAGAACACAACTTCCATAACAAATCCCTTGTGCTCGGCAGCTATTGCCTGCATCTGCTCAGGCGTCAGTTCTTCTTGCCCTGTGAAAATGCATGCCGCAGGATTTCCTAAGGATTCACCTGATGTAAAAGCATTGCTCTTAACGTATCTGTATTGTTTCATAATCCAATTGTTATTTCCATTTCTTTTCCAGTCCATTTTTCTCCATCAATTTGATAGGAGTCAGTACCGATGACCTTGAACCCAACGGACTCATAGCAGTGGAAGGCCGAAGGATTATTGTCGAATACGCCGAGTGTTATCTTCTTTGCCCCAAATTCATTCTTTGCTTTCTGAACGACCAATCGCAACATCTGTTTGCCATAGCCTTTGCCTCGCAGATTGTCATCAACAATGACGAATCCTAAACGAATGACAGTCTTCGAAGGGTCAGGATAGCGGAGCATGATATGACCTACAACTTTGCCATCATTGTTGATGGCGGTAAAGGGGAAGACATTATCTGCTGCATATTGTACAACCATATCCTCTGGCTTTGGAGGATACACAGGATATCTATCTGCACTCCACTTTCGGAATGCAGTCTCGTCCTTTATCCACGAGAGGATAATAGGGGCATCATTAATAGTAAATGGTCTTAATGTCATATATCTCCTATTCAGTAATACACTTCCAAGTTTCGTTCTAATTTCATTACTCTTACTGGGCGGTCTGAGCCGATTTCCAGATTAGGACAGAGCGTTTCCTCGCCAGTGTCGACGAATCCACACTTTTCCATCACGCGACCAGACGCTGGGTTTGAGGGAAAGTAGTCACCCCAAAGCATTGTGAAGTACTTTTCTTTGAAACAATAGTCGATGACCAGCTGAAGGGCTTCCGTACAGATGCCTTTGCCCCAAAACGGACGGGCTATCCAATAACCTACCTCGGCATGATCTTCAGCAATCTTCAGGTTCGATGAAGATGCTGGGAGGTAGCCCACACAGCCAATGGCCTCTCCTGACTCTTTCCATATAATCGCCCACATCCCTTCTGCGCTGAAGACATTTCGAATAATCTCCAGGCTCTCTTCTACAGACTTATGTGGTGGCCATCCGGCACGAGGCCCTACTTCAGGGTCGCTGGCGTATTTAAACAGCGCATCAGCATCACTTTCCAGCCAAGGACGTAATAATAACCTTTCTGTTTCCATCTTTGTTACTCAATAACAAAACTACGTGGATAGAAATCGCTGTAGAAGCGACCGTCGGTGGCGGTGAACTTCAACACGCAGTAATTAGGATCGGTTACGCCCTCAGGGTAGTATTGCTCGTCGCCCTCGCGCCAAATCATCTCCTTGCTCTTGGCATCTGTCAAGACTTCCATTGTGCCACGAAGCATCATACCCTTGAAACCCTTGGCATCGCAGAAATAGATGCTGGCCTTGGGATTGGCCTTGTAGTGGGCCACACGCAGCGAGAAGGTATTAGTGGTAAAATAGAACGTCGTGATGCCCTCACGCTTGCGTGGTGCCAGCATGGCCTTAGTGTAGGGATATCCCTCGTTGTCTACTGATGAGATATAGGCTATAGGCAACGAATCGGCCATCTGAGCTATAAGCTCTTTCACACCTGCCAAAGCGGGATTGACATTCACGACTTCATTGTCACTAACATTCAACGTTTTGCGCCAACGCTTCAACTGGGGGAAATATGTTTTCATCATACCGATATATTCCTCTTTGGTGATGGGTTTCTCCAACCCCTCGTTTACTGCACCTACAAACTGCGCACAATGTTCAATCATCTCGTCCATCGTACAATCCTGCAAGAATTTTCCATCCTTGTAGCAGTACATGCAGTAATCTTTGTTCTTACTACCGTCGCCATTGGTGCCGAGCACATCGTCAGTCAGTGGCATTCCACAACTCTGACAAAATTTCATCTCATTTTTCATATTTCCAATTTTATTTTTATCGTTTCACGATGCAAAGATACAGATAGTTGCGAATATTACCAAACATCTGGGATATTCTGTACCATTCTGTGACGAATGGCGATAAATCAATGCAGCACGCGCCATCACGACGAATGCTGCATTTTAGTTTCATTCTAACTTGATATTAACAAAACCTTATTCTTCAAATTCCTTCAGTTCTTCCAGTCCGCGTTCTATCTCCTGCATCTGCTGGGTGTGACGGCGACGCTGCCACAATCCGATAACAAAAGCTAGAGCAAAGGTGAGCAAGGTGAGACCTACTACTACCCAAACGCGATTGCTGAATCGATAGTCTACAGCTGTATTGAAACCAAGCTCAGAGATGTAGAAACCTACAAAGCCCAGAGTTACACCTGTGATAGTCCAGTAAGGGTCGTCGTGGCAAGCCTTCTTGTATTTCAATACCAAGCGGTTGAGTTCGCTTACGTTCTTGCCATCAACATCGAACTTAGACAGTAGCATGAGTTTCCTTACAACAGGAATCAATCCGATGAACATCACTGCCTCAACAATCACAAACGATGTGGTAGAGATTGGGGTATGCATCCAGACGTATGGGAAAACAAAACCTATGATAACCAGGCTCACTACGAAGTTGTAGATGTTATGCCCCACGATGCCGTTGAAAGCCGACTTGGTTTTCTGAGATACCATCTCCTTAACCATACGCATATTCACTATTTCTGTTTCTGCCAGACGCTTATCAAGAGCGTTCCAACTGGTCTTCAAATCGTCAAGTTCCATAATCTTACAATTTAACTGTTAGACATTTGCTTTAATTTTTCTCTAATACGATTGAGTTTAACGGCTACATTAGCCTTAGAGATGCCGAGTATATCGGCCATTTCCTGATAGCTACGCTCTTCAAGCCAGAGGAGGATCAGCGCGCGTTCCAATTTCCCCAGTTGGTTGATGAGGTTGTAGAGATACTTGAGCCTTGCTTCTGTCTCCTCGTCGGTCTCCAGACTGCCTGCTATCTGAGCCGTCATAGGTACGGTCTGTGGGCGAGTGTTGGAGTGACGCAAGAACGAGATGCAGGTGTTCATGGCGATGCGATACACCCAAGTGTTAAGAGAACTGTCGCCACGATAGCGAGGGAAGCTCTTCCACAGGTTTAGCACCGTTTCCTGAAACAGGTCGTTTAGGTCGTCTTGATCATTGGCATACATGTAACACACCTTGTAGATGGTACGTTTCTGCTCCTCGATCATGCTCAGGAATTCTTTCTCTAGTTCTTTTGTTTCCATCGTTTTAACTCTTTCGTTTGACCTATTAGTCGCAGAAAAAGTGAAATAATTACAGATTATCTAATTTTTTTACGAGCCCATACGAGCCTGAACATCCTTACCAGCGCCAGTGCCTTTGTACTTGCTACGAGTGGCATTGAATCTATAGATGAGCGAGAACATCAGTTTGTGGGTTGAGAAACGGTTGTTCTGCTGAATCTGGTTGTAACCACAATCTGAGAACTCGTTCATACGATTGCGCTGTAAGCAGTCGAGTACTGCAGCACGCAGGGTAAGCGAGTTATCCTTGAGCAGACGACGATTAGTGCTCACTATCGTCTTCTGTGCCACCAGGCCCAGACGCAGATTGTAAGTATCGTTATAGAACACATATGAGCATCCTTTAGAGCGATACATCAGATTAACATCGAAACGCCAACCATGCTTCAGCGTAAACGTGTTATAGGCATTAAACGTATATTGTGGTTTGTCGTAATAAACGCGATAAACGCCCTTGGGTCCTTCCACATCCAGATAGAGGTCCTGCTTCTCGATGCCAGCAGTAGCATTGAGAGACCAGACGCCTACACGAGGTGTCGCAGCCAGATAGGCACTCAGCGTGTTGATGGGCTTGTCGAGGTTGATGTGCTTGCAAAGCATGGCATCTGTCTCGGTGAGGAAGTTCCATTGGGTAATGGGATTCATCAGGTGCTCGTACGATGCTGTCAGGGTAATCCATTTATACGAAACGTTCAGGGTCAGATCTCGCACTCGCTCATTGAGCAACTGGGAGTTTCCTGCCTGATACATATAACGACTGATATATGTCACAGCATCGTTCATAGCGAAGAAACTGGGGCGATAGGTCTTCAAGCTGTACGACAAAGCCGTCTGAACCTTACCCAAGGCAACTGAGTACGATGCCGTAGGGAACCACTCGTCCATCGAGCGGTGCAGATAGTCGGCTTTGTTCATGGCGTCATCATACTCCAAGAGTGTATGCTCGTATCGCAGACCCACAGAGGCATTACCATACTTCTTAAAGTCGCAGCTATACTCTGCAAAGGCAGCGATATTGTTCTCTGTGATGTCAGCATCGGTATTGGCTATCAGAGCTTTGTCAATCCAGTAGGTATTGTTACGATTCACAAAGGTCATCTCAGTACCAGCCTCCAGCTCGCCCTTCCAGATAAGATACGACAGCACCAGCTTCCCTGCATAGAGATGACTCTTAGTGCCCGACTTGCTAAGCACAAAGTCATCCTGCACCTTACTCTGCTCCACGTTCTCGCGGTCGGTATCCGTTCCATTCCTCATGAAATCGAAGTTGAAGTCGATACCCAGTTTGCCAACCTTACCATTATAATAGGTGTTGGTGAGCCATCCCAGCGGCTTCGTCTCCTTGCAGGTCTGGTGGGAGTAGAGGTGGTCGATAAGGGCATTATTCTCGAACACGTCCTCGTCGTAAATTACCTGATTCTTGCCGTTCATCTGGTGCGTCAGATCGGCACGCACACCCAGCGAGTGATTGTCCGATAACTGCCAGTTCACACCAAACGTATAGGTCAGGTTATCATGCTTCCACGTCATCGTGTAAGGACCATACTGACGAAAAACCTTATCCGTCGTGGTGATATCCTCGATGGTACTGTACTGACGATAGTCCTGATGATAGTAATACACAGAGCTAAACACATCAACGCCATTCTTGCGATAGTTAGCACCTACTTTTGCCTGCGGACGGTCGAAATCGTAGCGCAAGTCGTGCTCATCGGACAGCGTGAGGTCGAGACTGAGGCCGTCGCCCTGTCGGCGGACTGTTCTGATGCGCACCACGGCTCGCACCGTCGCGTCGTACTGCGCACCAGGATTGTTGATCACCTCTACATCGCGGATTTCCTCGCTGCGCAGACGCTTCAGTTCGCTATTGTCGCGCATCAGTCGGCCGTTGATATAGATAAGCGGAGAACCCTTCCCCAATACCTCGGGTGCCTCGTCTGTGCCCGTCATGCCTGGCACTTTCACCAACATCTCGCCCAGTGTGCCTGCATCTGATAGCGGAGTTCCCTGAATGCGGGTTATCATGGCATTGCCCTTCAGACGGGTATTAGGGAGGTTGCCCTTCACGACAACCTCCTGCAACTCCTGCATCATGCTTACAGATTTCAAGCTATCCTGCGGCACCTGGCCCCTAACCGATATACTGGCAAGGGCGATAGTCGTAGCCAAAACAATTCTTTTCATTTTACCAGATTCTGATGCGCTTTTTCTTGGGAATGAACAGTTTGCCTTTCTTGATGTCGAAAGCGTCGTACCACTCATCGATCTGGGGAAGGGCACCGTTGACACGGACAGTGTTAGGCGAGTGGACGTCCTGATTGAGGAGCATGTCCATATACTGTTCGCGGTTGTTGCTTGCCCATACGCGGGCCCAACCGAGGAAGAAACGCTGGTCGGCAGTCAGGTCGTCGATAACGCGATCATTTCCCGTATTATGGAGTGCCTGCAGGGCAATGTGAAGCCCACCATTGTCGCCAATGTTCTCGCCGAGCGTCAACTGGCCGTTCACCTTCTTGCCATTCACCACCTCGATGGTTGAGAAGTAATCGGCCAGACGTGCGGCACGCTTGTCAAAGGCGGCCTTGTCAGTAGCCGTCCACCAGTTGCGCTGGTTGCCCGTGACGTCGAACTGGCAGCCCTGGTCGTCGAAGCCGTGGCTCATCTCATGACCGATTACGCCACCAATGGCACCGTAGTTCTGTGCGTCATCGGCCTCCGCATCGAAGAACGGCGGCTGGAGGATGCCGGCGGGGAAGCAGATTTCGTTGGTGGTGGGGTTATAGTAGGCGTTGATGGTCTGCGGTGTCATCTTCCATTCTTCCTTATCTACAGGCTTGTTCACCTTCCGGTTTAGACCGTCAATCCATTTCCATTCGCTCACGTTGGCCAGGTTCTCGTAGAGCGACAGCTGGTCGTCAATCTGCATCTGGCTGTAGTCCTTCCATTTGTCGGGATAACCTATCTTGATGTGGAAGTCAGCCAGTTTCTTCTTGGCTTCAGCCTTCGTGGCGTCACCCATCCAGTCGAGGGCATCGATGCGCTGTCCGAGGGCGGTCTGCAGATTGTGAACCATCGTGAGCACACGCTGTTTGCTTGATTCAGGGAAGTATTTCTCGCAGTACATCTTGCCGATGGCATCGCCCAGGACACCGTTGACTAGCGCGGTGGCCTGTTTCCACAGAGGGTCGTCCTGCGGCTGGCCTGTCAGCGTCTGCGCAAAGGTGAAGTACGAACGGCGCAAGTCTTGTGTCAGACAGGAGGCTGCCCCCATGATGATGCGCACCTCGGCGTAGGCCTTCAGGTCGTCGAGCGGTGTGTCGACAAGTATCTTCTCTACCCCGTGCAAGGGTTCTGGCTGTCTTACCACGAGTTGCTTGAAGGCAGGGAATCCCGTCACCCAGAACACTGTTGGCCAGTCGATGCCGGGGAAGTCGCGCACCAGTTCGTCGTAACTCATCTTATGGTAGTTAGCGTCGATGTCGCGCAGCTTCACATTGTCGTAGCTGACTTCGGCAATGCGCTTCTCAATGGCATACACCTTCTCCATCAGTTCGCTGGCCGTAGCCTCGTCATAGCCAAGTGCCGCGAACATCCGCTTTCCGTAGGCTTTGTAGGCCTCGCGCACCATCTGTGTCTGCGGGTCATCGTTGAAGTAGTAGTCGCGGTTGCCCAGTCCGAGTCCTGCCTGCGAGATGCTGACGATGTTGTTGTCGGCATCGCGAAGATCGGCACCGGCACCCCAGGCATACATCATGGTGTTCTCGCCACGACGGTCAATCTCCGCTGTGACACGCTGATATTCCTTACGATCCTTCACGACACGGATCCTTTTGATATAAGGCATAATGGGTGCCAATCCCTGTTCGTTACGCTTCAGAGTGTCCATCATCTGATTGTAGAGCGTACCAATCTTATAGCCCAGCGAACCCCTATCCTGTGGCTTCGTCGCAAACTCCAGAATCATCTCCTGAATCTGCTTCTGGTTCAGCTCATAGAGGTCGAGAAAGGCACCGTTGGTCATCTGGTCATCGCGTAGCGGGTGCGTCTTGAGCCAGTTTCCGCAGGCATATTCTACGAAGTTGTCACCTGGTTTAACATCAAGGTTCATATTTGCCTTGTCGTAACCCTTGTCCTGAGCGAAGACTGTCTCTCCGCAAATCAGCATCAGTGAGAGGCTGAAAATTTTGAATGAATTATTCATAACTATTAAATTAAAAAATCATCCGTTTGACGCTGCAAAAATACAAATAACTACAAAGCACGCCAAATATTTGGGATATTCTGTACAATTATGTGATGGATGACATTTCCATTTCTTTCCCTGTCCACTCTTCTCCATCGATTAGATAGGAATCTGTACCTATGACTTTAAAGCTAACGGACTCATAACAATGGAAAGCTGATGGGTTATTATCGAACACACCCAGCGTTATCTTTTTAGCGCCAAACTCTTGTTGAGCTTTCTGAATGGCCAGTTGTAGCATCTGTTTGCCATAGCCTTTACCTCGCAGATTGTCATCAACGATGATGAATCCAAAGCGGATGACAGTCTTCGAAGAATCTGGATAGCGAAGCATGATATGGCCTACAACTTTTCCTTCATCGTCGATGGCGGTAAAGGGGAATATTGCGTCTGATTCATATTGTTCAACCATATCCTCTGGTTTTGGTGGATACGCAGGATACCTGTCTGCACTCCACTTACGGAATGCAGTCTTGTCTTTTATCCATGAGAGGATAATAGGCGCATCATCGATGGTAAATGGTCTTAATGTCATACTTAAATTAATTCTTGATATCTACACCACCTATGAAATTGTCGGCAATGATGTGGAGGCTGTGGGCATCCTTTTCTGCTGTTCTTGAAGCATGATTGCCGACACCGCCAATAAAACTGCGACTCTTGACGACGACGTTCACCGTCTGAGGCACAATGAGTTCTATGCCGCCACAGAAGGTATGGATCTCTATCTCCTCATCCTCTGTGATAGTGGCATTTCGCAGATCCATACGGATACCGCCACAGAAAGCGTCGAGACGGGCACCGTGGAATGGCTCGCCACGATAGATGTACTCATCGCCGCCGTAGCGTACGCTGCAACAGATGCGCTTGCCGTCTTCACCAATAGGCAGAGGACGCTGGAGCCACTGGTCTGGGTCGCGGCGATAACTGTTGACAATCACTAATGCTCCTACGTAGATAAGTGCTGCTGGAGCAATATAAGTCGTCCAGGGCTGGCGCCACAGCCAGTCGTTCTCAATGATTCCCCACATGTTGGCCAGCTTCCAAGCACCAGCCACAATCAACACTATTCCAATAATCGTTCTTGGTTTCATAACTATAACTTTTTTATGATCAACGTTTCTGGGTGCAAAATTAAGACGTATCATCTAACCCTCCAAATATCTGGGATATTCTGCATAAATTTGTGATAAACGGGCATATTTTCATTTCTTTTTTGTACCTTTGTCGGCTGTATGAACAAAGGTCATAAAGAAACTATTAGCATCCGCTTCGTCAGCTGCGCCTTTATGGTGCTGGCAATTGCCATCTTCAAGCCTTTCGGACTCGAAGTGTGGCAATGGCAGGCTTATGTTCATCTGCTGGCGATATTTGCATTGGGAATGTTCAGTTGTTTCCTGACGGAAGTTATCCTGCGATACATTGTCCGCATGCCACGCTCCTACGATCGTGGTGTCAACTATATCATCAGTCGTAATCTCCGTTTCCAATGCATTAACACACCGTTGGTGTCACTGCTCATCTGCCTATACCGCCATTTTGCGATGAGCGATGTAGTAGAGAGCAACAAGCTGTCTTGGGGCAATTATCTGGAAACTTTGGTGATTATCTCCTTCCTCTCTTTTGCAGTCGGCCTATACTGGCGCTTCAAGTTCCGTAGCCGCTATCTGTCTGCAGAGCTGGAGGAAACCAAGCTGCTGAACGAACAACTGAAGAAATTGCAGACGGAATCACGGGGACAGGTTCTTGATGTGGACTCGTCCAATCAAGCAACCTGTCCCCATGATTCTCTGATAACACTCGAAGGAACCACCAACGAGCATGTATCCCTTGAGATTTCAGACCTATTATATTTAGAAGCGGTAGGAAACTATGTTAAGGTTCTTGCTTTGCAAGCGAATAATGAGGCTCATACCACAATGCTTCGTGCCACGATGAAACAGATGGAAGACGAGCTTCAAGCTTATCCTATGATAGTGCGTTGCCATCGTGCCTTTATGGTCAATCTCGGTCAGGTGGAACAAATATCATCTAATTCCCGTGCCATGCAGCTTGTGATGCGCCATAGCCATGATGCCATTCCCGTCTCACGTAGCAATGTCAATAAACTGAAGGAACTTTTGGAACAGCGTTAATGCCTATCATTAAATCCTTATAAATGGGGATTGCAAGAATGGAGAGAAAGTCGTACCTTTGCAGCGCGTTTTTCTGATATGCGCAGCAAAGAGAATATATGAAGAAAAGAAATTTGATATTTACCTTGGCTATTGCTCTTGTTTTGACGGCACACGCCCAGAAACAGGAAGACATGCGACAAGCGGTGGAATACCTGGCATCGCAGGAATTGGGTGGGCGATACCCTGCTACGATAGGCGATACCCTGGCCTCTGAATTTATCGTCGGCAAACTGCGCGCCCTAAAGCTCAAGCCTGTGGTTAAGGGAAAGAAAAAGACAGGTTACTATCATGACTTTTCCTATGGAAAGACCAAGGAGCAGGAACGTACCACCCATAACATCATCGCCGTGTTACCAGGCAAAGACAAATGCCTGAAGAACGAATACATAGTAGTGGGATCGCATTACGATCATCTGGGGCTGGGAGGACAGAATTCAGGCTCTCGTCGTCCTGACACCTTGGGCGTGCATCCTGGTGCTGATGATAATGCCAGTGGCGATGCCGTGGTGCTTGAGTTGGCCAAGTATTTTAATAAGGAACGCGCGAAGAGAAGTATCATCTTCGCTTTCTTCGGCGCTGAGGAACAGGGACTGATAGGTTCCAAGCAATTCCTGGAATGGATGAAGCAGGACGATGGCAAGCGCATCAATCTCCCTGCAGATAAAAAGGGGATTGTGGCGATGGTGAATCTCGATATGGTGGGTCGTATGCGCGATGGCGCCATGAGTGTTTCTGGTACTGGCACGAGTTCTCAGTTCAAAGCAATGGCTGAGAAGGCTGCTGAGCAGACCAACGTGCAGATTTCGTGTACCCCTGACGGCTATGGTCCTAGCGATCATGCCTCGTTTGTGGCACAAGAGATTCCTGTGCTTTTCCTGACCACTGGTGGTCACATGGAGTATCACACACCCGACGATGTGCCTTCTACCTTGAATTACGATGGCATGCAGCAGACGCTCGATTTCACGAAGTCGCTGATGACGCAAATGGCTAATATGCCTACCACGCCCGATTACATCAGCGTTCCCAGCACCAATAAGATGAAGCATGGAAAATTTAAGGTGACATTAGGTCTGATGCCCGATGTAATGGGGGCCAGTCGTATTCCTGGTCTTCGTGCTGATATTGTGGTGGCTGGAAAGTCTGCCCATAATGCTGGTATCCGTAGTGGTGACGTGATTCAGGAGATCGATGGTAAACCCGTCACGAATATGGATGACTATATGCAGCGCTTGTCAGAGCTCGAGCCAGATACTACGATTCCCGTGAAAGTGCTTCGTGGCGAAGAGACATTAACATTCCAAGTTCACCTGATGCCCGCAAAGAAGAAATGAAGAAATTCGTCTACTGGCTTTTAGCCATTATCATCACCTTAGTGCTGAGCATCTATCAGCGCATGACAGGCCCCACACATCCCAAGAAGGTTGATATCGAGCTGAATGGTGAAAGTTTTAAAGTAAAACTGCCCAGAAGTGGTGTACAGCAAGATGAGATAGTTACGCTGAAGGGTATACCTGCTTCTATCACGGGGACAGTCCCCATGATTCACTACCGCCGCTATCCTACGACCGATGCCTACACTACTGTCGACTTCGTGTGGAAAGACAACGCTTGGCAGGCTGCATTGCCTGTACAGCCGATTGCTGGTAAGTTGCAGTATTACATCACAGTTGATAATAAGGACTATCTGAAGGATGAACCTATCGTCATCCGATTCAGAGACGATGTACCTGCCTATATCCTGATTCCACATATCCTGTTGATGTTTGGCGCTATGCTCTTTGCGGTCTATGCCTTAATATTGGTGACTATGCATAAGGATTATAGCAAGTGGCTGAAGATTACGGTTGCTACGCTGTTTGTAGGTGGATTCATTTTCGGACCACTTGTTCAACATGCTGCTTTCGGACCATGGTGGACAGGATTCCCCTACGGCACAGACCTTACAGACAACAAGACGCTCATCTCCTTTCTGTTCTTCTTGGCTGCCTTGGCTACCTTGAAGTGGAAGCATAATAAGTGGTTGGTCGGTCTGGCTGTATTGGTGATGATAGCCGTTTTCACGATTCCGCATAGCGCTTTCGGATCGGAGTACGATTATGAGAAGCAGGAGCTGGGAACGGAAGAAATTAAGAATTAAGATTTAAAAATTAAGAAAATATGAAAATGAAAAATTTGATGACAATGACGATGGCTGCAATGGCCTTCGTGCTGGGTATGAGTTCATGTAGCAGTAGTAACGATGACGCACCAGAGGCAGCTGTTGCTTCGCAGGTGGCAGGTTCCTATAGCGGTAATGAGGTGGTGATGGTAAATAACGAGGAATCGTCGAACGAGACCAAAACCTACGAGATTACCAAGGCTACCGACACATCTATCGATATGGTAATTCCTCAGATTGGAATGGGGGGTATGATGACCATTCCAGCTGTTTCTGTAAAGGGTATTGCTCTTACGAAGGATGGTAACACGATTAAAGGTACACTGGCTAAGTACGAAGGTGCCATCAAGACCGCTGATGGTTCTGAGAAAGCCTATACCATTAGTAATCTGACTATTCTATTCAGCGGCAAGAATGTCGCAACGACATTCTCGGAGAAGTATGGCAAGATGCCTTTCAATCTTGAAACCACATTTACAGGAACTAAGAAGTAATTGATAATTCTTTGACCTAAAGGTACAAAGCGACCAGAGGTCGAGCGGACAATTGATAATTGACAATTGATAATTGAAAAACAGGTTTTCACATATCCTCTTAGCTGGCGTGGTTTCGACTATGCCAGCTATTACACTCTCTGCGCAGACCAAGAACAAGAGCGCTTTCCGAGACTCTGTGGAGCTCGATCCCGTCGTGGTCACGGCTTCCTATACCCCTAAGGCGCTGAAGGATGCACCGGTGGTGACGCGACTTATCACGCTTCGCGACATCAAGATTGTCGATGCCACCAATATCCAAGACATGCTCACACAGGAGATGCCTGGACTCGAGTTCGGCTTTGCCATGAGTCAGGAAACGTCGCTCAACATGAGTGGCTTTGGCGGCAATGCCGTGCTCTTCCTCGTCGATGGCGAACGCATGGCGGGCGAGACGATGGACAATGTCGACTACAACCGACTGAACCTCGACAACGTGGGACGCATCGAGATTGTGAAAGGTGCCTCCTCGGCCCTCTATGGCTCCAATGCCGTGGGTGGGGTGGTGAATATCATCAGTCACGAGAGTCTCGAACCTTGGACGGCCAACGCGAACTCTCGCTATAGCACTTTCGGTCACGAATGGCGCAACGGGGCCAGTTTTTCGTTCAATACGAAGAGGTGGAACTCGCAGACCAGTTTCCAGCATACCAAGATCGACCCGATCGACCTGCCTAAGCCATACTCCTCCGAGGAGATCGCCATGGAACTGCTGAAGAAGGCACAGGGACTGCCCTATAATGAGGAAGTGCTCAATGGCGATGACTCCAACCTGAGCCGTCTCTATGGGCAGAAGACCTATAACATCAAGGAACGGCTGACTTGGCGAGCAACGGACCGTCTGACGCTCGTAGGACGCGGTAGCTACTTCTTCCGCACTAGCGAGCGCGACACCCACGACTATCATTTTAATGCCTATAGCGCTGGTCTGAAGGGCAAATATGCGTGGAGCACAGGTCAGCATCTTGAACTCTCTTATGCCTTCGATCAGTACGACAAGGCGAACTTCATGCCTGATGGCACTCGTACCCACGACCACGACTACAGCAATCGGCAACACGTAGCCCACGCCCTCTACCATCACGCCTTTGGTAAGAACAGTCTGATTCTGGGTGCTGACTATATGCACGACTATCTCTCTACGTATCAGTTTATCGACAATACCAGCCATTCGCAGGACAATATCGATGGCTTTGCCCAGTTCGACTGGAACATCACCGATCAGCTGAATATCGTGGGAAGTATGCGCTACGATTATTTCTCAGCCTCTTCGCAGAAGGCCCTTACTGGTCGTCTGGCCGTGGTATATAAATTTCCGTGGATGACCTTCCGTGCAAATTATGCCAGCGGCTTCCGTGCACCTTCGCTCAAGGAGATGTATATGCACTTCGACATGGGTAACATGGGCTATATGCTCATCGGCAATCCCAACTTGGAACCCGAAAAGAGCCATAATTTCAATCTCGCCATCGAGCGCCAGCACCGCATCAGGGAGTCGGGCATTATCGATGGTGTCTATAGCTTCACCCTCATGGGCTCGTGTAACGTCTTCGACAAGCGTATTACGACGATGGACTATGACTATGTGGATCCAAGTACGAACGAGAAGACACCAGGAGCACTTTACGTCAACGAAAACGGTATCACAGTGTGGGGCTTTGATGTCAGTCTGGGACATGTGCTCGACTGGGGATTGTCGCTCAAACTCAACTATTCGTGGATGCACGAGAAGGGTAATGCCTACTTCTCGCAGTTCAACCAGCCGCGTAATCACTCCATGACGTGGCGCATTGGCTACAACCATCGGTTTGCGAGCTTCTATGCACTCGACGCTGCCCTTTCCGGCCGGTTCCAGGGCAAGCCACAGTCAGGTCGCTCCGATGTCGATCAGGGCTATACCATCTGGAAGCTGATGCTCCAGCACCATCTCTGGCGAGGCATCCATCTGAATACCGCCATCGACAACCTCTTCAATTACAAGCCGAGAGTGTATTATTACAGTTCGCCGCTCACTAAGGGTCCTTCTTTCAGCATCGGACTCTCCGTAGATCTCGACCAGCTGTCTATTTTGTAGTGTTATTTGCCGTCGTAGAAGAACTGAGATGATGTGGACTAAACCATACGGAATGAAAGAGGGGTTCCTCATTGGGGGAGGCCTTATAGTGGCTGGACTAATGCTTGAGCTGAGTGGCGGTCCTGTGGCCTGGGATGCTTTCCACTGGCCTGTCAATGGCATCGTGCTGGCGTGTTTCCTCGCATTTATTGCTATCATCTTCCTGCTCCGTAAGAAGGTCTATGGCCTACATTTCATAGGCACTAGCAAGGCTGCGATACCAGCATTGATTTATGCCGTCGTGCTGACTGTCATCATGGGATTGACGAGGCAGACTGTCGATGGCATGTGGCTGAACAATATACTCTCGTTTTGGCCTTTCGTACTCATCTACGTCTATATCACCGTCATTCTCGGACAGGTCGTGTTATCAAAGGTTAGGAGGCTAGTGACGCAGCAAAACCATTCTCTCACCTCTTACCTCTCACCTCTCACCTCTATATTAAACCACCTCGGTTTGTTTCTTGCTCTGACGACGGCAACATTGGGTAATGCCGACATGCAACGCCTGAAGATGATTACCTTGAAGGGAGAGCCTGAGTGGAGAACGCTTAACCAAGAACAGCAGATTGTCGAGATGCCCATCGCTATCGAGCTGAAGGAGTTTGTCATGGAGACCTATGACGACGGCAAGCCCAAGCGATTTGCATCGGAGATTCAGATTCTGACAAAGTCGGGTAATAATATCCAGACCACCGTCGAGGTGAACAAGCCCGTGGATGTGGATGGTTGGAAAATCTACCAGTATGGTTACGACACGCAGATGGGGGCCATGAGCCAGACAAGCATTCTGGAACTGGTGAGCGACCCTTGGCTACCGCTGGTCTATACCGGCATTTATATGATGCTCGCTGGAGCCATTTGCTTCATGCTGCTCGCTATACCCTGGGCCGGTGGATGGCGACAAGTCAGGAAGCATCCTAAGCATGCACTGGCGATAGCTGTTGTGATAGTTGCGGCTTTTTTCTGCGTTCACCACTTCATGCCCATTCTACATTCCGACACCTTGGTGCCTGCCTTGCAGAGCCCGTGGTTCAAGCCGCACATCATTGCCTACATGCTGGCCTATACGTTGATGGCATCGGCAGCCGTTATTGCCCTGTATCTGCTGATTCGGTCGAAGCAAGGCAGTTTGGACAACATCGTCTATATAGGTGTTGCACTGATTACCATCGGCATGCTCTTCGGTGCCCTTTGGGCCAAGGAGGCGTGGGGACACTACTGGTCATGGGACCCCAAGGAGACGTGGGCTGCCATCACCTGGTTTGCCTATCTCGCATATGTGCATTATAGACAAATACCCACTCACCAGCCGAAGCTCGCTCTGTGGGTATTGCTCATTTCGTTCGTACTCTTGCAGATGTGTTGGTGGGGCATCAATTATCTGCCTTCCGCCCAAGGTTCCAGCGTACATGTCTACGGATAGCCGTCGTATTTCTCGAATAATTAAACGCTACTAAAGCTTGACGCTCGAGATGTTGACAAGGCCGTTGACAATGGCGTAGATGGTGAGGCCTGCCGGTGAGTGTATCTGTAGCTTGCGGGCTATGTTGCGGCGGTGGGTGATGACAGTATTCACCGAGATGCACAGGTGGTCGGCAATCTCCTTGTTCGACATGCCCTGAACCAATGATATGATGACGTCTTTCTCGCGGTCTGAGAGGGCATCGTCGCTATTCATACCGTTTTTAAACACCATGTCGGAAATGTTGCGCGTTACGTCGATCTCTTTGGCTACCTGCTCCAGGCGGCGGATGGCCGGCACGAAGATGTAGTCTTCGACCATAGCGTGCTGGCGCAGCCATACCTCGTTTTCGTAGATGTCGTGTAGGGTGGCGGTCAACTGGTTGTTGTGCAGTCCGTCCTGCGGCAGATACTTGATGATGAGCAGTTTCAGCTCGCGCAGCTTCTTGTCGGTAGCACCGTGGTGCTTGGAGAATGTCTCTACATTATAATCGTTGATGGGATGGCCCTCGATGAGCGACTGCACATAGGGGAACAGCGTCTTCTGTTCGTACTTCATGTGGCGTCGTATCTCGTGGGCATATTCGTCGTAGAAGCGCAGGATGAGGTTGGCCAGAGAGTCGTGTTCGTCGAGTGACTCCTGCAGCTCGCGGCGGATGTAAGGCAGCTGGAAATCGAGGAAGTAGGCATGGCTGGCCTCGAGATAGTGGAGCAGGGTGGGGACGGACAGCTGGTCGTCTGTAGCAAACTCGCCGAAGCCGTTAATCGTGAAGTTGACTACCGCCAGGAATGTGTACGTGTCGACATGATTTGTTTCGCATGTCTCTTTCACCGTCTTATCACCGAATCCCAGGCTGATGCCGAAGCTGCCCAGCATTTGTAACAGGTCGTAATTGTCGCGAATCAACGATATCATCTTGTCGTCCGCTTCATACATTTTCTGATTCTTCATCTGCTTTTACCTATTATTGATTACTGGGTGCAAAGGTAGGCATTATTTTCGACATCCGCAATAATTACTTTTAGGTATTTTCTGTTTCCGACATGGCCCGAAATGCGCGTTTCAGGGCGATTTCATTATTTTTAGGTATTGTGTTAACAATGCATAAACGCTACCTTTGCACTCGATTTTGAAAAAACGATATGATGAAAAGGTTAGTAATTGTAATGGTAGTAGCCGTCATGTTGCCCCTTGGTATGCTGGCGCAGACGGGTCTTCACATCGGTGGATATGGTGAGGCCGTGATGACGCGCAACTTCTACAGTCAGAGTTTTAATCGCTACAAGCAGCCGGAGAACTATGCCAACGACAAGAGTCACGGACGCTTCGACCTGCCCCACGTGTGTCTGAACATCGGTTATGATTTCGGCAAGGGATGGTCGATAGGTTCTGAGATTGAGTTTGAACATGGCGGCAATGGTACCGCCGTGGAGATAGAAGCCGAGGAAGCCGGTGAATACGAGGCAGAAGTAGAGAAGGGCGGCGAGGTGAACATCGAGCAGTTCTGGGTGAACAAGGAGTTCATGGACGGTAAGTTTAATATCAAGGCGGGCGAGATTATCGTGCCTGTAGGCTATTCCAATGCCCACCACGAGCCCAACCAGTTCTTCACCGTCTACCGTCCCGAGGGTGAGGCAACCATCATGCCCAATACGTGGCATCAGATCGGACTGTCGCTATGGGGTGATCTGAAGGACTGGCGCTACGAGGTGGAATTCCTTTCAGGACTCAACTCCGAGAGCTTTACTGCCGAGAGTTTCGTACACTACGGTGCCACCAGTCCCTACGAATTCAAGGTGGCTAACAACTATGCCGCTGCCGCACGTGTAGATAACTATTCGGTCAAGGGACTGCGCATCGGTCTGAGTGGCTATTACGGCTACACCTTCCGCAACACGCTGCGCACGCCAGGGACGAGATATGACGATGTAAAGGGTGCGCTGGGCATTGTGGCCCTCGACTTTTCGCTGAACCGCTGGAACTGGATAGTCCGTGGCAATGTAGACTATGCCTACTTCAGCGATGCCGATGAGATTTCGGCCTATAATCAGGCTAACTGGACGCACCATAAATACCAGGACGGCAATCCGCACCACTATAGTAATATAGGTAAGAATGCTGTGGCTTATGCCCTGGAGGCTGGCTACAACATCTTCTCACAGATACCTAAGTTGAAAGATGAGAAACTGTTCCTTTTCGGACGCTTCGAACACTATAACACAATGGCTTCGGGCACCTATAAGTCGATGTATGAATACACCAAGAAATACCGCTGTGCCTTTGGTGTCAACTACTCGCCAATCAAGCAGATTACCATCAAGGGCGAGTATTCGTACCGCTTCTTCGAGAAGCCCAACAACAACGGCCTGACATCGGACAGCCCGCTGTATAAGCAGGCATACAACAACGAGCCGAGCATCAGTATAGGCGTGACCTATACCGGCTGGTTTCTTTGAACATTAAAGATTAAACATTAAACGTTAAACATTAAAAATTAAATATGGTTAGTAAAATGAAAACAAAGAATGTTATGAAAATGGCAGTATTGGCTACCGTAATGTCTACGGGTTTTACATCATGTTCTAGCGACGACGCCAACACATCGACGGTAACTGGTTCGCAGGCAGTGCTAGACCAGGCTTGTAACGACTGGAAGGTGGCGCGTGCTAACTGGGAGCAGTCGGAGGCGTTCCTCTTTGGTGCTGCCGATGTCTATTCCATCGACCCACATACCGACACATGGCCTGTAGCCGCTAATGACCTGGCCAACGTGCTGCGCGATGAGAAGGCAATGTCGAATCTTGAGAACTTCATCAAAACCGCCAACTCAGGCATTCTGGGCTATCACGGTTTGGAGTATGTGCTCTTCCGTCAGGGTGCTCCCCGTAAGATAGACCAGATCACCAATCTTGAGTATAACTATATCTGTGCTGTAGCCAAGGATCTTTATCAGGCAACAGCTACGCTGGAGGCTGCATGGGACTCAAAGGAGAGCAATGCCGAGCGTCAGAAGATTGCCAAGGAATATGTGGCTACCCACCTGGCCATCGACGACGACGGCAATCAGGAGGGTGTGCTGGCCGGATTCCAGAACTTCGGCAAGGCATTCAAGAACCCTGGCACTGGCGACTGGGCAACAGCTCTTGAGGCTACACAGGAGATTATATCGGGTTGTCAGGACATCATCGGCGAGGTTGGCGACTCTAAGATCGGTCTGCCTTACACGGGCGAGGATGCTGCTTACATCGAGTCGCCCTATGCCTACAACTCCATCATCGACTTCTACGACAACATCGTATCGTGCAAGAACGCCCTCTACGGACAGATGGGTGCTACAACACCTAACGAGAAGTCGCTCATCTATTTCTGCAAGAACGCCGGCAATGCTACGCTGGCAGCTCATACTAACAACGTAGTGAGTAAGCTCGACGATGCATTGGCTAAAATCAAGGCTATGAAGTCGCCTTTCGCCCTCTATTATTCTGATGCTTCCTGCAAGGTAGCCATCGATGCTTTGGGTGAACTCGACGATGCTCTTGGCGAACTGTCGGAGACACTCGGCGGCTATGCTGGCAACGCTACTGTTGAGGCTCAGTGTAAAGTTATCAATGAGAATTATGTTGACAATGTAGTACTAATTACCTATCGCACTTTGGCCGACAATGCTCAGAAACTCTATCAGTCGATTGTTAAGATTAAGAACTAAAATATTGTGTGATATGAACAAACCAACATTACTGGGTATTGTTCTGTTGGGTACCTTCATCACCGCTGGTTGTGCCAGTGGTGATGAAACCGCTAATCCTACCTCATGGGAAATAGGCGACCCTACAGCTACTGATTACCCAGAGGATTACTATGCCGGCGGACTGCTTGGTACAACGGCTGTCAATACGGCTACTGCCTTCGAGCAACCCACCAAAGCTGTCGAGAATGCAGGTATGATGACGGCCTTTAATGAAGGCGAGTATCTATTTGAGAAAGACTACAATACGAATACGGAAGGTGCCTTCCATGGACTTGGTCCCGTCTATGTACGTCGTGGTTGTCTCTACTGCCATCCGGGCTATGGTCATGGAGCTCGTCAGACGGAGTATAAGGCCGACGCTCACCGTAATGGCTACCTGCTTGTCATCTACGACAAGACCACCAACGCCTATATCCGTTCGGTAGCCGGCATGCCTCAGACGGGTGCCGTCAAACCATTCAAGGCACCTATCGACGAAAACCAGATTAAGATAGCATGGAACAATTATACCGACGAATGGGGCAACCAGTTCCCTGACGGTGAGACTTATTCGCTCATCTATCCGGAAGTAAAAATACCTTACAGTGCTTACTATGCACCAGTCGTCGTTGCACGTGGTGGTAATGACGTGACGCTTAGCGAGAGCGAGTATAATAATGAGGTGGGTGTGCTGCTCGAATCGACCATCGGCATCTATGGTACAGGTCTGACCGATGCCATCCCCGATGCCGACATCACAGCCCAGTGGGAGTCGGAGAGCAAGTACTTCAATAGCATTGGACGAACCGATGCGCTCAACCCTGCCATGTGGGATCAGACCACCAACACATGGAAGAGCTATTACAGCAATTCGCTGCAGGGCGACGGCACCAAGTATGTGCGCCGCTACACCTACGCCATGTCGCGTGGCCCTATCCTCGATGCCGCTGGTGCTAACGCCATCTGGAATATCACCAACGTCACCCGTTCAGACCGTCGCTATCACTACCTCGACCTGGCTGGCAAGTACTATGCCACCAAGTCGTCGCAAGACCCTGAGGTGCAGTCTGGTTTTACAGAGTACATCAATCTTGTCGACCCTGCCAAGGCCCATCCTGAGTGGCATACCGGCGATTTGGAGAAGGATATCTATACCTATCTGACCAGCAAGCGGCTCGATGCCGAGATGACCGATGCACAGTATAAGAACCTCATGATCTGGCATCGCGGTCTGGCTGTTCCTGCTGCACGTAATACCACAACTGACGACTTCAAGAAAGGCAAGGAGCTCTTCACGCAGATTGGCTGTGCTGCCTGTCATCGTCCGTCGTGGCAGACTGGCGAAGACCATATTCAGGATCCAGCTAAGTTCTTTACCTCCGATAGCGACATGCCTCGCTATCCTCATCAGAAGATATGGCCTTACACCGATTTCGTTCAGCACCGCCTGTGGATGAAGAACGATATCCGCACCGGTTGGTGCCGCACCACGCCATTGTGGGGACGCGGACTGGCTGCCAAGTGTGGTAGTGGTGTAGAGCGTCTGCACGACTGCCGTGCACGCAACGTCATGGAAGCCATCATGTGGCATGGTTGTAAGAATGAGGGTGGCATGAGCGATGCCTACAACAGCGTCGTGAAGTTCCGCAACCTGTCAAAGAAAGAACGTGATCAAGTTATTTTCTTTATTGAATCCATTTGACAGCATTGATTAAGAAACTGATATTCGCCCTATACATACTCATCGTGGTGTGTATAGGGCTTGCCACTGTCATCGAGAAATACCGTGGCACCTCGTTTGTCGGCGATCATATCTATGGTGCGTGGTGGTTTTCTGCGCTGTGGGCGGTGCTCACGGTGGCAGCGTGTGCCTACATGTTAAAGCAGCGGCTGTATAAGCGCATGGCGGTGATGTTACTGCACACGTCATTCGTCGTCATACTGATTGGTGCACTTGTTACTCATCTGACAGCCCGTCGCGATACCATCCATCTGCGTGTAGACGAAAGCTGTCAGTTGTCGCCCGACGTCCAGATTACGCTGAAGGATTTCCGCATCATCAACTATCCGGGTACTGATGCCCCGATGGACTATCAGAGCGTCGTCAAAAGCAATGGTGAAGAAGTGCAGGTATCGATGAACAACGTTGGTAATATTGATGGCTACCGCTTGTTCCAGCAGAGCTACGACTCCGACGGCGAGGGCATCACGCTGGGTATCAGTTACGACCCCTATGGCATCGCTATCACTTATTGTGGCTACCTTCTCCTGCTATTAGGCATTATTGCTACGCTGCTCTCTCGGACCACCCAGATGCGAGTGCTCTATCGTCGTGCTGTCACCGTGGTGCTGCTCATGGTGAGTCTGCATGCCGGTGCCGAAGAATCGCTACCCGTTATCGACGAGGATATTGCTCACAGCATGGGTACTATTCAAGTGCTTTACAACAACCGCATCTGCCCGCTCAACACCGTCGCCACCGATTTTGTTATGAAGATGACGGGTAGTGCCTCGTGGCAAGGTTATTCTGCTGACGAGATCTTCTTCAGTTGGATGATCTACTATACGCCGTGGGAGAAAGAGCTGCTTCACAACAACAAAAAACCAAAGGGTGCCAGCGAGCGTGCTGCCGTGGTCGAGATGTTCTATAACGGGCAATTCACCAAGATATTTCCCTATCGCATTGGCAACGATGTCAATTGGTATTCGCCTGGTGGTCAGGTGCTGCCCAGAGAGATTCCCGTCAAGGAGCAGTTCTTCATCAAGCAGGCTATGGATTTCCTGACAGAGAGTATTGTGACTGGTCAACGTGACCGTAGCCTTGAGATTATTGCGAAGATCAAACTCTTCCAGCGCGACATGATTGGCGACGTGCTGCCCAGCGAACGCAAGACGCAGGCCGAGATATTTTACAACAAACTGCGTAGCATCAAGTTTCCAGTACTTATTACCGCACAGCTTGGCCTGCGCTGGTGGCTCAGTGGACATATCCCCTTGAGTAATGGACACGAAACCATGCTCTTTATGGCCTGGGTATTGTTAGTGCTCACGGTGGTGCTGTTTCGTAGGTTCCGTATCTTTCTGTTCATCGGTCCGCTGGCAGCCTTATGCTGCATGCTGGTAGCTATGATGTCGGGCAGCAGTTCGCAACTGACACCGCTGATGCCCGTGCTGCAGTCGCCATTGCTTTCCGTCCATGTCATGACGGTTATGTGTGCCTATGCCATCTTTGCCCTGCAAGTATTCATAGGTATCTATGCACTCATATTGTCCAAGAAGAATCATTCTCAGTTAGCCAAGGTGACAGCTTTGTCTCAACTGTTGCTCTATCCCGCAGTCTTCCTCTTGGCCATCGGCATCTTCCTGGGTGCTGTCTGGGCTAATGTGTCGTGGGGCAACTACTGGTCGTGGGACCCTAAGGAGTCGTGGGCACTCATAGCGCTCATGGTCTATGCCGTACCTCTTCATCAAGCGTCGGTGCCCGCTTTCCGTTGCCCGCGCTTTTACCATATCTATATGATATGTGCATTCCTCGCAGTTCTCATCACCTATTTCGGGGTGAATTACCTGTTGGGAGGAATGCACAGCTACGCCTGACGGGCGCTTATATCATTTTTACTTGGTATATCCCTGGGCTGGGTTCTCGTACATGCTGATGGGGATGTTGAACTTCATCATCTCGTCCAGATTATGTACGGGATGCTCCATGTCCTGTGGGATGGGACGGCGTGAGAATGTCTGGAAATACAGCAGACAGGCGTCGCGCCACCACTCGGCATCACGTGCCTGGATGCGCAGCTTGCGCTGTACCTCTTCGAAGCGCTGACTGTCGACGTAGGGTTGCATAGCGTCCCATACGGCAAGGAAGTGGCGTGCCTCGCGGACACCGTCGTCGTACTTATGGCACAGCTCGTCCCAGAAGGTGCGCCCGCTCTTCATCTTGTAGTCCCAGGGCACGTGGTGGAACCATGTCAGCAGGTTTTCGGGGCATGTCTTGATGTCGTTCAGCGTGCGGCAGAGTTCTGCGGGATACTGCTTGACGTTGGCCGATCCTTTCGTGGTGCGGTCAAAACCCAGTCCGATGCTGTCGGCCTTATGATAATAGGGTGGGGTCCAGTCGGCACGCAGGCCTTTCGGGCTATACCAGGGCTCCGGACCGTAGTGGTGACCTCCTGCAAAAATGTGGTGAATACCCAACGGCATCATGTAGTTGACACACGCCTCGCGGCTGTCCAGCATGACGTTTAAGAGGTGAGAGTAATTACTCCCCTCTCCAGTCGGAGAGGGGTTGGGGGTGAGGCTAAATGTCTGGCGTAGCCATTCATCGGCTATCTGTTCCGATGTCAGAGCGGGATTCCAAGCCAGTCGTCCGAAGGCATACCAGTTTGACTGTGCAAAGTGGTGTCCGCACCAGTTGGTATCGTCGCCGATATTAGCCACGCCTGCCATTGCTCTCAGACTGGCGGGGTTCACAAACGAGAAGAACTCCTTCCACATTGGGGCGAGGTATACCAGATGGTTGGCAGCACCCAGATACTCCTGCGTAATCTGGAATTCTACCATCATCGGCGTCTTCTGCATAGCGGTAAACAGGGGGCTGTATGGCTCGCGCGGCTGGAAGTCGATGGGGCCGTTCTTAATCTGGATAATCACGTTGTCGGCAAACTGACCGTCCAGCGGCATAAACTCCTCGTAGGCTTGGTTGGCACGGTCGCTGCTCTGTGGGTTGTAGACAAATGCGCGCCACATCACAATACCCTTGTGAGGCTTCAGCGCAGCCCCCAGCATGTTGGCACCGTCGGCATGCGAACGTCCGAAGTCCTGCGGTCCGGGCTCGCCCTCCGAGTTGGCTTTCACCAGGAATCCGCCGAAGTCTGGAATCATCTTGTATATCTCGTTCACCTTGTCCTTCCACCAGCGTATTACGTCAGCATCCAGCGGGTCGGCAGTCTTCAGACCACCCACCTTGATAGGCGATGCAAAGTTGATGGAGAGAAAGACGCGGATGCCGTAGGGGCGCAGCTGGTCGGCAATCTCCTTGGCTTTCTGCAGACTTTCAGTCGTCAGCGCCTCGGGCTTGGCGTTCACGTTGTTCAGCACCGTGCCGTTGATACCTATAGAGGCATTGGCCCTTGCGTACATCTTCATCCGCTCTGCTGTGGGGTTCAGAAAGATGCTGTGTCCTGCAAATCCGCGCTCTACGGTACCGTTGGGGTTGTCCCAGTGGTTCAGTATGCGCAACTCGTAGGCAGGCTGTTCGCTGATATCGAGAGCCGTCGTCTGCTGTCCCGTCTGCTGCAGGCGCAACAGGTGGAAGGCACCGTAAAGCAGTCCGGCATCGCTGCTAGCTGCTATCACCGTCTTGCCGTTCTGGCTCTTAATGGTGTAGGCATCCTTGCCCATACCCTTCTGCCGTTTCAGCACCACCGGTCCGCCCTGCCAGTAGCTTTGCAGCTCCGTCATAGCAGTACCCTTCACGCCGGTCACCGTTGCCGTCGTGTTTGCTTTCTCCAGTCGTAGCCACAGGCGGCTGCCGTCCTCATTGCTGGTGGCAGCCATACTCCATGCCGCCATAAGCAGCAAGAGTGCAGAGATCATGATTTTTCTCATAGCTATTTGATTGTTTTCTTTCCTCCGACGATGTTCACGCCACGCTGCAGCGAGTCGAGGCGCTGACCTTGTAGATTGTAGATGGCTGCCGACTTAGCAGCATTGGGACGACTGATGGCTTTAACCGAGGTGGCTGCATCGTCGATGGCATCGTATTCAGCCATTGCCTGAGCAAAACGATCGTCAATGTCGCTGAGTAGGTAGAGACCATCGCTGTTGGGTGTAAGACCTTCGACGGTGACAGGCTTCACCATAGGCGGAACAGCAGGTGACAGCAGTGTGCGACCTTGCAGTTGGCTGACGGCCTGATAAACCAGATTAATAGCTACATAATCTTCTGAGCCGTCGTTCCATTTCTCGAAGACGAGCTTCGAACCGATGGGGGTATGCAGCTCAAAGGCATTCTCCGTCTCGGGATAGTTGAAACGCAGGGCGGCACCAATGCTGGCGAGGTTGGAGTCGTGACCGCAGAGGAACATAAACTTGCGGTCGGAACGATTCAGCTCCTCGCGAATGCGGCTAACCAAGGGGTTGGCCAGGTTGACAGCGGCAGCATGAGTGGTGAAGAGCAGTCCGTCGTAGACTTCCTTGACACCGCAGATGGCACGCCACTGGTCAGCGGTCAGCTCGTGACCGAAAGCCGTAGTCGACTCGCTTTCGTAGCATTGCAGCACCATCGCGTCGGCCACGCTGTTAGCCAGCGTATAGCCGCCAGTCATGCGAGGCTCGTCGCCCTTTTCAATCTTAATCTGTGTATCGTCAAACCAGAAGTGGGTGGTGTCGTTCTGGGCGGCAGGCGAGTGAGCCATGTCCAGGATTGTCTCCATCAGAGCGAGTGTAGGCTTCTGGGCTTCCATCCATGCCTGCGGACCGCCGTTCTTAGCCTGTATCTCGTCAATCACCTGCTGGCGGTAGGTGTCGTTCATCTTTGTGAACTGAGGGGTGAAGACAGGGTCCATCTTATCCTCGGTAAGCTTGTGCGTAATCTCAACGTTGGCAAAAGGCAGGAAGCCGGCAGAGAAATACTTGGCGGTAGCAAATGTGCGCTGGCGCGAGTTGGCATAGAACAGCACCTCGTCGCCCTCAGGACGGTAGTTGTCAGGCAGCAGACCTTCGCTGACTACCCACTGGCGGAAAAACTGTCCCATCTCCGTTTCCAACACGCCACCACGCAGCGACAGCTGACTGCTGGGCGATGACCATTTGAACCACTGGTGTGGAGTGACACGCTGATAGGCGGCTCCACCCGACGACAGCGGTGAACGGATGTTATGGCGGCTCATGACCACCACCTCCTTCAATGTATACTTCGCCCGGAAGTCGTCCGAACGCTTAGTCTGTGCCTGTAAGGCGGTGCCGCAGAGAAGGATGGCGGCCAGCATCCATAGCTTTGACAGTTTCATAGATTATAATTTACTTAGTTGCTTTCACTTCTATCGTTTATCCACGTATTCGTATCCCGAACGGTATTGCTCCTTGGGGAACGTAAAGAGATCGTCGGGTAGGGGTGAGGTGCTGACATCGCTGATCTTGATGGTGGTATGGAAGATACCGACCTTGACCCGCACGCTGATAGGGTAGCGCGTCTTCTTGTCGAGCAGACAGCGGGCCTCCTTAACGCCCTTGACACCCTTCTTGGCTTTCAGCGTGATGTAGTAGCCCTCCTGTGCATCCTTGATGCTATAAGTGTAGTTGTCGGGCGAGAACTTAAACTTGGTGGCGTACTTGTCGCGAGCGTCGGAATGGGCGTCGTAGATGACGATGCGCTTCTTCTTGCGCTCCAGACGGTAGTAGGTGACATCGTCGTTCCATGCAATATACTTCTCGTCTGTAAACTTACTCTTCTTGCCTTTGTTCCAGATGGTACCCTCGGTTTTATAAATACCGATGATGTTGACCTTGTAATGGAGCTGCGAACCCGTCTCGCCAAAAATCATGTTATAGGTCTCCATAAACATCCTTCGGGCCTGCTTCGCATTCGGAGTCTCCTTATCCTGTGCCTGAAGGCTCAATGCAGCCATCAGTATACCTATTAATAAATATAACTTCTTCATAACGGACGACAAAGGTAATACAAATCGAACGAATATCCAAATTAATTGTGTTTTTTCTGCGATTCCGGAATACTCTGCCTTCAAACACAGAAGTCATATCCAATTCTCTCTTACAGCCATCAAAAAGTCAAATCATCGACGATGAATTCTCGTTCATCGTCAATGAATTGTCGTTCATCGACGGTGAATTAACGTTCATCGACGTTGAATCAACTTTAGAGCTAGGCTTAAAACATTTCATCTTACTGCAAACAACATTTTTACCGTAAGACAACGACTTTAAATCCTACGGTATGCTGACTATTTGTCAAGTTCCATTCCTCATTATCATCCTGTCCTGAGAAGAATGGTTGCCCCCAATACCATTGATTATAATAGAAGTCGTATCCCAGGGGCAGGCCGTCAGAACCATATTGATAGTCGATTTTTACCTGATATTTGGTTTTTATATTTAGTCTTTCAATGACTATTTCTGTTAGCTCGTGCTTGGGCAACACACCGAAATATCCCATATTTGCAAGCACGCTGATATATGTCCGTTTGGTGTCGAGTAGGTACTCGAATGACATATAGGGAAGAAACGCTGTGAATGCGTGGGTATTGTAGGCAAAAGTCGTTTCATAAAGAGTCTCAGAATCCTTGACTGCCGACATGCTTATCAGGTCGTCGTCTTGCCATTTCAAAGTTTGAACATAGCATAAGCTGCTGGTCGGCCCGTTTTGGCTGCCCGACACTTCATAGACTTCATAATTGGATAGCTTGTCACCATCGTAGTGGTAGATGATACTATCTCTTACTTGTTCTAAGTAGCCAATAGGAATCGAGGCACAAATTATTTTCCCATCCTTGAGGTAGAACCTACCCGTCAACTTCTGTTTGGTTTTCAGTCCAAATGAACCGTCCATCAGGAAACTCATTCTTGCGGCAATCTTATCAGGCTGATAGTCGAAAGCAACAGAATCTGAGCCGTAGATATTGTCCCAGCCATTTGCAAACCTGTAGTCCTTCACCTTGTTATCCGAATTATAGTTGAATTTAAATGTAGCAGGGTCTTCAGGATACAAGGAAATGCTATCGATACGAGCTTTGGCACCATTAATTTTCTGCGGCGGAGCTGCTTCATTATTCTGGTCGTTGCTACATCCTATGTTGCAAAGGACGGCAGCGAGGATTATTAAAATGATATTCTTTTTCATAATTGTTTCGTCTTATATTCATATCAGGCGACAAAGGTACAAAAAAAATCCACAACTGATTGCTGTGGATTCTTTTTTTTTATGAATAATTACTTATTTTGGTGTTCGTTTCATTTTTGTTCCAGATATTGTAATGCTTTCGCTTAGCTGACACGCAGACACATCATCGTCAGGTCGTCATTAGGCTCCGCACCGTTACGATGCCCATCGACAGACGCTTTTAGCGTCTCGATGACTTGCTGTGCACTATCGAAGTGCGTGTTACGCAGGATGCTGATCAGTTTGTCGTCGCCAAACTGCTCCTGTTGCAGGTCCTCCGCCTCGTTCAGTCCGTCCGTATAGAGGAAGAAGGAACGTCCCTTGATAGAGTCAATCTCCTCGCCCTCGTACTGTAGGTCGGGCCACAGACCAATCGGTGCGTTAGGCAGCATGTCGAGGAACTCGCCCTTGTTCTCGCCGCCTCCGATAACAGGCGGATTGTGGCCTGCGTTGCAGAAGTCGAGGTGGCCCGTCTGCAGGTCGACAAGTCCGAGCCAGAATGTCACGAACATGCCGCTTTGGTTGTCATCGCCGCTGAGGGCGTCGTTCATGTGGGTACATATCTCGGCAGGCATCATGCCCTGCTTGGCCAGCGTCATGAAGAGTCGCGTGGCCTGTGCCATGAAGAGTGATGCGGGGACACCCTTGCCTGAGACGTCGCCTACGGCAAAGTAGAGCTTGTCGCCGATGAGCACGTAGCCGTACAGGTCGCCACCGACCTCCTTGGCAGGTGTCATCGAGGCGTACATGTCGAGGTCCTCACGTTTTGGGAACATGCTGGGCACCATCGACATCTGGATGTCGCGGGCTATCTGCAGCTCATTCTCAATACGTTCCTGAGCGGCCCGCATCTTTGCCATTCGCTTGGCCGAACGGTAGCGGTAGTAGGCAAACAGTGCGCCGCCAATCAGCGCCAGCAGGATAATGGCGATGACGAGGTACAGCTGCCGGCGCTCGGCCTGCATCTGCTGGCGTTCCGACTCCATCTTCAGCTCGTTCACCTCGAAGCGTTTGTTCAGCTCGTTCAGCTCGTCGCGGTTGTCCGCCATGATAATCGAGTCGTTCTTGGTCTTTGCTGTCGCCAGATTGTCGTAGGCTTCACGGAACCGGCCCAGCCCGTACAGTGCCTCGCAACGACTCACCAGCGCATTCACAAGTCCTACATCACTATCTAAGCTGTCTTTAAGCTGGTAGTTGAGTTCTGCATCTTTCAGTGCCAGGGCATAGTTTTTCTCTGTCAGGTCTATGTCCACTACGGCCTGTTGTATTAGTGAGATGTTAAGGAGAATGTTGCCGTCAATCTCCTCGTAGTATCTCAGCGAGTCTATCAGCTGACGCGCTTCGCGTGTCTTTCCGGTTTTTGTCAGGTGGTGGACGCGGTCAAACAGGTATAGCACGCGCCAGTTGGCATAGACGTCGGCATCTTTTTCACCCACCACGACGGGATAACGGTTCAGCAGGCGTTCCCATTTGTTCAGCAGCGAGTCGATGGCGGCGTGGTCGCCTATCTGTTCCAAGGCCTGGAAATAGTAATAGTAGATATTTACCAGTTCGCCAGGGCTCTCGTCCTTCGGATAGAATGCCAGTGCCTTTCCAAACTGCTTGGCGGCCTCTTTGAAGTTGTCATGAAAGAGGTAGAGATGTCCCATGCTGGCAGACGCCAGAGCCAGACCGAAGTCGTTCTTCTGTTGCGAGGCTTCCTGGAACATGGCGTTGGCTTCTGCCGTTGCCTGTTTGTAGTCGTCGTGCCACATGAGTATCACCACTTTCCTGCTCCACGAATAGTAGTACCAATGCCAGACCCCGTGTTCTCTGCATAACTGTTGCAGTTGTGGCAGAGCCTGTGCAAACGAGTCCAGCTCGTTATTGAGATAGTAGGGCTCTATGCTCTTGAATACTTTGAAAGCCGAGTCTTTCCACATGCTGTCAGTCATGTTGCCGGTGTTGTCAGACTGGCTGCTGCCGGTACCGTGTTGGCAGGCTGCCATGCTTGCTATCAGTGCAATGAAGATAAGAATTTTACGCATCGTATATCTATAGTGTTGATAAAATTGAGTACAAAGATACGTAAAATTTCGCAATCTTGTATCGTTTTGGGCGATAAAAGTGCAGGAAATTTGGAGAGTCCCCCAATTTCTTTTCGTGAGAGCAGCCTTTGAAAGGCCTGAGGGAAAGGTACGGGCAAACAGGGGAAGAGACGGCATGTAACAGGGAGAGAAACGGCATCTTGACAGATTCGGGCGGGTGGCCGCATCAATTAGGGCGGGCGCCCTTATATATTGGAGCGCCCGCCCTGATAAATCCGAGCGGTCGGTAGAAACCGATTTTATTTCTGTACAGGAATCTTGTCTACTCGCTTCTGATGGCGGCCGCCTTCGAAGGTTGCAGTAAAGAACTCATCCATAATCTTACGAGCCATATTGTTGTCGATGAAACGACCTGGCATCACCAGTACGTTAGCATCGTTGTGCTGACGGATAAGATGTGCAATCTCAGGAATCCAGCACAAGCCGGCACGTACCTGCTGGTGCTTGTTAAGGGTGATAGAGATACCCTCGCCAGAGCCACAGATGGCTATGCCGGGATAAACCTCACCACTCTCGATACCCTCAGCAAGAGCATGACCGAAGTCGGGATAGTCTACTGAGGCATCGCTCCAGGTACCATAGTCCTTTACAGGATAACCTTTCTCCTCAAGATACTGGAGAACGAACTGTTTTAATGGGTAGCCTGCGTGATCACAGGCTACACCTACTGTCTTTACTTCCATGCTTAAAGATTAAACGTTAAACATTAAACGTTAAAGATTAAGCAAGAAGCTTCTTAACCTGGTTGTACACGTTCTCGCCTGTGAAGCCGAGCTTCTCGTCGAGCACCTTGTAAGGAGCAGAGAATCCGAAGCTCTCGAGTCCCCAAACGGTACCATCGGCACCTACCAGACCCTCGAGGTTTACAGGCAGACCTGCGGTAAGACCGAATTTCTTAACGCCAGCGGGCAGAACGCTCTGCTGATACTCCTTGCTCTGAGCGCGGAACAAACCCTCAGAAGGAACGCTAACCACGCGAGTCTTGATACCATCGGCAGCAAGCAGCTTAGCACCGGCCTCGAGAGTAGAAACCTCAGAACCTGAAGCAAGCAGGATTACGTCGTAGTCCTCGTCTGAGCCAGCTACAACATAAGCACCCTTGGTGGCCTGGTTGTAGTCGTTGCCCTCTGGCAGCATCTCGATGTTCTGACGAGAGAAGATAAGAGCTGTTGGAGTATCAACGTTCTCCATAGCCATGCGCCAGCAAACGGTTGTCTCCTCAGCATCAGCAGGACGAACTACCAATACAGAGTTCTTACCGTGGTGGTTCTTCAGCTTCTCCATCAGACGGATCTGTGCCTCCTGCTCAACAGGCTCGTGGGTAGGACCATCCTCACCTACACGGAAGGCATCGTGAGTCCAGATGAACTTAACAGGCAGCTCCATCAGGGCAGCCATACGTACGGCAGGCTTCATGTAGTCAGAGAATACGAAGAAGGTACCGCAAGCGGGGATGACACCACCGTGCAGAGCCATACCGATACAGCAGCAAGCCATGGTGAGCTCAGCAACACCAGCCTCGAAGAATGCGCCGCTGAAGTCGCCACGAACGAGGTCCTTGGTCTTCTTCAGGAAGCCGTTGGTATTGTCAGAGTTAGAGAGGTCGGCAGATGCACAGATCATATTAGGAACCTGCTCAGCCAGCTGACCGAGAACAGCTGCAGAAGCACTACGTGTAGCGCTGCCAGCCTTCTGCTCAACCTTGCTCCAGTCGATCTTTGGGGCCTTGCCAGAGAACCACTCCTCGAGCTGCTTAGCCTGCTCGGGATGACCCTTTGCCCACTCAGCCTTCTCAGCATAACGCTCAGCGCAGATTTTCTTCAGCTCTTCAGCACGCTTTGCATAGAGCTTCTGAACCTCTGGGAAGATCTGGAATGGATTCTCAGGATCAGCACCCAGGTTCTTCATGGTGTTGATGTAAGCATCGCCACCAAGAGGAGCACCGTGAGTAGCGCAGTTGCTCTCGTATGATGTGTTGTCGGCCTTGCGGGCACCCTTACCCATTACGCAGTGACCGATAATCAGACTTGGACGATCCTTCTCGGCCTGAGCCTTCTTGATAGCCTCACGAATCTGATCAACATTGTTACCGTCGATCTTCTGTACATACCAGCCCCAAGCCTCGTACTTCTTAGCTGTATCCTCGCAGGTTACAACCTCGGTCTTAGTAGAGAGCTGAATATCGTTAGCGTCGTAGAACATGATGAGGTTGTCCAGACCTAAGTTACCGGCGATACGACCAGCACCCTGAGAAATCTCCTCCTGCACACCACCATCAGAGATGTATGCATAGATGGTCTGATTCATCACGTTGCCTAGACGAGCCTTCAGGAACTTAGCAGCGATGGCAGCACCTACTGCGAAGCAGTGACCCTGTCCGAGAGGACCAGAGGTGTTCTCGATGCCGCGCTCAATCTCGCGCTCGGGGTGACCTGGAGTCACTGAACCCCACTGACGCAGGTTCTTCAGATCCTCGAGAGTGTACTTGCCGATAAGAGCCAACTGGCTGTACAGCATTGGAGCCATGTGACCTGGGTCCAAGAAGAAACGGTCGCGACCCTCCCATGCGGGATTCTCAGGATCGTAAACCAAGAACTCACTGTACAGGGTGTTGATGAAGTCTGCACCACCCATAGCACCGCCGGGGTGTCCCGACTTTGCCTTTTCAACCATCGAAGCAGCAAGGATACGGATGTTATCCGCTGCCATGTTCATAACTTTGTTGTCGTTCATAAAAATAAAATAATGTAATTTAATTAGATGATAATAATTGTCGTGATTAGATGCCCAGCTTCTTGCGGATAGCAGCAGGGATAGCCTTCTTGTTGACGAGGAAGTCCATGGTGTTGGCAGCAATGAAGGTCTTGGTCATATACCAAGTGCCCTTGTAGTCGCCACTCTCGCCCCATGAGTTCTTGACCATGTAATACTCCTTGCCGTTCTGGTCCTTGGCAACACCGTAAATGTGCATGCCATGGTCGTCGGTCAGTTCCCAGTTGTCGAAACGCTCCTGACGCATCTCCTGGGTAGGAACAATCTCGGGAACGGTGCAACCCAGCGAGTCGATGACGTCGCGCTTCTTGGTGGTGGTCATCTTCAGCCACTTGGCCATATCGCTGCCCTGCAGGCTCTGCTGTGTCTTGGTGGCATCGACGGCATAAGCCAGACCTTTACGGGTGAAGCCGTCCTCCGACACGTCGCCGCCCCAAGCGATGGTGTAGCCATTCTCTACGGCATTGTCGATAATCTGCATCATCTCGTCCATGGGTACGTTGTAGCTCAAGGGGAAACGCCAGTTATCCTGCACCTCTACAGCAAAAGCGGTGTAGAAGGGGTGGTGGGTATAGCTGGTGATGCTGACATAGTCGTTGAGGTCGATACCCAGCGAAGCCATAAAGCTCTTCGGGGTGTACTGCTTGCCCTCGTAGGTGAACTTCTCAGGACACTTGCCCAGATAGGCGTCGAGAATGCCCTGCAAGCCGTTCTTCCAGGCACCGCTGATCTTCTTGGCGTCGCTCTTGGCGATAGCAGCCACATAAGGCTCCAGCACCTTGAAGAATTCGTTGAAGTTGTTCAGGGAGTCGCCATAAAGAGAACCCGGGAAAGGCATGGTACCCTCGGGAACAATGCCGTGGGTCTTCATCGTAGCCAGCACGTCTTCAGCGCTACCGCCCTGGGCAAACTGGCAATCTCCGTGGAAACGAACCACCTGAATGGCGCGCTCCATATAGGTCTTGTTGGCAACAAACGACTCGCAGAGGTCATACTTCTTACCAGTAGCCTTGAGAATCTCGGCCTCGAAGAAAGAGAGGGTAGAGTAGTCCCAGCACGTGCCCGAACGGTTCTGGTCCTTGACGCTGGTCACAGGAATCTCCTTGATGACGGTGAATACGGGCTTGTTGTCGTTCTTCTTTGCAGGTGCCTTTTTCTTGGCTGCTGCAGCACCTAGACACACGAGTGTCATCAGTGCGAATGTCAATAGTTTCTTCATGATTCTTTATTCGTTTTATTAGTTGTTTGTATTCATAAATTCTTCCAGTTCGGCAGGGTGGTAGGGGATGCGCTTCTGTCCGAGGAAACGGCAACCGTCGCTGGTGATGAGCACGTCGTCTTCGATGCGGATGCCGCCAAAGTCCTTGTATGTCTCGATTTTGTCGAAACACAAAAACTCCTTACAATGTCCCTTGGCGCGCCACTCGTCGATGAGTTGCGGAATGAAATAGATACCGGGCTCGTCGGTCACCACAAAGCCTTCCTCCAAACGGCGACCCATGCGCAGGCAGTTGGTGCCAAACTGTTCGAGGTTAGGACGCGTCTCTTCGTCGAAACCGACGTAGATTTGACCTAAGCCCTCCATATCGTGCACGTCCATACCCATCATGTGTCCAAGTCCGTGAGGCAGGAACATAGCGTGAGCACCGGCGCGTACAGCTTCTTCGGTGTCACCCTTCATCAGACCGAGCTCTTTCAGACGCTCTGTCATCATGGTGCAAACAGCCATGTGGACATCCATGTATTTGACGCCAGGCTTGGCTACTTCTAATACGTAGTCATGACAGGCTTCGACGATGGAATAGATTTCCAACTGGCGCTGGCTGAACTTGCCGTTGACGGGCATCGTGCGGGTATGGTCGGAACAATAGTCGTCCAGTTCGCAACCGGCATCGCAGAGCGCCAACCGGCCTTCCTCCAATCGGGCACCGGAAGGATTGCCGTGCATGATCTCGCCATGCTGCGAGAAGATGGTAGCAAAGCTGGTGCCGCTAGCCAGAGAACGGGCAATACCGTCGACCTGTCCACCGATGAAACGCTCTGTCACGCCGGGCTTGATAAGCAGCTGAGCCGTTGTGTGCATGGCGTAGCCGACATCGCAGGCGCGGTCGATAGCAGCAATCTCCTGCAATTCCTTGGTGCTTCGCATTTTCACCACCGCTTTGATAAGCGCCAGCGATGCAGCCTCTTTCTGCTTGGAGGGATGGATGCCCAACAGGTCCATGATTTGTATCTTGGTATCGTGGCGGTAAGGGGGGAGGAAATGGATGGTTCGGTTTGTTGCTGTGTCACAGCAACAAACGGAACTGAGCTGTGACATGGGGGCGGTTTTTTGTACGCCAACCTCGGCGGCCAGATCGGCCACCGAAGGTGTGAAGCCCATCCACACGATATCCTCTACATCGATATCATCGCCAAAGAGCCACTCTTCGTCCTTGTCAATATCAATAACACCGACCAGCCCGTCGCGGTGCTGTCCGAAGTAGTAAAGGAACGAAGAATCCTGACGCATGGGCGCGTAGGCGTTGGCAGGATAATTACAGGGTGATTCGTTGTTGCCAAAGAGTATGATGACTCCTTCACCAACTAGTTTCTTGAGTTCGGCACGGCGCCGGATATAGGTCTGTTTATCGAACATAAATCAATAAATCAACTTAAAGTATTGCAAATATTTTGCAAAGATACGCATTATTTTTAGAAAAGTTGTAATTTTGCACCCTAAAAAGTATTAAAAATGCATATAACTGCAAATACAGGTCTGGTTCTTGAGGGAGGAGGCATGCGAGGCGTGTTTACTTCGGGTGTTCTTGATGCCCTGATGAAGCATGAAGTCTACTTCCCGTATGTCGTCGCAGTATCGGCCGGAGCGTGCAATGGATTATCGTATATGAGCCGGCAGCCGCGCCGGGCCCGCTACTCGAATATCGACATGCTGGAGAAGTATGATTATATCTCGTTGCGCAGTCTGTTGCAGCATGGCAGCATCTTCGATCCGGACATTCTCTACGAGCGTTTCCCGGAAGAGATAGTGCCCTTCGATTACGATACTTACGAGAAGAACCCTGCCGTTTTTGAGATGGTGACTACCAATTGCCGAACGGGTCGTGCGATGTATCTCTCCGAGAAACACGACCACCAGCGGTTGACGGCTATTGCCAAAGCGTCGAGCTCGTTGCCTTTTGTGTCGCAGATTACCGAGGTTGACGGCATTCCGATGTTAGACGGTGGTATTGTTGACAGCATCCCCATTGTTCGTTCCATCGACACGGGCCATCATGAGAATGTGGTGGTGCTGACGCGTAACAGAGGCTATCGGTCGAGGGAACTGGAATTCAAGATGCCACGGTTTGTCTACAAAGAATATCCTCGGTTGCGCGTGGCGTTAAGCCGTCGTGTGGAGGAATATAACAAGCAGCTGGAACTCATAGAACGGATGGAAGACTGGGGCGAAGTAGTTGTCATACGACCTGAGCGCCCGTTGGAAGTCGGGCGTATTTCGCAGGATGTCGACAAGTTGGAACGCCTCTATGAGGAAGGCTTTGCTTTGGGTGAGCGCTTTTGTCAGCGTCTGCAAAGCAGGTTGTAAGGACACGTATCGCATACCTTCATGTCTTGGGTAGGACGGAAGGGCTCTTCGGTATTGAAAATCTCCGCTACCGTCTGGTTTAACAGTTCGTTGAACCGTTGGCTGTGTGGTGCGATGTCTCGTATCGGTTCACGTCCGAAGCGTATTGTGGGGTCGTAATCCTCGGCAGCGGCATGCTGGATAAAGAAGAGGGCAGGGGATACGGGCTTGTGATACATGCCACTAACAATGTCCGCATAGACAAACGTCTGCAGATAATAGTCTGAGTGTTCGTGCACATTCTCAGGTTGGAAGATGGCATCCACATCGGCCAGTGCCTTCAGCTGTTGGCTGCCCGTCTTGTAGTCGACCACCCTGATGCGTTCCTCTGCTGTTCCTTCGCCCACCAGATCCAGGCGGTCTATGCGGCCACCGATTCTCAATTCTGACGACAAGGGCCGCATGACGTCTTTCTCCAAGCCAAGAATGGTGAACGGTGCCAGCTGCATGTCGATGCTGATAAGCTGTCGCAGGTAATGGATAATCACCTCGCGGTTGATGATATGCAGGCCGCTTTGTGGTGCAAAGGGCATGACGCGATGGAAGGCTTCGTCGACGGCCCTTTCTATCTCTACTTTCTGCTTCAGCAGGTGAACCAGCAGCTCACGTTCGATGTGGGCAGGCAACTGGTGATAGATGATGTCGGCTGCCTCGTGGAATACGGTGCCGAAGATGCGGTTGTCCAGCTCCTGTTCATCGTCGGGGATTTCCGGTTCGCGGATGTTGGCAGCATAGTGATAATAGTATCGCAGCGGACAGCGCAGGTAGTAGTTGACAGCCGTTGGCGAGATAATGTTTTTGTTGCCTTTGATATAGCTCGTGATGGCTTCCATGACTGCCGGCGTCTTCTCGATAGCGGCGGGTTGCCAGTGAGGTGCCGTCTGTCCTGACTGCAGCGTGTGCTGGGTGATTTTCTGCCCGCTTTCCACGAGCAGTTGCAACATGAACCGGCTCATCTCTCCACGTTGTCCGTCTTCCGTCGAGCTGTTATAGACCAGCGTGACGTCAGAGGCTCGTTGCAGCAGGCGGTGGAAATAGTAGGCAAAGATGCTTACCTTGTTGTCGACAGTCGTCAGTTCGTAAGCTTTCCGGATGCTGTGTGGAATCAGAGAGCTGTCATTGACACCACGCGGCAATTGTCCTTCGTTGCAGGAGAGCAGCAGGACGTGGTCGAAGTCGAGGTTTCGTGTTTCCAAGACTCCCATGATTTGCACACCCTCTGCCGGTTCACCATGGAACGGGATGCTTGTCTGCTGGATGAGTTGTTGGGTGAGGCGTTGCAACGTGGTTGGATCAACACGCAGGTCACCGCTTTTCATCAGGTCGTCAATCCTGTTGAGCAGGGTGTAGGCGCGGAATATCGACTCCTGGAACAAAGGGTCGCTAATGGTGTCTTTAGCTTGCGTGGCTATCTCGCGGAGCAGGTGTAACAGTCGGGGGATGACGAGCATTGGCTCCGCCTCTTTCCATTCGCCTTCTTCGTTCATGAAACGGGTATAGGGATGCCGCAAAAAAGTGCGGAGCAGACGGGGAGAACCTCCGCCCAGGCAGTATTCGAAGTAGAGCTGGATGAAGGAGGCTGCCGCTGTTTGCGACAAAGGATAACCCGTGGTGATGTTCACCTTGTCGACCTCCGGAGGCAGGCAGTGGATCACCGTTGGCAGCAACTGTTCGTTGCAGAGTACGATGGCCGTCCGCCGTCCGTCCTGATAACGCTGCTGTTGCTGCAGCCAGGTACTGACGTAGCGTGCCTGGATATTCTCCGTATGAGCGGTAATAAAGCGTATGTCCTTGGGATTCTTGAAATTGCCGTAAATGTCCTCGCGCTCCGTCGGCAGCTCGTTGGGGAACAGCTGCAGATACTGTGCGATATAGTGGCCGGCCTCGTGACGCTTGATGTAATAATGGTCGAAGTCCCAATAGAAGAAGGCTTTGCCCTGCTGTTGCAGGTAGGCAAAGAGTCGCTGTTCAACCTTTTGGAGCAGGTTGAAACCGACAAAGAGATAGATGGTGTCGTCGTCATCTGAAGTATCAGGAGTGGCGGACAGTGATTCCACGACGCTACGATAGAGGGCGCCCTCGTAAGCAAGCCCTTGCGATGCCAGCCGTTGGTTGAAGTCGTGGTAGATGTCTGCAAAATGACTCCAGAGATTCAGGAACCGTTGCTTCAGCTCGGTGTTATGATCGTCGGTGAAATGCGAGAAGAAGCGACGGATGATGGCGCGCTGTTCGTCAGTGAGGTACGACACGTCGTCTAACTCGTGGATGTCCCTTACATTGGCAAAGACACGATTGGCGTCCGCCATGTTTTTATCGATGTCGTCAAAGTCGGTCAGCATCAGTTGCCCCCAACCGAAGAATTTGTCCAGCGTCTCGGTCGATCCCGTCTGCTGGCAAAACGACTGATAGAGTTCACAAACCAGCTTGATGGAATCGGCTACTTGTAAGGATGACTGGCGACGGAAGAGGTCGCTGATAGTGATGTAGGACGGACTCCACAAAGGGCGTTTTGCGATGCGTGCAAGGTGCTCGTTCAGAAACAATGAGGCACGTTTGTTAGGGAACACTACCACGATGTGTGCCAGATTTGTGCCGTATTTGTTGATGATGTCTTGTGCGACGTGTTCTAAGAAACTCTTCATATCCTTTTTGCTCCTATATCACTTCTTCTATTTTGTTGCTGTAGACATACCACAGCCATCCCTTCACTTGAGGCATTCCCATCTCCTTGAGCAGGTTGACATACTCTTTGACCTGCTCCTGGTGTTCGGGTTGCGGACGTCCGAATTTGAAGTCTACTACCTGCGTCTCCTGACCATTGGTCATCACGCGGTCAGGGCGTCGTTCTTCTACCTTTCCGTCTTTGTTAATTCGGAGGATGCTACACTCGTTGTATAGATTCCAACGTCCTGAGAACCAGTCACTAACACGTTTTGATTCAAGACGCTTGCGCAACATTGACGATACCTTCTCACGTGTCACTTCATCGTCGTAGAGTACACCGTCGTTCTGCAATTGTTGGAGTGCTTTTTCGATATCAGCGGTGGTGCGAATCGTAGAGAAAATCTGGTGCAGCACGCTACCTATTTTAATATAGCTCAGCTCTGCCTGTTCGTCTTCTCCTTCAATGAATTCACGACTGCGATTACTCTGTCTGAACTCCGTCTTGGCCTCGAAGGTTGTCATGCTGACGGGCAGCGGAGTGACAGGTTGCATGAAGACGTTTTCCGACTGCTTCTTCTTCACTTCCTGTTGGTTGTTACTGATGGGCTCGCCGTAAGTATACTCGAGAATAGCCTCTTGGTCTTCTTCTCCTTCCAGTATGCCTCCCTCCAGTTTCAGTTCGGGCAATACTGATTGAACCAGTACAGAACGGGACGACTTGGTGTCGCGTTTACCGATGACGAACAGACTGCGCGAAGCACGGGTAAACGCCACATACAACAAGTTCAGGTTATCTACCGTGTTTTGTAGATGTTCGTCCAGATAGTCATGTTCGTAAATGGTGCCACGCATTTGTTTCTCGCTATAATCAATAGGCGCAAGGGGTAGTGCGGCGAAGGGGTCTTCCTGGGGCTTGCACCACAGGATGTCGGAAAGCTCCATACGCCAGTCGCTGAAGGGCAGCAACACATGGTCGAACTCCAGACCCTTACTTTTATGAATGGTCAGGATGCGCAGGCCGTCACTCTCTTCTGCCTGTATCGTCTTGCTGCCAATGGTCTCCTCCCATTCGCGGACAAAGGCGTCGATGTCGGTAGAGTTGTCCTGTGTGAACTTCAACAGCTGGTCGAAGAAAGCACAGATGTATGCACTTTCCTCCTCCAGTTTTTCCAGACGGAAGAGCGTATACAGTCGCTCTGCCAGTTCGTAGAGCGGCATCTGCTGGAGCTGTTCCTGTTGGCTGACGTATTCCTCTGGCAACAGCTCGTCGAGGGGTTGCTGCCGAATCAGCAGTTCGTTTTCTGCCTTTTCGCTTTTCAGCACCTCGCGCTGATAGAGTTTTGCGAGAGTGGCTTTTGCCAACGTGTCGTCAGGATGTGTCAGCAGATGTAGGGCCTGAACAATGATCGACGTTGCAACGGATGCATCCAGTCGGAATGCTTCGTCACTCACAATGCTTACTTTGGGCAGCGCGTTGGCAAAATACTCTGCAATCTGCGGTATCACCTTGTTCGTTCGTACCAGTATGGCAATCTGCTTGGGCTTGACGCCTTTCTCCAGGAGTTCTTCCGTTGTTTCGGCCAGCAGTTGCAATGTCCGTTCTTGATAGTCTTCGCTTGGCAGCAGACGGATATTGACATAGCCGCTGTTGTCGCGTTTTGCGGGAATCAGTTGTGCCACATCCAGATACGCGTTGCGCAGTTGCTCGGCACCTTCAGGATATTCCTCACGTTGCTGCTTGTATTCTTGTCGGGCTGCCTCCGTAAAGAAAGCATTGTTAAATTCGATGATGCGTCGCAACGAGCGGTAGTTGGTTTCCAAGGGACGGATATCTAGCATCTTCTGAGGCGTTGGGAATTCCCTGTCGATGGCATTCAGCAACCGCCAGTCGCCCGAGCGCCAGCGGTAGATGCTCTGTTTCACGTCACCGACAATCAGATTTTCGGTGTCCACATGACTCATACACTCCTGCAGCAACACCTTGAAGTTCTGCCATTGCACGGTACTGGTGTCCTGAAACTCGTCAATCATGATGTGTTCCAGTTGCGTACCGATCTTTTCGAAGATAAAAGGCGAGTCGCTCTCTTCGATCAGCGCATGCAACAGCTGCTGCGTATCGCTCAACAGAAACCTGTTAGCCTCTTCATTCAGCTCTCTGACCTTTTGTTCGATATTACCCAACAGTCGCAATTGGTTCAGATGACGCAGGGTGAGATCGGCCGATTTGAAGAGCTTGTATTGATGGGGGCGTACGTCCAAAGCATGCCGCAAGAGTGGTATCAGTGTGCAGTCTGCAAGCATGATGATTTTATCGCGGAACGGCCCCTTCTTGCTGCTCCACTTCTCGGGATCCTCACAACAGTCAACTACGCGCTTGCCCTCGATGCTGGCATCAAACTCGCCTCGTTGCAGCTTGACGAAGAATGCTGCGATACCCGTTTTCCCGTAGGCCAGATTCTCTAAGCCAAGCCCTTCAGAATGCAGGATGTCAAAAAACTGGTCACCCAGCTGTTTCATGTGCTCTTGCGCATCTCTTCTGATGTCGCGAAGCTGCTTGGAGTATTCCGTGAAGAAGTGTTCGTCGCTGGTTTTCTCCTTCAGGGCATCGCTTTGTTCTTTATAGTAATCGCGGAAGATGGTGCGACCGAAACTCTTCACCTTGCCGATGATATTCCACGACTGGTTTTCACTAATGGTTTCCATAATGTATTTCAGAATCCATTGCAACAGCACGTCCTGGTGAGTCAGGTGGTCAATCAACCTGTCTACAGCCTGCTCTTCTACCTGAACATCATTCAGACCGATGCGGAGGTTTGCTGTCAAGTCCAGTTCTCGCGCCAGATTGCGCAGCACACTCTGAAAGAACGTGTCGATGGTCTCCACGCGGAAGTAGTTGTAGTTGTGCAACAACAGTTGCAGGGCTATGGCCGCCTGTTTTCTTACCTGCTCTTCGCCCATCTGCGTCTCGTCCATAATCTTTTTCAGATAGTCGTTCGAGTCCTCCAGCTTGTTCACAATACCGTACAGCTGACTGAGAATACGCATTTTCATTTCCTCAGTCGCCTTATTTGTAAAGGTGACGGCCAGAATAGTGCGATAGCTCTGTGGGTTGCGCACTAGCAGCTTGATATATTCTGTTGCCAGCGTAAAGGTCTTTCCCGAACCGGCGCTGGCTTTATAAATGGTGAGTGGTTTTACCATCGTCTGAATAATTCTATAGTAAACTTACATTCTATCTTTTCGAATTTTGAATTCATGAAACTGGCAAAGATACCAGTTGAGAACCAGCGGTTTGTAAATCCATAGCCTATCTCGAAATAGGGTCGGGTATGTTCAATGCTCAGCGCACTTAGGTAGAGGCGTTCAGTTTCTACCATTTTTCCAACTAGTGGAATCCATCCCAGCGCCAGCAATGGCGATTCAAAGGAGATGTGTCCGCGCAGATAGTAGTCCGATTCGTTATACAATCGGCTGTCCAAAAGTTGGAACTGTCCGCTCCAGTCGTCCTGCCAGCCCGTTGGCAGATTGTTGTCACGGAAGTTAGCGAAGTCAACAAAGTAATCAGAATTACGGGTAGTATAGAAACCTGCTCCTGTACGCCAGTTGATGATTTGCAGTGCTCCGAACTTGATTAAGTGGGACGCATCGAACTCCCACCGCTCGTAATTGAGGTTCGATTGCAGCACATTCTTGAATCCGCGTTCGTAGTTCGTGGTCAGCGTCGGTCCTTTGCGCCAGGGTGTCAGATGTATGCTGATATTCGGGGCAAAGCTTCGGTACTCTTCAGGCATCTGGTATTGGCGCATGAAATTCCGATCGGTGGCGCGCCGGCGGTGATAAACCAGTCCGCTTTTGATTTCCAGCCAGTCGAAAGCCACGACGTTGTTGAACATCTGGACATGCTCGTCTGTAAATTCCGGAATAGTGATGTCCTTTCCCACCTTATCCCGTATATCGTCTATCAGCGCTCCACTCGAAATCCGGTTGCCGTTAGCCCAGAGTAATTCAACATAACCTCTGCGCTTCGGGTTGTAATTCATTCGCAAAGGAATCGTGTAGTAGAACTGGCGCTGCTTGAAGTTATAACCAAACTGCGGGTTGAGTGTCAGATAGCGGTGGCTGTTCCATGTGTACTGTAAACCCATGGTGATTTTATAGCTGAAACCACGACTGTGGCTATAGCTGACGTATTGCGGGTTGAGCAGAGGCGACAGCGTCATTGAGAAAGCCCCTGCATTAGCTTGCTGGGAACTGATCAGGTTTTCGCCGATGGCATCCCACAGAATGGCTTTTGTCTTGTTCGATTTCTCCAGCTCCGTCGTGTCTGCCTTCAGGCTGTCCGCCTGCTGGTTCATCAGTTCGTGTTGTTGGTAGAGTATTTGTTCTTTATGTTTCAGCGGGATAGGTCTCAGGCTGTCCATCATTGCTTTGTCGGATAGCTCATTGATACTATCGGGAAGTGAGGTGGAGCAGTTGTAGACCGCTGAAAACGTGGAATTGATTTTGTTGCCCAAAAACTTAAAGCTGGCTTCGGTGAAGCATCGCTCCGGCAGCGGGTTCTGCGTCTGCATTCGCCCCATTTGAGCAGACACGGAAAAACGTATCATGTCGAATTCGGCATCGAATGTCGTCTCGATGACGCGTCCAGTCTTGGCGTCGACCATTGCCCTTCCTTTCACCAATTGCGTATTGCTCACGCGCGGACGGAATCTGACGATGGCAAAATCACCGTATTGCTTGACGCGATACTTGTAGTAGAAGCGGTTACGCCTATGGAAGGGCGACAGTATCTTCTCTGAATACATGGAAATGCCGTAGAGATTGGGTGTCAGGTATTCTGTCATGACCGACATGGCCAGTCGGTTATGCGGAATCGTGCCGCTCACCACTTGCCGGTTCAGGTCGTAGTCGCTGATGCTTCTGAAATTCATCTTGCAATACGATTCACCCACAAAATCCCTTTCGCCCTTGGCAATGGCGTACATCGTAGGAACGAGGAAGAGGGTAGGGTTGCGGCGCTCCGTGTTCAGTGTATATCGCAAATACATGTTTTGCTCCAGTCCGTCAACCTCCTGCATGTAGTCTTGGCTATAGCTCCATATACGGCTGATGAGCAGCGAGTCGTCGGTACGACTGGCAAAACAGACAGCGGGCATGAAAATCATCACGTCCGCCGTCACTATATAGTTTATGATGCGTTGCTTCAGTTTCACGCCCCCAAAATTACAAATAATTTTTGGAGCGGCAAAACTTTTAGCCCAAATATTTCATCAAAATGCGAGCATTACCCGAATCACGCAACTTTGCAATGCTCTTTTCGCGGATTTGTCGCACGCGCTCACGTGTCAAACCGAGCTGGTCACCAATCTCCTCCAGTCCTTTCTCGTGACAGCCAATGCCGAAGCACTCGCGGATAATCGTAATCTCGCGATCTTTCAACACCTTCTGCAGCACGTTATTCAGCTCCATGGCCATCGACTCGTGGTCTACCTGTCGGTCGGTACGGCTGTCGTCGCCTGATGCCATCACGTCGAGCATACAGTTATCCTCACCGTCCTGGAATGGAGCGTCAATCGATACGTGGTGGCTGTCAGCCTGCATTGACTGCGAAATCTTGTCTTCGTCCAGTGCGGTGGCGTCGCTCAACTCCGAGATGGAGGGGTGGCGCTGATTCTCCTGCTCAAACTTGTTAATCTCGTGGTTAATCTTGTTCAGCGAACCAACCTGGTTCAGTGGCAGACGTACGATACGGCTCTGCTCGGCGATGGCCTGCAGAATGCTCTGTCGAATCCACCAAACAGCGTAGGAGATAAACTTGAAACCACGTGTCTCGTCAAACTTCTGTGCGGCTTTTATCAAGCCAATGTTACCCTCGTCAATCAAGTCAGTCAGCGTCAATCCCTGATGCTGATACTGCTTTGCTACAGAAACTACAAATCGCAGGTTGGCTGTTACCAGCTTATCCTTGGCGCGCTCGCCTTCGGGACCGCCCTTGCGTATTTTCTGAGCCAGCTCGATTTCCTCGTCGATGCTGATCAGAGGGGCGCGTCCGATTTCCACTAGATATTTGTCCAGTGCTTCACTTGAGCGATTCGTAATACTTTTTTGAATCTTTAATTGTCTCATCTTTTATACCTTAAATTTTCCTAAGTGCTTGAAATTCAATACGATGCTCGTATTCTCTTAACAAAAGCGGTGCAAAGTTACGAAAAATAACGATACGTTGTTCTCTTGACACCCAAAATTTTATCTTAAAAAACATTAACTGACCTTAGGTCCCTTGGCTTTTGGCTTCCGCTTTTGATTCGGCTTCTGTTCCGGCTTTTGATTCGGCTTCTGATTTTTCTTTCCTCCTTTGGACTTGCCATAGCGTTTTCTTCCGCCCTTTCCCCTGCTGCTCTTGTGTGGGGTGTTGGTCTTATATTCAGGCCCTTCGCCCAGTCCTTCGGGCAGCGGGTTTTTCAGGATGTCGCGTCCGAGGAACCGTTCGATGGCGGCAAAGGAGCGCATGTCGGCTTCTGATACGAAGGTGATAGCCACACCATCCCTCTGCGCTCGGGCGGTTCGACCGATTCGGTGTACGTAGTCTTCAGCGTCGTGAGGTACGTCGAAATTGATGACACACAGGATGTCGTCGATATCGATGCCTCTTGCCACGATGTCCGTAGCCACCAGCACGTCCACTTGTCCTGCCTTGAATTTTAGCATCACCTCGTCGCGCTCCTGTTGTGTCAGGTCGCTGTGCATTTGTGCGCAGTTGATGTGCATGTGTTTGAGCTCGCGGGTGATGTCCTTCACCTTGTCTTTCTTGCCTGAGAAAACGATGACGCGATTTAGCTCGCCAGCCTTGAACAGATGTCGGATGATGCCCAGTTTCTGCGGCTCGTAGCAGACGTATGCCGACTGTTGTATCTTCTCCGCAGGTTTCGATACGGCAATCTTCACCTCTACGGGTTTATATAATAAGGTGTGTGCCAGCTGTTGTATCTTCTCGGGCATGGTAGCCGAGAACATGATGGTCTGGTGCTTGGCGGGCAGTTGCTTGGCAATCGACAGAATGTCGTCAGAAAATCCCATATCCAACATTCGGTCGGCCTCGTCGAGGACAAAGAATGAGAGCTTCGACAGATCGAGATGTCCCATTCTGATATGTGAAAGCAGTCGGCCCGGAGTGGCGATAATCACGTCGGCACCCATTTTCAGTCCGCGTGTCTCCTGTTCAAAGCGGTTGCCGTCGTTGCCACCGTAGACAGCTACGCTGCTGATGCCGTCGAGATAGTATCCGAAGCCCTGCATCGCCTGATCTATCTGTTGTGCCAGCTCGCGTGTGGGCGACATGATGATGCAGTTGACGGCGTCCTTGGGATAGCCTCCGTCGTCCAACAGCGAGAGGATTGGCAACAGATAGGCAGCGGTCTTTCCCGTACCCGTCTGTGCGACACCAATCAGGTCGCGTCCTTCTAGAATTTCCGGTATGCAACGTTCCTGGATGGGGGTCATTTCATCGAAATGCATGTCCCAGAGTGCATCCAGAATATTGTCGTTTAAATATGTCTCTTCAAAAGTCATTTAATTCGGTGCTTGTCTGTAACAGAAGTAGGCGATAAAACTATAGAGAACATTTGGAATCCACGCGGCCAACACAGGCGGCGTATTCGCATTGATGGCGAAGGTGGCGCTGACGGTCTCCAACAGGATATAGGTGAACGACAGTGCCAGTCCGATACCCAGATAAAGACCCATGCCGCCTTTTCGTTTTCTCGACGACAGCGACACACCGATGATGGTGAGGATGAACGATGCGAAGCTCGATGCTATGCGCTTGTGATACTCCACCTCGTACTGCACGACGTTCGACGAGCCGCGCGCCTGCTGTTTCGAGATGTATCGTTTCAGTTCGGGCGATGTGAACGTCTCCTGCTGACCTCTCGAGAACACCAGGTCCATCGGTTCCATCTGAATCAGCGTGTCTATCTCGTTGCCGCTGGTTATCTGTTCGCGCATACCCTTCAATGTTCGTATCTTGTAGTTGCGGGCCTTCCAGTGATAGCGCTCTTCGGCAATGGTGTCATACTGAATGACGTTGGCATTCATTTGGCTCACCATCTTCTTGTTCTCAAACTTGTAGAGCGCGAATCCATAGCCGGTCTTGCGCGTGTCATCGTATTGCGACATGTAAGCCACCACACCCTTGTCGACCATCAGCTGTATGTTCGATGCCGACGTGTTCTTCTTGTTGTTCTTGTAGAGCGCCTCAAAATCGTGACGCACCACCGTACCCTTCGGAATGACGTAGGCACCCAGCAGGAAGTTGAGGGCGGCAATGAGTGCTGCCGATATCAGATACGGGCGCAGCAACCGCTTGAAACTCATGCCGCATGCCAGCATAGCGATGATTTCCGAATTGCCCGCCAGCTTCGACGTAAAGAAGATGACGGCAATGAATACGAACAGGGGCGAGAACAGATTGGCAAAGTAGGGCACGAAGTTGGCGTAATAGTCGAAGACGATGGCGCGCAGCGGTGCGTGGAAATTGGTAAACTTCGCCAGGTTCTCATTGACGTCGAAGACAATGGATATCGATATGATGAGCAGGATGGAGTAGATGTATGTGCCGATAAACTTAGAGATGATGTATCGGTCCATGCGTTTGACGAACTGGAAGGGGTTCACCATGCGCAGCCACTTGCCAACTAAACGCAACACGGGCATCAGCCGTTCTGCAACGGGCTTCAGCCGCTCCTTCAGCGGACTCAGCACGACCATCATCCTGAGCCACCAGCGTCTGATCTTCGCCGGCATGCTTTTTATCAGTTTCAATATCTCCTCCAGTTTCTTCATCTTCTGCGTCCTAAGTCTTCAATGACACTACGTTTCCATTGGGTGAAGTCGCCCGCCTCGATATGCTGTCTGGCATCGGTCACCAGCCGCAGATAGAAGGCCAGATTGTGGATGCTGGCTATTTGTAGGGCCAGCAGCTCCTGCGCCTTGAACAGGTGGTGCAGATAGGCCTTCGAGTGCAGGCGGTCGATGTCGCATCCGTCGGGGTCGATGGGCGAGAAATCGTCCTCCCATTTTTTATTGCGCATATTCATCGTCCCTTCGTAGGTGAAGAGCATGGCGTTGCGTCCGTTACGCGTTGGCATGACGCAGTCGAACATGTCGACACCGCGTTCGATGGCCTCCAGAATATTCTGCGGCGTACCGACGCCCATCAGGTAGCGCGGACGGTCTTTGGGCAGTATCTCGTTCACCACTTCTATCATGTCGTACATCACCTCGGTAGGCTCGCCGACGGCCAGTCCGCCGATGCTCGCACCACCGCCGTCGTTCAGCTTGCCCAGCGTGTCGACAACGTGCTTGGCGGCATCCTGACGCAGGTCTTTATACGTACATCCCTGCACGATGGGAAACAGCGTCTGATGGTGTCCGTACAACGGCTCGGTCTCGTTGAATCGCTTCACGCACCGCTCCAGCCAGCGCTGGGTCAGTCGCAGCGAGTCGTGTGCATACCGATAGTCGCTCTGTCCGGGCGGACACTCGTCGAAGGCCATCATGATGTCGGCGCCGATGACGCGCTGTGTGTCCATGACGTTCTCCGGTGTGAAGATGTGCTTCGAACCGTCGATATGTGAGCGGAACTCGCAACCCTCTTCTTTCAACTTGCGGATGCCCGTCAAGGAAAAGACCTGAAAACCGCCTGAGTCGGTCAGGATCGGACGGTCCCACGTATTGAACTTGTGCAGTCCGCCCGCCTTGCGCAGCGTGTCGAGTCCCGGGCGCAGATACAGGTGGTAGGTATTGCCCAGAATAATCTGAGCCTTCACCTGCTCGCGCAGTTCCGAGAAATGGACACCCTTCACCGAACCACACGTGCCTACGGGCATGAAGATCGGTGTCTTGATCTGTCCGTGGTCGGTGGTGATGAGGCCCGAGCGGGCGCTGCTGTATGGGTCGTTATGTTCTACTTCGAACTTCATTAAACATTGAAAATTAAAGATTAAATTCGCTTCGCTCAGGATTTTTCATTTTTCCCTTCCTCCGGAATCGTGAAGTCCAACGGATTGTCTACGATTTCCTTGGTGAGCGCGAATTTCCATACGTCCTGCACGTTTTCCACATAGTGGAACTTCACGCCCTTCAGATACATCTCTGGAATTTCGTTGATGTCCTTCTCGTTCTCCTTGCACATCACGATATCGGTGATGCCGGCACGCTTGGCAGCCAGTATCTTTTCTTTGATACCGCCTACGGGCAGCACCTTTCCGCGCAGCGTTATCTCACCGGTCATCGCCGTGTTTTTGCGCACCTTGCGCTGCGTGAGCGCCGAGGCAATACTGGTGGCGATGGTGATGCCTGCCGACGGGCCGTCCTTCGGTGTGGCACCCTCGGGCACGTGGATGTGGATGTTCCAGTTGTCGAAGATACGGTAGTCGATGCCCAGCGTGTCGACGTGTGCCTTGACGTATTCCAGTGCGATGACGGCCGATTCCTTCATGACGTCGCCCAGGTTACCCGTCAGCGTCAGCTTAGCACCCTTGCCTTTCGACAGCGATGTCTCGATGAACAGTATCTCGCCGCCTACGCTGGTCCATGCCAGTCCTGTCACCACGCCGGCATAGTCGTTGCCCTGATAGATGTCGCGATAGAAGGGGGGCTTGCCCAGCAGGTCCTCAATCTCCGTCGGCGTAATCTTCTCGTAGGGCAGCTCGCCGGCCTCCGCTTTCTTGAATGCCATCTTGCGCAGCGCCTTGTTGATCTGCTTCTCCAGCTGTCGCACGCCGCTTTCACGTGTGTACTGCTCGATAATCTTCTCGACGGCGGCTTTGTTGAACGTCAGCTTCTTGTCGTTCAGTCCCGTGTTCTCCTTCTCCTTGGGAATCAGGTGGCGCTTGGCTATCTCGTATTTCTCCTCGGTGATATATCCGCTCACCTCGATGATTTCCATACGGTCCAAAAGAGGGCGGGGGATAGTGCCCAGATTGTTGGCAGTGGCGATGAACAGCACCTTCGACAGGTCGTAGTCAACGTCCAGATAGTTGTCGTGGAACGCTGTATTCTGCTCGGGGTCCAGCACTTCCAGCAGGGCCGATGCAGGATCGCCGTTGTGCGTGTTCTGCGTCACCTTGTCTATCTCGTCCAATATGAATACGGGGTTCGACGAGCCTGCTTTCTGGATGTTTTTGATGATACGGCCGGGCATGGCTCCGATGTAGGTACGGCGGTGTCCGCGAATCTCGGCCTCGTCGTGCAGACCGCCCAGCGATACGCGCACGTACTTACGCTTCAGGGCGTCGGCAATCGACTTGCCCAGCGATGTCTTACCCACGCCTGGAGGGCCGTACAGACAGAGGATGGGGCTCTTCAGGTCGCCACGCAGCGCCAGCACGGCAATGTATTCCAGGATGCGCTCCTTGACCTTCTCCATACCGTAGTGGTCGCGGTCCAGAATCTTCTGGGCGCGCTTCAGGTCCATGTCGTCCTTGGTATATTCGCCCCACGGCAGGTTGACCAGCGTCTGCAGATAGTTCAGCAGCACGTTATAGTCGGGCGAGTTCTGGTTCAGCGTGTCCAGCTTGTCGGCCTCCTTATAGAAGAATTTCTCTATGTCCTCGGGCCATTTCTTGGTGCGCGCCTTCTCCAGCAGCTCCTTCTTCTCGGGCGTGCTCTCGTTGCCCATCTCGGCCTGCAGGTTCTTGATCTGCTGCTGCAAGAAGTAGTTACGCTGCTGCTCGTCGATGTCGTCGCGCGTCTTGTTGCGAATGTCCAGCTTCAGGTTCTGCAGGTTGATTTCGCGGTTCACGATGCGCAGGGCCGAGAACAGACGCTCCTTCAGCGAGTCCATCGCCAGCAGGTTGATTTTCTCCTTGATGGTAAACGGCAGGTTGGTGCAGATGAAGTTCAGCGCCATGAAGTCGTTGCTCACGTTCTTGATGGCATACGTGGCCTCCTCGGGCATGTCGTCGCTCATCTGGATATACTGCGTCGTCTGTTGGCGCAGGTCATCCATAGCCGTCTTAAACTCCATGTCGCGCTTCGACGGCTCGTCCTCCGGTATCAGCTTCACGTTACCGGTCAGATAGGGATTATACCTCGTCAGGTCCAACAGACGCATACGTCCGATGCCCTGAATGATCGCCGTCATATTGCCGTTGGGCAATGTCAGCAGTTTCAATACCTTGGCCACTACGCCATAGTCATATAGGTCTGCTCGGATGGGCAGCTCTACTTCGGGATCTCGTTGGCATACCACGCCAATGAAAATATCCTTCTTCTCAGCTTTCTTGATGAGTGCGATGCTCGATTCACGGCCAATCAATATAGGAGTCACCACACCAGGGAATACCACCATATTGCGAACGGCCAGAATGGGTATTTCGTCTGGCACTTTCACGCGTGTCAGGTCGCCATATTCGCCGTCGACATCGGCAATCATCGAAAACGACCCCTTTTTACTATCCATGTACATTATATTATCCTTCATAATTCTAATTGGGCTGCAAAATTACAAAAAATCAGCCGAACTACCAAACATTTCACCTTTTTTTATTATCTTTGCACGCACCAAAACCTAATTGAAAGAAAATGAAACAGACCATTTTATTCGTGACCATGCTCCTGACGGGCGCACTAACAGCTCAGGCACAGGACGCCAAGCAGACCATACGTCAGCATTATGCCGACATCAAGGCGCAAATACAGCAGATGGAGGAAAGCGAGAAGTCGGGCGCACAGTATCCCGTGCCCCAGACCTTCACCGTTGTCACCAAACAGAACCTTCCCGCCACCGGCTATCACGAGGAAACGCTGCAGATGTTCTATCGCGAGGAGCGCAAGACCGATGACCAGATATATGCCGATCTCCGTCTCGACTTCGCCACACAGAAGTATAACTTCGCCGTCCGCGAGTATTATCAGGAGTATCTCTACGACCGTCAGGGACGCATCCAGTTCATCTATTCCCTTGAGCCCGACGTCATCAACAACCTCGAATACGAATACCGCTTCTATTTCCATCAGGGCCGTCTCATCGACGTGCTCATCAAGCAGCGCACACTGTTGCAGGGCGACTTCAAGACCGTCTATCAGGGCAAGACCGTTCCTGCCAAGTATCGCAGCGAATACGACAGCCGCATCGCCTCGTCCAAGTCTATCATGACTATCTTTAAGTCAATCGACAACAACCAACATTTGTAATGAGCTTTGAATTCAAACGGTTTACGGTGCGGCAGGAGCGGTGCGCCATGAAGGTGGGCACCGACGGCGTGCTGCTGGGTGCCTGGGCGGAAGTGCCCAGGGGTGACGCTGGCGGCGCGCGGGTGCTTGACGTCGGTACCGGAACGGGCGTGATAGCGCTGATGATGGCGCAACGCTACGACAGTGCACTGGTGACGGCTCTGGACATAGACGAGGGGGCTGTGATGCAGGCGCGGGAGAACGTGGCGGCATCGCCCTTTGCGGCACGTGTCAGTGTGGAGGAGGGTAGTGTGCAGCAGCACGAGGGACTGTATGACGCAGTGGTGAGCAACCCGCCCTTCTTTATCGACGCGCTGCACGCGCCTGACGCTCAGCGCAACATAGCGCGGCATGCCGAGACGCTGACGTATCGCGAGCTGATGGAGGCGGGATGGCGGCTGCTGACGGACGAAGGTGAGATGAGTGTGGTGGTGCCGTTCGACTACCGCAAACGCATGGAGGACGAAGCCATCATCCGCGGGTTCTTCCCCAGCCGTGTGTGTGCCGTGCGCACGACGACACGCAAGCCGCCGAAGCGCTATCTGCTGGCATTCCGCAAACGGCCCTGCGAATGTGTGAAGGAAGAGATGACGATTGGTGACGAGCGCTATAAGATGCTGACGGGCGACTTCTATCTCTACTGATGGAAACCGGTGCGGACGAACTCGTCGAACTGCATCTGATAACCATTAAAAACATTGATATCGACTAATGTGTTGATGCCGTTGACGCGACCGTCGGGGCACAACTGCCAGTAGACCAGCTTGACGTCGGGCTTGTATTCGCCATAGCGTGCAATCCAGACATTGTAATGTTTTTTGATGTCATCGGCGTTGGCCATATATTTATTGATGAACATCTGGCTGACGTAGAGAATAGGGCGCTTGTTGGTGCGCTGTTCGACGATCTGCAACCAGATGCGCACGCGGCGCAGCAGCTCGTCGCCACCACCGATGGCCTCAATCTGGGCATCGGAGGGCTCGACATCGAGCACGGGCGGGAAGTCGTCGTGACGGATGATGCTGTTCTGCAGGAAATACTTAGCCTGATCCTGAGGCGACGTGCGCAGCGAGAAGAAGTGGTAGACGCCTACGTGGATGCCCTGCCGACGGGCGTTGGTATAGTCCTGTGCAAAGTAGCGGTTGCGAATGCTGGTGGCCTCGGTGGCCTTGATGTAAACGAAGGAGACGGGGTAGGTGCGACCCTCGGTGTTGTGGCGCTTGCCCAGCGACGTGATGCGCAGCTGACGCCAGTTGATGCCGAAGCGGTGGCGTCCCTGTTCGTGCTGATAGCGCGAGATGTCGATGCCGTAGATGCGCTCGTTGGTGTACTTGAGTTTCTCGCCCAGGAACTTGTCACGCCGCCACGTGCCCACGCGCAACTGATGGTGGGGCGACGACTCGAAACCGAAGCCCTGGCGCTGGTCGTCTTCGTAGAATCCCTCGTAGTGTGAGCCGTCGCGGGCGTCGAAGGTGCCCTGACCTTGTGCCATCAGCCAGCGGTCCATCTGTCCTTCGTATGTGCCCAGCGAGTCGATACGGATGGCGCTGATGATGCTGTCGCGGTCGAGCACGAGGCTGACGATACGCCCTTCGTGGTCGCGCTGGATGGCTTTGCCGGTGAGCGGGCCGACGTGGAAGTGGCCTGCCCGCCAATAGCCCCCGTTGGTGCGGACGGCAACGAGTGGACGGTCTTTGGCCGCTATGCGCCGACGGGCGATGAACTGTCGGGCGGTGTCGGTCTGCTGAGCCAGTCGTGAACGCTTCCGGCGCAGTTGTGTGGCGTGTTGTGCCACGAGGTTGTAGCCGTCGTCGGTTACGGTGTGGACGCGCAGATAATAGTCGGCTTCGGCTATCTCCTTATCTAATAAGGTGGTGTCGCCCTGAAGGGGTTGGCGATAGAGAATCTCCACCTTGTCAGGAATACAGGGTAGGTGACTCTTCCAGGGCATCAGCGGATGGATGACGGCGAGGAAGAGTACGACGAGAATATCCGAAATGTAAATTTTGTTCTTCAATGTTTTGCGTGTCCTTTCTTCATTGTTTTTCCAACCAGTCGTCGATGAGATGACGGGCAATGGAGAGTTTCTCAGGGATGTGCGGCAGGTGGTCGCGGTCGAACCACGAACCCTTGGACAACTCGGAGCGCTGCAGGTGAATCTTTCCTCCGTCGTAGTCGGCGGTGAAGCCAACCATCAGTCCGCAGGGATAGGGCCAAGGCTGGCTGGCGAAGTAGCGCAGGTTTTTGATGTGTAGTCCCGTTTCCTCCATCACCTCACGATGGACGGCCTCCTCCAGCGTCTCGCCTGTCTCTACGAAGCCTGCCACCAGTCCGTAGTGGTTGTCGCGAAAACTGTTGGCATGCACCAGCAACACTTCTTCGCGTCCGTCGTGACTCTGACGGCGGATGAGCACGATGATGGCGATGGCCAGTTGGGGCCACCACTCCTTGCCGCAATGGTCGCACTTCTTGGAGATGGGCGTGTCGAAATGCATGGGTCCGCCACAGACTCCGCAGAAGCGTGTATTCTGGTCCCAATAGAGCAGTTCCTGACACTTGCCTGCCTGCAGATAGTCGGACTCAGGCAGCTTATAGTAACTCTGGCGCAGCGGGCACATCTCGTAACGCTCGGAACCCATAATCGGCTGGTCGATACGATAGGCCTTGTTGCCGTCGATATTCATGACTGTTGTCCAGGCCTTCGTCTCGACGGGAGGTTCCTGTGGAATCTGATAGCTGTCGCCCACTTTCTCCAACACGAGGTCGGTCTGGCAAAAAACGAAGTATTTCACAATTTAATGTTTAATCTTTAAAAATCAGTTTGCGGTCGCGCTCGAGTGCTGGCTTAGCCCAAGCTTCGGGCACGAAACGCCAGTTGTTGAGGGCCTTGGGCGTGATGTTTTTCTCACGCTCAATCTTCTGCGTGAGATAACGGCGCTGGTCGTACTGACTCATATATTCGATGCGTGACTGGATGCTGTCGTGCGGAATGCCTGCACCATGCGTGAGCAGCTCGCCGCCACCGTTGCCGCGATAGCTGTTCATGGCCACACGGTACCACGCACGTTCGTCGAAGGGGCGTCCGTCGGTGAACTGCAGGATATGTACCTTCTGTCCGTCGGGCTTGGTGACGTCGACCTCGTAGTCGATGCCTGCCGCAGAGTCGAAGTTAAACGTGAGGTTCTTGAATCCCATGCGCTGCGTGTCGATATTCGTCTTGGCCGACAGCTGCATGATATGATCGTCGGCACTCGTCATCGTGTTGACCCAGAGGTCGTAGCTCATCTCCAGATGGCGGCGGATTTCGGCACCCGTCATGCGAAGCACGTAGATGGAGTTCTCGTAACGGTAGAGCTTGAACATGTCGCTCATGTAGACCGGTCCCGCCTTGATCTTCGTGTCGAAGACGAGGGGCGCATTGAACGATACGTCGGCATGCGTCTCTTCCAGTTGCAACTGGTGGATATAGTCGGTAAACGACGACGAACCGAAGAAGGCGTCGCGTGAGTTCATATCACACGTAAAGGTACCGATCTGACGCTCCACATACTGCTTCACGCGGTCCATGTGCATCTTGAAATGATCCATATAGTCGGGGTCGGTATCAAGACCGCGGACGTCGACGATGGCGCCCTCCTTCTTGCTGACGCGCCAGCCCTTCTTCTTACCGTAATAGGTGAGCGTGAGTGTTGCCTGCGACACCTTGAGCGCATTGTTCGAAGGGTCGAGACACAGCGTGCCGTTAGCCGTCTGCTCCATACGCTCGCGGTGGTCGTGACCGAAGAAGATAACATCGAAGCCCTCTACCTCTTCAGCGATGCGCTTGGTGGCATCCTCCTCGTATTCGGGTGTGACGATACCACCGTCCCAGCCGCTGTGGAAGAGACCAATGATGACGTCGGCATGCTCCTGTTCCTTTAGTATCTTCACATACTCGCGTGCGCAACTGACCATCTCCTGAAAACGGAGTCCCGTCCACAGGCTGACGGGCAACCAGTTGGGAATGGCGGGGGTGAGCATACCTAAGACGGCAACGCGAACACCTTGGCGCTCAAGAATGATATACGGCTTGACATAAGGCTTGCCCGTCTTGGTATCGATGATGTTAGCGCCCAAGGTAGGACACTGAACCTCACTGATCCACTTGTCGTATACGGGATGGCCAGTCTCGACATCGTGATTACCAAACGTCTGGGCGTCGTATTTCATGTAGTTGACCACCTCGGCGGCAATATTTGTCTTTTGTGTGTCGATGAAGTTGGTGAAATAGCACGTCGGCTGACCTTGCAGTATGTCGCCGTTCTCCAGCAGGATGACGTTCTTGCCATACTTCTGACGCTGTTGCTTGATGTAAGTGCTGACGCGGGCCATCGTGCCGGCCATAGGACGACGCTCTACAAAATTATAAGGGAAGAAAGCACCGTGCACGTCGGATGTCTCCAACAGTTGGAGTGTGACGCTGAGGGGCTTCTTGGCCATCGTGGCAGTTGACAGGCTCATCAGGGCAAAAAGGATTAATAGGATTCGTTTCATTATCGTGTGGATTTTTTAGTGAAAAATGACGACGGGTCAGTCAATATGGCTTCGGCGTGAGCCAGATCCTCGGGCGTGTCGATACCAACAGTCTCCACCTCGGTGATTCCAACGCGGATGCGATAGCCGTTCTGCAACCAGCGGAGCTGCTCCAGACTCTCGGCACACTCCAGCGAGCTCTGAGGTAGTAGCGTAATCTCGCGTAACACCTCACGGCGGTAGGCATAGATGCCCAGGTGTTTCAGGTAGGGAAATTTGTCGAACCACTCGTTGCGCTCTACACCTCTTATATATGGTATGATGCTACGGCTGAAATAGAGGGCGAAGCCGCGCTGGTCGGTAACAATCTTCGGAGAGTTGGGATTCTCCACAGCCTCCATCGATTCGAAGTGCTTGCCCAAGGTACCGATCTGTGTACTGGGTATGTCGAAGAGATGCATCAGCGTCTCAATCTGCGAGGGCTGGATGAAGGGCTCGTCGCCTTGCACGTTGATGACCACGTCGGCATCCGTCTGTATCTTCTCCACCGCTTCCTCTATACGGTCCGTTCCGCTCTTATGGTCGGAGCGCGTCATGACAACACGTCCGCCAAACTGCTCGACACACTGGAAGATGCGGTCGTCGTCGGTGGCTACATAGACATCGTCGAGCACGCGGCTCACCTGTTCGTAAACTCTCTGGATGACAGTCTTGCCACCTAGTATGGCCAGTGGCTTGCCTGGAAAACGCGTTGAGGCGTAACGGGCTGGAATGATAGCGATAAATTTCATGTTGTTTTCTTAATTTGCTTGCAAAGATAGTAAATAATTGAAAAAAATACCAATAGTTTGAATAAAAATTTGGAGGTCTCGAAAATTTTCCATACTTTTGTAAGGTTAAAAATGAACAAAGCAATGAATCTAAGATATTTTTTATTGAGTTTTACCGCTTTCGCAACCTTCTCTGTGCAGGCCCAGAAGATATCGTTGGGTACGTATCACACGAAGGACGGAGGCGAATATAACGGCGAGATGCAAGCCGGCAAGCCGCAAGGCAAAGGTAAGACCGTCTGGAAGAACGGCAATACATACGAGGGTGAATACGTGAAAGGCAAGCGTCAGGGCTTCGGCATCTATACATTTCTGGATGGTGAGCGCTACGAGGGCCAGTGGTTTCAGGACCAGCAGCACGGACAAGGCACCTATTATTTCCTGAACAATAATAAATATGTAGGACTCTGGTTCCGCGACTATCAGCAGGGACACGGTGTGATGAACTACTACAACGGCGACGTGTACGATGGTGAATGGAAGCAGGACCAGCGTCACGGCAAGGGTCGTTACACGCACAAGAGCGGTGCCTACTACGAAGGCGACTGGCAGGCTGACAAGAAACACGGCAAGGGATTCTATGACTGGGGCGACGGTTCGAGCTACGAAGGTCAGTGGAAGGAAAACCAGCGCTGGGGCAAGGGCACTTTTAAATATGCCAACGGTGATGTTTACATTGGTCAGTTCCAGAACGACGTGCAGCACGGCAAAGGTATCTATAAATTCCAGAACGGCGATACCTACGAGGGCGACTACGAGAACGGTGAGCGCACGGGGCAGGGTGTCTTCCGCTTTGCCAACGGTGACAAATATACGGGTCACTTCCAGAACGGCGACAAGTCGGGCAACGGCATGCTGGTATGGAAGAACGGCAACACCTATCAGGGCGAATGGAAGAACGACAAGCCCAACGGCAGAGGTAAGCTGACGATGAGGAACGGCGACCTGTTTGAAGGCCAGTTCCGCAACGGACAGATTCACGGCGAAGGCATCGCCCGCTATAGTGACGGCTCGAAGTTCAAGGGCCACTTCCGTAACGGTAAGCGTCACGGACCGGCTATCGAGGAAGATAAGGAAGGCAAGCGCTTTGAGGGCAGCTACGTAGATGACCGTCGCGACGGCCGCTTCGTAGAGAAAGACCGTAATGGTAACATCATTGCGCAGGGCTCATATATCAGAGGCAAACGACAGACAGACTAAAACAAACGTTTAACTTAAAAATACAAACTATTATGATTATCGACAAGATCGAAAACTTAAAGAAGTACACATCGGTAAACCCTTTGTTTGCTAAGGTGGTGGAATTCCTGCAGCACAACGACCTGAACGCGTTGGAGCCAGGCAAGCATGAGATTGAGGGCAAGGACCTCTTCGTCAACATTCAGATGGCTAAGGGCAAGACACCCGACGAGGCCGTCATCGAGACGCACAACAAGATGATCGACATCCAGATACCCATCACGGCTGCCGAGACCTTCGGCTATACCCAGCGCGACCAGTTGCCCGATGCTCCCTATAACGAGGAGAAGGATATCACCAAGATTCCCGACTTGGCCGCCGACAGCTATGTCACTTGCCAAATCGGTATGATGGCCATCTTCTTCCCTGAAGACGGACACGCACCCTGCATCGCCGGTGTTCCTGAATTAAAGAAAGCAATATTCAAAGTAAAAGCATAAATTATTATGGCTACAACAAAAAAGACTACTACAGCCAAGAAGGCTACCACCAAATCGGCTCCCGCCAAGAAGGCAACCGCAGTAAAGAAAATCACTGCCAAGAAAGCGGTAAAGAAAGTGCAGGAGCCGCCCCATATCGGACTGGTGATGAACGACTCGTGGCTCGAGCCCTTCGAGCAGGCTATTCGTGGTCGTCACGATCATGCTCTCTGGAAGATTGCTCAGCTGACGCGTAACGGCAAGCAGTCGCTCTCGCAGTTCGCATCCGGACATTTGTTCTTCGGACTCCACAAGTTGGCTAAGGGTTGGGTGTTCCGTGAGTGGGCGCCCAACGCCACCGACATCTATCTCATTGGCGACTTCAACAACTGGCAGGAAGACGAGAAGTATCGTTGCAAGCGCATCGAGGGTACCGGCAACTGGGAACTGAAGCTTAGCGAAAAGGCCCTGAAGCATGGTCAGCTGTACAAGATGAAGGTGAAGTGGAACGGGGGAGAAGGTGAGCGTATTCCCGCCTGGTGCCGTCGTGTTGTTCAGGACGACCAGACGAAGATATTCTCCGCTCAGGTGTGGAATCCCGAGAAGCCCTACGAGTGGAAGAAGAAGACGTTCAAGCCCAACAAGGCCCCCCTCTTGATCTACGAGTGCCACGTGGGAATGGGTCAGGATGCCGAGAAGGTAGGTACCTACAAGGAATTCACGGAAAACGTGCTTCCGCGAGTCAAGAAGGACGGCTATAACGCCATTCAGGTGATGGCCATTCAGGAGCACCCGTATTACGGCTCGTTCGGTTATCATGTATCGTCGTTCTTTGCGCCCTCCAGCCGTTTCGGTACACCCGAGGACCTGAAGGAGATGATTGATACCGCTCACAAGATGGGAATAGCCGTCATCATGGATATCGTTCACTCGCACGCTGTGAAGAACGAGGTCGAGGGCTTGGGCAATCTGGCCGGCGATCCTAACCAGTTCTTCTATCCCGGTGACCGCCACGAGCATCCCGCTTGGGACTCGCTGTGCTTCGACTACGGCAAGGACGACGTGCTGCACTTCCTGCTTTCTAACTGCAAGTACTGGCTCGAGGAGTTTAAGTTCGATGGTTTCCGCTTCGACGGCGTTACCTCGATGCTCTACTACTCGCACGGTTTGGGTGAGGCCTTCGGCGGTTACGGCGATTACTTCAACGGTCACGAGGACGACAACGCTATCTGCTATCTCACGCTGGCTAACTGTCTGATTCACGAGGTCAACCCGCAGGCTATCACGATAGCCGAAGAGGTCAGCGGTATGCCTGGATTGGCCGCTAAGTTCGAAGACGGCGGCTACGGCTTCGACTACCGTATGGCGATGAATATTCCCGACTATTGGATCAAGACCATCAAGGAGGTGCGCGACGAAGACATCAACGTCTGCTCCATCTTCTGGGAGGTTAAGAACCGTCGTCCCGACGAGAAGACCATCTCGTACTGCGAGAGTCACGACCAGGCACTCGTGGGCGATAAGACCATCATCTTCCGACTGATCGATGCCGATATGTATTGGCACTTCGCCAAGAAGGATGTCAACGACCTTGCTCAGCGCGGTATCGCCCTGCACAAGATGATTCGACTGGTGACAGCTGGTGCCATCAACGGTGGCTACCTGAACTTCATGGGTAACGAGTTCGGTCATCCCGAGTGGATCGACTTCCCACGCGAGGGTAACGGCTGGTCGTACAAGTATGCCCGCCGTCAGTGGAACCTCGTCGACAACAAAGACTTGTGCTATCACTGGTTGGGCGATTTCGACCAGAAGATGTTGGAGGTCATCAAGTCGCAGAAGAACTTCCAGGCTACACCGGTGACGGAAATCTGGCACGATGATGGTGACCAGGTGCTGTGTTACATGCGTGGCGACCTCGTGTTCGTCTTCAACTTCTCGCCGACACGCTCGTATACCGACTACGGATTCCTCGTGCCCACAGGTTCTTACGAAGTGGTGCTCAACACCGACTCTAAGGACTTTGGCGGCAACGGATTCGCCGACGATACGGTGACACACATCACCAACTACGACCCGCTCTACGTACAGGATCACAAGGAGTGGCTCAAGCTCTACATCCCTGCCCGTTCGGCAGTCGTGCTTAGAAAGTTGTAAACGCGTGTGGCAATGACGCTCAATGTGAAAATCAATTATCGCCGCGTTTGGCAGATATCTCTCGCAATGGCTGTGCTGGTGTTCTTCATCGGCATAGCCATTGATCATACCGATGTGCGCCGCTATGCCACACAGATGGAGAGTCTGATGGCAAAGGGCGACTATCAGGGGGCACTGGCTGTCGGCGAGCGTTCCGACAAGACCGACCAGCGGCTCCTTAACCTTCGCATAAAGGCTTTGGCTCACGAGAATCAGTTGGGCGAGCGCCTTTTCAGCTATCCCATCAAGGGTTCCGGCCGTCACCTCATTACCCGCAAGGGCGACTACGAGCTCTGCGGCTATCTTATCGACAAGCAGCTGGACCGTTTTGCAGCCGCCTTACCACATTATTATAATATAGGAGAACAGCGCCTGCCCCGATACTATCGCGAGGCGTTGGTGCTCTACAATCATCTGCGCTCTAATCCACACATCGTCTATCACAACAACGTGCTCGATACCGACTATCGAGACATGCGTGAACTGGCTCGTCGGTATAGCGATCCAAAGGCGCGCCAAATGGCAGTGTTCAGCAACTATGAAGACACCTATTGGTACTATTATGACTACCTGAATAAGGGTAAATAGTACATTTTTCCTGCATTTTTCCTTATATTTAAGGAATATAGATGCATTTTCAGTATTTTTTTCCGCTTTTTGATACTATTTTGCTGATTTTTTTGTACTTTTGCATCCATAAAAATGTAGAATTCTTATTTTTTATGGTACATAATGTGTTCAAAGGACTCGGTATTGCGCTGATAACTCCTTTCCAGGAAGACGGCTCAGTAGATTACAAGTCGCTCATCCGCTTAGTGGAATATCAGCTTGATAACGGTGCTGATTTCTTCTGTATTCTCGCCACAACCGGCGAAACTCCCACACTGACAACTGACGAAAAGCAGAAAATCAAGGACCTCGTCGTCAACCTCGTTGGCGGACGCGTGCCCATCCTGATGGGTTGCGGAGGTTATAACACCGCTGCTGTCGTCGAGGAGCTTCGTACGGGCGACTTCAAGGGTATCGACGGAATACTCAGCGTTTGTCCTTACTACAACAAGCCCTCGCAGGAAGGTCTCTATCAGCACTTCAAGGCTATTGCTGCTGCTACCTCTCTGCCCGTTGTGCTTTACAACGTTCCCGGCCGCACTGGTGTCAATCTGCAGGCCGCTACGACCGTGCGCCTGGCCCGCGACTGCGAGAATATCGTGGCCATTAAGGAGGCTTCTGGTAATCTTGAGCAGGTCGACGAAATCATCAAGAACAAACCCGCTAAGTTCGACGTCATCTCTGGTGACGATGCCCTCACATTCCCAATGGTCAGCTGCGGTGCCGTAGGTGTCATCAGTGTGATTGGCAATGCGCTGCCTAAGGAGTTTTCAAAGATGATTCGTCTGCAGATGAAGGGCGAATACGATCCAGCCCGCAAGATTCATCACCGTTTCACCGACCTCTTCTCGCTGCTCTTCGTCGACGGCAACCCCGCTGGTGTGAAGGCTATGCTCAGCGAGATGGGATTTATCGAAAACCGTCTGCGTCTGCCGCTGGTGCCAATGCGCATCAGTAACATGCAGCGAATGAGTGAAATTCTGAAGGAACTGAAGATTTAATGGAGTCCTCGAAGGTCATACACGAAATCACCCCTCTGATGGGTAAGGACAGTCTCTATATTGCCGACCGTCGGAAGAAGGAGTTTACTTACCCCATCCATAACCACGAAGTGTTCGAACTGAACTACGTCGAGCACGCCAGCGGTGTGCGACGTATTGTGGGCGACTCCAACGAGGTGATTTCCGACTTCGACCTTGTGCTCATCACCAGTCCCGACCTCGAGCACGTCTGGGAGCAGAACACCTGCACCAGCGAGGATATCCGCGAGGTCACCGTGCAGTTCCATCTCGACCTTTCCGACGAAGGATTCCTCTCGCGCAAGCCCTTCTATTCTATGCTGAAGATGCTGCAGCGCGCCCGCAAGGGTCTGGCGTTCAGCCTCGACGACATCATGCGCGTCTATCCGCTCATCGATTCGCTCAGCTCCGTCAAGGATTCCTTCTATGCCGTCACCCAGTTCTACTCCATCCTCTACGAGCTCTCCAAGAGCACGCAGTGTCGCGAGTTGTCATCGTCCAGCTTCGCAAAGGTTGAAGTAGAGAGCGACTCACGCCGTGTGCTGAAGGTGAAGAACTACATCGCTCAGAACTACAAGAACGAAATCCGCCTGTCTACACTTGCCGATATCGCCGGCATGAGTACGTCGGCCTTCAGCCGTTTCTTCAAGCTGCATACCGGTCGCAACCTCAGTGAATACATCATCGAGATGCGTTTAGGTTATGCCAGCCGCCGTCTCGTCGACTCTTCTGATTCCATTTCCGAGATATGCTTCTCGTGTGGTTTCAACAATCTCAGCAATTTCAATCGTATCTTCAAGAAACGCAAGGGTTGCTCGCCCTCTGAGTTTCGCGACAACTATCATAAAACGCGCATTATCGTATGACGATTAGAAAGACCATACTGCTACTGATCACCCTTCTGCTTCTGGGAGGCATTCTTATGCCGCTCCAGTCTAAGTCGAAGGTCGAGGAGCTGCGCGAGATGCTGCCCCGCATGCATGGAGCCGCCCGCCTGAAGGTGCTCGACCAGTTGCAGCAGCTCAGCGTCGATTCCAACGATAATGCCTACCGCGTGCGTTGCATCAGCGACCTTCTTGACGAGAGCTACAAGCAGGGCGAAAACGAGCTCTATGCGTCGTGTGCTATCTCGCGTACCGTCTTTTTCTATAATTCCGACATGCAGGACTCCCTGTTCCGCTATGTCCCCATTGATATTGATCGTCTGCGCCACTTGAAGATGTACGACCGCATGTACGAGGTGTGGAGCTATAAGGTCAACATGCTGGCCTTCAGCCAGAAGTGTAATATGGCCCTCCGCGAGGTGCAGACTATGATGAACGATGCCCGACTCAACGACAACAAATACGGCGAAGCTACAGCCTATTACATCATGGGTAATGTCTACGCCAACATGCACAATCTCGACGAGAGTGCTGCAGCCTATCGTAAGGGCCTCGATCTGTTTAAGCAGGTGACTCCGACACCACCCACTATTCCCGATGTCTACAGCTATTATGGCGATTTGCTGAACGACAAGAAGGACTATGAGAAGCTTGAGAAGCTGACGGTAGAGTGGAAGGATTTCCTCGACCGTTATATCGTCGACTACAAGATTCGCGAGCGTGATGCCGCCATTCTCCGTTCCTATTACTATCTGGCTTGTGCACAGGCCGCTTTGGGCTTAGGCCATATCGAACAGGCGTCGGAAGCACTCAGCGAGACGCAGAAATATATCCCTTCGGAGGGCGACTATGTGGGGCAGTCGTGGCTCTTCTACAGTGCCCAGCTCGACTTGCAGCGTGGCGACTATCGTCATGCGCTCGAACTGAACAGCCGCCGTATGTTCTACGATGATGGTGACGAGATGGCGACACAAATCCAGGTGCTCTCTCAGCGTGCTGAGATTATGAGCAAGATTGGACGCTTCGAGGAGGCAGCCAACTGTCTGCGCACCATCGTTGCCGCCAAGGACTCTATCAGCAGTGCCGAGACGCGCAACCAGCTGAACGAAATGAACACCCTCTTCCGCGTCGACGAACTCGAGCGTGAACAGGAGCGTGCGCAGTTCCGCAACACGATGATTATTGCCGCTATCATCTTCGTGGGTTTGGTCATCTTCACCTTCTTCCGCATCCGCTCGGCCCGCCGCCTTAAGAAGGCGCACAACGAGTTGCTGGTGGCCTACGACCAGCTGGAGGAGACGACAACCGCCAAGGAGCGTATCGAGAGCGATCTGCGTATCGCCCGCAACATACAAATGGGTATGGTACCCAGCACATTCCCCGACCGTCCCGATCTCGACCTCTTCGCGTCGATGACGCCCGCTAAGGAGGTTGGTGGCGACCTCTACGGCTACTATCTCGACGGCGACCAGCTGTATATCGCTTTGGGCGACGTCAGCGGCAAGGGTGTGCCCGCCTCACTGTTTATGGCACAGGCCACCCGCTTGTTCCGCACGCTGGCTGCCCAGCACATGATGCCTGCCGAAATTGCCACGAGCATCAACAATGCGCTGTCGGGCGAGGATAACGAGACCAGTATGTTCGTGACGATGTATCTGGGACTCATCGACCTCAAGACCGGTCATCTGCACTTCTGCAATGCCGGACACAATCCGCCCGTATTGCTGCGCGACGGCAAGGCGGAGTTCATCGAGATGATACCCAACGCCCCCATCGGCCTGTGGCCCGAACTGGAGTATGAGGGCGAGGAGATAGAGGATATCAGCAACTGCCCGCTGTTCGTCTATACCGACGGACTCAACGAGGCCGAAAACCGCCAGCAGGACCAGTTTACCGACGAACGGTTGCTGGAGATCCTCGAGACCACACCTTTCGAGAGCTGCCGCCAGACGGTCGAGCTGCTCAAGGAGGCCGTAGAGCAACATCGCGACGGCGCCGATCCGAACGACGACCTGACGATGCTCTGCGTGAAGGTAAACAAGGAAACAACGAATAACTAATATAAAACCAAAAGAAATGAGAAAGGAACTAAGACTGAAAAACCAGATGCAAGAACTGGAGCGCGTCAACCAGTTCGTCGAGGAGATCTGCGAAGAGCTCAATCTCGGTATGGAGCTTCAGCTGAATCTCAATCTGGTGATGGAGGAAATGGTGGTCAACGTCATTTCCTATGCGTATCCCGAAGGAAAGGTTGCCGACATCGAGCTGGTGGCTGAGTCCGACGGGAAAGAGCTGACGTTCGTGCTCAGCGATCAAGGCAAGGAGTTCGATCCCACCTTGCGCGAGGCTGCCGACATGGACGTCAATCCTGCTGAGCGTGATTTGGGCGGTATGGGCATCTATATCGTTAAGAACATCATGAATGAAGTTAGCTATCAGCGTCTGGAGGGCAAGAACCTTCTGACGATGAAAAAAGACATTTTAGAAAGCAAAAACGATTAAAAATAACAACTTAAAAATCATTTACATTATGACACAGATTATTAAAGAAGGTGGTAAGACCATCATTAAGACCGGACAGCGTATTGACACTATGAACGCCCCTCAGTTCGAACAAGACATTCAGCCTGCTTTGGCCGACGGTGGAGTAGATCTCGAAATGGATTGCAGCGAGCTCACCTACATGGCTTCTTCGGGTCTGCGTATCATTCAGAAGACCATGCGTACTGTGATGCAGCAGCGCGGCCAGTTCAAGATGACTAATGTAAGCTCTGAAATTTATAAGGTGCTGGCAATGACCGGTTTCACCAAGTTTATGAAAGTAGAGAAGAAAGCTGAGTAACCTCTAATCATTCTGCTTTATGACATACGCATTTATTATCGCTTTGATTGCTGCCGTCGTACTCGGCATCGCCTTCTACTTTCAGATGAAGGCCAGCAATAAGCAGACCGAAGAACAGAAGCAGCTGTTGGCCGACTATCAGCGTCGTGTTGACGAGCAGCAGAAGTTGCTTGATGACTACCGTTCGCTTGAGAAGAATTTTGACAGTGTTGGCGAGGGTTACGAGCAGGCGCTGCTGGCTTTCGACAAGATGAATGAAGAGCAGGATAAGGCTCGTGCAGCCAACGAAGCCCTGCAGCAGAAGGTTGGTGCCCTGCAGACCGAGAACGGCAAGCTGGCCGATAAGGTAAAGCGCCAGTCCGACTCGCTCGCACAGGTGGTTACTGATCTGAAGGATATCGCCGCCGAGGCTGGCAACAGCAAGATTTCAGCCCTCATTGGCAAGCTCTCTGATATCGACGACCTCGATGCCGACGCACCTATCGATCGTACTGATAACGTGATGGTTACCCAGATTGTCGACGATGCCGCTAAGGCTGCCGGTGCCGACAAGGTGACCTATATCCAGTTCACTAAGGACGTCGCTCCCGATGCTGCCGCCACGATGATTTCCACCAATGCTGCCAAGGCCGCTCGTGCCTTGACTCATCTGTTGGACAATGCCCTCAAGTTTACCACCGAGGGTAGCGTGAAGGTCAGCGCCGCTGTCGATATGGCCAAGATGCAGGCTACCTACACCGTTGAGGATTCCGGTTCAGGTATTGCTGCCGACGATGCTGAGCGCATCTTCGAGCCCTACGTCAAGCTCAACCAGTATTTCGATGGTCAGGGTATCGGTCTTACCGTAGCTCGCAACATCGCCCGCCGCTTGGGTGGCGACCTCGTGCTCGACACCGCTTTCGCCGGTCCTGGTGCCCGCTTCGTGCTCACGCTCCCTATCTAGGATCCCACCCAATATATAAATCGGACCCACCTCAATTGGTGAGTCCGATTTTTCTTTTGTGTGCTTTAACAAACTTTAAGGTGTGTCGGAAACACCTTTGCGTATTTCTTCGTATATTTGCACCCATAATCAATCAATACAATTATTAATCAAATGAAATCGCTTAATCTTAACTACTTGCGCACCTTTACGATGCTTGCAGTAATGCTGCTCACCGCCGCGACGGCGTGGGCGGAAACCGTAAATGTCAGCTACAAGGATGCTGACGGCACAACAAAGTATGTGGATGCCACTGTGCTCAACAACACGATGAATGATCTCGCCGCAGGCTGGTATGTGGTGAATAGTTTCGTGGACTACAACGACGATGATCTCTACACCAATGCTAGTGGTGACGTGAACATCATCCTCTGTGATGGGGCGACGCTCACGGCGAAAAATATAACCCCGAAAGGTGACAGCGACAAAATCAAAATCTACGGCCAAAGACAAGGAACCGGCACAGCCGATATCAGTGGTAGTATTACAGGCAATTATAGTCTCACGATCTATGGTGGCACCATCAATGCAAGTGAATTAGACGGTTACCAAGGCAGCGTAGGAATTAACGGCGGCACGGTCAATGTCGGCAGCATCTCTCCCTATGGTGGCGTCTTTCTTTCCGGCGGCAACGTCACCGTCACTGATGAAATCAAAGCCGTTGGCAGTGGTGGCTCCATCTTCCTTTGCGGTGCCACAGTGAAAGCCAACAGCTACTCCGCCGACCAATATGTTTGCATCAAAAAAGGTTTAACCTACTACGACGGCACGGGAGCCAGCTACACCGGCACGGAGGAGCACTACACAGGCTACCTCAACCTCACTGACGAGATTGCTGCCATTGCGGGCAAGACGCTGCGAACGTTCAACTATGGGTCATGCGGTATTCAAACCGTGAATGATGGTAATGACGTAACATGGATGATGTCCGACGGAGATAACAACGGTTCGTACGAGACCCTAATCATCAGCGGCTCTGGAGCTATGGCGGATTTTTCTAGTGCCGACAACCAGCCTTGGAAGGCCTCTCGCGCTGACATCAAGAAAGTTATGATAGAGCCATATGTAACGGGCATCGGCAACAATGCCTTTAACGGCTGCTCAAACCTGAAGACGGTATTTGTGTGCAACAACTCAAACGTTATTACGACGCTTGGAACAGATGCTTTCAATGGTTGCCACAGCGATCTGGCCATCTATGTGTCCAGTGCTGCACTCGGTGCTTACAAGAAGGCTAGCAATTGGGCAGCTTACGAAAGCAAGATAAAGGGTTCATCTGTCAGCGTGAAGATTGATCCAAACGAAGCTCCTTTTGACTTTGTGACGCTTGACGAGGCTCTTGAAAATGCTAGAGATGCGTATAAACCCGCTCAGGACGAGTATCCTGCTGTGGTGCCGACAGTGACGTTGAATACCGACATCGACCTTGATGATACGTTTGTTACCATTGGCGACGGCGAGAACGACCTCGCTTTGATACTCGACCTGAATGGGCATAAGATCACGAGCACCAACTCATATATCAAAATCGACGAAGAGACCTACATCTCTGGATATACGATCCTCGCTAATTGTAAGCTGACGATTACGGACAGCGCTGAAGGCGGTGGTGGTGCCATTGAGAATACGAATGCAGACCCTGAGAATAACTGGGGAAGACCTGCCCTGAAAGTCGGTAGTACGGGTGACGTGACCATTAGTGGAGGCAACATCAGTGGCTGCTACGGCATTGAAAACAAAAATGGTGGCACGCTGACGGTGACAGGGGGTACGATTAGCGGCACAAACGGCGTTGGCATCTACAATATTGGTGTTACAAACGAACAAAACGAGCTGACTGCCATCAGTACGCTGACGGTGACGGGCGGAACGATCAGTGGCACGGATTACGGCATCGCTAACTATCATGGCGGCAAACTGACGGTGACGGGCGGTACGATAGAAAGCACAGGAAACCACGCTATTGCCCTCAACGGTGCAACATTGACAATAGGCAGTGGTGTGACGGTGAAATATACTGGTGGTTATGGCATCAATAACTCAAGCGACTCCAAGCTGACGCTGACGGGCATCCCTACCTTCGTCTATACCGGAGAAGGAAATGGTGTTGACATCAACCTGGGCGATGTGATTACCTTTGCCGATAACTTCACCTATACGAAGCCGAACCAGCCCATCAAGATGATTGGTATGGACAAGGGTAAAATCTTCACCAGCGGCTACGGTACAAACTGCGTCTATCCTGAGGGACATGCGAAGGCAGGCCAGACGGTAGATCCCGGTGAGGTGTTCATTTACGGATATGCAAAAGATGGTGAGTTTTTCGAGCTCGACGCTACGAGCGGCGAGGTGCGCTTCAACACACCATTAAACGTGATCTTTGCCCTCGTAGACCCGGCACAAAATGTAAACCAGACAGATACCCTATACTGCGGTACGCTGAAGTCTGCCATCGACAAGGTCGCTGAATACACCGCTGCAGCCAAAAATGCTGGTGTCGAACTCACCAGCAGCATCATTCAACCACAGAAGGACTACCAGATCAGCGATGCAGACAAGACGAACAGCACAGTCGAATTCGGCAACGGTACGGATGCGATTGTCGCTACGCTCGACCTGAACGGGCATACGATTACCGGCGATGCTTATGAATACCTCATTACTGTGGCAAAGAAGAGCACGCTGACCGTTACGGGTGACGGTGCTATCGCCGGCGATATGTATTATTGGTACGGTCTCATTGACAACAATGGAACGCTGAATATTACTGGTGGTAATTACAATAATTTTTTTACGAACAATGGTGCGATGACCGTCAGCGGCGGTACCTTCACTGCCTATGGTGCGAACGTCTCCATTAACAATTACGATGGATCATTGACCGTCAGTGGTGGTACATTCAATGTTTACGACGGCGGCTGTGCTATTAATAACAGGTCGTTTAATGGAACTCCAGTATTGACTTTATCCGCTCTGCCTACGTTTGTACACCCTGATGGTGCTATGAAGGGCACGGATATCGATTTGAACGAGAATACAGTTATCAACTTCGACAAGGCCATTACGACATTCCCGACTGCACCTATCACCGTTAAGATGAAGAATGCAGCACCGTATATGTTTACCAGTGGCTACGGCACGTATGTGAAGGATGCCAATGACAAGGTGATTGATCCTGCATTGATGTTTGCGGTTACTGCTGATAATTCGTTGCTTGATAACGCGGTGTTGGGCATTCACGCTTCTGAGGCAGCGCTCTTCGCCACCCAGACAGTGTCATTCCCCGCCGGCAAATCGACGTACTACAGCGCCAAGGGTTTGAAGCTTCTCGGCGAGAACGACAAGCTGAAGTTCTACACCGTCACCAACGCTGTCGACGATGTTGCTGAGGTGACGGAGATTGCGGGCAAGACGTTCGGCAAGGAGACACCGCTCATCGTGAGCAACGAGAGCAATGCAGCTATCAAAGCCGTCATGGTGGAGGCCTTCGACGATGCTGATGATGGTGCCTATGCTGCATCGTGCGCCACCGACCTGGGCGAGAAGTCCGTCTTCAGCGGCTTCAAAGGTACGGCTGTTGCCATCGACGAGATCGGCTTCAATAACTACAAGGCTTACTTCGGATTCACAGGTCACGACTTCGTGAAGATTCGTAAGGACGGTCCCGTAGCTGCTCACCGCTGCTGGCTGGAAATGGGCGGTTCGAGCAACAATGCACCGCGACTGAGCATCAGATGGAATGAAGAAGAGGTGACAGGAATTGAGAGCCTCACCCCAACCCTCTCCGAAGGCGAGGGAGCTTGGTATACTCTTGATGGACGCAAGCTGAACGGCAAGCCGACAGCTAAAGGTATTTATATCTATAATGGTAATAAGCGTGTGGTTAAGTAATGGGAGTGCCCCTTGCGGGGCAGAAATTAAACATTTAGAGTCCCTTGATAAGGGACGGCTATAATGCAGGGATAAATTTATTTTGATTAATTTTGAATTAAATTTTGAACAATTTCTCCGCTGAAAGCGGACTAACAGAAAGAAAAGAAGAAAAAAAGAACAAGATATGAAAAAAGTACTGTTTACATTGCTTGTCCTCGTGGCTATCATGAGCGAGGCAAATGCACAAGTAGGTTATACCATCAGCCTGATTGAACAAGGGTATGATGATTACAACTACACCAAGAGCATCGCCCTAACGGCGCTGAACCCGGGAGATACCGAAGCTGTGGATGTCTATGCGGGCATCGTGGGCGGCGAGTGTCCTCCCATCTATCCCGGTGCCACAGTGACGCTGACCATCGGGGTGGATGAGGGTTGGAAAGTCCATGAGGTGAAGGCCTATACGTCGATAGAGACCGATCAGATGCAGTCGCCACGTCGCAGCTCTGATGTCAGTCTGCTGACTCAAGTACCTGTGACGAAGGGCGACGGCAACACTTGGACCTTCACGATGCCTGAGGCCAATGTGCAACTCTACATCAAGTACCTCAACACGCCTCCTTACTTTGTCGATGCTGAAAACATAAAACTGGTTGTCCCCGAAAACACTGTAAGGGCAACAGCTGGCACCATCAAGGCAAAGGACGATCAAGGTGATGCGTTCGCGTATGAAATCTTGGGCGGAACTGGCGAGGATATGTTTGAAATAAACCGTACGAGGGGCATTGTGACAATGAAGGATGGTGTCGAGCCGTTCGATTATGAGGAATGGAAAGACGCCGGTGGAGTAGGGTACACGCTTGAAGTAGGCGTATGCGATACAAGAGCGGCACAGTTCGATGAAGTATTTGGCACCAGTCATACCTTCACAGTGACCATTAGCGACGTCAACGAGAAACCTTACTTTACGAACGAGACCGACGTCATCTATATTGCCGAAGGTGCTGCGACCTCGACTGATGTGGTGACATACGCAGATATCGACAAGTATGCTACAGGCGAGTTCCTCAACAACGAACTGACCATCATCAGTGACGAAAGCAATCTCTTTGAGATCAGTGCCGATGGACATATCAAGACCAAGGAAGGTGTCGTGCTCGACTACGAAACACAGAAGGACAAAGTGTATACCATCGAAGTGAGAGTGCGCGATGCCAATAAGGACACCGATGGCCAATATGTCTATCCTGACTTTTACGAGGACAAGACCTTTAAGGTGAAGGTGAGTGATGTGAACGAAGCTCCGGCATTCAAGGCCGAAGCATACACGTATGAGTTGCTGGCTACTGAACGCACCGAGCAGGTGCTTGGAACCGTCGAGACGACCGATCCTGACATCTATGCCACAGACTTCAGTACCATCACTTATTCGCTTGAAGGAGACGATGCTGCTAACTTCAAGATAGATGCAACTACTGGTAAGATCAGTCTGAAGGACGGCACAGCATTCAACTATGCTGAGAAGTCCGTTTACAGCTTCAATGCCGTAGCATCTGATAAAAAGAATAAGGTGAGTGTTCCCGTCACTGTGACGCTGTCGCGCAAGCCGCTGACCATCACGGCGCAGAGCCACGCCTTCACCTATAACGGTACGGCTCAGAGCTGGGCGAAGTACGATGTCGAGGGACTCGTGGGTGACGATGCCATCACAGCCGTTGTAACCGGTAGCATCACGCTGCCTGGCGAGAGTCCTGTGGTGAACAAGATTCAGAGCTACGAGTTTTCGAAGGGCACAGCTGGCAACTACACCGTGACGACAGTAGACGGTGAGCTGACGATGACTGCCGCCAATGTGGCCATCACCATTACCGCTGCCAGCCAGGAGTGGACCTACGACGGCACGGCACATAGCAACACCGCCGTCACGATTACCTCTGGTGAACTGCTTGCTGGCGATGTGCTCATAGCCGAAGCCTCAGGTGCTGCAACCAACGTAGCTGATACGAAAGCAGGTAACAACCCCGTAGCCGAGGGCTATAAGGTGATGCACGGCGAGGAAGACGTCACTGCCAACTACGCCATCACTGCCGTAGCCGGTACGCTGACCATCAAGCCGAAGGCTGTCACCATTACTGCCCAGAGCCACACTTTTGCCTATACCGGCGAAGCTCAGAGCTGGCCTCAGTATGATGTTGAGGGACTGGTTGGCGACGATGCCATCAAGGCTGTCGTGACCGGTAGCATCACGCTGCCTGGCGAGAGTCCTGTGGTGAACAAGATTCAGAGCTACGAGTTTTCGAAGGGTACAGCCGGCAACTACACCGTGACGACAGTGAATGGCGAGCTGACAATGACTGCAGCCGATGTGGCCATCACCCTTACTGCCGCCAGCGGCGAATGGACCTACGACGGCACAGCGCATAGCAACACCGCCGTGACCATTACCTCTGGTGAACTGTTGGCTGGCGATGTGCTCATAGCCGAAGCCTCAGGTGCTGCCACCAACGTGGCCGATACCAAGACAGGCAACAACACGATTGCCGAGGGTTATAAGGTGATGCACGGTGAGACCGACGTCACCGCCAACTACGCGATCACTACCGTAGCCGGTACATTGACCATCAATCCGAAGGCTGTCACCATTACCGCCCAGAACCGTGCTTTCATTTATAACGGTTCGGCTCAGAGCTGGCCACAGTATGATGTCGAGGGTCTGGTGGGCGACGATGCCATCAAGGCTGTTGTGACCGGTAGCATCACGCTGCCTACGGAGAGTCCTGTGGCTAACAAGATTGAGAGCTACGAGTTTACGAAGGGTACTGCCGGCAACTACACCGTGACGACCAAGGACGGCTATCTGATAATTTCGAAGGCCAGCGTTTACATTACCGGTGGCATCACGGTTAGCAAAGAAGTGAATAATGGCGAAGCCACCTATACCGTCGATTGCTCGCATGTCGAGTTTGATGGCCTTGTCGGTGACGACAAGATTACCGTCAGCGGTATTAAAGTCATGGCGGTTGAGACAAACGAAGACGGCACAGAAACCGTCACCCTCGACTTTACCGACATGAAGTGCGAAGGCGACCATGTTGATTGCTACTATATCTTAGTAGCTTCCAAAGCTAAACAGGTTACTGTCGCAAAGACCACTGAAACGACCGCTGAAGTAGCCGCAGACGGTACGAAGACCGAAACCACCGTTTCGAAGGAAACCAACGCTGATGGCGGTATTACAGAAGTCACCGTTGAAACTACGAAGGAAGCATCAGGAAAAGAAGTAGTCACCGAGACCAAGACGGAGACAGATGCTGATGGTAATATTGTAGCTTCCAACGAAACCAAGACAGAGAAGAATACCGATGGTAGCACGACGGAGACCAAAAAGACCTATGCTAGCAGTGGCGGCTCTGGCGGTGGCGGAAGCTCTGGCGGAGGCGGCGGAGGCGGAAGCTCTTCTGGCGGCGGAGGTGGTGTCTCAGTGACGACTGAGGCCAAAACTACGAAGAATGCCAGTGGCGAAGTCACCAGCTCCACCACGTCCAAGGAGGAGAAAGATGCTGATGGTAAACTCATCGCCTCTGAATCTTCCAATTACGAGAAACATCCCGATGGTTCCAAGACCGAATCGGAAAATAAAATGTGGCTGGATGAAGAAGCTTGTAAACACGAGACAGGATCGCTGAAAGAAACAGATCAAGGTGCCGCTGCTCCTTGGCACGAATCCGAGTCTGAAACATTATATGATCAATTTGGTATGTTTACTGAAGAAAAGACTAATGAATCGTGGAAAGACCTGGAAGACGGCACTGTTTTCGAATTAGAGCAACGTGGTTGTGTTGAAGAAATAACTGGTAATTGGAAAGAGCATAACATTGGTATATTGTGGGATGGAGACGGTGATCCTTGGTGCAAACAAGAGTCTACGCTAGTCAAAGACGAACATGATGGTACTGTTTTAAGTAGATTGGACACTGAAGAGTGGAAAGACAAGGAAACAGGAAATACTATCCTTATGGATAGCAAGATGCCTGAACTCACTGGAAGCGGAGAAGACTATGTTGCCCTTGAATGGACCGATGAGGATGATGCCCATTTCAATGCATGGCTGAAGGAAGGCTCAATTCCAGATGGTTCTGATGACGCTTCTTTGTCTCAATTCGAAAGCACTTGGAATGAAAATGCTTCCGATAATTTCAATGCCGACCTCGCTCTCCGCGCTGGCGACCAACAGAATGTCGACCTTTGTGTGACAGCCGTAAAGAATGCGCAGGATGCAACCATCAGCAAGAACTCAAGTATCAATGTCAGACAAAGCGTAAATACTACGAAATTGGGTTTGAAAAAAGATGCCTTTAATGGTTCAGCAAAAGTTAAAACACTTACAATAAAAAAAGGCGGAATCAAAGAGGGTGCTTTCAGGGGAATTGCCCAGGTCAAGCGTTCACATAGCATTAATCTTAATAAACTAGCCAAAATATATGTCCCGAACCGCCTTCTTAGAAAGGTCGTCAAAAAGCAAAGCCCCAACCGAGCTCCTGAAGAAGAAAGCGGCGATGTGCCCGAGGGTTACATCGAGATAGAGTCGGGTGAGGAGTACGAGGTGCTGACGGACGAACCTATCGTGCTGACCATCGACACCGAGGGTGAGCCACTGGAAATCACCAGCATCATGGTCACCCAAGACGACAATATCTCTACCGCCATCCGCACCATCGACACCGCCAGCGGTAAGACGACCGACGAGTGGTACACCATCGATGGCCGCAAGCTCGACAAGGCACCGACCGCTAAGGGCATCTACATCGTGAATGGTAAGAAAGTCGCTGTTAAGTGAAAAATGAAAAGTGAAAAATTAGCTGTTAGCTGTTAGCAAAAAAATCGGACCCACCTCACGGTGAGCCCGATTTTTCTTTTCTGTTAGTCCGTCTTCGACGGAGCCCCGCAAGGGGCACTCCCATTTTTTAATTCTTCAAAACGGACCGTGCCCCATGCACGACGTCGTTCCCATTGCAGTCAAAGCTGCGGTCA
>CAMUYR010000009.1 GCA_947164965.1 uncultured Prevotella sp. | reverse complement strand
TAATCAGGCAGACGCAGAACAGTGTGCCGAAAAGCATAAACAGCACGCTGACTTTTCTTTTTTCTTGTTCCATTTTGTTTCTTGTTTTGTTAAAGGGGGTCCGGCCATCGCTAGGCTTTCGCAAGTACCCCTGTATTAAGCGGGTGCAAAGGTACAAAGAAAAAGTGAGTCAACCAAACAGTTAACTCACTTTTTATCATTCAGCTTATCTTTTTACTTCTTTTCTTCTGCTGCAGCAGGTGCCTTCTTAGCAGCTGGTTCCTTCTTAGCAGCTGGTTTCTTAGCAGGAGCCTTCTTGGGAGCAGGTTTCTTAACCTCTTTAGGTTCCAGTTTCTCCAAGCGAGCTTTCAGACGAGTAATCTCCTTATCCTTCATCTCAATCTCGTCACCCTGATTACGGATGGTGGTGAGCAGAGCATTGAGCTCATCATTTTCGATTTCAGGAGGATAGAGGGCATTCACTCTGTTAATGAAATCACCCAGGATGTTCATATAGTTGGTGAAAGCATCAAATGGTCCGCTATAGATACCACGATCCAGTCCTACGTTAGAAGCCTTCGTAGTCATAAAACGGAAGTTGTTAGAAGCCTGCAGATAGTCCCAGTCCTGATTGATACGTGGATCGTCAGCAATACGCAGACGGTCAGCTACAGAATACAGCTTATTGAAAGCCTCACGCTGCATGGCGTTACCCAGCCAGCATGAGCAGTCGCGCTCTTCGTCGACCCAACTGAGAGTGTCTGGCACATCGATAGCTCCTACGCTCTTGGTCTTCATACAGATCTCTGTAGGTGTCGAGAATGTAACACCCTTCTCCTTAGCACAAGCAGGCAGAGCCTTCAGGAAATCGAGAATATTGCTGGACAACGGCTGAGCGATACCCAGTGCTGAGAGTTCCATAAAGATATTGATAATCTGCTCCTCTTCTGGGAAACGGGCAATACGATCAATATAATTGTCAGCAAACAAAGGATAGCCCTCCCAATCAGGATTGTTGAAACGCAGTGAGATGTCGTCAGACAATTCAACATCACGGAGCAACAACTTCAGGTTGGGAGCAATATTACAATTGTATACATAGTGAGGACTCTTCCATCCCAGCACATGCTTTGCACCCTCTGTCAGCATACCCTTGAAGCCCATAGCAGCAATCTGTCCGCCAATATCATCGCTATAGATCAACGAAGAGTTACGAGCTACTGTAGGCTTCTTACCAAACAGTTCTTCTATCTTTGCCATCTGCTTCTTCACATCAAGGGCAAAGGTCTCCTCGTTAGCCAACGAACTCAGGCCATGACTGTAAGGTTCTGCGAGGAACTCTACACAGCCAGTCTGGTTCAGTTCCTGTAGCTTTTCAATAACCTGTGGTGCGTGGAACTCCAACTGCTCGATACCTGTACCAGAGAGCGAGAAGGCTACCTTAAAGTAGTCGCCATGCTCCTTAATCATGTCGCCAATAGCCGTTAATGCCGGCATATAGCTACGATTAGCGATGTCGGTGATGCTACGCTCATTCTCGTAGTCATCATAGTAATAATGATCGGTACCGATATCGAAGAAACGGTAGCGCTTCAGATGAATAATCTGATGTATTTCGAAATATAAACAAATTGTTTTCATAACGTTTAATGTTTAATCTTTAATGTTTAATCTTACTGTTCCCAACCAAGGGTACGTTTATAGAGTGTGGCAATCCAAGCACCAACCTTCTCCCATGTAATCTGGTCGACCTCGTTCTTACCTTCCTCCTTGAGGTACTGGAAGAGCGAGTCGTTGGCACAGATAGAATAAATGGCATCAGCCAGAGCATGAATATCCCAATAGTCCACCTTAATACAGTTAGTGAGGATTTCGGCACATCCCGACTGTTTCGAGATGATAGACGGAGTTCCACACTGCATTGCCTCCAACGGAGAAATACCGAAGGGCTCTGATACTGAAGGCATCACATAGACATCGGAATCCTTCAGGCATTCGTACACCTGCTTACCACGCATAAAGCCCGGGAAGTGGAAACGGTCGGCAATGCCACGTTCTGCTGCGAGATGAATCATGGCATCCATCATATCGCCAGAACCAGCCATACAGAAGCGCACGTTACGTGTACGACGAATAACCATATTAGCAGCCTCAACGAAATATTCAGGACCTTTCTGCATGGTGATACGTCCGAGGAAGGTCACCACCTTGTCCTTGCCAGTATGGTCTGGACGTGGAATAGCCTGATACTCATCGGGCAATGGGTATACAGCATTGTGAACGGTGTAGCACTTGCGCGGATCCTGATGATACTGGTTGATGACCGTCTGACGTGTCAGTTCTGATACACACATGATACAGTCGGCATTGTCCATACCATTCTTCTCAATCGAGTAAACCGTAGGATTGACTTTACCACGTGAACGGTCGAAATCGGTAGCATGTACGTGGATACACAATGGTTTACCGCTCACCTGCTTGGCATGAATACCGGCAGGATAGGTCAGCCAGTCGTGTGCATGGATAATATCATAATCCAATGTACGGGCTACAACACCAGCAATAATCGAGTAGTTGTTGATTTCCTCATGCAGATTGCCAGGATAGCCACCTGCAAACTCCATAGCACCCAAATCGTTGACGTGCATATAGTTGAAATCAGCATATAAGTGATCGCGCAAACGGAAATAGAGATCGGGATCCATAATATTACCTACTCGCTCGCGAACATAATCAGCAGAAACATCGCGATAAGCAATAGGCACAGCATTCATAGCGACAATCTGGCATGCCGACCGGTCTTCATCACCAAAAGGCTTTGGCAGACAGAGCGTAATATCCATATCACCCTGAGCATGCAAGCCCTGCGAGATACCATAGTTAGCGGTGGCCAATCCACCAAATACGTGAGGAGGATACTCCCATCCAAACATTAGTACTTTCATAGCTTCTCCTCCTTAATTATTTTTGATAAGAATACTTCTCCAGCAACTTCAGCGCACGCAGGATTTCTGCTACGTTCATAGCGAAAGCCATAGCGCCACGTCCGTGGAATGGTGGGTTACCGTCGAACAACTCACTGATGGTTCCCAATGCATGGTAGTCCATCTCTTCTTCATAACCCACCATCTGGCGCTCGATGAACGAGAGGCGGGTGCGCTTATAGAGTTTCAGGCTAGCCTCCATATAGAATCCACCCAGCCAAGGCCAAGCTGTTCCCTGATGGTAAGCATAGTCACGCTGTGCCTGTGGGCCAACGTACATCGGATTATATCCCCCACTCTTTGGTGACAGAGAGCGCAGGCCCTTAGGTGTCAGCAACTCACGTGTGCAGACATCAAGAACACTCTTCTTCTGATCCTGTGATAGAGGTGAATAGTCGAAGGCTACTGGGAATATCATGTTCGGACGAACACTCCAGTCCATCATAGATCCATCAACATAATCCAGCAGATAGCCATACTCGTTGAGGAAAGTCTCAACGAACGACGTCTTGCACAGCTCTGCTTGTTTTTCCAGTTTCTCAGCAAATTTCTTGTCGCCAAACTCAGCCTCCAGTGCTGCACAGAACTTCAGGGCGTTATACCAGAGGGCATTAAATTCTACGATATAACCTGAGCGAGGCACAACAGGACGCCCATTAGCTGTAGAGTTCATCCAAGTGATAGCCTTGTCGCGACCATTGGCATACAACAATCCGTTATCGTCAAGACGCATATTGGGATTTCCATCGGCAATAATGTATTTCACGATGTCCTTCACCAACTTACCATACATCTTATAGCCTTGTTCCTTGCCTACTTCCTTCGTATACTGCTGAATAGCCCAGATAGCCCACAGCGGCACATCAGGATGTTCAATCTCGTAGATCTTCACACTCAGCGGCTTGTCCTCCATGAACTCACGCAGGCCTTTCTCTGCAGTCTTCATGACCAATTCGAAATAGTCTTGTTCACCAATGGCCAGTGTCAGACCAGGCAATGCAATAAAGGTATCGCGGGCACGTGCCTTGAACCAAGGATAACCAGCCAGCAGATAGCGGTCGTCTTTCTTGTCAATCTTCTCCATAGCGCTGCCACTGCGGTGGTCACGGAAGTGGAACTGATGGGCGGCAGTTACCAAGCAATGGAAGAAATTGTCGCGAGGCACACGATCGGCGACCTCGTCGTCGAACATCTTCTTCAGTGTATTGGTCTTAACCAACGAGGTAGAAGCAGCAAACACGATGCTCTCACCTTTCTTGATACTCATCTCGAAGTATCCAGGCACATACAAATCCTCGTTCGATGCATAGCCACGCTCCTGCTCTTTCGGATATTCTACACCACGATACCAGTCAGGCTGGAAAATAAACTCGTTTTTCTTATTGAACTGCATGTAGAGGTCAGGATAGCCTGCATACATACAAGTCTTGATTCCGTGGTCCACCTCGTGGTATTCTCTCGATGCTGTCGAGTTCTCATGAGTGAACTGACGCACAGAGCGGAAAGCCAGGAAGGGGCGGAAACGAAGGGTTGTTGCAGAATGAGCATCCTCTAACGTATAACGAATCAGAATGCGATCCTCATAGTGCTGGAACACCACTTCTTTCTTTAACACAACACCACCGACGCGATAGAGCGTGGTGGGCACTACATCACAGGTAAACTCGCGAATGTACTTGTGACCTTTAGGGCTGAAGTTGTTGCCCTGATACTTGTGGAGTCCGAGATTAAATTCAGCGCCATGTTGAATCACCGTACAGTCGAGCGACGACAACAGCACATGGTTTTCGTCATCCAACTCTGGTACGGGAACGACGAGCAGACCGTGATACTTGCGCGTATTGCAATCTACGAGAGTAGAAGCACTATAGGCGCCAGAGCGGTTTGTCCGAAGCAATTCACGACGTAGTGACTCTTCCAAGTTGGTCATTACAGCTTTTTCAAATCGTAAATAACTCATAGTTCCTTACATCTGGTTTTTATAATTTGTTTTAGATTTTAAAATTTTCCCTTCAAAAGTAGTCATTTTTTGTGGGACTACAAAATAAAAAAGACATTTTTTTATAAAAACGCCTTTTTTTTCTACTTATTACACAAAAAATCAATCAGGAATCAGGAAATTAATCACTTCCTGTTCAATATTGATGCGATAAGGTCCTATTGGAGTACCCAGCAATCTTCCGTCTACTCCAACCAATGCATGCTTTGCTTCCTCAACGATGATTTCATGCGTGCGATAAGGGTGAACGCTGCGATGATTCAGGAATCTTCCTGTCGCCAACAACCACAAGCCAGCAAACACCTGCAACATCTCTGTATGATATACCATCGACACATCCAACATGCCATTATAAGGCACCGCACTGGGCGTTTGGCCATAGCCTGGTCCACTGCCTATACACATCGTCATCACCTTACGGTCTACAACATCGCTATTGATTTTCACCTTCATCTTATATTCCATGCGATGGAAAATCATCAGGAAAATGGAAACGATGAACGACAGCGTCTTTGAACCTAACAGCGATCGTGCCTGACGACGAAGATTCATCACGTCTGCTATCAGTCCGATATTGATACAGTTCAGGAAATAGCGATGACAAGTCTCTTCTTTTTTATTAGTATAGCGAATGCATCCTAGATCCACCTTCCTCACGCGATGTTTCACCAGCCAGTCGACAGTCTGTTCCAGATTACCCTCTTTAAAATCCCAATAACGTGCAAAGTCATTCAGCACGCCATTAGGAATCACTCCAAGCGCAATCTCATCCCTTACCTTCTGTTCCTCTTGCATCAGACAGTTCACAGCATCATTCAGTGCAGAGTCACCTCCCACAATGACAAGGGTCTTGTAGCCATTATGTATCAGCATCTTCACAAGACGTTCCACACTATCTGACGACTCACTCTGCACAAAGTCATATTGCACATGACGCTCGTCAAGCACATGCTGAATCCTCTCACGTTGCTTTGAGCCTTTTCCTTTCGGGCAATACAGAATGCCCCATCTTGTATCTTCTACTGCCATAACTTCAATATCTCATTAACTTTCTCGTCCATCGGCTGCAAAGTATTGATCCAATGGATAGAAAACCCTCTTCGTTCCATACCTCTGAACCACGTCATCTGCCGCTTGGCAAACTGATGGATAGCTATTTCCAAACGGGTGAACATCTCGTCGTAGGTTGTCTTACCCACGCAATATTCCGTTACAAACTTATATTCCAGTCCGTAATAAATCAGATCTTCAGCAGGGATACCCTCATCGAGCAAGCCTCTGACCTCGTCTATCATACCCTCTTCCAATCGCGCTTTCAAACGCTTGGTAATCTTCTCCCTGCGCGCCTCACGTTCAATATCAACACCGATAATCAGCGAATCAATGGGAGGCAGTTCACGTTTGGGCATGGGCGTATGCAGGTTGTACTCTTCTATCTCGATAGCCCTGATAGCCCGCTGGCAAGAATCAACGTCTGTTTTGTTATGCATGTTCGACCCATTCAGCGACTTCAGTTCCTTCAACCTTTCGGTCAACTCCTCCAAAGTCTTACCCTCCAACTGGGCGCGCAGTTCCGGATTCTGAGGTACTGGCGAGAGCTTGTAACCCTTCAGCACAGCCTCGATGTAGAGGCCGGTACCACCGCAGAGGATGGGCGTATGCTGGTTTTGCAGTATGCGATTGTAGGCGTCGAAGAAGTCCTGCTGATACTGAAACAGGTTGTATTTCGTACCAGGCTCTATAATATTAATAAGGTGGTAGGGAATGTTGACTATCTGACCGCCGACCGTGGGACTATAGTCCGCCAGGTCTTTGCCTGTGCCGATGTCCATGCGTCGGTATACCTGTCGCGAGTCGGCGCTGATGATTTCGCCGCCGATGCGCAGGGCCAATGCCGCAGCCAGCGGTGTCTTTCCGCTGGCTGTCGGTCCGAGTATGGTAATCATCGGTTTCATCGGTGCAGTCGGTTAGTGTATCCTTGTCGTAGCCCCGAATCCTGCACGGATATCCTCCAAGGTGAGCTCGGTCAGCTGCTTCTCGGTCAGGTTCGTCTTGCCCTCCAGTCGGTTGGCCTGCTGCTGGATAGTCTGCTCGAAAATATTACGGGCATAGCGGGCATTACCGAAGTTGCGGTCCTTACGCTCTACTGCCAGCTCCATGCGCTTCTTCAGATAGGCCAGCGCCTCAGGTGTCACCGTATACTGGTTCTTCTTGACGCGGCGCATAAAGATTTCGGTGAGTTCAGCACCCGAATAGTCGGGGAAGTCGATGTAACGGTTGAAGCGCGACTGCAGACCCGGGTTCGAGTCGATGAAGCGCTGCATCTCGTTCTTGTATCCGGCGACGATGACCACCAGACGGTCGCGGTAGTCCTCCATGCGCTTCAGGATGGTCGAGATGGCCTCCTGACCGTAGTCGTTACCGGCACCGCCCTCAGGCACCAGCGAGTATGCCTCGTCGATAAACAGCACACCATCCAGGGCCTTTGCCACAACGGAATCCGTCTTAGGACCAGTCTGGCCGACGTACTGTCCGCAGAGGCCCGCGCGGTCTGTCTCAACCGTATGGCCCCGCTTCAGCACGCCGAGGTCCTTGTATATGCGGCCGACGATGCGCGCTACGGTAGTCTTACCCGTACCTGGCGAGCCGTAGAACACAAGATGGTACGACACCTTCGCGGTCTTCAGTCCCTTCGCCTCGCGCTGTTTCTGTACGCGGACGAAGTTGGCCAGCGAACGCACCTCATCCTTCACCTGCTGCAGGCCTACCAGTTCGTCCAGCTCCTCGTAAGGATCGCCCTCAAGGACCTCGTTCACGACGACGCTGTCCTTCTGCTCCACGACCTCTGCCGGCGTCGAACTCTTCGTATCTTCATCCTTGTCACCGTCACTTTCAGCGAAGATGCCTACGATGATGAAAAACACAAAAGAGGCTACCGTGAGACAGCCGCAGCCCTTAAAGAACTTGCCAGCCCATTCTTTCATTTCGTTGGTATCCATAATCTCTCAAATTTAATGGTTGAATCTTCAGCTTGCAAAGATACGAAAAATCAGTCGCAAAACAAAAGATTTTATCTTTTTTTTGCCGAGATGGAGTAACTTCACCATTGAAAATGGCAATGCTACGGGAAAATCTGATATTTACAAACAAGACTTTACGCAGTAGTTTTCAACACATAACGCTATTGTTGTTCGTTGCACATGAGGGCCCCATGTGCACTATTCTTCCTCACACAATTCATCCAGCTTTGTAACTATATCCTCAGGCAGCAATGCGCCGGAGTGACCTTTTGCCCATTCATATTCAGGAATGACTTCCTGTAGTTTTTCAAGTGATACGCGAGGTGTCGCTCCTGGTTCAACGGAGTTCGTGACGATCATGTCTACATACATCCTGCGCTTCGTAGAGCCTGCCCAGTCATCACCAGGGTATGGATCTGAGATGAATTGTCCGGTGAAGACAATGCCTGCCTTATCGTCGCCTGTGCGCATCATAAAGAACAGGTCACCCCGTCGAGCCTCTTCCCACTCGTAGATGCTCCAATTCATACGGAACATACCGTGTACCATATTCTCCACACATTCCTCGAAGTCTTTCTCCGTAAAGGAACTGATAGAGGGGTTCCATCGCATCAGGTATGACTTTGCCTCTGCTGGCACAGGCACCACCTCGAAACTCACCTCCCAGATGCAACTATCACCCTCGGCATCCTCAACAATAGGCTTGCCTGCACCTTGGTAGTTAAAGCGAGTACCAGGCGTCGTCTCTACGTCGATGATGCGGGTAACACAATCACCATTGCCACTACTCAGAACCAAGAAGCTAAGCGAGTTTTTGATGGCGTAAGGGAATTCGCCATTATTGTATAAATAGCATCCGTGATAAGTAGTAGGAGATACATCAATCAATATCAGATTCCCGTCGACAGTCTCTAAAACCAGGCTCTGATTGTCCTCACTGATGTCCATGAGGATGTGCGTAATCTCGCCACTACGAACCTTGGCAATCACCTCACTATCAACCTCCAGCGTGATAGCAACCTCGTTTATGTCGATATCCTTGTTCTTTTCTTCAGTATTCATAGGCACCTGTATTCTTTTACTCGTTGTTTCCAAGGAAAGCGATACGCTTCAACGGCAGCATGTTCTTGTCGTCGTCGGTCATCTTGTCGTAGTATTCCTGCCACATATCAATAAACTCATCACCATCTATCAGACGGATGAATTCACGCGAACTGGTACTGGTGTTACGGGCATCCGACGAGAAGGTGCCACTGGTTACGAACAGGGCAATGTCGCCTGCGCGGAGTACACCTAAAAGGGCTCGGATATCTGAAGCCCCAATGGCTGTGTCAGGCTTATGTTTCACCTGTACCTTGATACGAGGCGTCTGTGCACCCAGCGGATCCAAGTAGGCAATAATGTCTATGCCGCCATCCTTGCCCTTGGGAGCAATGAAGGGTGTGTGATAGCCCATGGCCCGAAGCAGAGCAGCAACCATATCCTGAAACTCATAAGGACTCTTCGACACGATGAATTGCCGGATTCCTTCACGAGCATCCGACTCCAATAGGTTCAGTTCTTCGGCTCTGTCTCTTTCGGCATTCTCGTCCGTCGGTTCATCGTCGCGTTTGTCCTCTCTAGGATTGAGTTTCCTCCATTCTCGGTAAGCCACCTCGCCCTTTTCCATTACTTCCTCTGGCGTTAGTTTAAGAGCGGCTTCACCTTCGGGGGTCAAGTACCACATGCCCTTCTGCTTGACAATGAGCCCAGCCTTGGCATAGTTGATGGAATAGAACTGGAAGCTGTTCGTCCAGCGGATATATTTATTCTTTCCTGCCGGTTCCAGTTCCCATTCTGTCAGCTTCACGTTTGCTTCCACAAAAGGGTATAACTCCTTGGCGGGCATGCTGCCGCCACGACGACTTATCTCTTTCATTACGGCATATAGCGTCTTTGTTGCTGTAGCCTTTGTCCTACCTACATGATCCTTAGCCATATCTCGTTGTTTTTTACGGTTCGTAAACTCTAAATACTTCGCTTGCCTTTCTGAATAGTTCTTGCTCCAATACTGTCATGCTATTATCGTATTGGTCAATGTCAATTGCAGAGAAAGGAACATCTTCGTAATATATCTCACGCCCTTCTGGAATCGTACTCTCATCATCCTCCAAGAATGCCTTAACTTCTTCCTTTGATAGATGATCCCCAACAAACATGTATATACATGGAGCTTGTTTCGGTGCTGTTTCAAAAACATAGCACCACGAAAGGTTGTTTGCCTCAAATTCTTTTTCTAATGTTTGGCCGTTTATATGAAACCAGCCAATTGTGTCATTTGTGTTCTCTGCAGATTCGATGAGAAGAAACTTTCTGTCCAATAACTTGATTTCAACCCTTTCTGGTTTTACAACTTTATCAAGAAGCGATTTTATAAAACTTAAATTCATAGTTCCTGTATTTTGCATTATCTATTCCCTTTCATTCTGTTATGTGTCTTGCACAACATCTGGCAATTCTCGATGGTGGTAGAACCACCTTTACTCCAGGCAGATACATGGTCGGCATCCATTTCGTTTATTTTCCAAATGCGACTCTTATTGGCCTGATTCTCCAATACACAGTGCGGACAGTTAGACTTGTGCTCTGCTTGCGCCTCGGAGGTCTGACGTGCATAAACGGTTTTCTTCGTCGCGTCATCAAAGATACGGATATTCAGAAGTTTCGTGTCTACACAACCACCAAGCACATATTCGTATATGCCACGTTTTGAGTAAACGTAACTGTCTTCATAGAGTTCACGAACCTTGGCAGAGATTTCGACATGATTAAGCGGTTTCTTTCCGTAAAGGTCATAAAGCCTTCCCCATTCCTGACCACACATTTCAGGCGTTGGTTCACCATCAAATGTACGTTCAATCCACTCTATGATGTCATCGAAATGCCGCTTCATCTCATCACAGTTGCCAATATCTTTATGCTCCTGCATATAATCTTCAGTGTGGCCGTGACTCACCCAATCGAGAGCAGCAGCAAGATAGTCCTGTCGATTGACGTTTCCACTAATGTATGCACTCCACTTCTGAACATTTGAGTCACCTTTGTTACTGAATACAGCCTTTGCCGCAGTAACAAAATTGCCAGAGAATACCGCATTCAGTTTCTCTTGTTCGTTAAGACGAATACCGGCAATATTAATTGTCTGGAACCATTCTTTGATCTCGCTTTTCGTTCCCTTACAGATGTAAACGAGTATTTTGGTGTTCCATACTAACTCTTGCTTGTCCTCTGGCAGAGCATGAATCTTACACATGTGGCCTCCGTAGGGCACAGAAAATTTCTTGGTTACAAAGCGACCAAGTGATGTAATGCGTTGCTGTCCGTCAAGCACCTCAAGCCTTCCATCATCAAGTTGGTTGAAATAGATAAGTCCAAGTGGATACTTCTTCAGGACAGAGTCTATGACAGCCACCTCACGCTCACCTTTGTTGTCAGAGTAGAGATAGTTACGCTGATATTCTGGCTGGACAGTGAGCTGCCCACAAAGGCCATAAAGTCCTTTTCCGTCTATGTCGCTATATTGAAATCCATCGCATATTTCGCGAACAGTGTATTCTTTAAGGGTCGTTTCCATAGGGCTATTGCTTTTTGCGGATTAGTATTCTTGCATAGGGCTTTTCGGGATGGCCGTTCTCAATATAATAGAGCTGTCCGTCTCGTAGACTCGGATTGAGTTTCTTTAGTTCACGAGGAAATGGTTTTAAGCCAAGTTCCTTACCTGAGTCTCCTTCGGCACAACCAATGATTTCAAATTGTTCAGGACAATACTTGTCAAGGTATGATTTTGGTACGCCCATTATTCCGTCATAGTCACGTGGTATAGCATCTGCGTAAGGAACTTCGATAGCATCGTAGTTCTCATAGTGTATGTATGCTGTGCGGCCTCTAACTTCCTTATGTTTACTGTATCGGAAATTCTCTGCAGCAGTCATCAACTTCATGGGTTGGTGACGTCGACCATGATCAATATTTGTAAACCAACATACTCCAGGCACTCTGTTTACCTTTACACCATTCTGCTCGCGCTCAAATTTGTAGGTAGGTGCATAAACGAAATCGTCTGGTACACGGAAATACATACCTGTATTGAAATTAGTCACTCCCAGCCAAACCTTGTTATTCTTGATGTTTGGAAAGACTTCTTTGTATGTGATGGCATTCATGTTGCCTATAATGAGGAACTGTTTTTCGCCCTCCATAATCCAATTAAAGAAGTCACGGAACAACGAAAATGGAGGATTGGTTACAATGATGTCTGCTTCGTCTCTCAACTTCTTCACTTCTTCACTTCGGAAATCACCATCGCCATCCAAATAGTCCCACTGTAAGTCGTCGATATTCACAATACCATCTCCAGTTTTATCATCTGTCAGGATGAATATCTTTCCGTGCGTTTTTGTCTTATCTGGGTTATAATATGGTTGCTGGGTTTCAAAAAGAGTAGGTTCATAAGGAGCTTTGTACTTTTTGCTCTCAGGTGCAAAACTGGTTGAAATAAGTTTCTTCAAGCCCAAGTCTTCAAAATTCTGTGCGAAATAGTGAGTAAAGTTACTCCATTCTGGGTCATCACAAGGCAATAACACAGTTTTGCCACGAAACACATCAGGATTGTAGTCGAGATAAGATTCAATCTCGATTTCTATATCGTAATACTGAGTGTAGAACTCATCGTTCTTCGCCATTTTGGCGTTTGATAGGTTGTCGTTTGCCATTATTCAGCGATTGATAGTTTCAAATCTTGCATCAGACTATCAATCGCCAACGTGCATAAAGAAAGCGTGACACGATCCTTAGCGCGTTAAGCACGAGGCGGCGTCGGATTGGAGCCCCGGGTCTGTTCTAAGAATGCATCACGCTAAAAGCGTGAGCATAACTTTATTAACAGACGTAGAGGCATTCCCATACGAGAAAGCCGCCCTCACATATTATTTTCGTGCTTATTATACCAAATTGAGTTTCCGACGCTCTTGGCTTAACGCGAAATAATAGTTAATGCTTCTATTAGTCCGGATTTCTCCCCGAACCGACGGCAAAGTTACAAATTTTATTTGTAAATTAGCGTAGTATTAACAAAAACTTGAAGAAAAAAGTTCAAGACAGAATCAATTCGTTACAGAATCAAAACTACGATTAGATTTATATGGTACTGATTATCAATATGTTACTGATAATATTGTAAAGAATGATGATTTTGGCCATTCATGTATAATCATGCGGAATTGCACCTTTATTGATTCAAATCAATTGTGCGCACTTTTTTCTTAAAACATTTGGAAGTTTCACAGAAAACCTGTACCTTTGCGGCTGGAAAGGGGTGCAAGTTAATCCGGGGAGGGGCCTGATGGCTACCCCCCCGTTTTTTTGTTGTTTCAGGCCAAGGCTTGAAGCAACTTTTATTTTCGGAAGGGGTTTTATGCGCGCGCGTTATAGCTTTACAGGTAAGGCTATAGTATAATTATAATAATATTCTTAATAATATATTCTTAGAATAATAAATTTTCGCGCGTACGCACATGTGCTCCGGTGTCGTGCATGCACGCGCGACCCCTTCATTTTTTCTCAGTAAACCCAGAACAGCAAAACGCCCGTATTGCAACTTGGATATTCAAAATGTTCAAGCCGCAAGGGTGAATAGTCTCCCTATGCAACTTAAAACTTTCATAAAATGAAGAAAAAGAAAGTTTTCAGTGCTGCCCGTCACGGCAGCAAGCGAGTGAAAGGGACTTCGAGAGAAGTCCGAGTTTTGGATCTGCAAGCAGCTTACGGCATCAGCGAGAATGCGTTAAGCACGCTGATGGTGATGGCGAACCCACACAAGAATGCACACCTGTTTTATATGGTATGCAACAGCCTGCGTGGCTTCGACCCTCGGATGCAGGGTGAAGTCGTAGATGCTTTAGGCCTGTTCTATGCAGGTGAAGCATACACCATCACCTGCATCAAGCACATCGATGAACTGCTGGTAAACCTGTACAAGGAAATCGACCGATTGTTGTTGAACATTAAAAAGAATTAAGTTATGGAAGAAAAGACTTTTATTGGAATTCCCCTCCCAGGCGAGGAAGACAAGAAACAATTGGTTCAAAACAACACAAGTAGTAATCTGCCGCCGTTGCCGACATTTGAGCAGACAGCAGAAAATAGCACATCGACTCCAGATGTACCCATGGATGACGAGAAGATGACGGACGAGGACATCCTGAAACTATGGGAAGGTCTGCGCATAACCACCAAGACTGATGTGCCGGAGTTGGAACCCATCATCAAGGTGAGCTACAAGGAAGAGGATAAGGATGACCACAAGGAAAGCGAAGTGGGCATCTTTACCAAGCGCGACATCCACGGTATCAAGGCCAAGCAAAAGCAAGGTAAGACAACGGTGCTGAAGGTGATTCTGGCGGCTTTGCTCTTGGGGAAAATGTTCCGTCTGAAATCTTGTCTGGAGAATCCGAAAATCTTCTGGCTCGACACTGAGCAACAGCCAAGTGACGTTAAGCAGATACTGACGGATGTTGGTAAGATGACAGGCTTGTCAGGCAGCGAGATTGACGAACATGTCAACCTGTATCCGTTGAGAAGCAGAACCTACAAGACGCTGCTGCGCGAACTGAAGGTCAACGTCAATGCGCATCGTCCCGACGTTGTTTTCATCGATGGCGTTGTGGAATTCGTTCAGAGTTTCAACGACGAAATCATGTCTCACGACCTGATCAAGGAACAGAAGATTCTGGCTAACGATTGCAACTGCGCTATCATCAACGTGCTTCATGAGAACAAGTCGAGTGACGACGAGAACATGCGCGGTCACCTCGGTTCCATGCTTTCACAGGCGGCGAGTACCGTCATTCAGTGCGTGAAGAGTAACAACGGAACCATCACGGCTAAGAACTCTGAGGCGCGACATGCCCCGATGCCTGACTGGAGTGTCAGATATGACGATGATTGTATCGTTGATGCTGACGAACAAGCCCAGAAGGAAAAGCTCCTAAAACAGATGAGTCAGAAGGAACGCCAACAAGCTGAGAAGGAAAAGCGCGAGCGTAAGCGTAAGGATGCTGCCGTCCAGATAGTACGTAACAACGGAGGTAGTATCACTCGTGATGAACTGAAACAGAAGCTGATGGCAAAACTGGAACTGGGCGATAGTACTGTTCAAGAGATTATCCGAATGTGTTTGAAATCTGAGCTCAGAATGGTTGACGGTAAGGTTTGTCTCTCGCCCTCAGAGAGCCAAAACGAGCCTACAGCCTGACTTAATAGTCCAACCATCCAAAACGCTACTTTATGTAGTGTTTTGGATGGTTGGACAAAAGAGTCTGATTGCGGGGCGTAAGTGTCGGAAACCTCAGTAACCCCCAGACTGTATTTGGGGTGCAGACTTGTCTACATTCCCTTTGCAGTTTACCCCTACTAAACTCCCAGTTTACCCTAACTAAACTCGGAGTTTACCCTAACTAAACTCATTGGTCGCAGGTAAGTATAAAAAAGAATGATTTTTTGAAAAATAATTGCGAAAATGTTTGGATAATTCAGAAATATTTCGTAACTTTGTAGCATCAATCAAGAGATGATAAAGATGTCGGAAAGAGGCGGCCCGACTGACAAGTTCGCCTTAATAATGTAATACCAGACTAAGATTATGGCAGTAAGAAAAATTGCAATGGTCGTGAATCTGCGACAGAACAAGAATGAGACGTCTACTTACTTCGGTAAGTGGTATCCTGAGGTGGACGAGAAGAAGCCTCTGGACCTGAAGGGATTCTGCGCCCACATGACGGAACACGGCAAGCTGGCCGACTATCAGATGGTTGTGCTGGTGGTGCAGCAGGTGGTGGAGTGCATGAAGGAGCTGGTGCTCCAAGGTCAGCCTGTCAAGCTGGAAGGCTTGGGCACCTTCGGCCCTTCCATCGAGGGAGTGAAGGGTGGTGCCAATTCGGTGCAGGCAGCTATGGAGACCGGATTGGTCAACCTGATTGAGGGTGTTCACATGAACTTCACCCCCGAGAACACCAAGGGTGAGAAGCTGACCTCGCGAGCCTTGAAGGACGCATGTGTGTTCGATGCCGGCTATGTGGTGGAGAGCATCAAGCAAACCGTAGACGGTAAGGAGAAGCGATTCCAGAACAAGACGCCCATCAGCTTCATCCTGTCGCCAGCAGGCACCAACGGAAGCGGTAGCGGCAGCGGCTCAAGCCAAAGTTCTACACCCACCAACAATGGTGATGAACCTGGTGAGGGTGACTAAGGTTCAAACATCCTTGGAACACAGAAAAAAAGCCACCCGATAGAATCGAGTGGCTATTTTATTTGTTAAATGCTTATAGCTTATTTGAGCTCAGCGAGGTACTTAATGGTGCGAACCATCTGAGAAGTGTAAGAGTTCTCATTGTCGTACCAAGCAACAACCTGTACGAGAGAGTTGCCATCACCGATCTTAGAAACCATAGTCTGGTTAGCGTCGAACAGTGAACCGAACTTCATACCGATGATGTCGCTAGAAACGAGCTTCTCCTCAGTGTAACCGAAGCTCTCGTTGGTAGCAGCCTTCATAGCAGCGTTGATACCCTCAACAGTTACCTCACCCTTAACAACAGCGTGCAGGATAGTGGTAGAACCTGTAGGAGTTGGAACGCGCTGAGCAGCACCGATCAGCTTACCATTCAACTCAGGAATAACGAGACCGATAGCCTTAGCAGCACCAGTTGAGTTAGGAACGATGTTCTGAGCACCAGCACGAGCACGCTGAACATCACCCTTGCGCTGAGGACCGTCGAGAATCATCTGGTCGCCAGTGTAAGCGTGAACAGTTGTCATGATACCGCTCTGGATAGGAGCGAAATCGTTCAGAGCCTTGGTCATAGGAGCCAAGCAGTTTGTTGTACAAGAAGCAGCTGAGATAACAGTGTCAGCAGGAGTCAGAGTCTTGTGGTTTACATTGTAAACGATAGTAGGCAGGTCGTTGCCGGCAGGAGCAGAGATAACAACCTTCTTAGCACCAGCTGTCAGGTGAGCAGAAGCCTTCTCCTTAGATGTGTAGAAACCTGTGCACTCCAGAACAACGTCTACATCCAGCTTACCCCAAGGAAGCTCAGCAGCGTTAGGAATAGCGTAGATAGTGATCTTCTTGCCATCAACAACGATGTAGTCCTCACCAGCCTCTACAGTGTGCTTGTTCTCACCGAACTTGCCACAGAAACCACCCTGAGCGGTGTCATACTTCAGCAGATGAGCCAGCATCTTCGGGCTGGTCAAGTCGTTGATTGCTACTACTTCATAACCTTCAGCCTCGAACATCTGACGGAATGCGAGACGACCAATACGGCCAAAACCGTTAATTGCTACTTTTGTCATAATTACTAAACTTTTTATTAAATGGTTTAAAAAAAATCCAACTTTTACAAGATTTTTATGCCTTTTGGACACTTTTTCTTGTTTTCGAGCGCAAAGTTACAAAAAAATATCTATATTTGCATCTGATTTCAGTCTTAATTAAAGTGAAAAGTGAGAACAACGGTGCGAAAAGTGAGATAAATCAAGGAAGAATATCCAAGATTGCTAAACGCAGATTGCAATTTTTACATTAAAGATTAAACATAATACATTAAACATTAAACATTAAAGATTAAAGGTTATGGGATTTATTAAAGAATTCAAAGAGTTTGCCATGAAGGGCAACGTGATGGACATGGCTGTCGGTGTAATCATCGGCGGTGCCTTTGGTAAAATTGTGTCGAGTCTGGTTAGCGACATCATCATGCCTCTCATCAGTGTAGCAACTGGTGGCGTTAGTTTTGTCGACCTCTTTGTCAACCTCAGCGATGACACAAAGTATAAGACACTTGAAGAAGCTACAGAGGCTGGTGCTTCCGTCTTTGCCTATGGCCAGTTCATTCAGAACATCCTCGATTTCCTCATCATCGCCTTCTGTATCTTCCTGATGATCAAGGCTATGAACAAGTTGAAGAAGGAAAAGCCAGCAGAGCCAGAGGCTCCAAAGGGTCCCACTCAGGAAGAGCTGCTTGCTGAGATTCGCGACTTGCTGAAGACGAAGTAAATCAAGAAAATCGCTTCTTATTAATAATATAAGGTGGTAACTTTTTGCCACCTTATATTTTTTGTATATCTTTGCACACTGAAAATCGAAAATGAATTTTAAGGATAGCAAGAATTGCAAATGAAGACTTTAGATTTTAAGCCGAAGTTCTTTTCGGCCATTAAGAATTACAACAAACAGACATTTATGGCCGACCTCATGGCCGGAATCATTGTAGGAATCGTAGCATTACCCTTGGCCATAGCCTTCGGTATTGCCAGCGGTGTATCGCCCGAGAAGGGTATTATCACAGCCATCGTCGCAGGACTTATGATTTCACTCTTTGGTGGTTCAAAGGTGCAAATAGGTGGTCCTACAGGTGCCTTTATCGTCATTGTCTACGGCATTATCCAGCAGTATGGCATGCAGGGACTTACTGTAGCAACCCTCATGGCGGGTGTTTTCCTTATTCTATTAGGTGTCTTGCGTTTAGGCACTATCATTAAGTATATCCCCTACCCCATTGTGGTTGGTTTCACCTCTGGTATTGCCGTCACTATCTTTACGACGCAGATTAAGGATTTGCTTGGACTGACGATGGACCATGTGCCCAGCGATTTCATAGAGAAGTGGATTGCCTATATCCAACACTTGGGTTCCATCGACCTGTGGAGCGCTTTAGTGGGTATCCTTAGTGTAGCACTCATCGGCTTATGGCCTTCACTCACCAAGAACTCGTTCATCAATTCATATTTATCTATTCTTAAGAAGATTCCCGGTTCACTTGTGGCCATCATCATCATGACTATTGGTGTGTTGCTGCTCAAGCAGTATGCTGGTGTTACAAGCGTCGAAACCATAGGCGATCGCTTTAGCATCAACTCCACACTGCCTGGTGCCACAGTTCCTGCACTCTCATGGGAAGTGATCAAAGGACTCGTCGGTCCCGCTGTCACTATAGCCGTATTAGGAGCCATCGAGAGTCTGCTCTCTGCTACAGTGGCTGACGGTGTGATAGGCGACCACCATAATTCTAACACAGAGCTGATTGGACAGGGTATTGCCAATATTGCATCGCCCCTGTTCGGTGGTATCCCTGCCACAGGAGCTATTGCCCGCACGATGACTAATATCAACAATGGCGGACGCACACCTATTGCCGGCATCATACATGCGGTCGTCCTACTGCTCATCTTCCTGTTTCTCATGCCTCTGGCTCAGTATATCCCCATGGCCTGTCTGGCTGGTGTATTGGTCATCGTCAGCTACGGTATGAGTGGCTGGCGCTCTTTCCTAGCTATGATGCGTAATCCCAAAAGCGATGTCACAGTCCTGCTGCTCACGTTCTTCCTGACCATCATCTTCGACCTCACCGTTGCTATCGAGTTCGGACTCATCTGTGCCTGTCTGCTCTTTATGCGCCGTATGGCTGAGACGACGGAGGTTCATGCTGTGCTCAACGAGATAGATCTCAATGAAGATGCCGATATGCAGGCTGGCAACTTGGAACACCTGACCATCCCTGAGGGTGTTGAGGTCTATGAAATCAATGGTCCTTACTTCTTTGGCGCCGGTAACCGTTTCGAGGATATTATGGCACGTTATGGCGGTCGTCGTCCTCGTGTTCGCATCATCCGCATGCGTAAAGTACCATTCATCGACTCTACAGGTCTGCACAATCTTGAAAACATGGTGCTGATGAGTCAGAAGGAGGGCATCACCATTGTTCTTTCTGGTGTCAATTCCAAGGTTGAAGATGTGCTTATCCGCAATAATTTCCAGCAATTGGTTGGCGAGAAGAACATCTGTAACCATATCGACCTTGCTCTTGCCCGTGCAAATGAAATCGTTAGTAACATGACTGTGTAAATTTATTAAAGAAGCTAAACAAAACATATATTTATCGTGACTATCGACGTTTTGCGCTGTATTTTTCCTACTTTTGCAGACTGATGATAAAAACAAAGAATCATGGGACTGAAAGTAAAAATAAATAAAATACTCATTCTGCTCTCCCTGCTGCCGTTGAGCACCAATGCGCAACGACTGCTGACACTCGACAGCTGTAGGGCGATGGCGCTGAGAAACAACAAACAGATCAGCGTCTCTAAAGCTAAGCAGGACGTCGCTGCCAATATGCGCCGTTCAGCTCGCACAAAGTATCTTCCTCATGTCAGTGCAGTAGGTGGATATATGTGGATGAGCAAAGAGGCATCAATCCTGAACGATGACCAGAAATCAGGACTGAACAATCTTGGTACGACGGCTGTGACTGGTCTGCAAGACAGACTGGGAGGCATCATTTCATTGCTTCCTGCTGCTGCCCAAGCACAGCTGGCTCAAAATATGGCGCAGTTTGCCGGTGCTCTGAATCAGACTGGAGCAGGCGTAGTAAATGCCTTTAGAACAGATACTCGTAACACGTTTGCTGGTGCTATCATGGTGACACAGCCTGTATTCATGGGTGGTGCCATTATTGCTTTGAACAAGATGGCAGACATTAGCGAACACATGGCCGAAAACTCACTGGAATCCATGCGTCAGAACACCCTGTTCAGCATCGATCAGGCCTATTGGCAAGTAGTATCTCTTCGCCATAAGGAGAAGTTGGCTGAAAGCTACGTCGAACTGGTGAAGAAACTGGAAAGCGATGTGCAGAAGATGGTAAACGAAGGCGTGGCTACGAGGAGCGACAAGCTAAGCGTGAGCGTCAAGGTCAACGAGGCACAAATGTCACTCCAAAAGGTTACCGACGGACTGGTACTTTCAAAAATGCTTCTCTGCCAACTCTGCGGACTCCCCGTCAGTGAACAGGTAAAATTGGCTGACGAGGAATCAGACAATATTGCTGTGATGGACATGAATGCCCAACCTGATGTTGAGATGGCAACGCTGCATCGTCCGGAACTGAAGATGTTACAAAATACCGTCGACCTGTCGCGTCAAGCTACCAACTTGCTGAAGGCTGGTAATCTGCCTCAGGTGCTGTTGACAGGTGGTTATGCAGTAAGCAATCCCAACGTCTTCAACGGTTTCGAAAAGAAGTTTGCCGGTTTCTGGAATGTGGGCGTACTCATGCGAGTACCCATCTGGAACTGGGGTGACGTAAGATATAAGGTACGTGCAGCAAAAGGTGCCACCACTATTGCCAGTCTGGAACTTGACGAGGCTCGCGAAAAAATAGAACTTCAGGTGAACCAAAAGGCATTTATGGTGAATGAAGCCAACAAGAAGCTGGCAATGGCACAGTCGAATATCGAACATGCAGAAGAAAACCTGCGTACAGCCAACTTAGGTTTTAAGGAAGGTGTCATTTCTGCCACAACCATTATGGAGGCTCAGACAGCCTGGCTGAAGGCACAATCGCAGAGGATTGACGCAGAAATAGAAGTGAAGCTGAGTCAGGTTGAACTGCAAAAGGCATTAGGAACACTAGAATAATGAAGAAGCCCCGCAAATGCGAGGCTTTTTCATTTTAATATCCCAAAGATTCTCCTACAAGCACAACCTTGATACGATCAGGTTTGCTGGAATTACGTAGGAAATGAATGAAGTTACAGATGCTCTGAGGCGAATTACAATTATGGCACTGACCGTCCAACTGACAAGGTGTCTGAATGTCGAAGCGGGCAGCGTTGATGGGCGATGCCGTGCTACGAGCACGCTTGAGAGCAGCCTCAGCATCCTGCGCTACCTTATTCATACCTATCACAAAAATCACATGCTTAGGTCCCCATGTGATAGCAGCCACACGATTACCATTGCCGTCAATGTTGACGATGACGCCATCCTCTGTAACAGCATTGGCTGACGAGAGGTAGTAGTCAGCACGGAAGGCACGCTGATACATCTCTTCCTTCTCTTCTGGTGTGGTCACGAGATCACGATCCCACACCTGCAGGGTGCCACGCTGCTTTAGCATCTCAGGGATACCTAAGTCGCGAACAGTCATAGTACCACCCCAGGTGACACTGCTGCCATCAACAATCAGTTCATTCACCTTACGCTTGGCTTCTTCAGCCGTCGCACAATAAAAAGCCTCGAAGTGGCGACGCTCCATGAGCTTCACCATCTTCTGGCCCAACCGTTCATTTCTAAGTTCTGTAGGGGTCATAACACAATTGTTTATCATTCCCACTCAATCGTTGCGGGTGGTTTTGAAGAAATGTCGTAGCAGACGCGATTGACACCACGCACCTTATTAATAATCTCATTAGACACCTTAGCCATAAAGTCATAAGGCAGATGTGCCCAGTCGGCCGTCATAGCATCGGTACTTGTCACAGCACGCAGGGCCACAGGATGTTCGTAAGTACGCTCATCGCCCATCACACCTACGCTGCGAACCGTAGAAAGCAAAACGACACCAGCCTGCCACACCTTATTATATAATGTCTCACCATCAGTGTCGACGTACTCACGAAGGCCACGAATGTAAATATCATCAGCATCCTGCAAGATGCGTACCTTCTCAGGCGTGATGTCGCCAAGAATACGGACAGCCAGTCCTGGTCCTGGGAACGGATGACGGGTAATGAGGTGTTCGGGCATACCCAACTGACGTCCCACACGACGAACTTCATCCTTGAACAACCACTTGAGCGGTTCACAGAGTTGCAGATTCATCTCCTTAGGCAGACCACCCACATTATGGTGACTCTTGATAACCTTACCTGTAATATTCAGCGACTCGATACGGTCCGGATAGATAGTACCTTGAGCAAGCCACTTGGCATCAGTAATCTTCTTGGCTTCAGCATTAAACACCTCCACAAAGTCGCGACCTATGATCTTACGCTTCTGTTCAGGTTCCGACACACCAGCCAAATCAGCAAAGAACTTCTCTGAGGCATCGACACCAATCACATTCAAACCCAGACAACGATAGTCGTCCATCACCTGCGTAAACTCATTCTTACGCAACATACCATGATCGACGAAGATACAGGTCAGGCGATCACCAATGGCGCGATTCAGCAACACAGCGGCAACAGACGAATCAACACCTCCTGAGAGACCAAGGATGACGCGATCCTGTCCCAGCTGAGCCTTCAACTCTGCTACTGTGCTGTCAACGAATGAAGCCGCACTCCACTCCTGACGAGAACCACAGATATCGACCACAAAGTTCTGCAGCAAGGTCTTTCCTTGCAAAGAGTGGAACACCTCAGGATGAAACTGAACAGCCCAAATGGGAGCCTCACCCCGACCCTCTCCAAGGGGAGATGGAGACCAATAGGCAGCCTGCTTCACATCTTTCGTAGAAGCGATTGTCTCAAAGCCTTCGGGAATAGCAGTAATGGTATCACCATGTGACATCCACACCTGCGAGTTCTGGTCAAAGCCCTTAAAGAGAGGATTCGTCGTATCAACTGTCTGAAGGTTGGCACGACCATACTCGCGAGAGTCAGCCTTTTCCACCTTTCCTCCCAGAGTGTGCGAGATAAACTGAGCGCCATAACAGATGCCCAATACGGGAATCTTGCCTACAAACTGCGAGAGGTCTACCTGAAAGGCCTCTGGATCGTGTACCGAGTAGGGCGAACCACTCAGAATGACACCAATGACCTCAGGATCATCCTTGGGGAATTTGTTGTAGGGCATAATCTCGCAAAAGGTGTCGAGCTCGCGAACACGACGGCCTATGAGCTGTGTAGTCTGCGAACCAAAATCGAGAATAATAATCTTTTGCATCTTAATACTATTACTTATTTATTGATTGATCAATTTCAGAAAATCTTCTGCCTCATGAAGCGTATCAAGCTTGCCAACATCCATCAGACGGAGATCGTCTTTCACCAATCCTACGATATGCGAGCGATGGCACACGGAGAGATAGAAGTCGATGATGCTAAACTTGTCAGGAAAACGATCCATCAGAGGAAACAGACGAGGCGAGAAGCTGTGGATACCAGAGAACGCAAACATGTTCAGCGCTTCACCGTGTTGCGAAAGACCCGTACGACGAACATATTCGAAAGGCGACTTAATCTCGCCTGTCTCTATATTCTTCCATCCCATGAGATGCATGGCATTGTCGAAGAGCAGATATCGCTTGGTCTGACGACGGGAAACCAGCAGCACAGCATCCTCGTCTGGCTGATGCTGGCGAGAGAACCATGCATAGTCGACATTATCCAAGATATCGACATTATGAATCAGGATAGGCTCATCGTCACGAAACAGATGCTGTGCCTTCTTCAGTCCCCCACCCGTCTCCAACAACTGGGTGGTCTCGTCGCTGAAATGCACCAGAGGAGCATAGTCCTGCTGAGCCACATAGTCGACAATCTGTTGGGCAAAGTGGTGGATATTGACCACGAACCTGTCGTACCCCTGTGACTGCAGTCTGCGGATGTTTAAATCGAGCAAAGGCGTTCCAGAAACAGGCACCAGCGCTTTAGGCATAGTGTCAGTGAGTGGTTTCAAACGAGTTCCAAGACCCGCTGCCAATATCATTGTTTGTTTCATACTCTTTATTCTGGGTTGCAAAGTTACGAATTATTTATCAATAATCAATAGTCTATCGTAATTATTTTATATCTTTGCAGCCAGAAATCCAAAATCATAACCAAACAAATGAAACTATTCACAATTTTAGTAGCCACCATGTTAGGTGGAACCGCATCAGCACAAACGCTGAAAATTAACGAAATCATGCAGTCTAATGTAGAGTGCATCATGGATGACATCAAAGAATTCCCCGATTCTTGGGTAGAGCTCTACAATGGTGGTTCAGAAAGCGTCAATCTGAAGGACTACAAAATCAGCAACAAGAACAAAGCCAGCAAGGCTTGGCAATTGCCAGACCAGACTGTTCCTGCTGGTGGCTATGCCATCATCTACTGCGACAAGGAAGGTAAGGAGGACAATCGTCTCCATGCCAATTTCCGTTTGGAGTCAGGCAAGGGATGTCAGGTGTATCTGTTCAAAGGCAATGACAAGGAGCCCGTCGACAGTCTGAATGAAGCTCTGAAGAAGATGCCAGCTCCTGATATCGCCTACGGTCGTAAGACGGATGGTGAAGACAAATGGGGCTATCAGCTCACCCCAACACCAGGTAAGGCGAACTGCGGCAAGACCACAAAGAACATTCTGGGTGCTCCCGTATTCAGCGAGAAGGGTCGCGTGGGCAATACAGCGCTCAACCTCGAACTGAGTCTGCCAGAGGGTGCCCCTGAGGGTGCCTATATCGCCTATACCACCGATGGTAGCGAGCCTACAACTGACAGCAAAAAATACACAAGCGCCATCAGTATCAACAAGACAACGGTGATTCGCGCTAAGGTATTCTGCGACGGCTATCTGTCGCCCGTATCTACTGCTCAGTCGTATATCTTCCACCCAAGAACGATGACGCTCCCCATCTTCTCTGTTCAGACCAACGACAAGTATCTGAACGACAAATCGATTGGTCTTTTCGCCAACAATCATAGCAAGGAAGACAAGAAGACTCACGACTGGCGTCGTCCTGTCAACATTGAGTTCTTCCCCACTGAGGGTGCAGAAAGTGCCTTCAACCAGCTTGGTGAGACACGTATTCAGGGGGGAGCATCGCGTGCGAATGCCCTGAAGTCGATGGTATTCTATGCCAACAAGCGCTTTGACCCTGACCACAAGCGTTTCTCTTACGAGTTCTTCCCAGACCAGAAGCCTGGCATAACAGAGTTCAAGTCATTCTCCCTGCGCGATGGTGGTAACGACTTCGGCGATCTCTACTTTCGCGATCTCATCATCCAGCGCACAATGGCAGGCCACGCAGACCTCGACTGGCAGGCAGGCCACTCAGCAGTTCTCTATATCAATGGTGAATATATGGGTATGCTTAACATTCGCGAGCGTTCCAACGAAGACAACATCTACAGCAACTACAATGGTCTTGAGGATCTCGACATGATTGAGATCGGACACGAGCAAGTCAATGGCGTCAATCTGTTTGAAGAGGAGCTGAAAGAAGGCGACGATAAATTCTATAATGACTTCAAGGCTTTCTACAGCGAAAAGGGCCACACCAAAGCTGAATACGAGAAGTGGATGGATGTCAACGAATATATGAACATCGTAGTCATGAATCTCTTTTATGGCAATATCGACTGGCCTGGTAACAACACCGTATTCTGGCGTCCCAACGATGACGACAAGGATTCAGGCCTGCCCAAGATCTGGCGCGTTATCGTGAAGGATACTGACTTCGGACTTGGACTCTATGGCAGAAAGTCCGACTACAATACAATCGATCTGCTTTACAATCCCAACAAATATCCTAATGACAACTGGGCCTTCACCGAGCCTGCAACCCGTCTGCTCAAGAACATGCTGGAAGACAAGGACCTGTTGGATATGTTCCTTGATAAGAGCTGTATCTTCATGGGTGACTTCATGAACGGAAAAGGTACTGGCGAGATAATAGACCTCATCAAGGCAGAAGCTATGGAGGAATTCGTTGCTCATCGCGACAAGTACAATAGCGGTGGTGGATGGTGGGGTAAGCCCGATAACCGTAAGGACATTGAGGACAAATTCGAAAATGCCAAGAAATGGCTCACAGGATATACCGAACAAGGCTGGGGCCAAAGTACCACCTACAAATCTCGCACAGATTACTTCTACAATTTCATTGGCAATCAGTGGAAACTCGGCACCGCCATTCCTCTGACCATCAATAAGGAGAATCAGAATGTAGCTATCACCTTCAACGACATCAAGTTGTCAAAGAACACTTTCGACGGTAAATTCTTCGCAGGCCGCAGCATCCAACTGAGTGGTGTTGCTGAGGAAGGCCAGGAAGTAAAGGGCTGGAAGATTGTGAAGGACGGTTCAGAAAGCGAGGAGACTGGTGCTACCCTAACTCTGGATATGCCCAACTGCAAGCAGTTAGCAATCAGCCCCATCGTTGGTGTATCATCAGGCATCAAAGAGATGTTTGTTGAAGGACAGAATGTCAAAGCTATCTACAACCTGCAGGGTGTTCAGCAGAAGGCACTGCAAAAGGGCGTAAACATCATTGTTTACGATAATGGACAGTCACAGAAGGTGCTGGTGAAATAATCACCACGCCTTACTGTTCCTCTAAATACTGGAACTGATTAATTCGACGATACTGGGCTGCTTTCTTCAGCAGAGTTTCAAATTTCTTTACTCTGTCTGCAGGAAGCAGTCCTTTATGATATACCTTCTTATTATATTTTATCCAGTTGTGCATAGCAATATCCTCTGCGTAATACTTAGAGGGGCAACGACGATTCTTTCGCATGAAGAACATAATCTGATCATAATGCCAATGCCAGCGTTCGTCTTGAGTCATAATATTTATTTGTTTTGGGGAATTAATGTCTGGGTAATATTCTGTTCACGATGGCATATACGCACCTCAATGTCGAATTTCTCGTGGATATGCTCTGCCAAATGCTGGGCGCTATATACGGAGCGATGCTGCCCACCCGTACAGCCAAAGCAGAACATGAGTGAGGTAAAGCCACGCTGAATGTAGCGGCGTACGTGGGCATCAGCCAGTTTATAGACGCTGTCTAGGAAAGTCAGAATCTCTCCGTCATCCTCTAAGAAGCGGATAACAGGCTCGTCCAATCCCGTCAGTTTCTTATATGGTTCGTAACGACCTGGGTTATGGGTTGAGCGGCAGTCGAACACGTAACCACCACCATTACCACTCTCATCCTCAGGGATACCCTTCGTAAACGAGAAGCTGAAGACGCGGACCACCAGCGGACCCTGTGCGTCATATTTCGAGAACGTAGCAGGTCCATCTTGCGGGTGTTGCTTATATGGGTTCTTATCTGTCGTCTTATAGCCGTCGGCACGACTGACGGTGGTCTGAACCTGTTGGAAACGAGGCATCTCCGTCAGCTGGCGCAGAATACTGGTCAGATAAGGATATGGGAAGTTGCGCTCGTCCAGCAACTCACGTATATTCTGCATGGCGGGTGGGATACTCTCGATAAAGTGGAGCTTGCGTTCGAAATAGCCTCTAAAACCATAAGCACCCAACACCTGCAACTGACGGAACAGCACAAAGAGCGACAGACGGTCAACGAAATGATGGGGCGAAGGCACCTCCGCAAACTGCTTCATGGCATTATAGTATTCATAGACCAATTCTCGACGTACCTTATAGGGATACTTGGCTGACGCCTGCCAGAGGAACGACGCCAGGTCGTAATAGTACGGACCCTTACGTCCACCTTGGAAATCAATAAAGAACGGACGACCCTCGCTATTCAGCATCACGTTGCGTGCCTGAAAGTCGCGATAGAGGAACCCCTGTGCATCGTCGGCATTCGTCAGGTCTTTCGCCAGCAAGCGGAAGTCAGCCTCAAGCTTCAACTCATGGAAGTCTATCTCCGTTGCCTTCAGGAAGCAGTATTTGAAATAGTTGAGGTCGAAGAGCACAGAATCGCTGTCGAAGGCAGGCTGCGGATAGCAGTTGGCAAAGTCTAACCCATCAGCACCAGCTATCTGGATTCTGGGCAGCTCACGGATGGTACGACGCAGCAACTCCTGCTCTTTCAGCGTATAACGGCCGCCAGCCTCTCGTCCGCCACGTATGGCATCAAACAGCGACACAGAGCCCAAGTCTGTCTGTATGTATCGCAATTCATCGTTGCTGACAGCAAGTATCGTAGGCACAGGCAACTGACAATCTGTAAAATGCTTAGCCAGATAGATAAAGGCATGATTCTCATCACGACTGGTGCCCACGCAACCTACCACACTCTTCCCCTCCTTCGAGGTCATACGGTAATATTCACGATTGCTGCCACCAGCTGTCAACTGTTGCACATTCTGTGGTTCTTCACCATTCCATTGACGATATAACTCAACTAATTTCTGCATTGTCTTTTTTAGATTTCGGCTGCAAAGGTATGAAAAAACGAATAAAAAGCCAAACAAAGCGTCAATTATATTTGGAATTTTGAATACTTATTATTATCTTTGCAGACAAATTGTAATACGTATGATGCACGTAACAAGACATATACGACAATGGACAATGCCTCTGTTGCTGGCTATTTGTATGTCGGCAACGGCTCAAAGCATAAGGGAGGAAATAGAGCTTATTCCCCAGCGCTCAGCAGGCATACGCTATTCGCTGCCCACTAATGAGCAGCTGACAGACACGCCAGTCCCTGATGGCAAGAAGCCCTTTTATATTTCCCATTACGGCAGCTCGGCAGCCTACTATCTGGACAATACCAAAGACTATACAGGTCCTCTTTCGACAATGGCTAAGGCCGACAGTCTCGACAAGCTGACGCCTCTGGGTCAGGACGTGCTGCACCGTCTGGAGTTAATCTACAAGGATGCCAAGCTCAAAGTTGGCGAACTGACGGAGAAGGGTGCCCAGCAGATGCGACAGCTGGCACAGCAGATGGTCGACCGCTTTCCTGAAGTCTTCGTCAAAGGCAGCATTGTCGATGGCCGCAGCATTGTGCGCAATCACAACATCCTGTCTATGCAGGAAGCCATGATACAAATCTCAAGAGCCTGTACTCCTATGGACCTGCGCATCAAGTCGTCACATAGCAACGACGCATGGATGTACGTGAGAGATAAGGATCTGGAAGCCGATCGCTACAACGAAGAGACGGAAGCCAGCTATCAGGCTTTCCGGATGGCCAATAAGGACGACGATCGACTGATGAACCTGCTATTTACCGATGCCGACTATGTCAAGAAGCATGTCGATCCCATCATACTGAGTGACCAGCTCTTCGTGGTTGCAAACACTATTCAGGACACGCCGTTGGCTGATCAAGTGACACTTTACGACCTCTTCACGCCTGATGAGATCTATCGTCACTGGCGCATCCACAATGCCAGAACCTATATCAGTTACGGACGGTTCGCCTTGAACGGTACCTATCAGGCCTACTCGCAGCGTGCCCCACTCTGGAACCTGCTGCATATGGGCGACAGCGTTAAGAACATCGGACATCCTGTGGTTCATCTGCGCTATACCACCCGAGGCATGCTGACATCGCTCATCTGTCTGATGGAGCTCAATGGCTACGGACTCGTCACTGCCGATCTCGACCAGCTCGACAAGCAGGGATGGGCCGACTACCGTATCGCCCCCTTTGGTGCCAGCGTTCAGGTCATCCACTATCGTAAGGATATGGACGACGACGACATCCTCATCAAGGTGCTGCTCAACGGCAAGGAGACGCGTCTGCCTATCGAGTCCGACTGTGCCCCCTATTACCATTGGCAGGACGCCAAGCGCTACTATCTGCGTAAGCTCTATGCCTACGAACGGCTGAAATACGAAAACGAGACCAAGAAACAGAAGAAATAACCAACGCCTATGATGATGAAAACAAGATATCTTTTCCTCTTCCTTCTCACCTCCTGTTTCCTGCATCTGGATGCTCAGCCTGTCTTGGAGATTATCAAGCAGCATCCTGCCTTTGCAGCCTGCAACTACAATACCTATTCTGACAGTCTCTACAAGCTGACGCCTGCTCCTAAGGGCAAGCATCCCTTCTATATCTCCCACTACGGACGTCACGGTTCGCGCTATATCAACAGTCCTAAGGGCTATAACATTCCCTATGCCATGATGATTCAAGCTGAGCGCATCGACGAGCTGACACCAATGGGAAAGAAGGTTCTCAGAGAGATGACAACCATTCTGAACAGTTCAGAAAACCGCTGGGGTGAGCTGGCTGAATACGGGCGCATGCAGCACCAATGGATAGCCCGCCACATGATGCAGCAGTTTCCTGAGGTATTCGAGGGCAACGCCTGGATACAGGCTCGCAGCACCGTTGTGCCTCGTTGCATCGTGTCGATGGGTGCCGAGCTCATAGAACTGACACAGGGCAATCCCAATCTGGAAATAACCCAAGAGGCCTCCAATCAGCACATGTGGTATATGAATCACCAAGACCCTGTGCTGAAACGTGCCAAGCTGTCGCCTGAGGCACAGAAAGCCTACGACAAGTATATCTCCACCCGCTTGGGCAACAGCCGTCTGATGGAGATGATTTTCAAGAATCCGGATATTGTGAAGGAGACTGTCGACGAGACCGACTTCAACTATTACCTCATGAAGATGGGACTTTTCCAGCTGAATACCCACCTCTATCAGAACACGTTTCTCATCGATATCTTCGAACCTGAAGAGCTCTATCGCTTGTGGCAGATTGACAATGCCCTATGGTTTGCGCAATATGCCCACTACAAACTCAACAATAATGGAGATTATCCCTACGTGCAGCGCCACTTGCTGCGCAAGATCATCAACGATGCCGACAGCTGCATCCACTTGGCGCGTCACGGTGTCCAGTTGCGCTTTGGCCACGAGACCGTTCTGTTGCCATTGGTCTGCCTGCTAGGCATCAATGGCTACGACCTGCAGACCAGCAATCTTGAAGAGATCGAGGGCAAGGGCTGGTGGTGTTCCGACATCTTCCCTATGGCCTCCAACCTGCAGTTTATCTTCTATCGCAGCCATCAGAACGACAAGGATATCCTCTTCAAGGTGCTGCTCAACGAGCAGGAGGCCCGTCTGCCTATCCCCACTGATTGTGCGCCCTATTACCACTGGCGCGATTTCCGTCGATACTATATGCAAAAAATCAATAACTTCGAAAAGAAAAAGAGGCTGTATTAATTACAGCCTCATTCTTTATTATTGCCTTCCGCTTATTATGCGAATGGATTCTCTGTGGGATAGTAGTCACCCTTCGGGAAGTTGTAGTCGATTTCCTCAACGGGGATACCCATATACTTCAGAACCTCCCACATGTACTTACCTGCATGCTCGAACATAACGGCAGCATGGTGTGGGTAGTGCTTCTCAATCAGGACGTGACGATAGAAGCGGCTCATGTTCTTGATACCGAAGGTACCGATGCTGCCGAATGAGCGTGTAGCTACTGGCAGAATCTCACCCTGAGCAATATAAGCGCGGAGCTTGGTATCAGCGGTAGACTGTAGACGATATACAGTAGCCTTACCTGGCTTCAGGTCACCCTCCAGTGTACCGTTTGTAACCTCAACAGGCAAAGCGCGAGCCATAATACGCTGGAAGCACATCTGGCAGTTGCAAACCTTTGAAGAAGCGGTGTTACCGCAGTGGAAGCCCATGAAGATCTCCTTATCGGTATAGCTGTCGCACTCGAACTTCTTGCCCTTGATGCTCTCCTCGTACATGTCGCGAGGTACAGAGTTGTTGATGTCGAGCAGCGTAACGGCATCCTGAGTGATGCAGGTACCGATGAACTCACTGAGAGCGCCATAGATATCAACCTCGCAAGCTACGGGGATACCGCGGCTGGTCAGACGGCTGTTCACATAGCAGGGAACGAAACCGAACTGAGTCTGGAATGCGGGCCAGCACTTGTTAGCCATAGCTACGAACTGACGGCTACCCTTGTGAGCCTCGATCCAGTCGGTCAGCGTGAGCTCATACTGTGCGAGCTTAGGCAGTACCTGAGGAATCTTGTTACCAGTGCCGAGCTCAGCAGCCATATCCTTCACAACATCGTCGATGCGTGGGTCGCCCTCGTGCTTCTTGAAAGCCTCAAAGAGGTCGAGCTCTGAGTTCTCCTCAATCTCAACGTCGAGGTCATACAGTGCACGGATAGGAGCGTTACAAGCCAGGAAGTTGTTAGGACGTGGACCGAAGCTGATGATCTTCAGGTTCTGCAGACCTACGATAGCACGTGCGATAGGCAGGAACTCGTGAATCATCTCAGCGCACTGGGCAGCATCGCCTACGGGCTCCTCTGGGATGTAAGCGCGAGTCTTACGCAGCGACAGAGCCTGGCTGGCGTTCAGCATACCGCAGTAAGCATCGCCACGACCGTCAATCAGGTTGTTCTGAGTCTCCTCAGCAGCAGCACAGAACATGGTTGGTCCCTGGAACCAGTCAGCAATCATGGTCTCTGAAATCTCAGGACCGAAGTTGCCAAGATATACAACGAGGGCGTTACATCCAGCTTTCTGCACATCAGCCAAAGCCTGCTGAGCGTGAATCTCACTCTCAACGATGCAGATGGGGCACTCATAGATGTCGGCCTTATCGAACTTCTTTTCATACTCGGCGATCACGGCCTTGCGGCGGTTAACAGCCAGTGACTCAGGAAAACAGTCGCGCGATACAGCGACGATTCCGACTTTAATTTTAGGTACGTTGTTCATAAATTAATGTTATATAAAGTAATGTTTAGTCAATGACGAGTGCAAAGGTACAAAAAAAATTTGTAACGACAACACTTTTTTATGTTATTTCTTGCAAATATTTTAAATATATATTAATGTACGCGTGCAGCTATTGCAGTGTAATGCCCTTCAGTCCTATCAGCACGCCGTTGCTCAGCGCCCGCAGCATGATGGTCTGCAGCTTCTTCTGCCTGTCCAACGGCATGCAGAGTGTCAGCGGCTGTCCTGTCGGTTTCCAGTTCGTTGGGTTCACCAACTGCAGCGTGTCCTGCGTGCCGTCCTTATAGTGTGCCACTACTTCGCCGTTGGCTATTCGCATCTCCATCACGTTGGTCGTACCGTCCATCAGCAGCAGGGCCTTCGAGGCATATGTGCCCACAGGTATCGAGACGGAGTCGGGATAGTTGTCGGCTAGCGATGTCAGGATGATGCCGTCACCGTTCATCAGCTTGCGAAGATTCAATACCTTGGGTTTACCCCGCTGAAGGTCGATGGTATCCGCATGCTGCATGGCAGGCTCAGCAACGTAGGCTTCCATCCAGTGCACCTCTGGTAGCTTCAGAGGTGTCTTCAGTCGGATGGTCTGATAAGCGTTGCTGTTGCCCCTCACCTCTTGGTATTGTCCATGTCCTATCGGCAGACGTACGATGACCTGCATAGGTTTTTCCAGATGTTGCGTGATGTCGTATTCCACTACTCTACCCAGCCGGCGGAAGCTGTAGTCTATATAAGGCGTGTGCACTGTTGCCGAATCCCAAGTCTCAGGGAATGATGGCTGCAGGCACAGTTCTCCCTGCATGGTTTGCGGTCTGATGCCAAACAGTCCCTCAAGCAGCACGCGGCTCAGCAGCCGTCTGTCCGTATTCTCCCTTGCATAGCGCAGCATCAGCTCGTAGCCTTTCTCCTGTCGTCCTGCCTTCATATATGCCAACGCGGCCCATAAACCTTTCTGAGCCTCGCGTCCGCCCTTCAACATCTGCGGCAACTCAGCGTCCAGATATCGTGTCGTCAGTAAATTCTGCTGGGGTGTACCTATCTCTGCGTCTATCGTCTCGCACACCGTCCATAGGGCGGCATATTCGTGCTGTCTGCGCAGTCCTGCTGTATCCTGTCGCTCAGCCCAGTGGCCCTTATCAACTAGCCATAGCCGACTGTTCATCGCCTGTCTGATGGCTGCAGCCTCCTGTTCGTAGGGTTGTGCTGATTCGCCCATCAGCGGTGCCAGTTGTGCAGCCCATCGGTTCAGCTCGTAGTTCGCAGCCGAACTGTAGGTCACTGCCCCACCCTGATAGCACAGCGTGTCGTGGCCATAGTTCCAGCAGTAAAAGGCATCGTAAAGATGGTCGCCGTCAGCGTCAAAGCATTGTTTCTCCCACGCCAGATATTTTTTTAGCGCAGCCCACAGCGTCGGCAGCTCGTCTGTCGGAGCCATGAAGTCTGTCGTTTTCATCCATTTTCTGAAGTCGTTCTGAAGCTCGTTGCGCTTGGCATGCTGATGATGAGCAAGTATCGGTTGAGGTAGGTCGACTGATACATTTTTGACATACATTTCTTGTTCCTCCTTCAGCGTCATCGCCACCAGTCCCCCTAGCGTGTTGACAAAATCGTCTGGCGTACGGAGCGTCACAGCGTCGGTCACCTCCCGCATGGCCTGTTCGTAATCAGCAAACAGCGCATCACCCTGCTCCGTCCCAAGCGTCTTGAACGCCTTGCCGTCGTACATCACATAGGCCAAGTCCGTAGCCTTCTGCGTCAGTCGCTGCTGGGGTTTATCCGTTGCACCCACCACCGTTTCCAGCTGTACGCCATCGCGGAAACCCACAAGTAGAAAACGCCACACGACACTCTCGTCGTCGACACCCTCCACCTCTTTGACGTGCACCATAGCATCGTTACCCCACCGCTCGTGGCGCACAGAATAGCTATGCACACCTGCCTCGAAGCGCCGCATGGCCTGCGATGGCTGCTGCAGCACGACACCATTTATCGCAAACTGCACCTGCGGGCGCCTAGCATCCTTGTCTTGGGCTGTCGCACAGAGTGATAACAGCATGAAAATGACTACGATTATCTGTTTCATGGGTGCAAATATACGAAAAAAAAACTGTTCGTCATCACGACGAACGGTTTTTTAAACAAACTACTTAAAAACTAATCTACTAAAACAAATCAAAAAAATATCTCTTTTCTGTTAAATTCTCTACTTTCTTAACAGGGTTTTTAACCTTTCTGCTGCAAAGGTAGGAACTTTTCGTATATGCTGCAAGCATTTTTATAGAAAATCCATACGTTTCTTGATTTATATCAACGCGCGCGTACTATTTTTTAATTAGGCACCTATATTTTGCCACCTTGAGTTGACAAAACATAGCAAAAAAACAGGAAAAAGTTTGCATCTTTTACAATATCGAGATAGAACCTGATTTTGAACGTCATCTCGTGAGCGACCATGTGGCTGATGTCCAAGTGTCAGCCAATGCCACTAACGGCACAAAATCAGGTCTTGGCTCAGCCTATATCACTCAGATTATCCAGGACTTTGCCCTTGAGATGGTTTCAGAGTCGGGAGCTGCACAAAATAATGGGGCTGTCACCATCAGTCCTCGCTATCTCTACAACTTGAATCTTGACTACAAGGTCTACATGATTCCTGCCATCATTGCTATGATTCTGACACTGCTCATCGGCTTCCTGCCTGCGCTGAACATTGTGATGGAGAAAGAAAAAGGCACCATCGAACAAATCAATGTTACCCCCATCTCGCGTATGGAGTTCATTCTCTCCAAGTTGGTACCTTATTGGGTGGTTGGTATCTTCATCCTTTTCCTCGGCATGGCGATGGGGCGCGCCATTCATGGCATCGCACCTGCCGGTTCCATAGGCACTATCCTAGCCCTCACCACCATCTATCTGTTGCTCATCTCTTCGCTGGCTCTCGTGGTAAGCAACTACTCCAACACGATTCAGCAGGCAGCACTTGTCATGTTCTTCTTCCTCGTTATCTTCCTGTTGCTGTCAGGTTTGCTAACACCCGTTGCTAGCATGCCACGCTGGGCGCAGATTATCACGGAGATCAATCCCCTGCGCTTCTTTATCGAGCCCATGCGAATGATCTACATTAAAGGCAGCTCTGCCAGTGAACTGGTTCCTTACTTCCTTCGTCTGAGTATCTTTGCCCTTGCGGCTGGTAGCTGGGCCATCTGGAGCTACAAGAAAAATCAGTAACTACACCCCCACTTATTTGTATTCGTAGAGACGAATGTGCAACATCTTCCACTCGCCAATGCTGATGCGGGCATGACGTCCCTGATGACTCTGGTCGCCATTATGACGACGCAGGTAGTGCATCTGACCTTGGGCATCGATGGTTACCTCGTCGACGGAGAGGAGGCCGAGACGGGAGCCTTTGAAGGTTGAGGGTTGAGGGTTGAGGGTTGAAGGTTCGTTGCCTGCTTCTGCAAAGCCGTCTTCACCCAGCTTCTTCTGCTGCTCCTGTTGTTTCTCAGTGCGCGTCTTGAAATCGACAACGACACCACTACCTGCCAACAGGTAATCGTACTTGCCCAAACGGATGAGCATAGCACCACCTTCAAGCCATGTAGAGCCGTCGGTGGCGCGAGGGTCCCAAGGCAGCGTGAAGTAATGGCGGCAGGTCATGATGACACCTTCATCGTCGATAACACGCTCACGATCCTGCTGATCGAACAGAAGGCCATAAGAGGTAAGAGGTGGGTGGTAAGAGGTGAGAGAATTGATCTGGTGCAAGAGGCTGTATGCCTGGGTGACTGATTCCGTCTCTTTGGGCGATGCCTGGTCGATGGCGAAGGGCGAGAAGCCGAGGGCCTGATGCTCGCCAAAGGCATAGAGGGCTCGCACGCCACTGTTCTCGCAGCAACGGCTCTCAGGAATAAACAGACGGTTCTTCACTTTGCCACTATCCTGTGGTCGGAGGGGCATGGCGTATTGTGATGCCCACGACTTGAAGCCTGTATCGTAGATATCGGGAGCGAGAATGTCGATGCTGGGGGCACCCTGCTGCCAGAAGTCGACGAGATGGGCCAACGGTCCTGCGGAGGGATATTCGCCAGGCTTGCGCCCACGACTGTTCATAGCGGCATTGACGTAGAGCGGCATATCGTGGATGCGACGGGCTGCTTTGGCGAGATGCTCGACATAGCGAGCATAATAGAGGGCCATAAACTTCTCGTCGGCATAGTCGTCAGTACCATAGCGCTCAGCCCAGTACTCTGACTTGTAGGCTTTTTCAGCAAGTGGCGAATGGTCGCGAGCAGACTCAAGCATACCTATCTCATTCTCAATCTGCATCATGATGACCACCTGGCGCTGAGGATCGCGTTCGGCGATATGCTGCATAAGGGCTGAGAAGGCCTTCAGATCGGCCTGCAGCACATTGTTGCTAAAGCAGGAGGCTATCTCCAGAGGCTTGCCTTCCTTGGTCACTGCACGAGGAAAACGCTTGACATCGCGCTTGAACCATGCTGGCGCATAGCACGACATAGAATTCTTCCAGGCACCGAACCACAAGGGCACTATCTTCAATTGCTGCTGACGGGCAACATCGATGGTGCGGTCGACAAGGGTGAAATCGAACTGACCCTCGACGGGCTCCATGAGTTCCCAATAGACAGGCACCAGCACGGTGTTGAGTCCTAACGACTTCATGCGTGGCAACACCTCGTCGATATCAGCTACCGACGTCGCTGCCGAATTGCTTAACTCGCCACCAAGAATCATCAGGGGCTGTAGCTGCGAAGACTTGTTGTCGGCCCTCAAAGAAGCGGGTGAAACCAGCATCATCGCGATGAGCAAGGCTGAAAAAATACTACTTTTCTTCATAAACTATTTAAAAATCGATGCAAATTTAGCGAAAATCCCCCAATTATTCGTATCTTTGCAAAAATAATTCTTCAAAGGGATGATGAAAAAACTAATCATGAGTCTGTTCTGCCTGATGGCCATGAGCCTGTCGGCAGCCAATTACGAGGTGAGTTCGCCTAACGGAAAGGTGAAAGTAACGGTGACTGCTGACGATGCCGTCAGATGGTCGGTGACCTACGACGGGAAGACAGTGCTGCTGCCTTCAGAGATCAACATACAGTTGCAACAGGGCAGCAAGACGCTGGGGCTGGGCAAGATAGGCAAGGTGGCCAAGAAGCAGATAGAGAGCAGTTTCGAGAACCCCTTCTACAAGCGGGCAACCATCAGAGACGACTACGGACAGCTGCTGATGTATACCAACCAGAAGATAACCATCGAGGTACGTGCCTACAACGACGGTGCTGCCTACCGCCTCATCAGCGGGCACACGAAGCCGACGCTAGTGAAGAACGAGACGGTGGAATACTGCTTCGAGAAAGACTATCAGGCATTCATGCCCTACGTGAACGACAATCGAGGTGGCGAGCGCTACTGCTACTCGTTTGAGTCGTACTACGACGAGCAGCCTCTGTCGAAGATGTTCAGCGACTCGCTGGCTATCACACCGCTAGCCGTTTGTCTGCCTCACGACATGAAATGCATCGTCATGGATGCTAGCGTCGAAAACTACCCTGGCATGTTTATTAGAGGTAAGAGGTCAGAGGTAAGAGGTCAGAGAAATGCCTTAGTTGCGGAGTTTGCCCCCTACCCTTTGGAACAGGTGATTGGCGGTTACGACCGTCTGAATTTGGTACCCACCAAGCGTGCTGACTATATCGCCAAGATGAACGGACGACAGGCACTCCCCTGGCGAGTTGTTGTCATCACAGAGCACGATGCCGACATCCTGAACTGCGATATGGCACAGCGACTGGCTCCAGCATGCCGCATCAGCGACACGTCGTGGATACATCCTGGCAAGGTGGCTTGGGACTGGTGGAACAACACCAATATTACTGGTGTCGACTTCGCATCGGGCATGAACACCAAGACCTATCAATACTACATCGACTTTGCGGCTAAGAACCATCTGGAATACATCATTATAGACGAAGGATGGAGCGGCAAGGAGTCGCTGATGAGCGACCTGAATCCAGAGATAGACCTGAAGCAGCTGATAGCCTACGGACAGAAGAAGGGTGTGGGCATCATCCTATGGTCGAGCTGGCGCAATCTGATAGGCAGCGACCCGCTGGGCGACAACACCGTCAGCGAACAGGTGATGAAGCACTATGCCGAGATGGGGATCAAGGGATTCAAGGTAGACTTCTTTGATCGTGACGACCAACAGGTGATAGCCTCAGCCTACGAGTTGGCAGCATGTGCTGCACGCCATCATCTGGTGCTCGACTATCACGGACTGAAGCCTTTCGGCATCCAGCGCGCCTACCCCAACATCTTCAACTTCGAGGGTGTGAAGGGTCTGGAGAATTCGAAGTGGGAGCCACGCATAGGCGACGGACCATTGCACGACCAGCCCCACTACGATGTGACGGCACCCTATCTGCGCATGCTGGCAGGTCCTATGGACTATACGCCTGGTGCTATGTCGAACGCTATGAAAGACAGTTTCTTCGGAAACAACAACCACCCCATGAGTCAGGGCACGCGCGTACACCAGATGGCGATGTATACAACCTTCGAGGCGCCGCTGCAGATGTTGGCAGACAGCCCCACAAAGTACATGCAGAATCAGGAGTGTACAGACTTCATCGCCCAGATTCCCACCACGTTTGACGAGACAATAGCACTCGACGGACAGCTGGGAGCCTATACGCTGATAGCCCGCAGGAAGGGCGACACCTGGTATCTGGCAGCAATGACCGACTGGACGTCACGCGAGCTGACCGTCGACCTCTCGTTCCTCAGTGCAGGACAGCATCAGGCTGATATCTTCGCTGATGGCAAGAATGCCACGAAAGAGGCTACCGACTATCAGCACACGCGCCAAACAGTCAGTGCGAAAGACCATCTAACCATCCGACTGAGCAGTGGTGGCGGATGGACGGCAATCATTAAATAACAGGAAGAGAATTATGAAGAAGATATATGCCATATGCATGATTGGATTGTGCTTATGCTTTTCGTGCAGCAACAAGGGAAAGACAACAGCAACGGGACAGGCAGAGGCCGACTCTGCGATGAACCCCAAGTACGCAACGGGCTATGAGGTGAGAGACAGCAATGGCGTGCGACTAGTAGACGTGGGTAAGGGCTACCACTTCGCATTGGTTACAAATGATGATGAGGTGGATGTGCCTGATGGCTATACGAAAGTACGCGTTCCCATTAAGAACACCATCTGTATGACGGCGCTGCAGCTGTCGAACTTCACCATTCTGGACGCTCACGACGTGGTGAAAGGTATCACGGGTACGAAGAACCTCTACAACAAGGATATCCTGGCAAGAGTAAAGGACGGACGCATTGTCAAAATAGGCATGGAGGGAAATTTCGATACTGAGATGGTGCTGGCAGCTAATCCTGACGTCATCTTCATATCGCCATCGAAACGTGGTGGCTACGATGCCATCAAGGAGACGGGTATCACATTGGTGCCCCACTTGGGATATCAGGAACTCGATCCGCTGGGTCAGGCTGAGTGGATTAAGTTTGTAGGGTTGTTTATTGGCAAGGAGAAGGAAGCCAATGAGCTTTTTGCAGGCATTGAGAGCCGATATCAAAACCTCAAATCTCAAACCTCAAACCTCAAACCCGAAGAGCGCCCCACGGTGCTGAGCGGTGAGATGCACTACGGCAACTGGCATGCGGTAGGCGGCAAGAACTATCTGGCACAGATATTCCGCGACGCTGGAGCCGAATACGTCATCAACGACGAAGAGACAGGCGGTGAGGACCTGGAGTTTGAGAAGATGTATTCGCTGGCTGCCAATGCCGACTACTGGCGCATCCTGAACAGCTATCCTGACGACTTCTCGTATGAAGCACTGAAGGCATCGGAGCCTCGCAACGAGCTCTTCAAGGCCTATAAGGAGAAGAAAGTCATTTACTGCAACATGAAGCAGACACCGTACTACGAGATATCGCCTGTAGAGCCTGACGTACTGCTGAAGGATTTCGTGGCTATCTTCCATCCGGAACTGGTGGAAAAAGACTATCAGCCAACATTCTATTATCTGCTGAAATAACATGAGACGGACGCTCCCGATCATCATCATCCTGATAGTGGCAATCGTCGTGCTGGCGGTTGTCAACCTGCTGCTGGGCTCTGTCGGTATTCCTCTGAAGGATGTCTGCCGCATCCTTACGGGTGACGAGTCAGAATCAGAAATATGGCAGAACATTATCTGGAAGTCACGACTGCCTCAGGCACTGACGGCTATCGTAGCAGGCGCTGGTCTGGCAGTAAGCGGACTGCAGATGCAGACGGTATTCCGCAATCCGTTGGCAGGTCCCTCTGTGCTGGGTATCTCTAACGGTTCGGCACTGGGCGTGGCTTTCGTGGTGTTGCTGTCAGGCAAAATAGGCGGTGTGGCTCTGAGCCGACTAGGCTATCTGGGCGATGCTGCCATGAGTGTAGCAGCCATCATCGGCGCATTGGCAGTGATGATGCTGATCGTATGGATAGCACAGAAGGTGAAGGGTAATGTCACCCTGCTGATTATTGGTGTGATGATAGGCTATCTGGCCAATGCCATTATCGGCGTGCTGAAATTCCTGTCGCCAGAGGAGGACGTAAAGGCCTTCGTGGTGTGGGGATTGGGCTCGTTCTCAAGGGTATCGGGCGACGAGATGATACTCTTCGTGGTGCTGATGTGCATCCTGTTGCCGCTGGCCTGTCTGTTGGTGAAACCTATGAACATCCTGCTGTTGGGCGACCGTTATGCATCGAACCTGGGACTGAACGTCAAGCAGGCCCGTATGCTAGTCATCATCAGTTCTGGTGTGCTGGTGGCTATCGTCACAGCCTACTGTGGTCCTATCATGTTTATAGGTCTGGCCGTTCCCCATCTGGCACGAGCTATTTTCCGTACCAGCGACCACCGCGTGCTCATGCCTGCAACAGCATTATGTGGTGCTGCATTGGCACTGGTTTGCAACCTGATAGCCCGTATGCCTGGCTTCGAGGGCGCACTACCCGTTAATAGTGTCACAGCACTTGTTGGTGCGCCTGTTATTGCTGCCGTTATCTTCGGACGCAGGAAGAACGAAGTGGGTGAGTAATCACAGAATACTGATAATATCCTTCAGGCTGTTCACAATGAATGTGGGCTGCTGTGGGCAATCGTCGGTCTTTACATCCCAACGGTTGAAGAGCATTGCGTCGATACCTGACGAGAGAGCTCCCATGATGTCAGTCTGCAGATTATCGCCAATCATCAGGGTACTGTCGCGATGGGCACCAGACGTCTTAAGCGCATAATCGAAATAAAGGGACGACGGCTTGTTGACACCTGCATCTTCGCTGAGAATGATGGTATCGAAATAGTCGTGCAAGCCACAGGCTGCCAACTTCTTATACTGCACCTCGTGGAACCCATTACTCGTCATGTGCATACGATAGCCCTTGCCCTTGAGATAGTCCATGAGTTCGTGCGCCCCTTCTATCACGCCAGGCTTCGAAGAGCAGAAGTCGAGAAAGCGGTCGCTCATGTTTAAGATGTAAGAGGTAAGAGGTGAGAGATGAGAGGCTTCCGCTTTGAACTTTTCGCTGACCATAAGGGGACGACGGAAGCGTTCAACAATAAGATAGTCGCGCGTTATCTCACCTTTCGAATAGCGAGTCCAAAGGTCGATATTAGTCCACCAATAGGCATCGTAGAATACCTGTGGGTCAGAGAAATAACGCTCTAGGTGAAATGCATCAAACGTTTCCTTCAGTGCTATCACGGCATTGCCGTGGGTGTCGTACAACGTGTCGTCGAAATCGAGAAACAGGTCTTTATACTTCATATATTTTGCCATTATCATCAATCAGTAATATCGTCAGATTTCCATTGGGGAGAACAGGATTGCAGTATGCCGCACAATGACGGATGACGGTATGGGCAAAAGCCGCGAGTTGGTTTTCAGGAATTCGCTCCAAAAGCTCTCTGGCCAGTGTCATATCGCTGATGTCTATCGAGATGCCTGACTCGTGTAACAGCTGTTCGATGAAAGTCTTGTCCATCACCGCCTTACGGCTATGGGTGTCGAGATGGCCTGCAGCTAACTTAACCGCCTTGCCTAGCATCACACCCAGCGTAACATGTTCAATTTCCAATTCATTGGCTATCTTCAATGTCTCACCAATATAGTTGCCATACTCCACAAACGCCTGTTGGGGCAGGTCTGGATAGAGTGCCTTGACGAAACGCTCACTCTTGCCTCCGCTGTTAATCACCACCCGCTTGCTGCCACTGGCCTTTGCCACCGTCATACACTTGCGGATGCTCTTAATAAAGGCTTCCTCAGAGAAGGGCTTGACAATGCCTGAGACACCAATAATCGAGATGCCGCCCTCGATACCCAAGCGAGGATTGAAGGTGCGACGGGCTATCTCTGCACCCTGAGGCACAGAAATGGTAATTCTTACGTTCTCCTTGATATTATTGCGAAGCATCTCACGTGGTGCCTTGTTGATAGCGGGAGAGCCAGGGGGATAGTCGAAACCAGGAAGGGTGAAAGTACCCACACCCTCGCCACCAAGTATCTCGAAGGTCGCTGCAGGTTCTACTGTAGCACGAATCTCCAGTCCATTGGTCACATCGGGGTCGTCACCAGCTTCCTTAAACACAGAAGCATAGCCTTTGCCATAAGTCACAGACACGCTGATTGTTTCGCCATTGGGTAGGACGACAGGCACTTCGTGAGGCATCTCACCTTTCGTCATTCTTAGTGTTTCAGCCACAGCCGCTGCCGTAGCACAAGTGCCAGTGGTTAGTCCGCTATGCAAGGGGTAGAATTCAGTCAACAGCTTTTCAATGGCACGACGCAAGCCGTAAGGACCGTTGACAATGAATAATTGACAATGGATAATTGATAATTGGGGGCGCTTCAGGGCTATGATTCTCATACCGTGTGCTTTGGCAGCCTCTACTTTCTCCAGGAAACCACCAGAAATGCCACTCTCCTTCAACAGGATGGCATCTGTCTTGATGGGAATATCTTTTGGATCATTATAATAGCATAGTTGTTCAAGAGCAGCCCCTTGCTTTTGGGCAAGGGCTATCGACGACTCCCTATTGAGTATGCGATAATAGATACTGATGCCTTCTGACTCTAAGGGTTTCAGTTTGGCAATACTTTGAACACCTGTGGTAGCCAACAAGCTGTGGATGTCACGAGGTATCTGGCTGTAATCGTCTATCCACGTAATCTCTTTATCGCGAGGCGGAAAAATGCGTTCATAACGAACAGCAGGGATACCTAGCGCCTCCGACACGTGGGCAATGGCCTGGTGGAGTTGCGAAGCGAAGGGATGAGCGGCATCAACAATCAGACGGATGCTATGCGCTTTACAAAAAGCTAGCATCGCCCCAGCATCGAGTGCACCATCAATGCGTTGTCCGTGATGCAGCGTGATGTCCTGCTCACCCGTCTTGGTGCTGTAGTAATAGGCACTACCCGCCTCCTCCAACACCTCTGCTGCTTGGCGACCTTCCGTCGTTCCTCCGAATACCAGTATCATGATTTATTTTCCTTAACAGCCACAAAGTGCGACGAGGTAGGATCAAGGTCATGTTCACGGAATACGTCGAGAATATTCTTATGCATCTCGCTATACACATCGAACAGGCGATTGGTCTCTAACGTATAGGCATTAATCTGATAGCGCGTATAAAAATCCTCCAGCTGCGTAACCAGCACAAAGGGAGCTGGCTCTTTCAACAACAGCGTCGAACGAGCCGCAGCCTCTAAAAGATAAGACTCGATGGTGCTGCGAGGTACCTTATAGGTAAACGTAAAGTCGCTATGTACGATACTTCCGCCGTAGTCTCTTGCTGCCGAGGTGTAGTTGACAGTCTGCATGGAGAGTATCGAATTATTGGGTACCGTCACCAGATTGTCCTTGATGTCACGCAGACGCGTCACAAATGCATTCTTCTCTACCACCGTTCCCTCGCTATCGCCAATGCGTACAAAGTCGCCTACCAGGAATGGGCGCATATAGGTGATGATGATACCTGATATCAAGTTGCCGATAGTGGTGGTAGAACCCAACGAGAAGATAGCTGCAACGAAGATACTGACACCCTTGAAGACACCTGACTCACTGCCTGGCAACAAGGGCCATATCACAATCAACGTAAAGGCTATGACGAAGATACGGATAATGTGATAGGTAGGCTGAGCCCAGTCCTGATAGAATTTCTCTATCTTCAGTCTTCCAGCCCCTATCTCGTCTGTCACATGACGGATGCCTCGTAGCAACCAGCGTACTACTATGAGTATCACAATAATCTTAACCAGATTGGGGAAGAATTTGACAAACGACACCATAATGTCGCGCAAGGGTTCCCACACAAAGTTAATCATGTTCCAGGTAAACTTCTCAGTCTCAGGGAAGATGGAGAAGAGAAGGGGCAACGAGACGAGGAGCTGGGCAATGACCAACAACACTTGCAGCACACGAGTGAGAAACAGGAAGATACGCTTCAGCTGATGCAGATTTAATATCTCGTAGCCTTTGATGACCAAGGGATGCAGCTTGCCACTGAATCCGTCAATCACCTTTCTGCGCAGATGGCGGATGAAACGAACCGTCAACACAAAGAACACAATCTGCACGACGATCAGGAATACTGCCCAACCAAAGCCTTGAAGTTTCGCTGTGAGGCCGTATTCGTTGTGCAGCTTCTCTATCTCTGCGGATATCACCTTCAAATGACTCTTAGCTAACTCGTCTCTCGTCATACCATTCCATAGGCCATCCAAATCGCTCACTCGCATAATGACCAGTTCGCCACACATGATATCCGCTGTAAAGTCACTCTCGAAGATATGCATCGTGTCTGTCGTCAGCTTCAGGCTCTTACCAATCTGCGTGATGCGTCGCTGCAGTTCTGCTGCTCTGTGAGTAGCATCCTCGCCACCTATGCTGGCATAGATATTAAACAAGGTATCCTCCTCGACCACCACAGGTACTCCTGGAACGATACGTCGCAACGAATCGATACGCTGCTTCTGATTGGCAGCCTCGATGGAATCCTCCAGCAAACTACGCCCTGACTCCTCCAGTTTTGTTCTCAGCACGAGTTCCTTGGCTTGCATGTCACGTAACTCACGTTCCAACGAGTCAATCCTCCACTGCGTAGAATCTATATTCTCCGCATATCCTCCTATTGTCATCAGCAGACAAATAGCCAGTATTAATTTCGTTTTCATCAGCATCATATCGTTCTATACAAATATCATATGATTAAGAAGCCTGCTCATCGTCACCTTGACGGAAGAGATGAGTGAAATGCTTCGAATAGAGTTCGCTCAAGCCTTGGCGGTTGTCAATAGCTTCGCCCACCACCAGCATTGTGGTAAGGGTGAGATGATTGTCGTGAACTATCTTGGCGAGGTCTTTAAGCTTTCCGCGATAGATCTTCTGATCAGGCCACGTCAAATGGTAACAGGCAGCTACGGGAGTATCCTCTGGATATTCCATCAACAATTCTTTTTGAACGTCATCGACAATGGAGGCTGAGAGGAAGATACACATCGTACTCTGGCTCTTAGCCAACAGATGCAACTGTTCTTTCTCAGGCATCGGCGTACGACCTTCACCTCGTGTCAGGATAATAGTCTGACAACGCTCTGGAATCGTAAACTGACTCTGCAATTCAGCGGCTGCAGCGAGAAACGACGAGATGCCTGGCGTAATGTGATAGTGCATGCCGTTCTGATCGAAAAATGCCATCTGCTCCTGTATGGCACCAAAGATACAAGGGTCGCCTGTATGCAGACGGACGATATACTTTCCCTGGTCGTAGAACTGCTTCATCAGCGCACACTGTTCCTCAAGATTCATATCAGCAGAAGAACGCACGACGGCTCCTGGCTTATGACACTCTGTGAGCGTCTTAGGAACCAAAGAACCTGCATAAAGAATCAGGTCTGCACGTTCCAACATCTTGCGACCTCGCACGCTAACCAGATCAGGGTCTCCAGGACCAGCACCAACAATCTCGATATGACCAGTTCTCTCCCTCAGGTTCTCATAGGGAATGGCCAAAGCTGCAGTCCAATTTTTCCCCTTCATCTTGGGTACAATCAATTTACCATTATTGGAACCCAGAATTGCTGCAGCCTCACATACGCTTGGTGTGCCAACATGCTTCTCTACTGTCGTACTGGGATTAGGCACTTCAACCTTAGCCAATTGCTCTGCTGTGTAGAATACTAGTTCTTCACCTAAATCATCAACGAGCATCTCACAGAACTCCTCGTCTTGCTTCACATCAATAGTACAATAGCGCTTGTAGCAAGGCAAAACACCTATCTGACTCATCGCCTCGTCAATCTCATCGTAGATGTACTCATAGTCATCAGGATGATGGGCTAAACCAAAACCTAACGAGGCTATCATAGGTACGAAATGCAACTCAAGCACACCATAGGGAGCACAAAGATTGTATGGCGTCACCATGATGAACAGACTGAATTTCTCAGGGTCTACCTCTTCAAGACTCTTGACGATTGTCACGTGTTCTGGCAATGTCTTCTCCAGATAGTCAGTACCCTCGTCGCAGATATCCATCAACAGGGCTGTCGGCTTGCAACTGACAAATGCAAAGATACATTCGTTCATATCGTCATCGCTGGCGATATTCCAATGGAATCGCTCTGCAAAAGTGTCGAGTGCCCATAATCCTGCATTGTCACTTTGAGTGGTAATCACCTCTCGTGCCCCTATGAGAGCAGCTACCTCGTGAGCCAGATTGTTCGCACCTCCGATATGTCCAGATAGTACAGAGATAGCATTCAGCCCCATACTATCAACACACACCACTGCAGGGTCTTCGTGTTTGTCATTCACATAAGGAGCAATAGTACGCACGCAGATGCCCATAGCACCTATAAACACAAAGGCATCATATTTTTTCCATTGTATCCCGACATTGCTACGTTTAATGATAGTAGCGCCGAGTTCCTGCTGTAGTAAAATGGCAATATCCTTACCTGTCTCACTGATTTGTATGATGGCAATATTCATCTTCTTCTGTCGTTATTAATCGTCAATCGGAGCCTGTTTCAACTGTTCCAATGCCCTACACAACTGGTCTGGACACGAAGTCACTTTAGTGCCACAGCGAATACCATCGAGACGCTTGATGACATCGTCGATGTGTTGTCCGCGTACTAACTGACTAACACCCTGAAGGTTACCATTGCAACCACCAAGGAAGAATACCTGCTGAATAACATTATTCTCATCAGCTGTCACGTCAATCAGTTTTGAGCACGTGCCCTTTGTTTCATACTGTACATGTTTTGTTTTCATATCATTTGTAAGCTTTAAGTATTTCTATTGGATGATAATCGTTGAGTTGGATTCTGAGAGAGGGCTCCTGCTGAAGGCTTAATTCCAAACAGGCCTCATCCCATAGCTGATGGCTATCAGTAAGCACCTTGGGAGCCTTTACGCTGTTCATCACGATACAGCCATCAGGAGCAAGATATCGTAATACCTTTCCCATGATTTCCTTCAGGTGACCACCATGCCCTCCTATGAATACAGCATCAGGAGCAGCTATAGTATCGCAGCATACTGAAAGAAAATCACCCATGTGGATGTTGATGCCTGGAGCCCTAAACTTGCGAGCATTCTCGTGGATGATTGCTTCACATTCAGGACGAATCTCGAAGGCTTCAATCTGCAGATGAGGGAACTGGAGACGAGCCTCGATAGAGATGCTGCCTGTACAAAATCCGATATCCCAAAGCACTTTTTTCTTAGGAAGATGAAGCGCTTGCAGCGCCAGCAATCGGATGGGCATCTTGGTAATCATCTTCTCGCGACCATCGAGTAGTGTAAACTCGCTGTCAGGAATACCGTATTGGCTGTTGGCTATTGGCTGTTGGCTATTGGCTTCTACTATCACGCAATTGGGCATTGAGAAATTTCGATGCGCTGCTTCGTCGAGGGTAAGCGTCGTCACTTTTTCGTGAGAAGGATTACCCAGATGTTCGCCTACGCACATCTGATAATGGGTATAACCAAAGTCTATCATTCGCTGGGCAATAGCAGCTGGCGTGTGTTCCTTATCTGTAAGAACACCTATCTTCTCTGCTCTCTCTATAAGGGATCTATCAAACTCAGCCCAAGGGCGTCCTGTCAACGATACAATACGCATATCGTGATAAGGCATCACAAGCCGATGGGCCAGCATCTGTAAAGAATTAAATGTCGGATAGACGACGATTTCTGCCTCAGGCATCTTACGCTTGATGGTATTGGCAAAGCCAAAGAACAACGGATCGCCAGAGGCGAAGACGATGAGTGAGGCTTTTGGCTGTTGGCTGTTGGCTATTAGCTGATACTGTTCAAAGACAGCATCAAGTGGAACAGTGATATCTATCCACTCTGCATTCTCTGGCAGTAAGGATGCTACAATCTCATGGTGGCGCTTGCCTCCTGAGAACACTCTACCCTGCCTGATGATTTCCATCACTTCTGGTGGGAACCAAGGTTGTGGATGGTCTGTGATACCTATTACGATAAATCTCATTATCAATTTTCAATTGTCAATTATCAATTACCTAAAGGTCGCGTCCAGGTTTAAGTTGAGCAGCATCATCGAAAGTCATGATGGCATTACAAAGTGTAGCAGCCAGATTGCTACCTCCCTTACGGCCCTCAATGATGATCTTTGGAATATCTCTGAAGGGTTTCACCATATGCTTCGATTCACGAACATGCACAAAACCTACAGGAGCAGCTATGATACCTGCAGGATGAGCTTTCCCCTTACGAATCAGATCGCAGAGTTCCATCAGTGCCGTTGGTGCATTGCCAAAGGCGAAGAGGGCATCAGGATGTTCCTCGACAGCCAAGCGGATGCCTGCCTGTGTACGAGTGATATTATTGGCGGAGGCAAATTCTGCCACACGAGCATCGCCCAAGTAGCATTTTGCCTCTATGCCCAGACGTTGGAGTGCGCCCTTGCGAATACCACTGGTTACCATCGTCACATCAGTGATAATAGTCTTCAGGCTGCCATCGCACACCTTTTGATATAACGTTTCTACAGCATTGTCGTCCGTATAGAGAATGCGTTCCATATCAAAATCAGCAGTTGTATGGATGGCATGCAGCAGAGCCCACTTGCGTCCTAACGGAATATCCTTATTACGCAACTCGCTTTCTATCGTACGGAAAGAATTCATCATAATCTGCTGTCCAGGCTTGACGGCCTCCTCGTTCTCTTCACGATAATACCCTCTGGGGGTAATCATCTTGTCATCAGCTATGTATGATTGCGAATTACCAATAAGGATGACGGTGAACATATCAACATCTTCAGAATCGAAAGTTTCCAGCGTGGTGATGTTGATAGTTTGTTCTTCGCGTCCAGCCTGTCGCACATAGCCTACAGGTGTTTCTGCAGAACGATACTTCAGGAACAGCTCCTGCGTACGATATAACTGCCAATAGCGACCATGCGACTTGGGATTATAGATAGCTGTCACGAAGTCGCCAACGGCAGCAGCCTTGATCCTCTTTTCTATCACCTCCCAAGGTGTCATCAAATCGGATAAAGAAATAATGCACAGGTCATGGCCAATAGGCGCGCCTAATAGTGAGGCAGCTTTCTGAAAAGCGGAGATACCTGGTAGGGTGACTATCTCTACATCCGATTGGTGTGTCTGCTTCATCTCGTAGATGAGTGGCGCCATGCCGTAGATGCCTGCATCGCCAGAAGAAATCACAACGACAGTTTTGTCTTGCTCTGCTAAGAGGAAAGCCTGCTCTGCACGTTCGCGTTCTTTCTTCATACCCGTATCCACACACTCACAGCCAGGTCTCAGGTATTGATCCACAAACTGGAAATAATACTTGTAACCTACTACCACATCAGCCTCTTTGACTGCTTCCAAAACCGCAGGTGTGATATCCTCACGACTACCTGGACCTATGCCTGCAACAATTATTTTCTTCATAACTGCTGCAAAGTTACAAAAAATGATTAACTTTGCAGCATAAATCATAAAAAAACGAAAGTGGAGAGAAAAATCATTCTCATAACAGGTGGGCAACGCTCAGGCAAGAGCAGTCAGGCAGAGCATCTTGCGCTCAGTCTTTCGGACCATCCCGTCTATGTGGCTACGGCACATATCTGGGATGATGAGTTTCGTGAACGGGTGCGAAAACATCAGGAACGGCGAGGCCCTCAATGGACGAATATTGAAGAAGAGAAATACTTGAGCAGACACGACCTCACAGGACGTGTGGTGGTCATTGATTGTGTGACGCTCTGGTTGACTAATTTCTTTTTCGAGACATCAGATGTTGAGAAGACACTAGAAACTGTCAAAGCTGAGTTCGACCGTTTCACAGCTCAAGATGCCACCTATATCTTCGTAACCAACGAGATAGGCAGTGGCGGTGTGAGCGACAACGCCATCCAAAGAAAATTCACCGATCTTGAAGGTTGGATGAATCAGTATATCGCTTCAAAAGCCGATGAGGTAATACTCATGGTTAGTGGCATAGCTGTGAAAGTGAAAAGTGACAAGTGAAAAGTGATGAGAACGTTTAAGATAGAAACACCTGACAGGACACTACACTCTGCCATTCAGACGAAGATAGACAATCTGAATAAGCCCAAAGGCTCACTGGGACGTTTGGAAGAACTGGCAACGCAGATATGTCTGATTCAGCAGACGCTTAGCCCTGAATTATCCCACCCTTGCCATCTGTTGCTGGGTGGAGATCATGGCATCGAACGTGAAGGTGTCAGCATATCGCCACGCGAAGTGACATGGCAACAAATGATTAACTTTACCCATGGTGGTGGAGGCGTGAACATGTTCTGTCGTCAGCATGGTTTTAAACTTCGTATTGTCGATGTAGGAGTGGATTACGATTTGAGTCATATCGATGGCATTATCAATCGTAAGATTGCTCGTGGCACTAAGAACTTTCTCTATGAACCCGCGATGACGGAAGAAGAGTACGACAAGGCGATAGAAACAGGTGTCCAACTTGTCGACGACTGTATCGCCGAGGGTTGCAAGATTCTGTGTATTGGTGAGATGGGTATTGGCAATACCTCACCCTCCAGCATCTGGATGCATCTGTTTGGCAATATTCCTTTAAAAGATTGTATTGGTGCTGGAGCTGGACTTAACAATGACGGAATCAGACATAAATACGAGATTCTTTCCAGAGCGCTATCCCACCACCAATCATATCTCTCACCTCTCACCTCTCCTCTCTCACCTCTAATAATCTTCGGCGGTTTCGAGATGATTGCTGCTATCGGAGCTATGTTGCGGGCTGCAGAATGCCATCTGGTGATATTGGTTGACGGCTTTATCATGACGGCTTGTGCACTCGCTGCTATCCAACTTTATCCTGCCTCGCAAGACTATATGATTTTCACCCATTGTGGCGACGAGAGTGGACATCGGAAGATGCTGGATATTATTGATGCCAAACCGTTGCTGAGCTTAGGATTAAGACTTGGCGAGGGAACAGGAGCGCTTTGTGCTTATCCTATCATTGACTCTGCTATCCGTATGATCAATGAAATGAACAATTTCGATAATGCAAACATCACGAAATACTTCTGAACGATGGAAATAAAATTAGACCAGACACACTGGTACGACCGTATATGGGCAGCCTTCATCTTCTTCACCCGTCTGCCCTTCTGGCGACTGCATGAACCATCAAAGGATTGTTACAAAACAGTTGTAGAACACTGGCCCTTGACGGGATGGCTGACGGGTGGTGCAATGGCTGCCACACTTTACTTCGGCAGTATGGTGATCTCATACCCCGTCGTTGTCGTTGCTGCCATCGTAGTACGCCTGCTTATTACGGGAGCTCTTCACGAAGACGGATTAGCCGATTTCCTCGATGGCTTCGGAGGTGGTGGTAAAGATCGCCAACGCATCCTCGACATTATGAAGGATTCGCATATCGGCACTTATGGTGTGTTGGGCCTTATCATGTATGAACTGCTTTTAGGAGCTACCCTTTATTCGATGTCGGCAGAAATGGCTGCACTCACTATTCTGGCTGCCGACCCTTATAGCAAGATGGTGGCTAGTCAGCTGATTCTTATGATGCCCTATGCCCGTACAGAAGAAACAGCCAAGAATAAGACCGTCTATCGGAAAATGGATTGGAAGGCAGGCGTCAGTCTTGCCATCCAGGGGTTGTTACCGATGGCTGCCTTTCTCTGGTACACAGGACTGCCTTGGGAGATGGTTATCTTCCTGCCTTGCATCGTCATGTATTTCCTCTATCTGCTGATATGGAACCGGCTGCGTGGCTATACTGGTGACTGTTGTGGCGCCGTCTGTCTGTTGGTAGAGTTAGCTGTTTGCTTGGTCGTCTGTGCTGTTATCAGATAAACCACAGGCACAAGCCTGTCAGTATTACCATCATGACTTCTGCCGTTCGATTAATGAGAACGGCTTTTTTCATGTCGTCAGTCGTCAGTTCACGATCATTCTCGCCGATATACGGTTTATCGAATAGTTCGCCAAAGTAATAGTGTGGACCACCAAAACGACAGTTGAGAATACCTGCTAATGCCGCCTCAGGATATCCGCTATTAGGACTAGCATGATTGCGACCATAACGCCACACGAAAGCTATTAGCTTTTGGTTTTTGGCTTTTGGCCAATCGCTAATGGCTAATAGCCTATAGCCAATTATCATGAGCAGAGCCGTGAGACGGGCAGGAATATAATTAGCGATATCGTCGATATGAGCTGCCCAACACCCAAAGTCCTTATAGCGTTCTGTGCGATAGCCTATCATCGAGTCGAGGGTATTCACCATCTTATATGCCAGCATGCCAGGAACACCCAGTATAGCAAGCCAGAATAAGGGGGCTATCACACCGTCACTCAGATTCTCTGCCAACGTCTCCAGTGCTGCTGTGCGAATCTCCTGAGCAGAGAGCTCTGATGTATCACGACCTACAATGCGAGCCACCTGTCGCCTACCCTCCTCCAGCGAACGGTCTACGGCACGGAACACCTCTCTTACTTCCCTAATCAGTGTGGTGCCTGCTAAACAAAAGAAGACTATTACAAAATTGATAATTGATAATTGACAATTGATAATTAATCCTATGGCGAAGGTTATCGCGATGAGTCCTATGGCCACAAGAGCCCCTTTCACTTTCCGGTGCTGACCCTTGTTCAGATGATGCTCACAGAAGGCAATAGCTTTGCCAAACCACACAATGGGATGCGGAAGCCACGTGGGATCGCCCAACACCAGGTCGAGCAACCATCCTAACAACAAAGGTAATATGACCAACCATTCATTCATGGTTCTGTAGAATCTGATAGAGTTGTGGAATGTCTACATACTGACGCACATGCGCTGCCAGCTTGTCGTATTGTTCTTCTTTAAAGGCAGCATAGCTGATGCTATTGGCTATTGGCTTTTGGCTCTTAGCTTTTAGCAGGTGTTCAATGACGGGAGCATTATCCAGGAAACCGTGAATATAGGTGCCCAAGCAATGGTCTGTCTGTATGATAGCCTCATCAGTATCGCTCACGCCCTGGTGTATCTCGTAACCCTGACAAGTCTCGCCTTCAAATTGGAACGTCACTTGGCGTGTCGTCTTCGTAGGAGTCATCGTGGTTTGTATAGGAAGAAGGCCAAGACCAGGCAAACTGGTAATAGTGCCCTCGATGCCATCCGGGTCGCTAACCATCTGTCCCAGCATCTGATAGCCACCACAGATTCCTATCACCATCTTTCCGTCACGATGTGCACGGATAATAGCCTGTGCACAACCATTACGACGCAACTCCAGCAGATCGTCCAGTGTAGCTTTGGTACCAGGCAGGATGATAATATCTGCATGGTTTATATCGCTGACGTTATTCGTATAGAACAAATTGACGCGAGGGTCGCGCTCCAGCCTATCGAAATCGGTAAAGTTAGAGATATGCCGCAACAGCACTACAGCGACGTTTACTTTGCCTTCTGCCAACTCGCGCTGCTTTTTCTCAAGACTCACCGAATCTTCTTCTTCGATATAGATATCTTTGTAATAAGGGACGACACCCAAGACGGGAACACCACAGATATCCTCCAACATCTTACGCCCTTTGTCGAAGAGCCGCATATCGCCACGAAACTTATTGATGACGATACCCTTGATGAGTTGGCGGTCTTCAGGCGTCTGCAACATGATGCTGCCATAGACGGAAGCAAACACACCGCCACGATCAATATCGCCCACCAGAATCACATCGGCTTTGGCATGTCGCGCCATCGGAAGATTCACCAAATCCGTATCCCTCAGATTGATTTCTGAAATGCTGCCAGCACCCTCCATCACGATGGGATTATAGCGTGCCAACAAACGATCGAAAGCATCACATACCTCCTTACGGAAATCGATATCTGATGTTCCTCGTCTCCAGTAATCATAGGCATCGCGATTGCCTAATGGTTTACCGTTCAGCACCACTTGTGATATATGGTCGCTCTGAGGTTTCAGCAACAGCGGATTCATATCCGTATGGCACGCAATTCCTGCGGCTTCTGCCTGCACGGCTTGGGCACGACCTATCTCCAAACCCTCGGGTGTGGCATACGAGTTGAGTGCCATATTCTGGGCCTTGAAGGGAGCGGGATGATAGCCGTCCTGCTTAAAGATACGACACAATGCTGCTGCAATGACGCTTTTTCCTACGTCACTGCCTGTACCTGCCAGCATAATGGGATGAAGCAACTTCATAATTCTCAATTATCAATTGTCCATTGTCCGCTCGACCTCTGGTCGCTTTGTACCTTTAGGTCAAAGAATTATCCATTATCCAATAATATACAGATGCGTATAGCTCGCCAGCACATTCTTATACTTCAACACAGGGGTGTCAACAGGCTCGCCCTTGGCGTTATAGACCTGCGTAACTGACCCCTCCCCATTCCCCTCCCCTTGAAGGGGATGGGCAAGGGGTGGGGTGAGGAACTGCGTATAATGAAACTCATGTCCACGATATTCCCTACCATCCAGCATAAACCTGCGATAACCCAGCGACAGCTTCCTGTCAGCCTTGCGGGCCGTAATAGCGTAAGGCAGCACGCCACACATCGGATACTCACCGTCGTCAGTCACTATCTTCTCGCAGAGATACATCATACCTCCGCATTCAGCCTGAATCCTTCCACCTCGCTCAGCATAGTCCCTGATAGTTTTGCGGCAAGCCTCGTTAGCCACCAGCGCCTCCAGATGTTTCTCAGGGTAGCCTCCAGGCAGGTATAACAGATCGGCATCGTCAAGACAAGGCACATCCGTCTCGGGATCGAAAAACGAGACATGCTCAAATCGGTCGATATTCTCCTGATAGATAAAGGAGAACGCCTCCGCATTGCGGGCTATTACAATTCTAGCAGTTTCTCCCATCTTACGTTCTGTTCTAAGCGTTCTACAAGTTGCTGGGTTTCAGGTCTCTGCGAAAAATCGAGTCCCAGATAGCGCGAGCCTTGTTCCAGCGCTGCCTGCTTCGGCAGATAGCCCAGACAGGCTATACCTAAATCGTCGCATACCTGTTGCAGCATGGCGAAGTGGCGCTCGCTCCCCACCTTATTAAATATAAGACCGCTGATGCGGACGTCTTTCCTGTAATTGACGAATCCGGCAATGAGTGCTGCCATAGAATAGGCGGCAGACTTCGCATCGACCACCAGCACCACGGGGATATCCAGCTCGCGGGCTATCTCGTACGACGAGCCCCGTTCACGATCGTAGCCATCGTAGAGTCCCATCATACCTTCTACGATACACACGTCAGCATCGTCGCCATAGCGATGAAACAATTCCCTGATATGTTCTGGCGTTGCCATAAACGTATCGAGATTGACAGAAGGGCGTCCACATACTGCCTCGTGGAATTTGGTGTCGATATAATCAGGTCCACACTTGAAAGGCTGAACCCGATAACCCTTGTCCGTCAACAGTTTCATCAGTCCTCGGGCAATCGTCGTTTTGCCTGAGCCACTGGTTGGTGCTGCTATCAGAAATGCTGTTTTCGATGCCATCTTGAGATGATTTTTGTGCAAAATTAAAAAAAATCCGTTAATTATGCACAATCAACAGAAAAAAGTTGTATCTTTGCCGCAATAAAATGGCAATCTGGTGGCCGATGCCGCCATGATGTAAGGGAATCCGGTGCAAATCCGGAGCTGTACCTGCAGCTGTAATCCCCCTTTGAAAGGTCTGCTTGTATAACGCCACTGAGCACAAGCTCGGGAAGGTAAAGCAGATTGGGGAGAGCCAGAATACCTGCCTGATAACGATGAGTACGCCCGTACAGGATTATGCGGTAGCGGAAGACAAGACATGCTAATGAAAAGATTACTGACAGTAGGATTGCTGGCTTTATGTGCAGTCGCGTCTGTCGAGGCACAAAGCGACATTTGGCGCTCCGACAGTTTGCAAGAAGTAGTGGTGACGGGTACTGGTACCCAGCACTTGCTGAAGAATGCCCCTGTGCAAACGGAGGTCATCACGCAGAAGATGCTGCGCAACTATGGTGGTAAGAGTCTGGAGGATATCCTCGCAGGTCTTACGGCGTCGTTTGCTTTCTCGCAGGACGACATGGGCTCGCAGATGCAGATGAACGGCTTAGGGAACGACTATATCCTGGTGCTCATCGACGGCAAGCGCATTCATGGCGATGTGGGTGGACAGAACGACCTCTCGCTCATCGATCCCCAGAACATTGAGAAGATTGAGATTGTCAAGGGTGCCTCGAGTGCCCTCTATGGCTCCGATGCCATTGCCGGTGTGGTAAACATCATCACGAAAAAGCACAACGAGGGACTGCTCTTCGAAAACAGCACACGTGGTGGCAGCTACGGCGATATCCGCCAGCACAACGGCATAGGCATTGCCATTGGCAAGGTGAAGAGCTATACCAATTTCCAATTGCAGCACTCCGATGGTTGGCAGAACACCGCTACGGAAGACCCCAAGCAGACGGAGTTCCTGATAGAAGACTCCCGTAATATGACGGTCAATAGGCATACCAGTTGGCAAGTGTCCGAGCGTCTCACCTACGAACCCACGAAGCGTCTGGAACTCTATGCCGAGGGCTCAACGTATTGGAAACGTATCTATCGCCCCAGCGGTAAGTATGCTGCCGTCGACGTGAAGACCTACGATATGGCTTATCGCAATCAGAGTCTGGCTGCTGGTGGTAAGTGGAAACTGAACAAGAACGACCAGGTGACACTCGACGTCAACTGGGATCGTCACGCGTACTATTATAATTATACGGATACCACACTGACTGATGGTTATGACCCTCATGGCAACTTCACCCCTTACTATCCCTACTTCCCTGGCGATGAAGAGCTGCAGAGCGATCAGCGCCGTATGATGGCCCATATGAAGGGCATCTTCACCCTACCCTACAACAATCGTCTGAGTGCGGGTTTAGAATGGCGTTACGACTATCTGGAGGCTCCCATGCGTGTGGAAGGCGGTGTAGCCAGAGACAATACCGAGGCTACCTACGTGCAGGATGAGTTCAGCTATACCTTCAGTCCGAAGGTCGCTATGAACATCACTGGCGGTCTGCGTCTGAACCATAACGTACAGTTCGGCACCAACCTTTCGCCTAAGATATCCGGCATGCTCTCGCTGGGCGACAATATCCGTCTGCGTGCCACGTGGAGTCAGGGTTTCAAGACCCCTACCCCCAAGGAATTGTATTATCGCTATGTGAAATACATGAATGCCACCTATCTCTATCTGGGCAACGAGAATCTGAAGCCTCAGACCTCCAACTACTATGCGGTGAGTGGCGAATACAACTGGCAGGGACTGAACGTCACGGTGACGGGATATATCAACAAGGTGAAGGATATGATTACGCTTGTCACCATCCCCAACAGTCAGGCTCCCGCTGAGTATATCGTGAAGTACGACCCCAGGAAGACACGCCAGTATCAGAATCTGGAAACAGCCGAGACCAAGGGCATCGACGTCAGCATTCGCTATCGTCTGAACCGCGAGTGGATGGTGGGTGCCAGCTATAGCTATCTGGATACCGATGCCAAGAAGTACGACACCAACCACGACCGTCTTATCGATGTCGTCATCGATGGTATGGCCCACCATAAGGGCAGCTGGCTGCTCACGTGGAACCACGACTTCTCGTCGGCCTATCACATGGGTGTTGGTCTTTATGGTCGCATGTCGTCGAAGCGCTATTATCAGATAAATGGCGATGGCAAGGGCTATCAGACGTGGCGCATATCCACCAACCACGAGTTCCCCGTCAGCAAGAAGTGGCTGTTCCGTCTTGAGGCAGGCATCGACAATATCTTCAACTATGTCGACCGCACGCCTCATGGTCTGCACTTGGGCACTACCACCCCAGGTCGCACCGTCTATGGCACGCTGACCATTCGCTTTGCACAAGGCAAGAAACTTAAGTTTACTAACAATAAGTCTAATTTTAAATCAAGTAACAATGAAGAAGATTAAGTATTTCGTGATGGCATTCGCAGCCGTTTGCCTCACCATGGGTCTCGCTTCCTGCGAAAAGGAAAAAGAAGTGGAGAAAATCGTAGAAGTTCCTGTCGAGACGGAAGTAGAGGTCGTTGTGGAAGTGCCACAGGACAATAACTGGTCACGCTATCAGAAAGCTGTTACCGATCACGTGAAAGCTAACAAGAAGAACAAGAAGGTTATTCTGCTCGTTGCCTTCGGTTGCACATGGGAACAGGGCTTCAATGCATTCGACACAACGATTGATGCCTACAAGAATGCATTCGCCGGCTACGACGTATTCCTGAGCTACTCATCAGCCATCTGTATCAACCGTGCCGCTGCCGGTGAGAACGGTGTTTCCCGCAACTACTATGCACCTCCCTTCTGGCTCAACGCCTTTGCTGCCGAGGGTGTGCAGTATGAGGAGATTGTTGTCCAGTCGCTGCAGGTGATTCCCGGCGAGGAGTACACCCGCGTTATCAACTACATCAAGGACTTCGCCAACAATGCCAATGGCGACCTCGACGATGCCTATCTGGCTGGTGTAACCCTGAAGCTCGGTGTGCCCCTGTTGCAGGATGCTGAGGAAGATGTGAAATCTGTTGCCAAGGAGCTCGATGCACTCTATGGTGACAAGGCAGCCAATGCTGTTGTCGCTTTCATGGGTCATGGTAACCCCGATGAGTACGACACCTATAAGGCTAACGTTCGCTACACCGAACTGGAGACCGAGCTGCAGAAGTACAGCAAGAACTACTTCGTAGGAACCGTTGATATGATGGACAACTTCAAGACCAATGTCTATGCCCGTATGGTGGCTGCTGGCATCACCAGTGGTAAGGTATATTGCACACCGCTCATGTCTATCGATGGCGACCACGGTCACAACGATATGGCTGGCGACGATGACGACAACTGGCAGGAAGGCGTAGGCTTCACACCTAACGAAGAGGGCGAGGTCGAGGACACTTCTTGGAAGATGTACTTCCATCACCTGGGCTACGAGTGCGACAACTCGACGATGATTGAGTACGGTCTGCTCGAATTGCCTAAGATCCGTCAGATCTGGATAAACCACACCCAGGATGCCATCAACGGTGCTCCTCTTGAATACTACCACTCAAAGAATCCTGAAGAATAACCCTCTCTCATGCGTTATTTAAAGCTAATTGTATTAGCAGTGGCACTCCTCTCGGGGGGTGCCGCTTTTTCCCAAATCCATCAAATGGAACATCGCGACTCGTCGATGACCAGTCGCACGTATAATCTCAACCCAGTGGTAGTCACCGGCTCAGGCCATCACCAGCGTCTCAAGTCGACCGCCACACCCGTCCGTGTACTTTCTTCGCAGGAAATCAGCGAACAGGGCATAGCAACCTTCGATGCCGCCTTGACACGCATGATGCCACAGGCCTCTATGGCGCCCAACTCCATGGGTACCTTCCTGCGTCTGAACGGATTGGGCAACAAGTATATCCTTATTCTGATCAATGGTCAGAAACTCACTGGCGACATCTCCAACAATGTCGACCTCAACCGCATCAACATGTCGCGCGTCAAGCGTATCGAGGTGCTCGATGGGGCAGCGTCATCGCTCTATGGATCGGATGCCATTGCGGGTGTCATCAACATCATCACCGACCAGCCTACACAGAATCTCGTCAGCGTTACCAGCGACACCAAGGTGAGCGGTCACGGCGTGCTGACAGAGGCCGTCACGCTCGACATCTATAAGAATGGCTTCGGCTCCTACACGTCGTTTACCCACGACCGTGCCGACAGCTATCAGACCACCGATTTAGAGTATAAGAAAGGCTCCGACACAGAGACACAACAGACCATAGCCCCTTTCTTTACAGGCTATCGTTCAAACATTATCGGACAGAAATTCACCTATACCCCCAACCAACACATTGCACTCAATGCAGGCTTAGACTATTCATATAAGATAACCGACCGCCCTGAGACCAGAAACGACGTCACAGGCGGTACCGACTACGAGATGCGCTATAAGGGATTCCGCTGGAACCTGGGCGGCATCTATAAATTCAACAGCAAGAATTCGTTGCAGGCCGACTTCACCGTCGACCGTTTCCGCTATGGCAAGGAATACGATGTAGAAACTAAGAGCAATGCCATTGGCGATTATGTCCAGTCGAAGAAGCAGCGCTCTATGGACGGCGAACTGAAGGCCATCCTCGGACTGACAGGCCATTCTACCACCATCTTTGGTGCCGACTGGCGTAAGGACTATCTGACGGCAACCAGCGGAAATATCAATCAGCACGTCTATTCGCTTGCAGCCTATGCCCAGCACGAGCAGAAGCTGTTCAAGGACTTCACAGCCACCCTCGGTCTCCGTCTGACGCACCACGAGACGTTCAACAACCACCTGACGCCTAAGGTGACGCTGATGTATGCCCCAGGCAATTTCCGTTTCCGTGCCACCTACTCTGCCGGATTCCGCGCCCCAGGTCTTGATGAGTTATACTATCACTACTTCAGCGTGAATCGCGGTAAGGCACAAATCAGTTTTGGCAATAAGAATCTGAAACCTGAGAAGAGCAACTACTTCTCGCTGAACGCCGAATATCGCGACGAGGTGATCGCTGTGAGCGTGACGGGCTATCTGAACCGCATCAACGATATGGTCATCAAACAGAATATCAGTATCGACGATGCCAGCCGGACGATGCTCATGCAAGAATTCCCTGAGATGACGCAGGATCAGGCCAGCAAGATGGTGAGCTATGCGCTCTATCAGAACAGCGACAAGGGCGACGTCAAAGGCCTGCAGCTCAATGTGTCAGCCAACATCTTCCCAGGCTTCAACCTCTCTGCCAACTACGTCTACACCTATGCCCGCACCAAGAGTGGCGACGAGTGGACGCTACTGGAGCGCAGCATCCGTCATGCCGCCACCATCGCCGCCAACTATCATCACTCTTGGGGTCGCTATGCGCTGAATGTCAATCTGAACGGACGTCTGCAGTCGAAGACCTACTATCCCGACTACGAGGATGCCCCGGGCTTCGGCGTCTGGAACCTGCATACCACCCACACCATCCAGTGTGGCCGATGGGTTGTGTTCAAGCCCGTCATCGGTATCGACAACATCTTCGATAAGGTCGACAGGCGGATAGACTCGTCTACTCGCAAATACGCCCTTTACTCCCCCGGACGCATGCTTGTCGTCGGAGGAGTCATCAAGCTGTGGCAATAAGCCGTTTCTTTTAGAAGTTTACGCCGACGTTGATAAATAGGTTACGAGTGTGGGTAGCATCAAAATCGCTCTTGCTGATATTGGTCAGACCCCAATCGTAACCTATTTCAGCATACACCATATCGTACTCGAAGCCGCAACCCAGACGCAGACCGGCATCAAAGCGGTTGAAGGTGTCCCACGAGCTCTCCGACGTGCGCAGGCCGTAGTCCTTAATCTTTCCGAACGCACCCAAGGCCATATAGCCGCCAAAGAACGGCGTCAGAAAGAAGTCGTCGGCAATATCGATAGCGTATTTGCAGACTACCGGCACCTGGAAGTACGACAGACGTGCGCTATACTTGATGCCCTGGATCGTCTCCTTACCACCCTTCTCCGAATAGAACAGACCAGTCTCCAACCATACAGGAGCCGAATTAGCCAGCTGGATGCCATACACGGCACCCACGCTGATACCCGTGCGGCTGCCAAGGTCCAGCTCTACGGCGTCGCTCGACAGCGCGGCAATGTTCAAACCGAGCCTCAGTCCGTAATACTGTTCAGTATTGTTATGGTTAAAGCGGTTGCGCTTACCGGTGTTTTCAAACTGTGCGAATGTTGGCAGGGCAAGAGCCGCAGCCATTATCAAAGTCAAAATCTTTTTCATTGTTTCTAAATCATTTGGTCATCATTTCGGGCGCAAAAGTAATGAATTATTTGTAAACCGCCAAAAGAAAAGCAAAAAAAGTCGGACCCACATTTGGCGAGTCCAGTCATTTTTTTTATCTTTGCAGCATCAAGTTAATTAAGCGGTCAGATGAAGACATTGGCATTTAAATATGAGAAATAAGGTAATAATAACTCTGATCACAATGGTGGGCTTTTTTACTGCCTGCAGCTCACTGTCGAGCGCAGAACGGGCAGAACGGGAGGCGAGACTGGCACAGAAAGTGGAGACGGCACTGGCTGAACGGCAGTACACCATCAACGTAGACATGATGTTTCCGCGACGGGGCAGAGCGGTGCATGTGTCGTCAGATTACTCTGTGCAGGTGAAGGGCGACACACTTATTTCCTACCTGCCCTACTTCGGCAGAGCCTATAACGTGCCGTATGGCGGCGGTAAGGGTCTAAACTTCGCGGCACCAATCCGTGACTATCAGGCTGCTAAGGACAGCAAGGGCCGTACGCAGGTGATTATCAAGGTGGACAACGAAGAGGATATCCTGACTTATACCCTCGACATCTTCTCGAATGGCAAGACGAGTGTCGACGTCATGGCCAGAGAGCGGGAACCAATCAGCTATAACGGACAAATGGAGATAGAATGAGCCCACCGAACGGACACAGCGGGACAGTCCACTTTTGCTGAGGACTTCGTGCTCATTGGCAACCTGACGCTCCTTCCCCAGTGCAAGGACGTCTACCCCATGTTGGAGAAACTATACGGTGTCCATTTCCATATCCCCAAACATGTCGAGTTCTGTACAGCCATTGGTGCTGCGCTGAATTACAAGAAATAGAGATTCTCAAAACATCCCTCCCTTCCTCCCGTCACAGGCCTCAACCCCTTATGTACAGGGCATTTAAAGCACGGGAGGGATATCTTTTCACCCTCCCGTTACCCTCCCTTTGAGGTCTCATTCACTCACTTTTTCTGCTATTCCTAACGAGTGTTGACATTTTTTGCTGGGAGGCCGTTTTGATAAAAACGGGAGGGAGACGGGAGGGGCATTGCTTATCCCTCCCGTGTCTTCATCCCTTTATTTATCGGCATTTGCGATGGGTTACGGGAGGAAGGGAGGGATATTTTCGAATGCGCCTTTTTTCGATAATCTGATAATTGTTTCCATTAATGGTAGCAATTGTTACCATTAAATCTAGCAATTGCACCTATTGATGGAAGCAATTCCATTGCGCTCTTGCATATCCATGCAGGAAATGCATAAATACTCGATTTCTCTACCCCTTCAGAGTTTACCGGCACTAAACTGGCAGTTTGCCGTAACTAAACTCCTAGTTTGCTTACTTCAAACTCCCCGCTTGCTACGTCGTTTCTATATGTGTATAAACATACATGATGCCTCATCCTGAAGTTTCCTTTGCCTGATGGTAAAGCTCTCTATGCCCCATCGTAGCCTTTAGCACGACCCATAGAAACCTTTAGAATGACCCTAAGAAGGCTTTGGAACAACCCGTAGTAGCCTTCAAAATGACCAAAAACAGCCTTTAGAACGAGGCAAAATAGCCTTCAGAATACCACATATTAGCCTTTAAAACCACCAAAAGAAGCCTTATCTGCCATCAATTTCAAATCTGCCACCACCAGACAACCCCTTTGTACAAAAGCAATTCAGAGAGCTGGTGGCAGTATGGCAGATAAATCGCAAAAATAAAATTTTTCAGTAAGTGCCGCTTATCAATCAATAACCCAAGGTTATTTTCCAAATGGAAAGGAACACTATTAAGAATAATTGTCTTGTTTTCATTTTCGGATAGTTTTTAGTAAAACTAGCTTAATTAAAAGCTTAAAAGGGATCCGGAATTTCCACCACTCGCTTGACGTCCTCTTCACCGACGGTGAGATAGACCTTGTTAAAGACGCCAACCGAGATGGGGATAAACCTATCGTTGTAAATCAGTACTCCAGATGAATAAAATGTATGCTCGTATACCAAAAGATTTCTCTGCAGATATTCGTCTATCATGTTCAGCGCTTTCGCCGTACCTATTGCCGCATATTCAGCGGTCTGCGGATTCTTAGACAGTTCGTGGTCTACCGTTTTCAACGCCATCGCCTTCACTGCTTCATAATGAGCAGCCCTATCTGGTTTCGTCATAGCCAGTGTAGCCAGGACTATCACCACAACGATAGCGAAAATGAACAGCACCTTCCGCTTCATGAGTCAGGATTGCTTCTAACCACTTAATTAAACTTGATGTTCTTCCAATTATCGGAAAGATTACCTGATGTCATGACACTCGGTGTCTGGCTCTTGCCGTTTTCTACGATAGAGAAACGTTTCACTTCAGTTTCAATATATTCGCTCAATTCGCCGAACGTCACATTTCCTTTGGTTTCTTTCAGTTTCTTCAGGAGGAAATAGGTGAACAGACCATGCTGACCTTTTTCGTATTTATAGGCCGTCTCGTCGCCTTGTGCTGCTGTCAAAACCACCATGTTACCCTTGGGTGCGGCAGGTTTAGCCTTGATAGCCACACCACGGGCTGCTGCTAGCATCTCACCGCTTCGCTGACTGCCCGAGAAGCAGGCATCCATGAATACCGTCACTTTCTTGGCAGGCATTTTTCCCAGGGTCTCATAAAGCTCATTCATGTTGAAACAGGTACGCATGATGCGGCTGTTACCATCGGTAGGCAGCAGATAAGCAGAGCCAGACTTTTCGTCGGGTACACCATGACCTGCATAATAGAATATCAAACTTGCCTCGCCATTGAAAGCCTCGCATACCTGTCTGAGCCATTCTAGTTCATCAATAAGATTGTTGAGCGTAGAATTGGGGACATAATGGATATTCTTCTCAGGCAGACCTAAGGTCTTGTGGCAATAGGTCTTGAATATATCACCGTCGTTCAGCGCATAGTCGACCTTTGTTTCCTTCTGGTAGTCTTCGTTGGCAATGATGATGGCAAAGGTAGTGCTGTTGACGTCCTTGACAGTTGGGATCTCAGTGTCGATGATATCCCTGTTCTTCATCGGAGCAACAGGCTGGGTAACAGGTGCAGGAGCCTGCGGCTGGACATTCTGAACTGGGGCTTGTTGCTGTGCATAGGCCACCTGAGGCTGACTGGCAGCATTCGCGTTTTCATTCAGATAGGGATTCTTGTTCCTTAATATCGTCACGCAGTTTGCTGCCTGCTCATTACCCTGCGCTGCAGCTTTCATATACCATTCCAGTGATTTGCTCAGGTTCTTGTTGACGCCACGTCCTTTCTCATACATATATCCAAGATTCGTCTGCGCGCCATCATGTCCCTGCTGTGCAGCCTTCAGAAACCACAGGTAGGCTTGGCTATAATCCACCTTGCATCCCTTGCCTGTATTATACATCGTAGCAAGGTTAAATTGGGCTATGGTATTGCCTTGATTTGCAGCTTCCATATACCAGTCCATAGCCTTCTTATAGTCTCTCTTTACGCCTTTGCCGTTTGCATACATAAACCCGAGATTGCATTGTGCACCAGCGTGTCCTTGAAATGCTGCCTGCTCATATAGTTTGAGCGCATTGTCATAATCCTTAGTGTTAAATGCAGATAAACCTTTCGTAAAAAGCTCTGCAGGTGTTTGAGCCGACGCACACATCGGGATAAGCAGGAAACTTAAAATAGCTATAATCTGTTTCATATCGTTTGTAGAATAAAGTTTGTTCGTTATTGTGCTGCAAAGATAAGAAAAATATCCGGACTCACCAAATGTAAGCCCGGATATTTGCTATTTCTTCGCTTTTTATCTGCGTCCGCCAGGACCGCCTCCCATCGAGCTGTTGATGCTGTTCGATGCTGTGATGCTTTGCGACGTAGAGCCCAGCTTCAGCGTATAGCTGTTGCCGCTGCTCATGCCTGGCGCACTCACCATGATGGTGCCGTTATTGTAAGAGTATGGAGGCATGGTAAACGAGGCCAGTGTCGTACTGCCATTGCTGACGGTCACTGTGGCGTTGGCAGCTACCGATCCGCTGGTGGTGGCAATACCCTGTGAGGTACTTCCTATGCTGCCGTCTACGCGTCCACCTATTCCGAAGATGTTACCACCGGTGATATAGAGCTTGTGCTGCTCGTCGATGTCGATACCCGTCTCAGCACCTCCAGCACCCATGGCTATCAGCGTGCCACCCTTAATGTACAGGTTGCCGTTGGTGTCCAGACCGTCGTTGTTGATGCCTACTGCCACGACGTTGCCGCCGCTGATGGTCAGGTCGCTGCTGGAGTTGATGGCATCGTCGTAGGCAGCCACCATGACTCTGCCGTCCGTGATGGTCAGCGTACCCTTCGACTCGATACCCTCGCCGTTGGTGCCCTTTGTGCGTACCATGATGTCGCCACCCGTGATGTCCAGCACGCCGTGTACATTCTTCGTACCTACCTTGATGCCCTTTGGCGACGATGTGTAGTCGTCGTTCAAATTATCGGTATTCCCCGTATAGTTGTGGTTTTCCGACGATCCGTTGCTGTAATAGAGACCGCCTTCCGTGATGACGCGCAGCTTACCGCCGTTGATGTAAGCCTCCCAGTCGGCCTTCAGACCCTTGCCGCCGCTGCCTGTAGCCTTCAGGTATACCTCACCCGCATTGATAGTGATGATCGAGTCGGCCTTGATGCCGGCAGCCGCCTTGGTCTCCTGATCGTCAGAGTCCCAAGTGCCATTACCTGTGGCCACCACCGTCGTACGTCCTCCGTTGATGATGATGTCGTCCTCGCAGTTGATACCCTTGGCACCTGCTGCCGATACCTCTACGTTGATGATGCCGCCGTTGATGAATACGCCGTCGTTGGCCTTGATACCGTTCTTGATGGTCGAGTTGGCATAGATGTTATTACCCTTGCGGAACACGATATAGTCGGCCGTATGAATGGCGTTTGCGTAGTTGCCATACACCTCCAGTGCCCCGTTGCCGTTGAAGAGCAGCTTACCCTTGCAGTACAGCGCACCCTTGTGGTTGTTCTGCGACGTGGTGCCATCCGCCAGCTTGTTCGTCGTACCGTCAGCCAGCACGATGTAAGCCCGTTTGCCACTCAGCAGATTCAGGGCGGCACTGTCCGGATTCGTGATGTCCACGCCGTTCAGCTTCACCTCGTATTTCTTGTCGCCCACAACAGTAAACGAGCCGTTCTCCGTCTTGCCGCTCACCACGTAGCATATCTTCTTCGTCGATCCGTGATTGGCTGTGATGTGTCCGCCGTTGACGGTAATCTCCACACCGTTCTCCGTCGATGCCGTTGGGTTCGACAGGTCGATGTTCACTTCCGTCGTAAACTCGTTGTTCTCCAGCAAGTCCTCCTCGTCAGGGAAATACTCATCTGCCACACTGCTGGGCTCAGCTGTCGTCTTGTCCAGAGCAATCGTAAACGTCGTCAGTTCGCCGCTGCCAGCCGTAGCCGAACCCATGCCGCCAGCCATGCCGCCACCGCCGAAATTATCCATCTCGTTATACAAATCATTAATCGGGTCTTCACTCGAACAGGCTGTTGCGCCCACCATCGATGCCATGAGCATCACCATTGTCATCTTTTTCATATCCTTTTACCTTTTTATAGCATGTAGCTTGTTAACATGGCGCAAAGATAGACACAAATCGCCATTTCCCCAAATCTTTTCAACGAATCCCCGTTTTTATACCATGAACTGCGACATTCGGCAAAAAAACGGTATGTGATTCAATCGGCATCAGCGAGGACGGGAAACTTCTGGCGGAAGCGCTGCAGCGACTCCATATCGAGCTCGGCGGAGGCTGACTCGACACGACCCGTGATACACTCGGCAAGGGTGTGGCCATAGGCATCGATGATGGCAGAGTCGCCCGCATGATAACAAACGCCTGCATCGTCGCCAGAGATATTAGTCGCTATGACAAAACACTGATTCTCCAAGGCGCGTGCACGGAGCAACGTATGCCACACATCCTTACGGCTAAGCGGCCAATTGGCCACATAGATAACGGCATCGTAGTCGCCACGATTGCGCGAGAAAACAGGGAAACGAAGATCGTAGCACACCTGCAGCAGGAACCGCACGCCTCGCCATTCAACCACGACGCGACGCTGGCCTGCGACATAATCCTTCGTCTCGCCAGCATAGGTGAAGAGATGGTGCTTGTCGTAATAATCATAGCTGCCATCAGGACGGACGAAGAAGAGGCGGTTGCGCAAGAGTCCTTCATCGTCGAAAATGGCGATACTGCCTGCTACTGCGGCATTCAGGCGACGGGCCTGTTGCTGCATCCAAAGGAGGATCTGCGGACCTTGCACATGTGCCTGTTGTGTAGTGCCTTCGACCATAAACCCTGTGGCAAAAGTCTCTGGCAACACGTAGAGGTCGGCACCAGGCTGCTGATTAATCAGGTCGGTGGCAAACTGGAGCGTCCAGTCCAGCTGCTTCGTACGAATACAGTTTTGTATGATAGCTACCTTCATAGTATTAGTATGACGAACAACATATTATTTTGTAATGATGACAATATCCGGGCTTCGTCGTCGTTATATATAAGATATATTATATATAACCATGCGCAACTATTTATTTGCCATAGTGCTTTTAGTATCTGCAGGATGGTCTGCAGTGAATGCTCAGGAGAAGGTGGAAGCAACCCTCTCCGCAGATTTTGTCAGCCAGTATATCTGGCGCGGTATGGAATTAGGTCACGCCAGTGTGCAGCCGAATCTGGGCGTCAGCTGGAAGGGATTTAGCCTCTCGGCATGGGGTTCGATGAGTCTGACAACATCGGAAGACGCCAGGGAGTTTGACCTGACGGCATCGTACACCACAGGAGGACTGACGCTTGGTGTCGTAGACTACTGGAGCGGATACTCGGACACGAAATATTTCGACTACAATGCCCACTCGACCTATCATGCGTTTGAAGGGTTCATTGCCTACGACTTCGGCATTCTCACTGCTTCGTGGCAGACGATCTTTGCAGGAGGCGACGGTGTGAACAAAAGTGACAAGCGCGCCTATTCGTCGTATGCTGAAGTGACAGCACCCTTCAAACTGGCTACCTGCAACTGGGAGGCAACGGTAGGCGTTGTACCCTATGCCACCACCTATTATGAAACCAACGGCTTTGCGGTGACCAACGTCAGCGTGAAAGCCACCAAGGATATCAAGATTACCGAGCACTTCTCAGTGCCCATCTATGCACAGCTGATAGGTAATCCCTGCTCGCAAAAAGGTTACTTTGTTGTCGGACTAACATTAAGCATTCCCCAATGAACAAGAAAACACTGAGGCTTCTGGTCTTCACCACGTTACTCTGCTTCTTCTACACCTCGTGTAGTGTGGAAGACAATCCCGTAGTACCACCACAGAAACAACATACGGAGGCTGTCAACGAACTGATTCGCATCTGCAACGAAAACACGGAGGTGCGCCAATTGTTGGAACAGGCTATCAGCCAGGCAGCAGTCATCAATCCCGACAGACGCTATAATCCCGCACAGAATTTCGACGAGTTCTGCGATTTCGTAGACCGTAACATACGCTGTCTGCCTTGGGACGTGATGCCCTACCCTGCCCCAGGCACTTACGGGCAGTCGCTCTACGGAAGAGTAGATCAGGGTATCGGCTACTTCTGGTTTGTGGTAGACCAGCCGTTGGAGGCACTCAAAGACCGAGGCTTCTATTATCCTACAGTCGAATTCGTGGAGCCCTTTGCATCGTGGCTTACCACCTATGCGCAGTCGTGGGGCGATTTTCTGGAAACCGAAGAGAGTTGGAACGACACATACTACGAGATGTTGGCATCGGACCCCGACTGGGGACTGACGAAAGGATGGTATGGCGAGGGCAACCAATGGAAGACCTTCAACGAGTTTTTTGCCCGCAGCCTGGCGTCACCTGAGATGCGACCCATTGCTGATGCGGATGTGATAGCACCTGCCGACTCATGGCCCAAGAAGACATGGGCTATCGACGACAACAACCAACTGGTTTACGACGACCTGCAGATCAAGACTGCCAAACTCAGCGACATCGCACAGCTGATAGGTGATGATTCAGCCTATAAGAATGCCTTTGCCGGCGGTACGCTGACACATACCTTCCTGGACGTCAACTGCTATCACCGCTACCATGCCCCCGTCAGCGGCAAACTGCTGGAGCTGCGACGCATTCCTGGTGTTGCAGCAGGTGGTGGCTATACGCTGTGGGACGACGAGCAGAAGCTGTACTACTATCAGAACAACTTAGGATTCCAGATGGTAGAGACACGTGCCTGTGCCATCATCGAAACGAAGGACTACGGACTCGTGGCGATGTTGCCTGTGGGCATGTCGCAGATATGCAGCGTCAACTGGATTCCATCGCTGCACGTAGGACAAGAGTTGAAGCAGGGCGACGAGATGGGATTCTTCCAGTTTGGCGGCAGCGACATCGTGATGATATTCCAGAAGGGTGTCGAGGTGAGCCTTTTGCATCATGAAGACCTGCTGCTGATGGGAGAAGCATACGCTAAACTGAATGTGAAATAAGCAAGAGAAACAGAGATAGAACATGAAACTTCCTGGGATTCTGAACAGATCGGTTGCGATACGTACTACCATCATGGTGCTGGGTATTGTGACGATTATCACGCTGGTAGGAGGATTATGGCAGATGAACTACACACGCGGCATCGTTGCTGAAGAGACACACCGTCAGGCTAGCCGTTCGATGGAGAATGCCATCAAGGTGATAGATAACCGTGTGTCGACAGTTGAGACGGCAGTCAAGACAGCAGCCAGCTATGCCTACATGATGGCGCCTCACGAGATGCTGGCAAACACACTACTGCAACGACTGATAGAAGCCAACGAAGACATCGCCGCCGTGACACTGATGTATAAAGCCGACTATTTTCCCGATCAAGGACGCTACTATGCACCAACCATCTCGCGCGATCCCATGACCGGTGAACTGACTGAGGACGAGATAGGCGGTCCGGAAAACGACTTCTGCTATCTGGAGACGGACAGCAACTGGATATACACCAACAAGCTGGACAAAGGCTACTGGTGCTTGCCATATATCGACTCGATGTCGACGAAACGTGCGATGGTGTCATACTCTGTACCCTTACACGACGAGCAGGGAGAGACCTATGCCATTCTGTGTGCCGACGTAGACCTGCGCTGGGTGCAGCAGATTGTGGAAGGTGCCAAGCCTTACGACTATTCGGAGGTGTTCATCCTGGGGCGCGACTCTCAGTTTGTGTGCCATCCTGATATTCAATGGATACAAACGGCTAATGCCGTCACACAACTGAGAAAGATAAAAGACAATGAAGCATCGCTGTTGGCCAACAAGATGCTGAGATGGGAAAAGGGCGTAGACACTATCAACGACCTGGCGCTATTCACATCGAACGCATCGAAAAAGAAACAAGGAACCTCGCTGGTATTCTATGCACCAGTATCGAGAGTACAATGGTCTGTCTGCTTCACTATCCCGGAAGAGAAAGTGATGGAGCAGCCTAACAGGTTGCGAATGCACATGCTGATTCTGCTCATTGTGCTCTTGCTGACGATAGGTGTGGTGCTGAAGACTGTCATCCATTCGCAGCTGTTCCCACTGAAGACTCTGGCAAATTCGGCATCGGAAGTGGCAAAGGGCGACTTTAATGCGGAACTGCCGAATATTAAGACAGAAGACGAGATACGCGAGTTGCGCGACTCGTTTGAGAACATGCAGATATCACTGACGCAATATATCGACCAGTTGCAAAAGACAACAGCCTCGAAGGCAATGATAGAAGGTGAGTTGCATATTGCCAGCGATATCCAGATGTCGATGTTGCCCAAGGCATTCTCGCCATTCCCCGATCACCAAGAGGTGGACATCTACGGACGACTGAAACCTGCCAAAGCGGTAGGTGGCGACCTGTTTGATTTCTATTTCCGCGACAACAACCTCTTCTTCTGTATTGGCGACGTATCGGGAAAGGGTGTGCCTGCAGCCTTGGTGATGGCTGTGACACAGGCCCAGTTCCGTACTATCTCAATGCATGAGACAGCACCCAACCTGATAGTCAGACGCATCAACGACGCTATGGCTGAAGGCAACGATTCGAACATGTTTGCAACTCTGTTTGTGGGTGTGCTAGACCTCAAGACCGGACACATGAGCTATTGTAATGCGGGACACGATGCGCCACTCTTGATAGGTGAACGAGGCATCGGCTTATTACCCTGCGATCCGAACCTGCCTGCAGGTGTGATGGGTGGTTGGGACTTTACGCTGCAGGAAACAGAGATTGACGACCAGACAACCATCTTCCTCTATACAGACGGACTGACGGAGGCTGAGAATATCAACCACGAGCAGTTCCAGGAGGAGCGCATCAACGAGGTGGCTGAGACATCAAGCAGAGATCCCAAGCAACTGATTGATAATATGACTGAAGCTGTACACACATTTGTAGGAGAGGCAGAACAGAGTGACGACCTGACGATGCTTTCTATTCACTTTAAGAAGTTTGTAGGCATATTGCTATTCTTCCTCTTCTCGTATCTGCCCATCCAGGCTGCAGATATCAACATCACACCCGACTCATCGCTGACGGATGCCATCAGGAAGGCTCGCGAAATGCGCCGATTAGGACAAGCCACTGATGTCACCATCCATCTCGGTGCTGGCACCTACTGGCTCTACGAACCTATCCGTCTGCGTCCGGAAGATAGCGGGTTGCGCATAGAAGGAGAGAATGCGGTAATCAGCGGAGGAGTGGCGATTAAGAACTGGAAGCGCCAAGGGAAACTGATGGTGGCAGATGTGCCAGACTTCAACGGGCGACCTCTGGATTTCAGGCAGTTATGGGTAAACGGAGAGAAAGCCATCCGAGCACGTGACATACAGGACTTTGAAGAGATGAACCGCATACGCACCTACGACAAGAAGAACCATATTCTGTGGGTACCAAAGAAAGCGGTGGAGACAATCATGAAGGCGCCATACGCTGAGATGGTACTGCACGAGATGTGGTGCACATCGAACCTGCGCATCAAGAGTCTGACAGCACAGGGCGATTCCGTAGCTGTGAGATTTCACAACCCGGAAGCTAAGCTGCAGTTTGAGCATCCCTGGCCTTCGCCTATGACACCCAATACAGGACATCCGTCACCATTCTATCTGACAAATGCCAAAGAGCTGCTGGATGTACCTGGCGAGTGGTATCACGACATCCGTGAGCACAAGCTATACTACATGCCACGGGAAAGTGAGAAGTTAAACGTGAAAAGTGAACAATTTACTGCCGTCGTTCCTGTTCTCGAAACGTTGGTGGAGGTAATAGGTACAGCAGAACGTCCTGTGCGGAATATAGAGATAAAAGGTGTCACCTTCAGTCATACGACTTGGATGCGCCCATCGGAAAAAGGTCATGTGCCCTTGCAGGCTGGCATGTATCTGACGGAAGCTTATAAGCTGCGCCCACAGATAGACCGTCCGAACAATCACAAACTGGACAATCAGGGATGGTTGGGACGTGCTGATGCCGCTGTGGAACTACGCCATACGGAGAACATCAATTTCGAGAATTGCCGCTTTGAACACTTGGGTGGCTCTGGTCTTGATTATGTCGTGGGCTGTCGTGGTGGCAAGACGACACATTGTACGTTTACGGATATCGCGATGAATGGCTATGTGTGTGGTTCCTTCTCGCCAGAAGGATTAGAGACTCACCTGCCCTATCAGCCCACAGACTTTCGGGAGGTATGTACCAACCAGACGGTGGAGCAGAGCCTCTTCTATAACGTCACCAATGAAGACTGGGGCTGTGTGGCCATCTGTGCGGGCTATGTTTCGGGCATCAATATCGAGCATAACACCATCCACGATGTCTCATACACGGGTATCTCGCTGGGTTGGGGTTGGAACCGTGACCTGGTATGTATGAAGGATAATAAGGTGCACGCAAATCTCATCTACAACTACGCCCAACACATGTACGACTGTGCAGGTATCTATACGCTGGGAAATCAGCCAGGAACGCTGATTAGTGAGAATGTGGTACGCGACATTGCTACACCCAGCTACGTCCACGCCCCCAACCATTGGTTCTATCTGTATACCGACGAGGGATCTTCGAACATCACCATCCGTGACAACTGGACACCAGCAGAGAAATTCCTGAAGAATGCCAATGGTCCTGGCAACATCTGGGAGAATAACGGACCACAAGTAAACGAACAAATCAAAAACAATGCAGGCATCAAATAATAGCCAACAGCTAATGGCTAACAGCCAAAAGGCTACCTGGATATGGTATCCTGGCGACTTCGAGATATGGCTAGGTAATATTTTCAATAACCGCAGGACGGAACGTGGTGCTATGTTTCCACCGTTCTGGAAACAGGATTCACACTATGTGACGGTAGAATTCTCGAAGGCTTTTACCCTTGAGCAGGAGGAGACGATCACCATTGCCTGCGAGGGACAGTATAACTTTGCACTCGATGGTAAGTTGCAGTTTCCTGCATCTACTTATCGTATACCTGCAGGAGAACATAAGCTCAACCTGAAAGTATGGAATCAAGCCACACCACCAGCCCTCTACATAGAAGGCAGCACCATCCATACCGACTCTACCTGGCTCGCCACGTATGAAGACAAGCTATGGATAGACGAAAACGGCGTGGCGCATGGTTCTGGCATCTACGTGCCTGCTGCTTCCTGGCATTTCGACAGTCCTGACACCCCACCCTCCAGCTACCGTCTGGAGCGCGAAGAGCTTTGCCCTATAAGTAGCGATGTCATCGCAACCAACGGCACCCTCTACGATTTCGGGAAAGAGACCTTCGGCTATCTGAAGATAAAAGGCCTGCACGGAACCATCCATATTTATTATGGTGAGAGCCGCGAGGAAGCCCTTGACAAAGAGCATTGCGAAACGCTCGACGTTCTTAGCACAGGGGGACTTAGCACAGGGGGACTGTCCCCGTGTGCGATTCAGCACAGGGGGACTGTCTCCGTGTGTAGCAGCAAAGCCTTTCGATTTGTCTATATCGAAAAGGACGGCGACGCCAGCTACGACGAGGTGCTGATGGACTACGAATACACGCCTTATAATCCACAGCATAGTGGTTCGTTCCGTTGTTCTGACGACGAGATAAACCGCATCTGGGATGTGGCAGCCTACACCATGGACCTCACCACCCGTGAGTTTTTCATGGATGGCATTAAACGAGACCGTTGGACGTGGAGCGGTGATGCCATCCAGTCGTATCTGATGAACTACTACCTGCGATTCGATACGGAGTGCGTGAAGCGTACCATCCGTCAGCTACGCGGTAAGGACCCTGTGACGGCTCATGTCAATACCATCATGGACTATACGTTCTACTGGTTTAAGTCTATCCTCGACTACTACCAGTATACTGCTGATATTGACTTTGTACGTGAGATGTGGCCACGCATGGTGACGCTGATGGATTATGTAGAAGGGCGTCTGAATGCAAACGGTATGGCCGAGGGACAACCTGACGACTGGATTTTCGTAGATTGGGTGGATTTCCCCATGCACAAACGTGGCACGCTGTGCTTCGAGCAGATACTGCTTATGAAGGCTATGGAGACGATGGCTATCTGTGCCAAACTGCTAGGCATCAAGAACGGCTATCGTGTGAAGTCAGAAGAGTTGCGCAATAAGATTAAGCAGACCTTCTGGAGCTACGAACAGAAAGCATATTATCATGCCATTGAGGAAGGTGTGATGAACAAACAGATCACCAAGTTCCCCAATATGTTTGCCATCCTCTACGGACTAGCCTACGAAGAAGAGCGACGGGAGATTATGCAAAGTGTGATGCTCAATCCTGATATCGATCCTATCACGACGCCATACATGCGTTTCTACGAACTGGAGACGCTTTGCATTGACGGCTTGCATACCCAAGTGCTTCAGGAAATGCGCGACTACTGGGGTGGAATGCTACGTGAGGGTGCTACCTCGTTCTGGGAAAAATACGTCCCATCGGAATCCGGCACCCAGCATCTGGCGATGTACGGACGTCCCTATGGCAAATCATTGTGTCATGCCTGGGGAGCATCGCCCGTCTATCTGTTAGGCAAATATTATCTGGGCGTACAGCCTACGAAGCCTGGCTATGAGGAATATGAAGTAAGGCCTAACCTGGGCGATCTGGAATGGCTGGAAGGTGATGTGCCTACACCACACGGACTCATCCATATCGAGATGAACCGTGAACAGATTAAGATAAAAGCCAGCGATGGGCAAGGCTGGCTTGTCATTGATAACCAGCGCTTGCCCATCGACAGCAACAAGGAAACGGTTTACTGCATGTCTGGACGAGGACCGCGGTGACCGCGAGGACCACGTGGACCGTGTCCATGACGACGATGCTGTTCCTGATAGTTCTTATACTGCTCGTCGGTAAGAATCTTCTTCAGCTTCTTGTCGTACTCTTGGCGTTTCTCCATATGCTGCTTCATCTGTGCCTTCTGTTCGTCAGTCAGTTCTGGACGCTGAGGACGCTGCTTCTGCTGATCGTTACCCTTTGTGGCACCTGTCTCACCATCAGGACGAGGACCACGGCCCATACCTTTGCCAAAGCCTCTGCCCATGCCAGGACCACCCATCAGCACATTTTCATATTCCTTGTTCAGCTCAAGCACTTTTGACTTCTGCTTGTCATCCAACTTCAGATTCTCAGCCATACGGTTGGTCATCTCCTCGGGGGTTGGCTTCTTGAACTCTCGACGCTGACGGTTCTCGTTGTCCTGTGCTACAGCTGCTGTCATTGTCAGCAGGGCTACCATTGTCATTACAATCTTTTTCATACCTTTTAAATTTTAAGTTGTTTATTACTAAATGAAGTTTTTTTCTAATGTTCGATTCTTTGACGTTACAAAGGTACGAAAAGTTTAACCGTCCACCGAAAGGTTTCAGCGAACGGTTAGTTTTATTCAGCAAAATGGCTTCAAACATCAGCCATCAGACATCAGCCATCTTACCTCTTCAACGCAATGTTGTAGTTGTAGTACTCAGGATTACCCGTCACATCTTTAATAACCTTGATGAAAGGCGGGAAATTGACGCTCTCCTGCTCTGCCACGCCCTTTGTCTCCAACAACACGAGATTATTCACAGGCGTATAGAAAGTGTCTATCTGGAAGAACTGTCCACGCCAGATAAAGGCGCGACGCGTCTTGCGGATGGTGGCACGATAAGGATCAGCCTGTTGCAGCAACGACTCGTAGAGGGCATTCGATACCTGACGCTCGGTTTCGAGCACTTCAGTTGGCGAGATGCGCTTCTTGGTTTTGTGGACATTAACCACCTCCCCACTCCAACTGCGACGACGCAGACGGATTTCGCAATCAGGATCGGCCACAAGGTAGGTCTGCGTTATCTCGCTTTCGATGCTCTCTGGCAACTGGCCCGTCAGTTCAACGATATAGGTACGCTCCTCTTCGATGGGCTGTGGTATCTCCAGCACATTGCTGATTTCCTTCAACACGCGATGCAACTTGGCATCGAAGTCGTCGTGGTTGTTGATGACACGCAGATGCGGATGACCCGTCCATGCCTTGTTGACCTTCTTATCCAAATCGCGCGCCAGTCGCAGACCTTCTTCGTTGGCCTGCTCGTAGCGTGTAGAATTAGTAGCAGTCGTATAATACTGCTCAGCACCATCGGCAGCACTCACCAGATGGAGCACGGCATCGTAGCGCTGACGTAACTCATTCGGGTTGGTGCCACACTTCTGGCACAACTCCTCCCACATATCATGGTCGATATATGCCGAGATGTCCAATGTACCACGATCACAGACAATGAACGTAGGCTTGGTACACGTCTCAGCCAGTTGCATGAAACTATCCTCCAAAGCCAGCTGTGTGCGCAGGATAGCCAACTCACCCTGATAATAAAGGTCATGGTTGGGCGTCAGATAACTCCAGCCACCCTGACTATACATCGTAGGAACTTCGGGCACCGTAAACACCTTGAATCCAAGGTTTGAGAAGTGCTCGATAATACGCACCAAAGCTGTCGTCTTGCCTGCGCAAGGACCGCCTGTCAATACAATTCGCTTAATATCTTTCATCGTGTTTTAAGTTTTATGTCTGCAAAGATACAAAATATTGCGAATAATTTGTATCTTTGCACCAAATATTTTTTGAAACAATGAAAAGAACACTATTCATGACAATGGCTATCATCGCCACAAACATGCTGCAGGCACAAGGCTTGCAGTATCCTAAGGCCGCTAAAGACGGCACTATTGACGAGTATTTCGGAGTGAAAGTTGCTGACCCCTACCGCTGGTTGGAAAACGACACCTCGGCACAGACTGCTGCTTGGGTGGAGGCAGAAAACAAAGTAACGAATGGTTATCTGCAGAAGATTCCTTTCCGTAGCAAACTGCTGAAGCGTCTGACGGAGTTGGCAAACTACGAGAAGATTGGCGCACCACGCAAGCGTCACGGTAAATGGTATTTCTACAAGAACAACGGCTTGCAGAATCAGTATGTGATGTACGTAATGGATGAGCTGGGCGGTGAGCCACGCGTATTCCTCGACCCCAACACGCTGAGCACAGATGGTACGGTAGCGCTGAAGGGTGTCTATTTCTCACATAACGGCAAGTGGGCTGCTTACGCCATCTCGCGTTCAGGTTCTGACTGGGAGGAATTCTTCGTCATCGATCTGAAGACAGGACAGCTGACCAACGACCATATCGAATGGGCTAAGTTCTCAGGGGCAGCATGGCAGGGCGACGGATTCTACTATTCAGCTTACGACCGTCCTACACAGGGTAAGGAATTCTCGAATGTCAACTCCGGTCACAAGATTTATTATCACAAGATGGGTACGCCACAGTCGCAGGACGTGCTGTTCTACCAGAATCCCACACAACCCATGCGTTTCTACTATGCCGATGTCAACGAGGAAGAGACGATGATGTATCTCTACGAGGCGGGTGCTGGTGCTGGCAACAACCTCTTTGTACGCGATCTGCGCCAGAAGGACTCGCAGTTCATACAACTCACCGACAATATGGACTATCAGTATAACCCCATCTACAACGAAGGCGACAAGCTGTACATCTATACCAACTATGGTGCACCCAAGGGACGCATCATGACAGCAGACATCCGCAAGCCTGGCATTAACGACTGGCAGGAGCTGATTCCTGAACAGCAGAATATGCTGAGTGGTGTGGATGTGATTAATCGCCAGCTGATTCTGACGTACAATCAGGATGCCAGCGATCATGCTTTTGTCTATGGACTGGATGGCAAGTTGCGCCACGAAGTTAAGTTGCCAATGGTGGGTAGCGTAGGCTTTACGGGCGACGAGAAACAGCCCGAGTGCTTCTATACGTTTACGTCGTTTACCATGCCAGGCACCATCTATCGCTACGATATGGCGAAAAACGAGAGCACCCTCTATGCGCAGCCCAACGTCAAGTTCCGCCAGCAGGACTATGAGAGCAAGCAGCTGTTCTTCCAGAGTAAAGACGGCACGCGCGTACCTATGTTTATAACATACAAGAAGGGACTGAAGCGCAACGGCAAGAATCCCGTCTATCTGTATGGCTATGGTGGTTTCAACATCTCGCTGGGTCCAAGTTTCTCAGCTACGCGCATTCCTTTCCTCGAGCAAGGTGGTATCTATGCTCAGGTCAATCTGCGTGGTGGTAGCGAGTATGGTGAAGAATGGCATCTGGCTGGCACGAAGATGCAGAAACAGAATGTTTTCGACGACTTTATTGCTGCTGCCGAATACCTGATTAAAGAAGGCTACACATCCAAGGAGAAACTGGCTATTGTAGGCGGTTCTAATGGTGGATTGCTCGTAGGTGCCTGCATGACTCAGCGTCCTGACCTCTTCCGGGTAGCCATTCCCGAGGTAGGTGTAATGGATATGCTGCGCTATCATAAGTTCACCATCGGTTGGAACTGGGCTAGCGATTATGGAACCAGCGAGGATTCAAAGGAGATGTTCGAATACCTGAAGGGCTATTCCCCACTCCACAACCTGAAGCCTGGCACCGCCTACCCTGCTACCCTCGTGACCACAGCCGATCACGATGACCGTGTAGTTCCTGCCCATTCGTTTAAGTTTGCAGCTACCCTGCAGGAGTGTCATCAGGGTTCTAACCCAGTACTTATCCGCATTGATACCAAAGCAGGACACGGAGGCGGTAAACCACTTGCCAAAGTCCTGGAGGAGCAAGCCGACATCTACAGCTTTATTCTGTATAATATGGGCGTGAAATTTAAATAATAAGCATATTAAAAGAGGATGTTCAGTGATGAACATCCTCTTTTAGTATTAGGGTTTTCTGAGAACCCACTCCTGATATGATCCTATTTGGGCATTACCGGAATCGTAGCCTAAATAGCCCAAGATAATATTCGAGACAAACTGGTCAGGCAAGAGCCAGAACATAAGTCTGGCCAGCCTAGGACGCTCCAGAATCTTTGCTGCCTTACGCTCCAGGCGCTTCAGATCTGGCAGCGTAGCACGGGTGTGGTTGATGCTTTGCTCTATCTGTAAGCCACAATTGGTGTAGTGCGAGTTCAACTCTTCCAGCGACTCAATCATGGCCGCTGCCCCACCCTTTGATATCAAGGCAATGGCTTTCTGGATATGAGCATCATAGGTCTCAAGCCTTGATGTAAGCGCATAATCGAAAACAACGACAACACCACCAGGCTTCAGCACACGACATACCTCGCTGTAGATTTTCTCCTTGTCGGTATTGTGGACAACTGTCTCGAAGGCATACATCACGTCGATGGAATTGTCCTCAAACTGCGAGAGGCTACTGTAGTCCTGCTAGTATGTGCTGACATTCATAGGAACATTCCTCCTCTTGAGTGGAGACAGATCAACACCAATGAATCGTGCATCAGGATGACAACGAGCCAAATAGAGCAGATTAGCCCCCTGTCCAAAGCCCAGTTCCATCACGACATCGCCCGGTTTTATGAATTTTGATACGGAATCGGGCTGGTAGTACACATTCTCATCGGTAAAACAGCCGTTCGACGAAATTCTGAAATGCATAAAACCGTCCTGAGAATGGAAATGACGATACGCCCAGTCATTGACTTTGAAATAGGAACGTATTTGTTCCAAAGAGTTTTTCTCGCCATCGATGAACTTGTCGAGATTCAGAAATTTCGACATTGCATCGACTTTAGCATGGAGTTGGTAATTACTGTAATTCGGATTCATTTTAAAAAAGAAAAAATATTATAATCCCCAGTCGACAATATCGACTGGGGATTTAGTCAGAGATTCTATTCCTTGTCCAAGAGAATCTTCATCATCTCCACGGCGGCCTTCGCTACGGAAGTTCCAGGACCGAAGATGGCGGCTACACCAGCCTTGTAGAGGAAGTCGTAGTCCTGAGCAGGGATAACACCACCGGCTATAACCATGATGTCCTCACGACCCAGTTTCTTCAGCTCCTCTATGAGCTGTGGGATGAGCGTCTTGTGACCTGCTGCGAGCGAAGAGGCTCCAACGCAATGCACGTCGTTCTCTACAGCCTCGCGAGCGGCCTCGGCAGGAGTCTGGAACAGAGGTCCCATATCCACGTCGAATCCACAATCGGCATAACCCGTTGCTACTACCTTTGCACCACGGTCGTGACCATCCTGACCCATCTTGGCGATGAAGATACGAGGACGGCGACCTTCCTTCTCAGCGAACTCATCAGTCAGCTTGCAAGCCAACTCAAAGTCCTTATCGTTCTTAGATTCTGAACTATACACGCCTGAAATTGTTCTGATTACTGCTTTATAACGACCTACGATCTCCTCGCAGGCATCTGAAATCTCACCAAGAGTACAACGCAGCTGAGCAGCCTTTACAGCCAGGTCGAGCAGGTTGTTCTCGCTCTTGCGACCTTCCTTGAAGTCGCGAACGCACTCTGTGATAGCTTTGAGAGCCTCCTTACAAGCAGCCTCATCGCGAGCTGCACGAACCTCCTTCAAGCACTCCTCCTGCTGCTTGCGTACAGCAGTATTGTCGACCTCGAGGATATCGATAGGATCCTCATGATCCAAACGATACTTGTTGATACCAACGATGGTCTGTGAGCCTGAGTCGATACGAGCCTGAGTGCGGGCTGCAGCCTCCTCGATACGCATCTTTGGCAGACCAGTCTCGATGGCCTTGGCCATACCGCCAAGCTTCTCAATCTCCTGAATGTGCTCCCAAGCCTTGTGAACCAGCTCGTTAGTGAGTGTCTCAACATAGTAAGAACCAGCCCATGGGTCGATCTGCTTGCACACCTTAGTCTCATTCTGGATGTAGATCTGGGTGTTACGAGCGATACGGGCAGAGAAGTCGGTAGGCAGAGCGATAGCCTCATCAAGAGCGTTGGTGTGCAGAGACTGGGTGTGACCCAGAACGGCAGCCATAGCCTCGATACAGGTACGACCTACGTTATTGAATGGATCCTGCTCTGTGAGACTCCAACCAGAAGTCTGCGAGTGGGTACGCAGAGCCAATGACTTAGGATTCTTAGCGCCAAAGCTCTTAACAATCTTAGCCCACAGCAGTCGACCAGCACGCATCTTGGCAATCTCCATGAAGTGATTCATACCGATAGCCCAGAAGAATGAGAGTCGTGGAGCGAAAGCATCAACATCGATACCAGCATTAACACCAGTACGCAGGTAGTCCATACCATCGGCCAAGGTGTAAGCAAGCTCGATATCAGCAGTAGCACCAGCCTCCTGCATGTGATAACCTGAGATAGAGATTGAGTTGAACTTAGGCATCTTCTGCGAGGTGTACTCGAAGATATCAGCGATAATCTTCATTGAGAATGCTGGTGGGTAGATATATGTATTACGCACCATGAACTCCTTCAGAATATCGTTCTGGATAGTACCTGCCATCTCCTCGAGCTGAGCGCCCTGCTCCAGACCTGCTACAATGTAGAATGCCAGGATAGGCAATACGGCACCGTTCATGGTCATAGAAACCGACATCTTGTTCAAGGGGATACCGCTGAAGAGCACCTTCATGTTCTCCTCGTTACAGATTGATACACCAGCCTTACCTACATCGCCCACTACACGAGCATTATCGGGGTCGTAACCACGGTGTGTAGGCAGGTCGAAAGCTACAGAAAGACCTTTCTGACCCGAAGCCAGGTTACGGCGATAGAATGCGTTTGACTCTTCAGCTGTAGAGAATCCGGCATACTGACGGATGGTCCAAGGCTTGAAGGGGTACATCATAGAGTAAGGACCACGCAGATAAGGAGGAATACCAGCTGTAAAATCAAGGTGCTCCATACCTTCAAGGTCTTCCTTTGTATAAACTGGGCGAACCTCAATGTGCTCTGGGGTCTTCCAGTTGGCCTCAATATTATTGTCTTTAATCCACTTGGCACCATCCTGAGCCTTGATGCCTGCATAGATATCAATATCTTTAAACTGTTTACGCATAATTCAAGTCTCCTATTCTTTAAATACCAAGTTTCTGATTATATTCTTTCAAAGTCTCAAGCACGTTGCACTTAACGTGAACGAAGTTCTCGATGCCAGCGGCCTTAAGATCCTCCATGCAAGCAGGAGCACCAGCCACAACAAACATGGCGCGACCATTCAAGTACTTAAATGCAGGGATAGCGTACTCAGCATACTCATCGTCGCTCGAGCAGATAACAATGATATCGGCCTTAGCCTCGAGAGCAGCATCAACACCCTCCTCAACGGTCTTGAATCCGAGGTTGTCAATTACCTTATATCCAGCGCAAGCAAGGAAGTTGCAAGAGAACTGTGCACGAGCCTGACGCATGGCCAGATTACCAATGGTAAGCATGAATGCAGTAGGCACCTTAGCCTCTTCAGTATGGATGCGCAGATCTTCGAAATCAGCAGCCAGACGTGTGCTCTCAATAGCCTTGAAAGCAACATTCTCCTCGCCCTGATGGTGCACACCGCCACAACCGCAATTCTGCTTGTAAGCACGCTTGCCCTCGCTCTTCTCGGTGAAGTTAGGGAACTGGTTGGTTCCAAGCAGGAACTCCTTACGCTTGGCAGCATCGCCATGACGCTTAACGTTGGTGGCATTGATATCGTCCTGAATGGTTCCAGCCTTGATAGCAGCAAGGAAACCTCCCTCCTCTTCTACCTTCAGGAATATCTTCCAAGCCTCAGTAGCCAGCGCATCAGTAAGATGCTCGATATAATAAGAACCTGCTCCTGGGTCAACAATGCGGTCGAAATGACTCTCTTCCTTGATAATCAGCTGCTGGTTGCGGGCGATACGCTCAGAGAAGTCGGTTGCCTCCTCATAAGGAGCATCGAACGGGGTAACCACCATAGAATGAACACTACCCAGAGCAGCACTCATAGCCTCGGTCTGCGAACGGAGCAGATTAACATAGCTGTCGAACAGGGTCTGATTATAAGTAGATGTGGTAGCGTTGATTATCATCTTGCAAGCACAATCGCACTTTGGCTCGTACTGCTTAACAATCTGAGCCCACAACAGGCGTGCAGCACGGAACTTGGCAATCTCCATGAAGTAGTTCTCGCTAACGCCCATGTTGAACTTGATGCTCTTTGCAGCAAGGTCTACATCGACACCAGCATCTGTGAGCTGCTGCAGATACTCATTACCCCAAGCCAGAGCGTAACCCAGCTCCTGAACGATGTAGGCACCAGCATTGTTCAGCGCATCGGTGCTTACTGTTATGCAGCGGAAGTTAGGATAGTCCTTCAGAGCCTCAACCAGCTTAGGACCAAACTCAAGGATAGGTGTAACATCCTTGCCCTTCATGACCATCTTGGCCATGGGGTCCCACTCTATTGAGCCAACCACCTTTTCCTTGTCGTAGCCCTTCTCAGCGAAGAATGCCACCAGAATCTCAGCGAGTTCCAACGAATGACGTGGACAGGTGGCGAAGTTCACCTCGATAATATCGCAGTAGATGCCATCGAGCAGCGTCTCAATGGTCTCTTTCGACACCATCTTACCAGCCAGTTTAAAGCCCAGCGAGTCGATACCCTTGTTCAGGATATCAAGTGCCTTGGCGTTAGCAGCCTTTGGATCATCGCCTACTACAATGTTCTGGCGTACATACCAAGTGTTTGAGTCTTTTTTGTTACCACGAACGAAAGGAAATTCGCCAGGCAGCGAATCAGGAGTTTTGAGGTCTTTCAAATCCTCACGACGATAGAAAGGCTGTACATTAAAGCCTTCAT
>CAMUYR010000008.1 GCA_947164965.1 uncultured Prevotella sp. | reverse complement strand
TTACCAACTTTTTTAGAGAAAAACAAAAAGTTTTCGCTTTTGTTGACAATACAAATTATTACACCTTATTATATTATAATAATACTACTATATTATATAATTATTGGTACATCCATGAACTGCTAAACTTCAACGATGCTTCTTGTAATAGTCTAATGCACGTTTAACATTTTCCTTCACTGCATCGGATGTAAAAGTGGCACCAGTGATCCCATCCACATCTTGAATTTCTCCCTTATTCACTTTCATTCCTTCATATTTGGGCAATAAGGTAGACTTGACTCTTGCATTATATTTGGGAGTTTCCATACTTTTCAGCATTATCACTTTCACAATCTTATTCTTTCGAATATGCACTTCCAATGGTGTCGGGCCATTATAGCCTTCAACATCCTTTGCTAATGTTGTGGTATTTACAATGTAAGTTCCATCCTTCTCTTTTCTCATAACGTCATCTGCATATACGCTTAATGTCCACAACGAAACTAATATTAAAAACAATTTTTTCATATACACCTTTTTCAAATTAACATTCTATTGTCCATTTCTGCCTGCAAAATTAAGCATTTAGTTACAAACCGCCAAGTTTTTCGTCATAATATTAAATAAGTAAACAACATGATTAAACGTTTTTATATCTTTTCCCTCCTGCTGATGTTTTTTTTAAAACTCTCAGCACAGCAGAAAGTGTATATCTCCACATCGTTTCATGAACCTGCCACAGACGGACTCCGTTTTATCTATAGTTATGACGGGTGGACATGGCAACAGGTCGACGGCATTTGGCTAAAACCCGAAGTGGGCAATCAGCGGGTAATGCGCGACCCTTCGATTATCCGTACGCCCGATGGCATATTCCATCTCGTTTGGACATCGTCTTGGCGAGGCGACCGTGGATTTGGCTATGCTTGTTCAAAGGATTTGGTTCATTGGAGTAAACAGCGTTTTATCGAAGTGATGACAGATACGACAACTGTTAATGTCTGGGCTCCCGAGCTCTTCTGGGACGACGTCAAAAAACAAACTGTCATCATATGGGCATCGTGTATTCCAGGCAAGTTCCCAGACGGTCAGGAAGACCATAAGAACAATCACAGGCTCTATTATACCACGACAAAAGACTTCAAAAAGTTCACTCCCACTAAATTGATGATTGACCCAGGATTCTCGTGTATCGATGCCACTTTGGTCAAACGGGGCAAGGATGATTACGTGATGGTGCTGAAGGATAACACCAGACCAGAGCGAGACATCAAGGTAGCATATGCCAAGACGCCATACGGTCCGTGGTCGAAGCCCTCAGAGCCGTTTACTGGCAAGATGATGGAAGGTCCAACTACTGTTAAAGTCAAGGATGGTTGGCTTATTTATTACGACCGCTATGAACTGAAAGATTTCGGCGCCCATTTTACAAAATATTTTGTCACCTTCGAGGATGTCTCTAACAAGGTCAGCGTGCCCAACCTACACAAGCACGGTACAATCTTTGAGGCAGACATAACTATTCTAAATGGATTACTCACCGCTGACAAGATACATTATACAGGCAAAACATTGAGCAACCCAAATCGTCACGATGGAGGGCTCTCGCCTGTTGTTGGCGTACATAACATTCAGATACTACGTGCCAATCGCGAGCACCCTGCCATCAGTAATGGAAACGGATGGACGTACAACCACCAACCTATGATAGCCTATTGGAACGAACAATTCTATATACACTACCTATGCGACCCAAAGGATGAGCATGTGCCGCCCTCGCATACGATGTATCAAACCTCTAAGGACGGCTATACATGGAGCGACCCACAGATTCTATTTCCTGAGGTGCAGGTGCCAGAGGGCTTTCAAAAGCCTAATCGACCAGAAAAAGCTCACGACCTGATAGCCATCATGCATCAGCGTGTTGGTTGGTATACTTCGAAGAGTGGCCAGCTTTGGGCTATTGGCAACTATGGAGTAGCTTTTGACAAGAAGGACGACCCCAACGATGGTAATGGTCTAGGGCGAGTTATTCGCGAGGTAAAGAAAGATGGCACATTGGGAGCGATATACTTCATATATCTTAACCATACCTACAAAAACAGCAAGACAATCTTCCCCTTCTACACCAAAGCTCCTAAAGATGTCAAACAGGCCTGTGAAGAAATTCTGGCTAATCCTCGCTATCGTATGCAGTGGGTAGAAGAAGCCGATCGCAATGACCCGTTGATTCCACTCAACAAGGAATACAAGGCCTACTGCGATTACACTCTTCCTGACGGAAAGATTGCAGCACTCTGGAAGCATGCGCTTACCTCAACCAGTGCTGATGGCGGACTTACTTGGGCACAGCCTGTCGAACGTGCCAAAGGTTTTGTGAATAGTAATGCCAAAATATGGGGACAACGTTTGACTGACGGCACTTACGCTACAGTTTACAATCCCTCTGAATACCGTTGGCCATTGGCCATTAGTCTCTCAAAAGACGGTTACGAATATACCACCCTCAACCTTGTGCAGGGAGAAGTGCCTCCTATGCGCTATGGTGGCAACTATAAAAGTTACGGACCACAGTACGTGCGAGGAATCCAAGAGGGCAATGGCGTTCCCAAAGACTCAGACCTCTGGGTGGCCTACTCGATGAACAAAGAAGATATGTGGGTGGCGCATATCCCTGTGCCTGTACAGACAGAAGCACACAGCCACGCTGACGGCAGCGAATTCGGGGTCGGAAGCGATCTTGCCATGCTTACCAACTGGAACATCTATTCTCCCGTCTATGCCCCAGTTTCGTTAAACGACGGTTGGTTGACAATGAAAGATAGCGATCCTTTCGATTATGCCCGTGTTGAAAGAAAGATTCCTGCCTCGAAGGAATTGAAAGTTGCATTCGATTTGAAGGCTGGCCAAAACCATCACGGTCTCCTCCAGATTGAATTCTTAGATCAGCATGGTACAGCTTGTTCACGCATAGAGCTTACCAACGATGGCATCATGCGTTGCAAGGGTGGTGCCCGTTATGGTGGGTTGGGCAAATATGAGCCAAACACCACCTATAAGATAGAAGCCATCCTCAGTGTTTCTAAACGTATGATAGAAGTCTATGTTAACGGCAAAAAGGCTGGTCAGCGCATGTTCTTTGCTCCTGTCGAAGCAATAGAGCGCGTCATGTTCCGTACGGGTTCAGAGCGTCGATTCCCTGATGTCGACACGCCTGCCGATTGGGACGGCACTCTCAACAATGCTGGCGAGCGCGCCCCCACCGCCACCTTCTCTATCGCCAATTTCGTCACTAATCCCGAAGGAGAACCTTCGGGCACTGCGGCTTTCTTGAAGTACGACGACTACAAGCACCACGTCGATTACTTCAATGCAATGGAGGACGAGAACATCGTACAGGCTATTCCAAATGCAAAAGCATGGGAGTGGATGACGAAGAATATACCCCTCTTTGACTGTCCCAACAAGGACTTTGAGGAAATGTGGTACTATCGCTGGTGGACCTTAAGAAAACATATCGAACTGACGCCTGTAGGCTATGCTATGACGGAGTTTCTCGTCAATCGCAACTATGCTGATAAATGGAAGCTCATTGCCTCAGGCGTAGGCCATCATATCCACGAAAGCCGTTGGTTGCGTGACAGCACCTATCTCGACCAGATTATCCGCACATGGTTTAAAGGCAACGATGGCAAGCCTTTGGCAAAACTGACCAACTACTCCTCTTGGATAGCTCATTCTTTGTGGCAGCGCCACTTGGTAGATGGTCGCAAGCAGTGGTACATAGACATGCTGCCCTCGCTGGAATGGGAGTATAACCATTGGGAAACCACTCACACTCGTGAAGGAGGCCTCTATTGGCAGGCTGACGTTCAGGACGCAATGGAGGAAACCATCAGTGGAGGACGCAAGAAAAAATATCTGCGCCCCAGCATCAACAGCTATATGTACGGCAACGCAATGGCCATTGGAAATATCGCTAAACTGGCTGGTAACAATCAGAAGGCTGCCAACTATTTTCAAAAAGCAGAAGAACTCAGAGAGAAAGTACATGCAAAACTTTGGAATGAAGGACATAAGTTCTTCGAAACCCATCGCATCGACTCCTCGTCGAACGTTCGTGAAGCTATTGGCTTCTTGCCTTGGTACACCCACATGGCTTATGAACAGCCAAAATATGCTGAAGCTTGGTTGCAGGCTGGTGACGAGAAGGGATTCTCCGCCCCTTATGGACAGACAACTGCCGAGCGCCGTCATCCGCAGTTCCGCACTCATGGTGTTGGCAAGTGCGAGTGGGATGGTGCTGTATGGCCCTTTGCCACATCTCAGACACTCACAGCGATGGCCAATTATCTGAGTGATTACACCCAGCCTGTCATCACAGATTCGCTTTACTTTGCTGAACTCGAAAAGTACATGCAGAGTCAGCACATGCGAGGAAAACCCTACATTGGCGAGTATCTCGACGAAACGACGGGCTATTGGCTCAAGGGCGATCAGGAGCGTTCGCGTTATTATAATCACTCTACCTTCAACGACCTGATGATTACGGGCCTTTGTGGCTTGCGTCCCCGCCAAGACAATACTATCGAGGTCAACCCCTTGTTGCCAAAGGATAAATGGGATTACTTCTGTCTCGATAACGTGCTGTATCATGGTCATAACCTTACCATCGTGTGGGACAAAAACGGAAGTCGCTATCATGCAGGCAAAGGCCTCCGTATCTATGTGGACGGCAAACTCGCAGGTCAGCGCGACACATTGGGCAGAATCATCGTCGAAAATGCATTAAAAACGACACGATAAAGCGCAAGAGATGCATCGCACACTAAAAAGTTAAATCGTCGTCAATGAATTAACGTTCATCGACGTTGAATTGTCGTTCATCGACGGTGAATTAACGTTCATCGACGACGAATGAACTTTACCTCCGTCCTTTCACCCAGTTTCATCCGTTGTCAAGACCTTTAAGCAGGCACCTATCTCTATTTTAAGCCGTACCTTGATGACAAAACGGGCAGGCTGTGCGTCTTAATAGTAGATATGAGACAGATCATAATAGCGCTACTGATAGGATTTGTGCTACCGCTGGCGGCACAAACAGACTATTTTGGTGGAGCCAAATGGATTGGTGCCATCACGCGTCAACAATCACATATTCCAGAAGGGCGAATCTACCAGGGGGCTGTATTAAAGGAAAGCAAGACAGCATGGGAACAGGCAGACCCTTTGTCTCGACGAAGCATTATTCTCCGCAACTTCTTCAAACCCCTTAAGCCTGTTGTTAAGGCAGAACTGCGCATAGCCGGTTTAGGTTTTTATGAATTAACCATCAACAACAAGAAAATAGGTTCATCTGAATTTGCACCCTCTTGGAGCGATTACGATAAGACAGTATTCTTCAATGTCTATGACGTAACCAGTCATCTCACTGAAGATGACAACGAGGTGAAAGTTCTGTTGGGCAACGGATTCTATAACGAACAGGGCGGACGCTATCATAAGCTTAAAATATCATTTGGTCCTCCCACACTTTGTTTCCTGCTTTATGTCACTTACGATGACAACACCCGCGAACGACTTATCAGCGATGAGCGTTGGGAGTGGACAGAAAGCCCGATTACCTTCAACAGCATCTACGGTGGGGAAGATTACGATGCCAATATCGAAGCAGAAAACTGGCGTCCTGTAGTCATACAGCAAGCCCCCAAGGGTATATTGCGCCTGCAGATAGCTCGTCCCGTAAAGATTATGGAGCGCTATCCTGTGAAGAAGACACTTAGAAAGGATTCTATCCTTATTCTCGACATGGGGCAAAACCTGGCCGGCTATCCGGAAATCACAGTCAAAGGAAAGCCAAGGCAACAAATTAAACTCATTCCTGGAGAGACTTTGACTCCAGAAGGACTGGTTAATCAGAAGCAGACAGGACGTCCACATTATTATACCTACACACTGAAGGGTGATGGCAAGACAGAGACCTGGCACCCTCGATTCTCGTATTACAGCTATCGCTACCTGCAAGTGGAAGGCGATATTCAAGTACTTAAGAAGGTCGAGTCGTGTTTCATATACAACAGTGCACCACGCATTGGTTCATTTGAATGTTCAAACCCCTTACTCAACGACACCCATCAAATCATTGATCGTGCAATCCGAAGCAACTGGCAGGCAGTATGGACAGACTGTCCTGCCCGCGAGAAACTAGGATGGCTTGAACAAGACTGGCTCAATGGAGAAGCACTTGTCTACAATTACGATGCACAAAGCATGATAGAACAAACCATGCAGAATATTGTGGATGCTCAGCACGAAGACGGTTCGATGCCAGAAATTGCGCCAGAATATACACAGTTTACAGGTTCGTGGGCACGTCCGTTCCAAGAGTCACCCGAATGGGGAGGCGCCATCATTGCCCTTCCTACTCTGTATTGGTTACACTATGGTGATTTGTCGCTTGCCAGCCAGCACTATTCTGCCATGAAGCGTTATTTGGATTATCTTGCTACCCAAGACTCCTGCCACATCTTGAAAATGGGATTAGGCGACTGGTACGACTATGGTTCGAAACGGGCAGGATTCTCACAAAACACACCTGTTCCGCTAGTGGCTACTGCCCACTATTACCAATGGACCTGCTATCTTTATCTAATAGCCAAGCACCTTGGTCATAAAGATGATGCAGCACTGCTGAACCTGCGTGCTGACAGTATCAGACAAGCTTTCAATAAGGAGTTTTATAATGCCAAACGCAAGAGCTATGGCACTGGTTCGCAATGTTCTCTCGCTCTGCCTCTCTATCTGAAACTCGTTCCTGAAAAGGACTACAAAGCAGTGCTTCAACATCTCATTGATGATATTCACGCTCATGGTGACAGGCTTACGACTGGTGATATTGGCAATCGATACCTCTTTAATGTATTGGCACAAAACGACCAGCGTGAACTGCTCTACAAAATGTTAAACCACTATGAAGTACCAGGCTATGGTTACCAGATTAAGCGAGGTATGACCACACTGACAGAGCAATGGGATCCAAACCACGGAGCCTCCATGAACCACTTTATGATGGCACACATTGAGAATCTGCTCATCCCCGACCTACTAGGAATTCAGCGTAAGGGCGACCTCATAGAGATAGCCCCCCACCCCGTTGGCGACCTCAAATGGTGCAAAGGCTATACGATGAGTGCTCATGGTATCGTAAAAGTTGAATGGCATATCAAAAAAGACGTTTTCACCTTAGACATTGACATTCCAGAAGGTGGCTTTGCCGATGTCTACATGCCATTCTCCGATCATGCTGAAAGCGTAACAGAAGGACATCATACACTGACAGAAAAGATAAACAAGCAATAGCGCTATGAATACTTGGAAAAGAAATCTTGAAGAAACAAAGAAACATTATATCGACTGGTGGAACCACAAGGGTATTGTGCTCAACATGTGGGAACACTTTCAGGAAGGTGTCACACCTCATGCTGACATTCCAGAGCCCAAGCCTTATCGCAACTTAGACCAACGCTGGTTCGACCCTGAATGGCGTGCAGAATATTTGGACTGGTATGTATCGCATTCGTCATTGATGGCCGATATGCTGCCTGTTGCCAACACCCAATTAGGTCCAGGTTCTCTTGCAGCAATCCTTGGAGGTGTGTTCGAAGGTGGCGAAGATACCATCTGGATTCATCCTGATCCCAATTATAGTGATGATATCAAGTTTGATCCTGAGCATCCGAATTGGTTGTTGCACAAGGATTTGCTCAAGGCCTGCAAACAAAAGGCACAAGGCCACTATTACGTGGGCATGCCTGACTTGATGGAAGGTCTCGATGTACTTGCAGCTATTAAGGGCACGGATAAAGTGCTACTCGATACTGTCATGCAGCCGGAAATCCTGGAGCACCAAATGCAACAGATCAACGACATCTATTTCCGTGTGTTCGACGAGCTCTACGACATTATTCGCGAGGGAGACGAGATGGCTTTCTGCTATTTCTCCAGTTGGGCTCCTGGCAAGATGTCGAAGTTGCAGAGCGATATTTCGACGATGATCAGTGTCGATGACTATCGCCGTTTTGTTCAGCCTTTCATCCGCGAACAATGCCAGAAGATTGACTACACACTCTATCATTTGGATGGCGTGGGAGCCATGCACCATTTAGACGCTCTGCTGGAAATTAAGGAGCTGAATGCCATTCAGTGGACGCCTGGCGTAGGAGAGCCACAGGGTGGAAGTCCTAAGTGGTACGACCTATACAAAAAGATCATTGCTGGCGGCAAGAGCATCATGGCTTGTTGGGTAACCCTCGATGAACTAAGACCCCTGCTCGACAACATCGGAGGCGATGGTGTCCATATCGAGATGAATTTCCACAATAAACACGAGGTAGAACAGGCGATGAAAGTAGTGGATGACTTCAAGACTAACCGCAATCTGCATCCGTCCGACTTAAAAGACGAGGCAGACCTTGAAGTCGAGGAAATCATCAAGAGAGTAGAGAACGGGGAACTGAGTCATCAAATCTCTCATCTCTCACCTCTCACCTCTCATTTAAACAAGGTTCTCGTGCTCGATGGTGCAATGGGCACAATGATTCAGCAGTATCACCTCCGTGAGGAAGATTTCCGTGGAGCCCGTTTTGCCAGCCATACAAAAGAGTTGAAGGGATGCAACGACATACTGTCGCTCACAGCTCCCTTTATTATCCGCGACATACACCGCAAATACCTTGAGGCAGGAGCAGACATCATTGAGACAAACACTTTCAATGCACAGCGCATATCTATGGGTGACTACGGGTTAGCAGAACATTGTCGTGACATCAATCTTGCAGCTGTCAAGATAGCGCGTCAGTGTGCAGATGAATTCTCCACTTCCGACAAACCCAGATATGTAGTAGGAAGCATTGGTCCAACAAGCCGTACGACATCAGTGGCCACTAGTGGTGAGCCTCTCAGCAAAGAACTGTTACGCGAAGCCTATGCCGAACAGATACAGGCACTCGTTGACGGAGGGGTTGATGCTCTGCTTATTGAAACTATCTTCGACGTAGAGAATGCTCGCATCGCCATCGAAGAAGGCAAGCGCATTGCTCCACAACTACCTGTCATGCTGAGTTTTAGCGTATCCACGCCTGATGGGCACAATATGTTGGGACAGGACATTTGTGAGTTCCTTCAGTCATTGAATAAAGAAGATTTCTTCTCTGTAGGAATTAATTGCGTGAGCGACGTTGCTCAGATGGTTTCCCTTGTTTGCCGCTTGACACATTTTGGCACTAGGGTAAGCCTCTATCCCAATGCTGGCATGCCCGATGGTAACGGCAACTATAACAAGACTCCTGAGAGTCTGTTGGCTGGTGTCTGGCCGCTATTGGAAAATCATTGTCTGAACATCATTGGGGGATGTTGTGGTACGACAGATGCCCATATCCGCCTATTGGCCAAAGCGGTAGAACCCGTTCCAGGAATTTTCCTGTCACCCCTGAAAGCTGGAGTACTCGTTCCCGTAGTTTATCTTCCCGATACAAGTTCCATACCTGGAATTGAGATAAAAATTGAAGACAAGACGGATGTTGATGATTCTGCCGAGCGCCTCTTCAAGGCCATCCTGAATGGCAAGAGTGAAGATGCTGCTACAGCAACAAGGGATGCTATCGCAGAGGGCATTGCCCCCCAAGACCTCATCAATGGTCAGATGATTCGTGCCATGAGCGAAGTGGGACAACGGTTCCAAGATGGTCAGGCTTTTGTTCCTCAATTGCTGATGGCTGGTCGCGCCATGAAGTCTGCCCTTGAATTGCTGAAACCCATGCTCGCTGGTGCAGCCTCTACTTCATTGGGCAAGGTAGTGATAGGTACCGTGAAGGGCGACTTGCACGACATTGGTAAGAACCTTGTGGCATCGATGTTGGAAGGCTGTGGTTTTGAAGTTGTCAACATTGGTATTGATGTTTCTGCCGATACTTTTATTCAGGCCATCAAAGAGAACCAACCAGACATTCTTTGTATGAGTGCCCTGCTGACTACTACGATGGGGTATATGAAAGAGGTTATTGATGCCTTAGAAAAGGCGGGTATTCGCGATCAGGTCAAGGTGATGGTTGGTGGAGCTCCTGTGACACAAGGCTTTGCTGACGAGATAGGTGCCGACGGCTATAGTGATAATGCTAATTCGGCTGTTACCGTAGCTAAGCAACTACTTGGCAAGCTTTAGTTTTCTCTTATAGCATTTTTCAAATGTACATAGTCCGCAGGTATAGTCAAGTCTGCGGACATTTTTTCCTACCCCGATGATGCCACTGACGCTCTTAATAGGAACCATGAGTGAAGAGTCCGTCAATGTGACGCCACAAGTGTGTCCTTCGAATAACGGGAAGAGTTTTTGCTGTTCGCTGACATGCCAACCACAATAGCCAGGCGAAAAGCGGTTTGTATGTGTCCAACCCAACTTATCGATGCTTAGTTGCAGTCTTTTCTCCATTTCATCAGCACATTTCTCGGCAATGACAGAGCCCAGTGCATCGGCAATAAACACACGAACCATATCGTCCTCAGCCTTCAGACGCTGTTGAAAATCCTCGTATTCCACGCCAGCAGTACAGATAAAGAATGCATAGGCTTCTGAACCTCGCAACTGTCGGAGGATAATCTTGCCCATATCGAAAGTAGGCAGTTCTCGAGCCACCAAGAAGCAGCATTGCGGACGGAGCCAGCTACGCACGTCGTCGACAATAGCCTGCGTCTCCTGTTGAGTCATCTCGTCAGGCTCCACATCGTGATAGCCCATCTGTTCATACACATCAGCAAGGGTTATCTGTAAGTCATCGTAAGTCAACGTCTTTTGTGTCACGACTTATTCCAATCGTTCAAAGCATCGAAGAAAGCATTAACATTCTCAACAGGTGTATGGGGAGGAGTGTCGCACCCACTAGAAAGCACGAAGTTTGGATAATCTTTCATTTTGTCCAGCAAGTCAAGCACCGTCTGGTGCATCTGTTCAGGAGTACCATCTTTGAACACACTGACGGGGTCGATATTGCCCATAGCCAATGCCGTTGGGGGCACATCCTTGATAACCTCTTCCATCTGGCATTTATTGCCAAAATGGTAGGCAGCCGCACCAGTCGAAACCATCGCCTTTGTGCACTGGCCTGTATTGCCGCAATTATGCAGAACGACGATAAAGTGCTCGTCCTGCACCTTATCCACAATATATTTCACATATGCAGACGAGAATTCCTGACAGTCGTCATTCGACATCAGGCCTGCTGCTGGCTCAGCCATCACTACGCCGTCAGCTCCCGTCTGTTTCAGTGCTTGACAATATTTCTCGATAAACTGAGTACATTTTGCCAATAGCGTATGGGCTGCATCAGGATTCTCATAAATCAGCATCATAATACCAGACATATCGTAAAGTCGTCCTACCAACGAAAAAGGTCCGATACACCCTGCAAACAGTGGACGGTCGTTCACCTCACGGGCTGCTAACAGGTTTGCTTTCAGATATTGCGGGATACGTCCTACAGAGAGCGATGGAATCTGCAACTGATGGATACTTTCAACATTGGTGAGCATGTGACCCGAAACTGCAGGCACAGCTTCATCCGAAAAGGCAATTTCAGCACCAAAGGCCTCTGCTTCCGTTGTCAGATCCATAATGGTGCAGGCCGCAACAGCAGAATACGCCTTCGCCAGCCGTTCTACTGCCTCAGCATGTATTCGTCCGTTGCTGACAGCTTCACGTACAGTATTACCGTTCATTTCAATACCTGGGTGCGTCATGACGGGCACTGCTGTAACATCTTTCCGTTCAATGATGCTGGCCACCCATTGTTTCATATTCATCTTCATATTGTGCAGTAGTTTGTTTCTAGGGTGCAAAGGTAGAGATATTTTTTCAGATGACAAAATAAATTGCCATTCGTCTTACAAAAAAGTAACAAATCAAAAGAAAAGAAGATGGAAACTACATTCAAAAGACCGCTAAGCGGCATTATTCCCCCACTGGTAACACCACTTAAGAACAACGAAACACTGGACGTTGAGAGTTTGGAACGTCTCATCGAACACCTCATCGAAGGTGGCGTACATGGACTCTTTGTGCTGGGTACAACAGGTGAAGAGCAGAGTCTCTCATACGATGTGCGCAAGCAGATGATTAAGGAGTCGTGCCGCATCAACCAAGGTCGTCTGCCCTTGTTGGCGTGTATTACGGATACTTCTATCGAAGAAAGCATCCGATTGGCTCGCAAGGCAGCCGACTATGGTGCCGACGGTGTAGTCTCAGCCCCACCCTATTATTTCGCCACAGGACAGCCCGAACTAGCACAGTTCTATGAAGAGTTGGTACCACAGTTGCCCCTTCCCGTGTTCTTATACAATATGCCCTCGCATGTAAAGGTAAGCTTTGCACCTGATACTGTAAAGCGTATAGCTGAAAACGAGCAGGTGGTAGGTTTCAAGGACTCTTCGGCCAATGCCGTCTATTTCCAGAGTGTGATGTACAAGATGCAGCATCGTCCTGACTTCGCCATGTTGGTTGGTCCTGAGGAAATTACTGGTGAATGCGTGCTGTTAGGTGCACAGGGAGGCATCAATGGTGGTGCCAACATGTTCCCAGAACTCTATGTCGCCATGTATGAGGCAGCAAAAGCCCACAATATAGAACGTGTTCTTGAACTACAACAGTTCATCATGCAGATATCCACCTCTATCTATACTGTTGGCAAGCACGGCTCAAGCTATCTCAAGGGATTAAAATGTGCCCTTTCACTTCTTGGCATCATCAACGACGACTTCGTGGCCTCGCCGTTCTATAAGTTTGAGGCTCCTGAACGTGAGAAAATACGTCAGGCCTTAGAAGCATTACCCATCAAGAACGGTAAGCTATGCATCTGATTGATTTCATTGTCTTCATCGTCTTCACACTCGGCGTGGTGGTATTTGGCTGCTCATTCTTTAAGAAGGGCAGTTCTGCTGACGAGTTTACGTCGGCAGGTCACTCCATTCCTGGCTGGGTGGTAGGCATGTCAATATTCGCCACCTACGTTAGCAGCATTTCGTACATCGGCTATCCAGGCAAAGCCTTTGCTGCCGACTGGAATGCCTTTGTCTTCTCGCTCTCCATCCCCATTGCGAGTTATTTTGCAGCTAAGTATTTCGTGCCATTCTATCGTCACAGCGGCTCCGTATCGGCCTATACGTTTTTAGAAGAAAAGTTTGGTGCATGGGCACGACTCTATGCCTCCGCCTGCTATCTGCTAACACAGATTGCCCGCATGGGGTCCATTCTCTATCTGCTGGCCGTACCTATGTACATTCTCATGGGCTGGAATATGCACACCGTTATCATCCTGACGTCGATAGGCATCATTATCTATTCGATGATGGGTGGGCTGAAAGCAGTCATCTGGGCAGATGCCATACAGGGTATTATATTAATAGGTGGAGCTCTGTTGTGCCTTGCCATTCTCATGTTCTCTATGCCCGAGGGTCCCATGCAGACCTTTGAGCTTGCAGCAAATAGTCCTATGGGCAATAAGTTCTCATTGGGTGCTTTCACCAGCGACCTGACAACAAGCACCTTCTGGGTATGCCTTATCTATGGTATCTTCATCAACCTGCAGAACTATGGCATCGATCAGAACTACGTACAACGCTACCATGCAGCTAAGACGGACAAGGACGCTAAGTTCTCGGCACTCTTCGGAGGCTATCTCTTTATTCCTGTTTCGGCACTTTTCTTCCTCATTGGAAGCGCCCTGTACAGCTACTATCAGGCCGGTGTAGCCCCGCTACCTGCTGAGATTCAGTCCAAGCCCGACTACGTATTTCCCTACTTCATCGTCAACGGTCTGCCCGTAGGCTTGCGAGGCCTGCTCATTGCAAGTATCTTTGCTGCCGGTATGAGTACTGTATCGACATCCGTTACCAGTGCTGCAACGATTATCCTGACAGACTACGTGCGACCATTCTTCCTGAAGGCTCGCAACATGAAAGACCGATTGACACACCACAACCCGCAAGACCACCACAAGCACCAAAAACTGGAGTTGGCTATCGTGCGCCTCAGCAGTTTTGGCGTGGGCATTCTTGGGGTCTGCGTAGCTATCGCAATGTTGAGCGTCGAGAGCATTATCGATGCATGGTGGACGCTCAGCAGCATCTTCTCAGGCGGCATGCTTGGACTTTTCCTTCTAGGTTGTATACCTCAGAAAATTAACCGTTTGGCAGCATTTTTGGGATGCATAGCAGGTGTCTTGGTTATTGCTTGGATATCATTAGCCGAAGTATGGTCGTTGCCTGGCATCCATCTACACCCCTACCTAGCCATCGTACTGGGTACTACCGTTATCTTCCTTATAGGCTTTTTAGCAACCTTCCTTATACATGGAACTACTAATAATATTAATAATGAATAAAATACTTCATAAGTGGGCAGTGCTACTGCTATTGTTTTGTCCTTTGGCCATACAAGCTGAAGACTACGGCAAATATTACCAACAATTGCCTGTAGATGTAAAACAGGCACAAGTGGCGCAGATTCCTAACCGAACGGTGGTCCTGACCGATTTTGGAGCTGTGGGTGACGGACGGACGTTATGTACGGATGCATTCAAGAAGGCTATCACAAAACTGAAGAATCAGGGAGGTGGTCGGTTGGAGGTACCTGCTGGCGTATGGCTCACTGGACCTATCGCATTAGAGAATAATGTAAAAATGCACTTGGATCACGAAGCCATCATCTATTTCTCTCCTGACAAGCGTCTTTATCTGCCTGATGAAGCCAACAAGAAAAAGTGGGGAGGTGAACGTGTGCTGCCTTGTATCTATGCTAGCAAGAAGCACGACATTGCCATCACAGGCAGTGGCATCATCGACGGCAATGGACAGCAATGGCGTCCTGTAAAGCGCAGCAAAGTCAGCGATACTGAATGGAAGCAGTTTAAGCAGTTGGGGGGCGTTGAACGTCAGAATGGTCAGCTATGGTATCCTTGGCAGATGAAATCTGGTCTGCCCGACATTTGCGAGACGGCTGAAGCTCAGGAGAAGATGCGCAACGACCTGCTGCGCCTTTTGGATTGTGAGCGTGTATATCTGCAAGGCGTAACCTTCCAAAACGCCCCCAAATTCCATGTTCACCCCTGCTTTTGTGTCAATGTAGTCATAGACGGCATTACAGTGCGCTGTCCTTGGAATGCACAGAATGGCGACGCCATCGACATCAGCGACTGTCATCAGGTTCTTATCGTTAATAGCTCTGTAGATGCAGGTGATGATGGTCTCTGTATGAAAAGTGGTAAACCACGCAAATCGACACCCGTCTGTGGTGTGCAAGATGTGCTCATTGACCACTGTACCGTATTTCATGCTCATGGAGCCTTCGTTTTGGGCAGTGAGACAGCCTCTGGCATACGCCGTGTAGTGGTACGCAACTGCCGGTTCTCAGGCACTGATACAGGTCTGCGCTTTAAGAGTGGACTTAGCAGAGGAGGAAAGACAGAACAGTTGTACGTGCAAGACTGTGTGATGAGCGATATCCTGCAAGAAGCCATCATCTTCCAATGCGACTATGTTGACCGTCCTGCAGGCAGTGACGAGAATGCTGTGCCCACCTTTACAGACGAAGAGCGCCGCTGGGCTCCAAATTTCCAAGATATCCACATTAAAAATGTAGTATGCCGAGGTGCACAGACAGGCATCAAAGCTTCTGGTATTTTAGGATTGGATTGCGTGCACGATATCGACATCAGCAACTGTACCATCAGCTATAGGAAGACAGCTCAACAGATTGACGAAAAGACAGCCAAACTGACGCTGAGCAACGTAACATTAGAGAAAGAATAATAGTAAATCACTAGAACAATAACAGAAAAGAATGAAGACAAACTATCCAAAAATTGGTATTCGTCCTACGATTGATGGTCGTCAGGGCGGTATCCGTGAAGGGCTGGAAGAAAAGACAATGAATCTGGCCAAGGCTGTGAAACAGCTGATTGAGAGCAACCTGAAGAATGGTGACGGAAGTCCCGTTGAGTGTATGATTTCTAACACAACGATAGGTCGAGTTGGCGAGTCGGCTGCTTGTGCCGAGCAGTTCGAGCGCGCTGGTGTTGGCTCTACGATTACCGTTACGTCGTGTTGGTGCTACGGCTCAGAGACGATGGACATGAATCCGCAGTATCCTAAGGCTGTCTGGGGTTTCAACGGAACAGAGCGTCCAGGTGCCGTTTATCTGGCTGCTGTGTTGGCCGCTCATGCTCAGAAAGGTCTGCCCGCTTATGGTATCTATGGTCATGATGTACAGGATTTGAATGACAACACGATTCCTGAGGATGTAGCTGAAAAGATTCTTCGTTTTGCCCGTGCTGCTCAGGCTGTAGCCACTATGCGCGGCAAGAGCTACCTGTCGCTTGGCAACACCTGTATGGGCATCGCTGGTTCAATAGTCAATGCCGACTTCCTGCAGCAGTATTTAGGCATGCGTACAGAATACGTTTCGTTGGTTGAGATATTACGTCGCGTTGACTTTGGCATCTATGACAAGGACGAGTTTGCAAAGGCTATGGCATGGGTTGAGAAGTATTGCAAGCCTCAGGAAGGCCACGACTACAACGAGGACCGTCCTCTCTTCCCAGGTGTGCCTATGACCACCTTCAACGGTAAAGGCAAGGGCAAGAACCGTCAGGAGAAAGATGAGGACTGGGAATTCACCGTGAAGACGATGATGATTATCCGTGACCTGATGCAGGGCTCAGAAAAGCTGCTGGAAATGGGTTATAAAGAAGAGGCTATCGGACACAACGCTATTGCTGCTGGTGTACAAGGTCAGCGCCAATGGACTGACTACAAGCCCAACTTCGACTTTCCTGAGTCGCTGATGTGTACTTCGTTCGACTGGAACGGACCTCGTGAAGCCTATACGCTGGCTACGGAGAACGACTTCCTGAACGGTATGTCAATGCTCTTCGGACATCTGCTGACCAACAAGGGAGTCATGTTCTCAGATATCCGCACCTACTGGAGTCCTGAGGCTGTTGAACGTGTCGCTGGTAAGAAGCCCGAAGGTCAGGCTGCTGATGGCTTCATACATCTTATTAATAGTGGTGCTACGACGTTGGATGCTACTGGTGCAATGAGCGACAAGGATGGCAATCCCACCATCAAGAACTTCTGGGAGATGGACAACAATGATGTAGAGGCCTGTCTGAAGGCTACCTCATGGATGCCTGCCGATCGTGACTACTTCCGCGGAGGCGGCTACTCAAGCCACTTCGTCACTCGTGGCGGCATGCCGATGACCATGCTACGTTTGAACCTCGTAGCTGGACTCGGACCCGTATTGCAATTGGCTGAGGGTTGGACGGTAGAACTCGACCCCAAGACGCATGATATACTCGACAAGCGTACCGACCCCACATGGCCTACCACTTGGTTTGCCCCACGTCTGGATCCCACGAAAGATGCCTTCAAGGATGTCTACTCAGTCATGAACAACTGGGGAGCCAATCACGGAGCCATCTGTTACGGACATGTTGGAGCCGACCTCATCACACTATGTGCTATGCTGCGCATCCCCGTCTGCATGCACAATATCGCTGATAAGGACATCTTCCGTCCTGCCGCTTGGAACGCATTTGGTATGGACAAAGAAGGCGCCGACTATCGTGCCTGCGCCAACTTTGGACCAATATATAAATAAGAGGTGAGAGGTAAGAGAATACTTCTTACTCTTAACTCATTTCACCGTAAAATCGAAAGACTTGAGGTCTTCATCCCTTGATGACTTGCCGTAGAGTATCTGGTAACGACCAGGCTTTACGGCAAGTTCGTCTATCATCTCGTCGTAATACTCAAAGGCCTCGCCATCGAGAGGAATCACAGCCTTCTTTGTTTCACCTGGCTTCAACGAAAGCTTCTGGAATCCTTTCAGCGCCTTAATGGGAGCACCAGCATCATCCAATCGCTTCACATAGATCTGAACGGTCTCAGTACCCTCGCGGTCGCCAGTATTGGTGACAGGGATGGTCAAAGTGCAGAGGGGTTTGCCTGATTTAGAGAATTTTCCGGACTTTCCGGAAATTTTACCCTTACCCACATTGAACGTTGTATAGCTCAGACCATATCCGAAGGCATACTGAGGCACACCTGTGAAGTAACGATAGGTGCGGTTCTTCATCGAGTAATCGAGGAAGTCGGGCAAATCGTTGTTCGAGCGATAGAATGTCACAGGCAGCTTGCCACCTGGATTGTAATCGCCAAACAACACATCAGCCAATGCCTTAGCACCACCCTGACCAGGATACCACGCCTGAAGCAATGCATCGTACTGTCCTTCTACGCTACCGAAAGCAATAGCCGAACCTGAGCAGTTGACAAAGACGACGGGGCGACCCGTCTGGTGCATAGCCTTGACCAACATCTGCTGCACCTTCGGCAGTTCGATGTCCTGCTTGTCACCACCCTCGCCCTCCATACGAGCAGAGATACCACCTATGATGATGATGGCATCGGCATTGCGTACCTCGTTGGCCAAATTGGTGAAGTCGACCAGTTTACGTTCGCAGACATCACCACGCAACATCGCAAACTGACCATTGCCATGCTTGTATTCAATGACAATATCGTAAGTCTGGCCTGCTTCAACAGCAAACGACTTATATTCAGGCTTGCGTCCGAAACCAAATCCGAAGCCACGACGGGCCATGGGTTTGGCATCTTCTACTACCTCGCCGTTCACCTTCAGAACATAGCCGTTATCAGTCATTAGCGTATACTTCATCTCGCCAGTGAACGTAGCCTTATATTGTCCGCTGACACGAACGGAGAGCGTGTCACGATTGACCCCCTGAGCAAAGCCCCAGGCGCCAAAGGTTGAGAAGTTCAGCTCGTTGTAGTAAGCAGTCTTTGCAGGTTCGCCACTCAGCTCCTTATTATTGTAGAATTCAACGAGAGCCCCCTTACCACCATTAAAGTCCTGCAAGTGGTGGATTGTCTCGTACTCGTCATTCAATTCACACGCCTTCTGATAGATAATTTTCACACCAGGCACTGCAGCCTTGATACCCTCTAGCAATGAGTGCTGATGTTCCTTGGTTGGTGTGCCGCCATAGTTACCGTTTAGCAGTTCGATATCATCAGCATTGGGACCCAATACAGCCAAGGTCTTGATGTCCTTTGAAAGCGGAAGAACCGCTTTCTGAGAGCCTGCCACCTGCTTGTTCTCAAGCAGTACCATCGATTCACGGGCGGCTTGAGTAGCCATCGCGTCGTTCTTCTCGCTACTGATAACCTCTGGACCGAGGTTTGCCCAAGGCAACATCTCTACGGGGTCGAACATTCCCAATTCGAAACGTCCCAGCAGTGTCTTACGCAGATGTTCATCCAGATCGTTCTCCTTTATAAGGCCTTTCTTCAAACCGTCTACCAAGCTCATAAATACCTTACCGCACTCCAGATCTGTGCCATTCAAGACGGCATCGACGGAAGCTGACAATGGGTCCTTATGCGTTTCGTGCTGACCTTTGTTATAGAAGTTGTTGATGGCATCGCAGTCGGTCAGGACGATGGCATCGTAGCCCCACTTGTTACGCAGGATATCGATGAGCAGACGGTCGCTCGTACAACAGGGTTTGCCCTCGAAACGCTGATAAGCGCACATCACCTCACGCACATTGCCTTTCTTAACCAACGCTTTGAAGGCAGGCAGATAGGTCTCCCAAAGGTCGCGGTTAGTGGGCTCTACGTTCATCGAGTGGCGTAGGGGCTCTGGTCCGCTATGCACAGCATAGTGCTTTGCACAAGCGTGTGTTTTAAAGTACTGGTCGTTGTTGCCCTGCATACCCAAGACGGTCTGCACACCCAAAACGGCATTCAGATAGGGGTCTTCACCACACGTTTCCTGACCACGCCCCCATCTCGGATCGCGGAAGATGTTGACGTTGGGACACCAGAAAGTCAGTTCAGGATTGCCCGGATAATAGGTCACGCCCATAGGCACATTGTACAGTTTTGGGTCGTTGTGGTCGGTACGATTCCAGTTGGCTCGTGCTTCGTCTGATACTTGTGAGAATACGTCATAAACCAGCTGCGCATTAAATGCCGCAGCCATACCAATAGGCTGTGGATAAACGGTATAGCCACCCTGACGCACACCATGACATGCCTCGTTCCACCAGTTGTACGACGGAATGCCGAGACGGTCGATGGAGATGCTTTTGTTCATCATCAGTCCCACCTTCTCCTCTGGTGTCAACATACCCAACAAGCTTTCCACACGTTCCGTACGCGGCAATTTCGGATTCTGCCAAGCATACTTGTACTGTGCATTCATTTTTACAGTACTCATGGCTATAGCCATTACTGCTAACAATAATAATCTGTTCATAGTTCTAATAAGTTTAGTTTCTGAGCGCAAAGGTACGAAAAAAAATAATAACTATGACGACAAAACGGCCTAACATCAGTCTTTTTATAAAGATTAACAACTAAGAAACAAAATGAGAAAACTCCTGATAACAGTCCTTTTAGCCATATCGACAATGGCTATGGCGCAGACTTTTGAAACGCGATACGAACGTAGTGTAACGGACCTGATGAACGACATCAGCCAGCGCTTTGGCGTCAGGTTTAAGTTCGATGCCAACGTCGACACCGTGGGCAAGCGAATGCCGTATGCCGACTTCCGCGTGCGCCCCTATTCGCTGGAGATGACGCTCGACAATATCTGCAAATACTACGACTGGAACTGGTGGAAACAGAACAATAACACCTATAAGATTAAACTGTATGAATATCCACGCCGACATGAGCAGGAAGGTAAAATGATGCTTGACTGGTTGTCATCACTCTATCATAACAAGGCTCAGTGGGAGGCCCGTCGCGACTCATTGCGCCGTGAGGTGCGCCAAAGGTTGGAACTCGATGCTTTCCTCGATTCGTGTACGCTGAAACCCATGTTATCTAAGGTACGCAAGCACGATGGCTACACCACGCAGAATATCTGCATCGAACTGACACCCGGGCAGCATCTCTTTGGTACCATCTATAGTTTCGCAGGCAAGAAGAAAAATCTCAAATCTCAAACCTCAAATCTCAAACCTCTTATCATCTGCCCCGACGGTCATTGGCCCTATCGTTATCGTAAGGATGAGCAGCAACGATTGGGGACGCTGGCCCGTATGGGTGCTGTCTGTGTTGACTTCGACCTCTATGGTTGGGGCGAAAGCGAGAAAGAAGTAGGTGCTGAAGCGCATCATACCAGCCGAGCCCACGTCTATCAGGCTGCCTGTGGCTATGTGTTGCTCGACTATATGCTAAAAAATCGTAAGAACATCGACCCTGAGCGCGTAGGTGTGATGGGCGGCTCAGGTGGTGGCACTCACACAGTCCTGCTTTCTTTGCTCGACGAGCGTGTAACAGCATCAGCCCCTGTGGTTCATCTGGCCTCGCATTTCGATGGTGGATGTCCCTGCGAGAGCGGCAAACCCGTTCAGTTAGCAGCTGGAGGCACCTGTGAACCAGAACTGGCAGCAGTGATGGCCCCCAAACCGATGCTCATCGTCAGCGATGGCGGCGACTGGACATCCTCAGTCCCCACCATCGAGTTCCCCTACCTGCAGCGCATCTATGGCTTCTACGACGCCAAGGATAAGGTGCGCAACGTGCATCTGCCCAACGAACGCCACGACTTCAAGGAAAACAAGCGCCAGGCCGTCTACGACTTCTTCATCGACGTCTTCGGTCTCGACCGCTCAATGATGGACGAAAGTAAAATCACCATAGAACCAGACGACGCTCTGAAATCACTCTACAAATGAAACGCATAGTCCTTATATCCCTCTTCACCGTATACTGTGCCTTTGTCGTAGCCCAACACAGGTTGTGGTACGACCAGCCCGCACAGACTTGGACACAGGCACTGCCCATCGGCAACGGTGTGATGGGCGGTATGGTGTTTGGTACACCTGCCGTAGAGCATATTCAGTTGAATGAGGAGACTATTTGGGCAGGTCAGCCCAATAATGTCATCAACCCCAACGCCAAAGAGGCACTGCCGAAGGTGCGTCAGTTGATTTTCGAAGGGAAATATAAGGAGGCTCAGGACCTGGCTAATGCACAAGTGATGCCCAATGCTGCAGGTCAGAACATGGGCATGCCCTATCAGCCTTTCGGCGACCTCTATATCGCAATGCACGGACATGCTGATTATCAGGACTATGAGCGTTGGCTGGACTTGGAGCATGCACGAAGCGTGGTGCGCTATATGGTGGATGGTGTGCAGTATGAGCGTGAGACAATTGCACCGTTGGGTGGTCATCAGGTAATAGCTATCCACCTGACTGCCAGCAAGAAAGGTAAGATAACGTTTACTGCCAACATGACGTCGCCACATGAAAATATACTCATCAATATGGATGACAACGAGGCTACTCTTTTAGGTGTTTCCAGCAAACACGAAGGACTAAAGGGCAAGGTGCGCTTCATGGGGCGGATGGCCGTGCAGACAAATGGCGGTAAGGTCAGTGGTTCGAACGGAAACATCAGCGTGGTAGGAGCCGACGAAGCTACAATATATATCGCTATTGGTACAAACGTCAAGAGTTATAAGGACATTACGGGCGATGAAGTCCTGCAATCACGCGAACGACTGCATGGCGCAATGGCTCTGGGTTATGAGGCGCTGAAAGCCCTGCATACCCAAACCTATCAGAAATACTACGACCGCGTGAAACTCGACTTGGGCCCGGACCACTACGCCAATGTGCCCATGAATAAGCGCATTGAGCGCTTCGCCACTATTCCCTCTGGTTCACCTGAGGATCCAGATAATCACCTCGTCGCCACCTACTTCCAATTCGGACGCTATCTGCTGATTTGCAGCAGTCAGCCCGACAACATAAATCCAGCCAATCTGCAGGGCATCTGGAATGAAAAGATGTTCCCTTCTTGGGACTCGAAATACACCACGAACATCAACCTCGAGATGAACTACTGGCCATCGGAGGTTTGCAACCTGACGGAGATGAACGAGCCACTGTTCAAACTGATTCGAGAAATCTACGAACAGGGCAAGCAGACGGCACGCGACATGTATGGCGCTGAGGGTTGGGTATTACACCATAACACCGACCAATGGCGCATTACAGGCCCTGTAGACCGTGCTCAGACAGGCCTTTGGCCTATGGGCTCAGCCTGGCTCTGTCGGCATTTGTGGGAACATTATCTATATACGCGTGATGAGGTATTCCTTCGTCAATATTACCCCATCATGCTCGATGCAGCCCGCTTCTATACGCAGACTCTCGTGAAGCATCCCACAAAAGGATATCTTGTGGTGTGTCCTGGTGAGTCGCCTGAACATGGAGGCAAAGGGCGTCCAACGCCTCTCGATGCCGGTGTAACGATGGATAACCAGATCATCACTGAGCTGTATACCAATGTCCTTGAAGCAGCTAAAATCTTGGGCGACAATGACTCTCAATTGTCAATTATCAATTCTCAATTAAAACAGTTGCCCCCTATGCAAATCGGTCGCTGGGGACAGTTGCAGGAGTGGCTCAACGACTTAGACGATCCCAAGGATGACCACCGCCATTTCTCACACCTCTACGGTCTCTTTCCATCAAATCAGATATCGCCTATCCGTACACCTAAGCTCTGGAATGCCGCTCGTACATCCCTCGAGGCCCGAGGCGACGTCTCTACTGGCTGGTCGATGGGTTGGAAGGTCTGTTCGTGGGCCCGTTTGTTGGATGGTGAGCATGCCTACAAACTCATCAAGGACCAGTTGACGCTGACTGCCGACACCTTCCTCATCTTTGGTGCCATCAAACAACGTGGAGGCACATATCCCAACATGTTCGATGCCCATCCACCTTTCCAGATTGATGGTAACTTCGGCTGTACGGCAGGTATCGCAGAGATGCTGGTGCAAAGCTACGACGGATACATCCATCTGTTGCCTGCATTGCCTGGTGTCTGGAAGAACGGCAGCGTGAAGGGACTTGTGGCTCGTGGCGGTTATGTCATCGATATCGATTGGAAAGACGGACAAATTACCAAGACTGTCATCCATTCACGATACGGAGGAGTCTGCAAACTGCGTTCGATGACCCCATTAAAAGGCAAGGGATTGAAACACACCAAGGAGCAAGACATCTACACGCTATCCACGAAAGCTGGTCAGGATTATCTGTTACAATAGCAGAAATGTTGCAAAATGTTTTCTTTTTGTAGCATTTGGCTTTCTACATGAGGTGGTTTAGAGATAAATATGTATCTTTGCATACAGAAATCATTTTAAACGACCACTACACATTTATGAAAAGACTAACAACATGTGCTGCCATCCTGTTGGCAGCAGCACTGGGACTCAATGCCCAGAAGCCCATGAAAGCCCCCAAAGGCGGCAAGGCTATCAGTGACGAATTGATTGGTATCTTCTTCGAGGACATCTCGTCGAGTGCTGACGGCGGTTTGTATGCCGAGCTCATCGAGAACGGCTCGTTCGAATACAGCTCTGCTGAGCGCGACGGATGGGGTGCCGGCACATCATGGAAGGTAGCACGTCCTGGTCACTCGCTGGGTGTGCTGGAGGTTCGCAAGGACAACGGTATTCATCCCAACAATCCTACTTACATGCGACTGACTGCCGAACGCGTCAAAGAGTATTACGACTACAAGGGCTGGAAAGGCTATGGTATTGAGAACGATGGCTTCGACGGTATCAGCGTGAAGGCTGGTGCTCAATACGATTTCTCCGTATTCCTGCGTAATCAGGACAAAGCCAAGCAGGTTCGAGTCGTTCTGGTAGAACCACAGGGTTGGGGTAAGGATCCCAAACTGCTTGCTGAGGCTACCATCACTGCTGAAGCCAAGAATTGGAAGAAATACGAGGCTGTGCTTACTCCCAGTGCTGACAGCAAGAATGCGTTGTTACAAATCTTAATGCTCACCCAGGGTGTGATGGATATCGATATGGTATCGCTGATGCCTCAGGATACTTACAAAGGTCACGGTCTGCGTAAAGATCTTGCTCAGGCTTTGGCCGACCTGCAGCCTAAGTTCATGCGTTTCCCTGGTGGATGTGTAGTTCACGGAGGTGGCGACGGCTTCTGGGACACCTATCGTTGGAAGACTACTATTGGTCCTAAGGAGACACGTCGTGGACTGAAGAACACATGGGGCTATCATCAGAGCATGGGACTTGGTTACTTTGAGTATTTCCAGTTCTGTGAAGACCTCGGTATGCAGCCTCTGCCTATCCTGCCTTGCGGTGTCAGCTGTCAGGGCGCTAATGGCGGTTGGAACATGTGGCCCACACAGGCTCAGGACGTGGTGCCTATGAGTGAGATGGACGAGTGGGTTGCTGAGGCTATCGATCTCATTGAATGGGCTAATGGCGACCCCGCCACCAACAAGTGGGCTAAGATGCGTGCTGATGCCGGTCATCCGAAACCATTTAATCTGAAGTATCTGGGTCTTGGTAACGAGGAAAAGATCTCACCTGAGTTCAACGAGCGCTTTAAGTATATCTACGAACGTGTGACAAAGGCTCATCCCGAGATTGTCATTGTTGGTACTGCAGGCCCTGGCTCTCATCCTAGCAATCCCGATTTTGAGAACGGTTGGAAACTGGCCGACGAAACGGCTATGCCTATTATCGACGAGCACTACTACGAGCCCAACGCCTACTTCCTCTCTTCACGCCAGTACAACTATTATCCTCGCGACCGCAAGACAAAGGTCTATTTGGGAGAATATGCTGCCAAGGACAAGAAGCTCATCGATGCTCTGGCCGAAGGTCTGTATCTGTTGCATGTCGAGGCTAATGGCGACATCGTCAGCATGACTTCTTATGCTCCTCTCTTCGCCAAGAAGACCAACACCAACTGGAATCCCGACCTCATCTACTTCGACAACGAGCGTCCTTATCTCACTTGCAGCTACTATGTGCAGCAGTTGTTCGGACTGTCGAGCGGCCAGTATTACTATGGTGACTGCGTGAAGATTGATGATCCTGACGAGGCTCCCCGCTGGCAGGGACTTCCAGAAGGTCAAGAGAGTGGCAAGTTGCAAGGACAGAGCGTGGTGCTGAATGTCAAGACGCGCAAGCTCTACGTGAAATTGGTGAACGCATCGGACAAGGAGAAAGAGTTCGAAGTGAACCTGAGCCGTTTCGGCATCAAGAAGATGGCTGTGAAGACCGTCCTCAAGGGTAAGGCCAACGACGAGAACAACTACGACAAGCAGCCTATTGCTCCACAAAAGGAGACCATCAAGGCTAAGAAGAAGTTTGACATCGACCTCGAGCCATACTCGATGGTAATGCTGGAATATCAGCTGTAAGACTATACCTAATAGCATTACATTCTATAAGACTGACGACAAATTACAAGTTCGTCAGTCTTTATTTATATATACGCGCATACAAGCTATGAAGAAACTAATGATGATATTAAGCCTTGCATTGCTGGCAGTGTCGGCACAGGCAGGCAAACCGTGGGACAACGGAAAATTGAAGGTATCGGATAACCAGCGTTATCTGCAGTTTGATAATGGACAGCCTTTCTTCTGGCAAGGCGAGACAGGATGGCTGTTGCCAGAACGCCTTGACAGGGCCGAAGCAGAATGGTATTTACAATCGTGTGCGAAGGCAGGATACAACGTGGTGCAAGTGCAGACCATCGACGGTGTTCCTGCTATCAACATCTATGGACAAATGTCGAACATAGATGGCTGGAACTTTAAGGATATCAACAAAAAAGGTGTCTACGGCTATTGGGATCATATGGACTTCATTGTCGATATGGCTGCCCAGCACGGCATCTACATCGGTATGGTGTGCATATGGGGCGGACTGGTCAAGGACGGCAAGCTGAGTGTGGAGGATGCCAAGAAGTATGGCACATTCCTTGCCAATCGCTACAAGAACAAGCCCAACATCATCTGGTTTATGGGTGGCGACATTCAGGGCGACATCAAGCCTGAGGTATGGGAGGCGCTGGCCACTACTATCAAATCGATAGACAAGAGCCACCTGATGACCTATCATCCGCGTGGACGTTACACGTCAGCTAAGTGGTGGAGTAAGGCTGACTGGATGGACTTTCATACTTTCCAAAGTGGGCATCGTCGCTACGGACAGCGCATGGGCAACGCCGACTACCCCATCCCAGACAACACTGAGGAGGACAACTGGATGTATGTCGACTCAACGTGGAAGTACAACCCCATCAAGCCTGTGCTCGATGCAGAGCCTTCATACGAGGATATTCCCATGGGCTTGCACGACGCTAACGAAGCCCGCTGGCAGGACTACGACGTGCGTCGGTATGCCTACTGGAGCGTATTTGCAGGTAGCTGTGGTCACACCTATGGCCATAACGCCATCATGCAGATGCTGAAGCCCGGCTATCCAACGAGCTATGGCGATGCTGGCGATGTTAAGACGTGGTATCAGGGGCTGAAAGACCCTGGCTTTTCGCAAATGCAATATCTGAAGCGCCTCATTCTGTCGTTCCCTTACTTCGAGCGCATCCCTGACCAGAGTGTTATTCTCGAGAATGGTGAAAAGTACAACCGCCTCATTGCCACTCGCGGCAATGACTATTTGCTTGTCTATAACTACAACAATAACAATATGAGGCTCGACCTGACCAAGATTAGTGGAGCGAAGAAGAATGTGTGGTGGATGACTGCAGCTACAGGTAAGTTGAAGTATCTGGGTGAATACGACTCAAAGGCCCTCACCTTCCGCTATCATCCTCAGTCAGCTCGCGTAGAGGATGGCGTACTCATTGTCATCGACAGCACAAAAGACTATCTGAAGAAAGACCAGACAGAGCTATCACCCGATGGCTACAAGGCTAAGGAACGCGACTTAAACGAATAAAATGAAAAAACTTCTTATCATATTGCTGGCTATGGTACCGCTGATGGGCATAGCCAAGAAGAAAAAAGAGGCAAAGCCTGAGGTGAGCGTAAGTTGCCTTAAGGTTGAGAACCTTACAAACCCTCTGGGCATTGATATGGATAAACCACGTTTTTCTTGGTTGATAACAAGCAACCAACAAGACGTTAAGCAGACAGCCTATCAAATCGTCGTCAGTGGTGACAAAGGTGAGCTATGGAATTCTGGCAAGGTAGCATCTGATGAACAGCTATGGATACCATATGCTGGTGAGCAGCTGAAGAGCGGTACCTTCTGCACCTGGAAGGTCAAAGTGTTTACCAATAAGGGGGAGACAGCATGGAGCGAGCCTCAGCACTTCAGCATTGGGCTGTTGAATGAAGGAAAGTGGAGCGGTTATTGGATTGGTTTGGAACAGTTGTTACCTGGTGAGGAACGTGGCTTCCATACCCGCATGGCTGCCCGCTATCTGCGTAAGGAGTTTCAGTTGAAGGATAAGGAGGTAAAGCGGGCTACGGCCTATGTAGCTGGCATCGGTCTCCACGAGTTCTACGTCAATGGACAGCGTATGGGCGATGGCGTGCTGCAACCCGTTCCTTCCGACTATCGCAAGACCATCTATTACAATACTTACGACGTAACCTCAAATCTCAAATCTCAAACCTCAAACCTCAAATCACACATCTGTCTGGGTATCATTTTGGGCAATGGTCGTTTGTTCCCGATGCAACAGCACAAGCCATATAAGATTCACACCTTTGGTTATCCCAAGTGCCGCATCAACGTTATTGTTGAATATACTGATGGAACCACTCAACGCCTGCAAACGGATGATAAGGGTTGGAAGGTGACAGCCAATGGTCCCATCCGTGCCAATAATGAATATGATGGTGAAGAATACGATGCCCGCAAGGAAATGGTGGGTTGGAGCGAGGTCGGTTTCAACGACTCCAAATGGCTCAAGGTTGAGCGTGCAGATATCCCACATGCCTATCTGCGCAGTCAGATGACGCCAGGCATGAAGGTGCTGCAGCAAATCAAACCTCTCACATCTCACTTCTCACCTCTCACCTCTAGAATTGATATAGGCCAGAACATTGCTGGTTGGTTGAAGGTTAAAGTACGTGGACAAAAGGGTGACACCATTCGTATTGTCTATGCCGAGAAACTCAATGCTGATGGCACTCTCTTTCGCGACAACTTCCGCAACGCCCAATCGACAGATATCTATGTCTGCAATGGGGACGAAGGTATAGAGGGCCGTTGGTGGACGCCTACGTTTGTCTATCATGGCTTTAAGTATGCCGAAGTTATTGGCCTGAAGAATGCAAAAAAGGAAGATTTTGTGGCAGAAGTAGTGGCTGACGAAATGACGTCGACGGGACAGTTTGAGTGCTCGGACACCATTTTGAACAAGGTCATGCGTAATGCCTGGTGGGGCGTTTTGGATAACTACAAAGGTATGCCAGTTGATTGTCCACAACGTGACGAACGCCAGCCTTGGTTGGGTGATCGTACGATGGGATCGTTGGGTGAATCGTTTCTTTTCAACAACGAACGGCTCTACACCAAGTGGATGCGCGACATCTGCGAAGCACAGCGTACAGATGGTTGCATCCCTGATGTGGCTCCTGCATTTTGGAACTACTACTCAGACGATGTTGCATGGGCGGCAGCATTGCCTTTCTCGTGTGATATGCTGTGGCGACAGTATGGCAATCGTGAGGCCATCGAGCGCAGTTATCCCCATATCAAGAAGTGGGTACAACACATCATCGAGGAACATAGCAAAGACGGCATTATCCATTGTGGAAAGTATGCCGACTGGTGTGTACCACCCGAAAAGTTGGAACTCATCCACTCGGAAGACCCAGCTCGCAAGACGGACGTGACGCTCATCTCTACAGCCTACATTATCCGCACCATGCAGTTAATGGAGCAGTGGGGTTGTGAGGCTGAGTATTGGAAGCCCATCCGTGAACAGATGACGGAAGCCTTTAACAAGCAATTCCTCACCATCAAGCGCGGCACATCACTACGTCCAGGCCATGTGCTCTATCCTGATAGCGTATTCTATGGCAACAACACCGTAACGGCCAATATCCTGCCTTTGGCGATTGGCATCGTACCGGATGACTGTAAAGATGACGTTATCAAGAACGTAGTAGAAAACATCTGCATTCAGAACAAGCACCATGTATCGTGTGGTGTCATCGGCATCTCGTGGCTCATGCGGGGTCTCAGCGACAACGGTTTCTCTGATGTAGCCTATCGTCTGGCTACCAACAAGACATATCCCTCATGGGGGTATATGGCAGAAAACGGAGCCACTACCATTTGGGAACTATGGAATGGCGACAAGGCTTCTCCCAAGATGAATAGCGGCAACCACGTTATGCTACTGGGCGACCTCCTCACATGGGCATACCAATACCTTGGCGGCATACGTCAGGCAGCCACCACTGCCGCAGGTTCTCCTGCGGGCTACAAGCACATCGTCCTCCGCCCTGCCTTCGACATTCAGGACTGCGAATGGGCTAACGTCAGCTACGACTCGCCCTACGGCACCATCAAGAGCCATTGGAAGAAGAACCTGCAACACCTTGAATGGGACATTACCATCCCCTGCAATACTTCTGCCGACGTCTGCCTGCCCAATGGTGAGACGAAGACCATTGGTTCTGGTAGCTATCATTTCAGCGTTGATATTCCTACTGGTCATCCTGCCATCATGAAGGATCAGTTCCTCTACGAGCATACCTATTTCCCTGAAGCTCATGCTTCGACCATCGTAGAACTGAAGAATGGTGACCTCGTAGCAGGCTACTTCGGAGGCACCCACGAACGCGACCCTGATGTTTGCATCTGGGTGAATATCAAAAAGAAAGGTAGCAACGAATGGAGCAAACCCATCCTCGCTGCTGATGGTGTACTGAGTCTCGACGACCCCAATGCCAAATACATGGGGCTTTCTGGTCTCAAGGACGATACTACTCCTGCTACAGCTGGACCCATCAAGACACCAGACTCCTACGATTATATCACAAAGACCACGCGTCTGAAGAATGTCTCCGACAGATTGAAGCGCAAGTCTTGTTGGAACCCCGTACTCTTCGAGATGCCCAATGGCGAATTGTGGCTCTTCTTCAAGATAGGCACTACGGTGGGCGACTGGACTGGCTGGCTTACAAAGTCGAAAGACGGAGGCCGCACATGGAGCAAGAAGGAGCCTCTAGGCTATGCCACTATGCCCGACGGCTCTCCCTCGGGTAAGCAAGTCGCCATCCTCGGCCCCATCAAGAACAAGCCCGAGCTTATTAACGGACGCTTGCTATGTCCCTCATCGACAGAGAATGATGGTTGGCGCTTCCACATGGAAATCTACGACCTGAAGACTAAACAGTGGAAGTACATTCCCGTTGAAAGTACGGAGGCCATCAAGACCGACGATAACAAGATGCACCCTATCGACTGCATCCAGCCCTCAATACTGAAGTTGAAGGATGGTCGCCTGCAGGTCACGATGCGTACGCACAATGCCCATATCGCCACATCGTTCTCGTCGGATAATGGCGACACGTGGACACCGGTCACTCTGCTCGATATTGAGAACAACCAAAGTGGTACGGATGCCGTCACGTTACAGGATGGTCGTCATGCGCTGATCTACAACAACTTCGAGACACTACCGTTGACGAAGAAAGGCCCTCGAACGCCTTGTTCTATCGCACTCAGCGACGATGGCACGAACTGGCACCATACCCTCACCCTCGAGGACTCGCCCATCGACCAGTACAGCTATCCTGCCATCATTCAAGGCAAGGACGGCACGCTGCATTGCGTCTATACCTGGCGTCGCCAGCGCATAGTCTATAAACAGATTGATCTCAATAAATTAAAGTAGCCTGAGGAAGATTATTCATGTGGACATGGATCAGTTCTTCGCTGCTGTCGAACAGCGCGACCATCCAGAACTGAAGGGTAAGCCCATTGCTGTGGGCCACGATGCTGAGCGTGGCGTCGTGTCTACAGCCAGCTACGAGGCCCGCCGCTTTGGTGTCCACTCTGCACAGTCCATTCAGGTAGCCAAGCGCCTGTGTCCACAACTCATCATCGTTGAGCCGCACTTCCAGAGATATAAAGAGGTGTCGCAACAATTGCATGAGATTTTCCACGACTATACCGACCTCATCGAACCCATCTCGCTCGATGAGGCTTTCCTCGATGTGACGGACAACAAACGGGGCGTCGAGTTAGGTGTTGACATCGCCCGTGAAATCAAACAACGTATCAAGGAAACGACGGGGCTGACGGCATCGGCTGGTGTCAGCTATTGCAAGTTCCTGGCCAAGATAGCCTCCGATTGGCGCAAACCTGACGGGCTGACGGTGATTCATCCTGACAAAGCACTCGACTTCATTGCCCAGCTGCAGATAGAGAAGATTTGGGGCATTGGACATAAGACAGCTGAGAAGATGCATCGCATGGGCATCTTTACGGGAGCCGACCTCCGTCAGGTATCGCTCACCCGTCTGACGCAGGAGTTTGGCAAGATGGGCAACGTGTTCCACGACTTTGCCAACGGCATCGACAACCGTCCTGTCATCTCTGAGTGGGAGCGAAAGTCGGTAAGTTGCGAGCAGACTTTCGAAAAGGATATCAATCAGAATGCCGATGTCATCATCCACCTTTATCAGACCGTCCTGGAACTCGTCCGACGTATCGAGAAGAATGGCTTCGAAGGGCGAACGCTGACACTCAAGGTTAAGTTCTTAGATTTCCAGCAAATCACCCGCTCCATCACCGTCGACCATATTCTTCGTACCAAGGACGACATTCTGCCCTTGGCCAAACAGCTGATGCACAGCGTCGAGTTCCATTCCCACCCCATTCGCCTCCTCGGCCTCGGCGTTTCGAATCCAGGTAGTCAGGAAACTAACGACCAAGAGCAGCCTCGCTGGATAGAGTTGGAACTGGAATTTGAAGAATGGCCAGATTGAAACCTGAACGTTCAGCGTTTCAGTCCTTTAGCGAGTAGGTGATGGTGGTCACTACGCGCAGTTTCTTGATGTATGGGGTGTTTTGGTCGCGATCTTCTATTTCAAACTGTCCCTGGCCGGCTGTCTGTATTGGGCCTAAGTCCGACTCGCTGGCCTCTGCGAACTGTTCAGCCGTCTTCTGGGCGTTCTTGATAGCTTCGGCCATCATCTCAGGCTTCATCTGCTGGAACGAGGCATATTCATACTGAGGGTTGCTGCTGTCGATGGCAACGCCCTGCTTCAGCAGTTCTGCTTGCTTGAAAATGGCTTTGTTCACCTCAGTTACCTTATTGGTAGCTACTGTAATTGTCGTGTTGACGATATATCGGAAATTCTTCTGATTGTCACCCCACTCGCGAGCTTCCAGGTCGCTGATCGTTGGAGGATTCACCGTGATTTCCTTCTCGTCAAGTCCGTTCTGTTTCAAGAACCTTTTAATCTTGTCTGTCTGATAATTGATGTTCTCGTAAAGCATGGGTAGGTCATTTCCAGTGACCTTTGTGCCGATGCTCCATGTCACCTTGTCAGCAGGCACTTCGCGCTCTGCCAAACCTTTTACGGTTACCTTGCGGTCCTTGTTGGCAAAATTATCGATGCCAGCCTTGATAAACCACCCCATACACAAGATACCCACAGCAATAAGGGCCGATGCAATAATCCTATTCTCTTTCATACGCTTCAGTATTAAGTTGGCAACAAAGATACAACTTTTTCCGTTACCTTGTTCGATTATTCAGAATTATTTGCAAAATTTGCGATGATCACATAATCGAACGCTACCCGCTCGTCATCAAGCGGAATACGTTGGAATTCGTAGGAATGTAATGGAATTATGTAAAGAAATGAATCACCAGAACCGTCCCGATGATCCATAGCTCGGTAGACATAACATGATGAAAAAATGATCACAAAAACCGACCCTGTGATCAACGAATCCTCTCCTGCAAGGCTGGTGGAATGAGGCGCGAACGTTACGATTCAAAAATGTCCCTCACACCCTAACGTTTTTGCTTGGAATGCCTTTGTACAGGGCGTTTGACGACGTTAGGGAGAAACGAATGTCCCTAACATTACCCTAACATTTTTGGTCACATTCGCTCACATCGCAAACAGGCGTGAGGGCTCGAAGTGAAAAAGTGAGGGAGACGTTAGGGAGAATGAATGTCCCTAACGTGCCTTCAGCCCTTTACACATCGGCGTTTGAGGGCTTTGACGTTAGGGAGTGAGGGACATTTTCGATTACTACGACTAAACCATGAGTTTACTCCGACTAAACTTTGCTTTTAGTCAGCCTAATGCAAACTCTGAGTCCGAAGGCTTCAGACTCTCAGTCCGTAGGCAGCGAACTCATAGTCCGTAGGGACGGACAAAGTCACTTCATGGTTTCTAACATCAGGCGGATATGATGTCGATGTGTGTCAATTTCAAGCGCTCAACAAACATAAGCCACTGATAATCAATAATATAACATTTCGATTAGTGTCAATCGCGTGATACCTCTTGACATCGGACTTTTTATGTTGTACCTTTGCAACATCAGAACCAATAAAAATTTGAATTATGACAAGAGGTAAATCAATTTGCAATGTGCTGAAGACTATCCGTATGCAGGTAGCTAAGGCTGTGACCATTATTGGCATTTCGGCAGGGCTCTCTGCGCTGTCGGGTTGTGCAAAAGACGCAGAACTACTTGTGCCACCAGTTCAGATGGAGCAAAGGAATGAAACCAAATTATTTTGTTGTGCTATTGGCCAGATGCCCATGTTTCCTGGTGGGCAAAAAGCCTTGATGGATTATCTGGCTGCGAACATCCATTACTCCGATGAAATGGAAGAAACTTGTGCACAAGGACGAGTGGTGGTCACATTCGTTGTGGAAAAGGATGGCAGTATTTCAGAAACCAAAGTCGTAAAGAGCGTTGATCCTGCTTTTGACAAAGAGGCTCTACGTGTAGTTAGTGCAATGCCGAAATGGATTCCTGGTTCGCTGAATGGCGAACGAGTCCGAACAAGATATGCGATTCCTATCACTTTCCGCATAAAATGATACTACCACTAAGCTGAACGCAGGATAGCGAGGTCTATCTTCTTGTTGAGGCGGCTCTTAGTGCTGCGGATGGCTTGTTCTGAACAACAGAAGGAACGGGCCTTTTGTCGATCGTTCTTGCCGTAATACTCCATGATGCAGAAGAAAGTCTCTTTGGGTGTTAGGGGCGAAGAGGCTTGGTTTAACAAGGCGGCAAGGGTGGAATCGACTATTGGGAGCGTTTTGAGCACCGCCTGTTCTTCCTGCTTGCCCATCTGACTGATGTTCTGGTCGTTGATGATGGCAAAGAGCACATCGATGCCTTTCTTGGTTTCTTCTATGGGAAGGGCGTTGGCTGCAGGAATGCCTGATTCTCTGCTAAGCAGTTCTTGTCGCACGTTGTCGATACGCTGTTGGTATACCGCAGATAGCGCCCGCATCCTTCGGATGTACCAGTAGCAGACAGCGCCGGAAAACAATAGTAGCAGGATGATGATGATAATATAGAATTGGCGGTCTCTGCTTGCATTCACCTGCCCCACCTGCAATTGCACATTCATCACATTCACATAGGCCTCTGGCGCAATGGTCTGCATCAACAGTTGCATTTGCTCTTGTTTACCTTCTTGATAGTAAATATAGCAGAGCAAAGCCACCGTCCCATTCTGCATCGTGGAATCATTGCTTAGCAAATATGCCCGATAGGCATAATTTTCCGCTTTTCCTAAAGAATTGGCAAACATAGCCTGATAGGCCATGTCTTGATAGATGGCAGCACTATCCGTACTGTCGCTCGACGCAGACGTGGGCGATGTTGTTTCTGCTGTCTGACAAGCACAAAACAAGCATGCAGCAGTTGTTAGGATAGTCAGCAATCTCTTCATTTTGCGTACAAAGGTACAGATATTTTTTGAAACTGCCAAATCACCCATGTGTCAAAAATGTCCGCATATAAAAACAAACGGCCTGAAATTCAAACACTTACAATTTGTGAGCGTGTCAATCTCCAAAGCCCTATTGCAAATAGTCTGAAAACAATGTATCTTTGCATCGACATACTTATCAATCTAAGTGTTAATCCAATAAAATTGAAACTCTAACAAATAAGCCGCCGAGTAGTGTCCTATGGATAGAGGGACAGATACCCGACGGCTTGTTTTATGTTCACTTCATTGCCTCCAACATCAGACGGACTTCTTCGTAGGTAATGTCTGGCGGGCAAAGGGTTTTGATAGCTGTGGTGTTGGCATCGGAGCCTGCCATGCGGATGGCACGAAGAATGGCCTGCTGGTGATCCTGCGGGATGAGGTCGTCGATAGAAATGTCACCAGTAGGGATATAACGGGCCAGATGACCATAGATGGTGCCGAGGGTAAGACCACGCTCACGGGCTATCAACTCGGGCGTTTTGCCTTGCAGATAGAGGTTATAGGTGACGACCCACGTCTTTTCCTTCTTGGGCTTGGGTTCCTTGGCTTTCTTCTCCTTCTTTTTCTTTTTCAGCGTCATTTCATCCATCGCATCGAGCAGGGAGTGCTGTTTCTGGCGCAAGTAGTCGACAATGGTAAACGGCCGCTCAGACATCTGCTGGAGCAGGTAGCGGCGCGAGAGCCAAGCCTGACGCAGGTCGGCATAGTTTTCCGTGAGGCGCTTCATAGCCAACTTGTTCTGCGATTTGACATCGGGAACCAACGATAACGGCTTCGACAATACCGTATCGAGCGTCTGTTCAAAGTAGGCTGCACTACGCTTTACGCGTTCCAGAAAGTCCTGTTGGCGAAGCTCTGCGATGGTCATCTGCTGAATCTTCGCCAGCCACTTGTCAGCCACAGCGATGACCTGCTGCTTGTAGTCCTCTACCGCCCGTTTGTGAAGCTCTGCGGTGTTGGTAAAGGCATGATAGAAGAACTCGATGATAATTCGGCTCAGATACTCTTCACGATAGAGGATGTCCTTGAAGTCGAAGAGATCCATCAGCAGGTAGCGATAGTATTCGTCCTTCAGAGTTGGCAACTGTTCGATGCTACGTTGGGCAGTCTCTTCCTGATGTTCAATATACGAATCGACACGTTCATCGTTGATGATGGCCTGTGGTGGAATCTGTGAGGCCAGCACCATACCTTCGAGTGTCTTGCAACGACTCAGGGCTACATACACCTGACCTGGCGCAAACGAGAGGCTGGCATCGATGATGGCACGTTCGAAGGTAAGACCTTGACTCTTATGAATCGTGATAGCCCACGCCAGTCGTAAGGGCAACTGTGAGAACTTGCCCAACACCTCCGATTCTATCTCGCGTGTCTCTGGATTCAAGGTGTAGCGCGCGTTCTCCCATTCCAGCGGTTCCACGTCGATGGCCTCGGCATCGCCAGGACAGTAGACCATCAGACGGTTGTCGTCAGCATAGGTCACGTGTCCGATGCGTCCGTTGTAATAACGATGTTCACCTGAGGGGTCGTTTTTGACGAACATGACCTGTGCACCGACCTTCAGCGTCAATGCCTCAGCGGTCGGATAGGAATAGTCAGGAAAAGTGCCCTCAATCTTAGCCTGATAGGTATGGGTACGACCTGTGAGCTTCCTGAGTTCCGACTCGTTATAATGGTTGGCCATCTGGTTATGCGTAGTCAAACGGATATAGCCTTCCTCGGGTTTGGGGATGAACGTTGGCTGGTAGCGACTGTTCAACAACTGCAAATCTGCTTCCGTTGGTTGTCCTTCACGGATATGGTTCAACAAGGTCAGAAAGGTATCGTCCTGCTGTCGATATACCTTTTCCAGTTGGATGGTGACATAGTCAATCTGTGCCAGCGCTTTCGAACCAAAGAAGTAAGGCGTATCGTAATAAGGCGCCAGCATCCGTTCATCCTCAGGTGTCACCACAGGCGTTAACTGTTGCAGGTCACCAATCATCATCAGCTGTACACCACCAAATGGCTTGTAGCGGTCGCGAAAACGGCGCAATACGCTGTCAATGGCATCCAACAGGTCGCTGCGCACCATCGATATCTCGTCGATAATCAACAGGTCGAGCGACGAAATGAGTTTGCGTTTCTCCTTGCCGAAGTCGAACTTCGACTCTATCTTCGCACCAGGCACGAAGGGCGTAAAGGGCAGTTGGAAGAACGAGTGGATAGTCATGCCACCCGCATTGATAGCTGCCACACCCGTTGGTGCCACGACGATGTTACGCTTGCTGCTGCGCTCTACTACTGTCTTCAGAAACGTGGTCTTGCCCGTTCCTGCCTTACCCGTCAGAAAGATGCTACGACCTGTATGTTCCACGAAGTCCCATGCTGTACGCAGCTCTATATTTTGTTCCATGATAGTCTATTTCTCAGTTTAATTTGGCAAAGTTACTGCTTTTTTCGTAACTATGCAAACGAATAGCAACAAATTTCAAGACTAATTGTAAGGGGCGTGCCTATGATGACAAAATGACGGGAAGTCAGTCCTTATTATATATAAATAAGGAAACAAATCAAAAGACATGAGAAAATACATCGTATTAAGCATCTTGATGTGCCTGACGCTGACCATGATGGCCCAGCACGTCAGCATTGTAACCTCAAAGAAGGCCACCAATCGTGAGCAGTATGCCAAAGAATACTTAGAGAGGAAACTAAGTAAGTTGGGTTATTCATTTGCACCGAAAGGGAAACAAAAGATTACACTTCTGTGCGCAAACGACGGCCCGGCAGAAGGCTATACTATCAGTTGCGACAAGAAAGGCATCACGGTTTCAGGTAATGACCCTACAGGTGTTATTTATGGCTGCGTGGAACTGGCTGAGCGCATCAAGCAAACAGGATCCTTTGAGATACAACCAACAAAAGAAAATCCAAGGATGGTCATGCGAGGTACCTGCATCGGACTCCAAAAGACTGTCTATCTACCTGGTCATGGGGTCTACGAATACCCTTATACTCCTAACAACTTCCCTTGGTTCTACGATAAACAAGAATGGGTGAGATATCTCGATATGATGGTAGATAACAAGATGAATTCACTCTATCTTTGGAATGGTCACCCCTTTGCATCATTAGTGAAGCTCAAGGACTATCCCTTTGCTTTAGAGGTGGACGAGGAAACCTTCAAGAAGAACGAGGAGATCTTCTCGTTCCTGACCCATGAGGCCGACAAGCGTGGCATATGGGTGATTCAGATGTTCTATAACATCATTTTAAGTAAGCCATTTGCCGACCACTATGGACTAAAAACACAGGACCGCAACCGTCCTATCACCCCACTTATCTCTGATTATACCCGCAAGTCGATAGCAGCTTTCATCGAACATTATCCTAACGTCGGATTATTGGTATGCCTAGGTGAGGCTATGGCTACCATAGAAGATGATGTGACTTGGATGAAGGAAACGATTATCCCTGGCATCAAAGACGGATTGGCAGCTAGTGGACGAGCCACTGTGCCCGACGGATCTCCGTCGGATCTCCCCCCCATCGTGCTGCGTTCACATGATACTGACGGACCTCTAGTCCTGAAGGAGTCGCTACCCCTCTACCCCAATATTTATACCATGTCGAAATATACGGGTGAATCGCTGACTACCTATGAGCCAGGCGGTCCTTGGGGGGAGACACATCAACAACTGGCTGCTGCAGCACCTGTACATATAGACAATGTGCATATTCTGGCTAATCTGGAACCTTGGCGTTGGTCTTCCCCAGCCTTCATCCAGAAAACGGTTCAAGCTATGCATCATGCCCACCATTCTAAAGGCTTGCACCTCTATCCCCAGGCTTCCTATTGGGATTGGCCCTATACAGCAGACAAGTTGCCTGATCACGAACGACTGAGACAGATAGATCGCGACTGGATGTGGTATCAGGCTTGGGGACGCTATGCTTGGAACGATCAGCGTGGCAACGACAGGTCTTATTGGAAAAAAGAATTGGCCGATTACTTTGGCATCGACACTATTGCCTCTGCCCATCTACTGAATGCCTATGATGAAGCAGGTGAGATTGCCCCAAAACTGCTTCGCCGCTTTGGCATTACGGAAGGTAATCGTCAGACCTTACTCTTAGGTATGACCATGGGACAATTGGTCAATCCGTATAAGTATACCATTTACCCAGGCTTCTACGAGAGTTGCGGACCTCAGGGTGAAAAGCTTATTGAATATGTAGAGAAAGAGCACAAAGGGCAGCCGCATGTGGGTGAACTGCCTCTCGATATCGTCGATCAATGTGTTGCTCATGGTGAGAGAGCTATGCGCGAAGCCAGTAATGCCATCCTCACAATGGAGCCTACACGCCATGCTGACGAATTCCAACGACTGAAGAATGACTTCAACTGTTATGCCCTGTTTGCCCAATCATTCCAACTGAAAGTAAAAGCTGCCCAGCAGGTATTGAACTACAAATGGACAAAAGACTTGAAGTATTTGGAGGCTGCTGTGCCTCTACTGGAAAAAAGTAACACGCTATGGAAAGTGTTAAGTCGTCTGACCGACCAGACTTACCTCTATGCCAACTCTATGCAGACAGCCCAGCGTCGTATACCCGTGGGAGGTGATGGTGGCAAGATGAAGACCTGGAGTGAGTTAAGCGTGGTTTATCAGGCCGAGCTCGATGCCTTTAAAGAGAACATTGAGAAATTGAAACATCCTGTAGCACAGACTGATGTCAAGATTCAGCCGCTCACCCCTGCCCAGGTTACCATTCTCTCACCTCGTACCTCTCACCTCTCACCTCTTGAGAAGGGTGCCATTCTCTTTGAGAATCGTCCTGACACTCCTGTCGATTCCGTTGCTCCTGAGTTAGTGGGGCTGCAAGCACTCGTGCTGAATCGCGACACAACACGTATCGTTGGTACCACCATCGAATATGAGAGCGACAAGCCCGTCAAACTGCTAGTTGGTCTCTTCAAAGACGACGACCAAAAATTTGCCAAGGCTCCCAAACTGGAGATTGACGCCACGGGCAATGAGTACGGGCAGGCAGAACCCATTCTGACTAATGCCATCAGTATTGTACAACTACCGAAAGTAAACATCCACCAATATGCGCTGCCTGCTGGTCGTAATACCATCCGTCTGCCTAAGGGTATCCTCATGGTGGCAGGCTTTACCGAAAGTGACATCAAGCCTCGTGACTGTGGACTTAACGGACCATCCAGCGAAGTAGATTGGCTGTTTCAGAAGTAAAAGATTATGAAAAAAATACACACCGCACTCTTGACGCTTTTTAGTGTGGTCAGCAGTTTTGCTGCTGACATCATTCCACAATCTGATATGCAACGCATCTATCAAGAGGTGCGCACACCCTATAAATATGGTATGGTAGTTGCTCCTACGGACAACTACCACAAGATAGACTGTCCTACCGTCTTCCGAGAGGGCAACAAGTGGCTGATGACCTACGTCGTCTATAATGGCAAGGACGGACTCGACGGACGTGGCTATGAAACATGGCTGGCTGAGAGCGACGACCTGTTACATTGGACAACGAAAGGACGTATCCTGTCGTATAAGGATGAAGGATGGGACATGAACCAACGTGGTGGTTTTCCAGCACTTATCGATTGGACGTGGGGTGGTTCTTATAGTATTGCCAAATTCAAGAAGAAATATTGGATGACCTATATTGGCGGACATGGTACGGGTTATGAAGCTGTACGCGAACCGCTGAACATTGGTATGGCATGGACAGAGGAAGACATCACTCAGGCTCACGAATGGCAGTCTAGCAATATACCCCTGCTATCTATCGACGATAAGGATGTACAATGGTGGGAGAAACTGGTACAATATAAGAGTACTATCTACGAAGTGAAAAATGATAAGGGAAAAGTGAATAATTTGCTTCCGCCAGAGATTCGCAAGTACCGCTATATCATGTTCTATAACGCTGGAGGCATCAATCCGCAAAACGAATTGAAAGCAGAGCGCATTGGTATTGCTCTTTCCAATGATTTAAGAAGGTGGAAGCGTTATAAGGGGAACCCTGTTTTCTATCACGAAGCACCAGGCATTATCACAGGTGACGCACAGATTGTCAAGATGAAAGATTACTATGTCATGTTCTATTTCTCTGCCTATAATCCAGAACGAAGATACAACGCTTACAACACGTTCTCAGTCAGTCGCGACCTGATTCACTGGCAGGATTGGACGGGCGAGGATCTCATCATCCCTAGCAAGACCTACGATGAAATGTTTGCCCATAAGAGCTACGTGGTGAAACACGACGGTGTGGTCTATCATTTCTATTGTGCTGTCAATAACGACCAGCAACGAGGCATTGCCGTAGCCACCAGTGTTCCCATGGGTCGCAGTAGCGTCTCTTTCCCAGAACCTGAGCGCAAAGGGCATCGTAACATCATCTCGCTGAACGACGACTGGACTGCCCGTTGTTCCGCAGGTCGAGATACCATCGCGACAAAAGTAACGCTACCCCATAACTTCGACGATTACTACGGCTATCGCCAACTGCGTCACGGTAACCTGCACGGAAAAGCCACCTACCAGAAAGCGTTTTCCGCAGAAAAACAGGACGGCAAGCGTTATTTCCTGCAATTTGAAGGGGTTGGCACCTATGCCTCCGTCACCCTTAACGGACACCATTATCCTGAAGAACTGGTGGGTCGTACTGTGTGGACACTCGATGTTACCGATGAACTCCGTCAAGGCGAAAACCAACTTAGGGTCGACGTGAATCACCCTGCCATGCAGACATCCTCTCCATGGGTTTGTGGCGGTTGCTCGTCGGAATGGGGTTTTTCTGAAGGCTCTCAGCCCTTTGGCATTTTCCGTCCCGTCAGCCTCATCGAAACAGATGTCGTTCGCATTGAACCGTTTGGTGTCCACATCTGGAACAATGCTTCCTGCGATTCAGTCTTTATCGAAACTGAAGTAAAGAACTACACCAAGCATACACAAACCATCGAACTCGTCAATAAGTTTACGCTGGCTTCTGGCAAACAGGTTTTCCGACATGCTGAATACATTGCTTTGCCAGCTAGTGCAACAAAGATACTCCGACACGCTGAACATATTGACAATGTCCATCACTGGAGTCTTGACGATCCGTATCTCTACAACCTCGCCACTATGATTAAGCGCGACGGGAAGACCATCGATGAGGTGCGCACACCATTTGGCATCCGTTCTGTCTCATGGCCCGTCTTACGCAAAGATGGAGACAACCGTTTCTTCCTGAACGGCCAACCTGTCTTCATTAATGGTACCTGTGAGTACGAGCACATCTTAGGTGGCAGTCATGCTTTCTCGCCAGAACAGATCCAATCTCGCATCAAGCAAATCGCCAATGCCGGCTTCAATGCCCTCCGTGAGGCACACCAACCACACAACCTGCTCTACCAACAGTTATGTGATGAGCAGGGCATCCTCTTTTGGAGTCAGTTCTCAGCCCATATCTGGTACGACACGTCTAAGTTCCGCAGAAACTTCAAGCATCTGTTAGAACGGTGGATTAAAGAACGTCGTAATTCACCTAGCATCATCCTCTGGGGACTGCAAAACGAGAGTGTACTTCCTCGCAAATTTGCAGAGGAATGTAGCAACATTATCCGACAACTCGACCCCACCTGTCGTGACCAGCGTGCCATCACTACTTGTAATGGCGGCGAGGGTGCCGATTGGAATGTCATCCAAAACTGGAGTGGAACCTACGGTGGTAGTGCTGAAAATTATGACAACGAGTTGAAACGTCCAGAACAGTTGCTTAATGGTGAATATGGGGCTTGGCGCACCATCGACCTGCATGGCGATGCCAAATACAGCGAAGAATCGTTTACTCGTCTTTTGGAGACTAAGGCACGTCTGGCTGATAGCGCGAAAGATAGTGTCTGTGGTCATTTCCAATGGATATATATATCACACGACAACCCTGGACGTGTGCAGCCGGATGGGGCCTGTCGCCGAATTGACAAAATAGGACCTATTAATTACAAAGGTCTTGCTACTATCTGGGAAGAGCCTACCCCTGCCTATTACATGTACCGTCAGCGCTACACCAACCCTGTGCCCAACGGTTTCCCGTCGGGTGTTCTCCCCACCGCCGCAGACCGCAATCACGATCTTGTGAAGGGTGCAGAAGGCTATCACTACCTCTATCGTATTAACTGTGGTGGCGATACGTTCACAGACGAGTTTGGTCAAATATGGCAGGCAGATGACACTATCCACAGCCATTCATGGGGTCAGGACTTCGAAGGTATCCGTGCGCTACAGGCCAGCCAGCGACATATCGCTGACAACATCCGTGGTACCAACAGCGACGAACTGTTCCAGTTCTTCCGTTTTGGTCGTCATCGTCTGTGGTATGATCTGCCTGTTCCAGATGGCGAATACCGTATAGAGCTTTACTTCGTTGAGCCCTGGTATGGCAAGGGAGGTGGTGAAAAAGATGACTACGAAGGACTTCGCATCTTCGATGTCGCTATCAATGGTGAGACCGTTGTCAACGACCTCGACCCATGGGCAGAAGCAGGCTATCTTGGTTCCCTGAAACGCGTTGTATATGCAACTGCAAAGGATGGTTGTCTACACATCTCATTCCCTGAGGTGAAGGCTGGGCAAGTTGTTATCTGTGGCATTGCCATCGCTACCACCTCAGACACTTCTCTCACCTCTCATCTCTCATCTCTCACTTCTGATTATTGGCATGCCCTCGATACCGACACCATTGCTAAACTACCCAAGGAAGAACTTCCACAAGATACTGAGGCTCGTCCCGCCATCGTCTATCAGCCTGAGAAAATAAAGGATAAGCTGCAAAACGATGCTACAACATTTATCATTACCCCTGGTCTTGGTCAGGAGTACGCCCTCCGTTTCCGTTATAAGAATACGACAGGACAACCCGTCACTAGCAGAATGACCATCACAGACTCCAAGAATACTATTTTAGTAGATACATATATTACTTTCCCGCCGACACCCAATAAGTTTAAAATGCTGTCTACTACAACAGGTACTCAAATCAATGCCGGTACCTACTCCCTGCAAATCAATTCAAAAGAGATAGAATTTAAAGAACTGGAAGTACAATGAACAGAATCCTATATAGCCTCATCGCCTTATTAGTTCCTGTCGCAACGTTTAGCCAAGAGCACCACGACTGGGAAGACAACCACGTATTGCAGATCAATCGCGAGCCATCACGAGCCTACTTCATTCCTTATGGCGAAAAGTCTGGCGACCGCATGCTGTCACTTAATGGCAAGTGGTTGTTCCGTTGGACAAAAACTCCCGATGAACGTATCAAGGACTTTTATCGTACAGACTATGATGCTAAGAATTGGAAAACTCTGACTGTTCCTGCCAACTGGGAGGTCAATGGTTATGGCACAGCTATATACGTCTCAGCAGGCTATCCTTTCAAAATCGACCCGCCTTATGTCATGAAGGAGCCCAAGAAAGACTGGACCACCTATGAAGAACGTAACCCAACAGGACAATACCGCCGCACCTTTACCCTGCCAGCAACATGGCAGAACGGGCAAACTTTTCTGCGTTTTGAAGGTGTCATGTCGGCTTTCTATGTTTGGATTAATGGCGAGCAAGTAGGCTACTCACAAGGTTCTATGGAACCCTCAGAGTTTAATGTCACTCCTTATATTAAAAAAGGTGAGAACCAAATAGCTATCGAAGTCTATAAATACAGCGATGGTTCTTACCTTGAGGATCAGGATTTCTGGCGTTTCGGCGGCATCCATCGTGATGTACTACTCTACCATACGCCCGATGTCCGACTGCGAGATGTCGCTGTCCGTTCCTCGATGGATGGCTTACTGCAAATCAATCCACAATTCTCCGTCTATCAAGGCGAAACAGGCGAAGGCTATCACCTCGTGGCAACGCTGATGGATGGTTCTCGTTCCGTATGCTGCGACAGTGTCGCAGCTTCTGAAGTTCTCGACCTCCAGCACAAGGCATCCCGCATGAACGAGTGGTATCCCCAACGTGGCTATCGCAAGTTTAACCGAATGGAAATGAAGGTTAGTAATCCTCATTTGTGGAGTGCAGAAAATCCCTATCTCTACACGCTGTTGATGGAACTTAAGGATCCTAACGGAAAAACCATTGAACGCGTGACGCAGAAGGTTGGCTTCCGTTCGATTTCCATCAAAGGTGGGCAGCTGCTTATCAATGGTACACCTATAAAGATTCGAGGTGTCAACCGCCATGAACATGATCCTTACAAGGCCCGTGTGATGACAGAAGATTTGATGTTAAAAGATTTAGAGTTGATGAAGGAGGCTCATATCAATGCTGTCCGTCTCGCTCACTATCCCAATTGTCCGCGTTGGTATGAACTCTGCGATAGTATCGGTATGTATATCATGGATGAGGCTGATTGCGAAACGCACGGACTTCGTGGCACGCTGGCTTCGACCCCTGATTGGGGCGATGCCTTCTTGGATCGTGCCATCCGTATGGCTGAGCGCGACAAAAACCATCCCTCAGTTATCTTCTGGAGTCTGGGCAACGAGAGCGGCTACGGTCCTAATCAGGCTGCAATGTCTGCCTGGCTCCACGAGTTCGACCCCACGCGTCCTGTTCACTACGAAGGTGCGCAGGGCGACCCAGACCCATCAACAGTTGATGTCATCTCGCGCTTCTATCCGCGTGTCATGGAGGATTATCTGAATCCTGGTATTCCTGAAGGCTCTGACAAGGAACGTGCCGAGAATGCCCGTTGGGAACGCCTGTTGGAAATCGCCAATAAAACGGGCGACCATTGTACATGGGTGGGCTCCGATGGTGGTCCTCGTCCCGTGCTGACCAGCGAATACGCCCACTCGATGGGTAATGCCCTTGGCAACTTTAAAGAGTATTGGGACGAGATTAACTCGAATCCACGTATGCTCGGAGGCTTTATCTGGGACTGGGTCGATCAAGGTATCATTCGAGATGGTAAGGTACTCTATGGTGGCGACTTTGGCGACAAGCCCAACTTACACGCTTTCTGCATGAATGGAATTGTAATGAGCGACCGCACGCTGACACCCAAATACTACGAGGTGAAGGCTGTTTATGGTGGACTGAGCGAACAGGAGATAGCCAATAAGTATCCTGAAACCTCAGCAGCCAAGCCCAAACCCTCAAAAGCAAAAAAGACCACATCCGAAATAACACAACTAATAGCCAACATCAAGACACAATGCTTCCGTGCTCCTACGGATAATGACAAGAGTTTCGGTAATTGGCTCGCCAAAGACTGGAAGCGCTGTGGTCTCGATACGTTGTATATGCCAGTGTGGACAGAACAGCATGGTAACGAATTGGTGTTTACATTCGACATTCCCGATTCAATACCCCCCATTCCGCGTTTGGGCATCCTTATCGAACTGCCTCGCGAATACGAACAACTCACATGGTATGGTCGTGGACCTTGGGACAACTATCCTGATCGCAAGGTGTCGTGTCCCACTGGCTTATGGAAGTCGACAGTCTCTGAGCAGTACGTTCACTATCCTCGTCCACAGGACTCCGGCAATCATGAGGATTGCACCTACGTAGAACTTAGTACCAAGAAGGGAAAGCGTCTCCGCATTGAGGCCATTGACGAGCCTTTCTCCTTCTCTGCCCTGCCCTATTCGGCTCAGTATCTGGCCAGTAAGACGCATGATTACGAACTTGTCGACGAGGGTCCCAACACCCGCAATAGCGAGGCAAAGACATATCTCAGTATAGATTGTGCTGTTATGGGACTAGGCAACAGCTCGTGTGGTCCAGGTGTACTGAAAAAGTACACCATCGACAAGCAGAAGCGCCATCAACTGAAAATCCGGATTTATTAAAGCGTCGTGACGCTTCACATGCGACTTACAGACAACCTCAACAATAAAGTCAGTATTCTTCGATGATTTGCTTGAGGCGTTCGCGACGGGCGGCTTTTTTGCTTTGGCGCCACTTCTTAGGAATGAGTTTACCAATAAGTCCAAACAAGTTCATACCCTGATTGCTACTTGCCGCTATCAGTTGCGCATCTATCGGATTTAAGCGCAATTGACTCTTCAGGTCCTTAAGCTTGTCTTCGCGTTTTTTCTGTCCGAACACCACCACTTCCTTCAGGTTCAACAGTTTAGAAATCAGGAATACCGTATCTTTCACCTCTTCCAGATTGAGCATGCGGCTCTCGTAATTGACATGAGAGAACAATAGCGTCCTGCAACTGTCGGATACTGTAATACATCCCAGCGAGTCAGTCTGAGCTGTACGTCCCATGCTGACCACGTTGGCGTCAGCCACAGGAACTAGCGTCTCCACATCCACCACCCTAAGCTGTCGTTGAGCCGAGAGCAGCAGACTATGCATAAGGGTTATCAGAAGTATGGTTATCCGAAACGTTCTCATCGCCTGCAAAGATAACCAACTTCCAACTTCCCCACAAATCGTTTTACATTATTTAGTCTTATTCAAGTCCCGTTAAGTTAACAGAGTTCAACCAAAATCACAATTCGCTAACACGCTTTCTTATTATAAGATAGGTGTGAAGCATTTGCATAAAATGGTCATACTCGCCAGGTGTGATATCTACCTTGATATCGCTGTACTTTTCAGGGTACTTTTCCCTATAGGCGTTTCTCACCATTTCATGCGTCACGATATTGTCCAACGGGATGTCATATTCCTCTATGATAGGCAACAAATATTCTATGGCACTAGCTATCTGCTTACCTGTCAAGGGTGCTTCCAGCGTATTGCCTTGAAACTCAACACCTATCGTACAATAGTTGCAATGTTCCATACCATGCAGTATCGATAGTCCTGCATGATAAGTAACGACGGTAGGGGCGGCCATCACATAACGCGTACCGTTAGTATCTATCACCACATGGGTACTTACCTGCCGTTCTGGCGAGGATAATATTTCAAGTGATTCTTCAACTGTCGGTTCTCCTGTGTGATGGAGCACAATGCCCTTCACCTCATTCTTTCGTTTTTTATCATAGTTTGGCGTTGGATAGTTTATCTCTTCAAAGCCCATAATCTTTTCATAGGTGCGCTGAACAGGCACCTTGGGCTGTTCCTCCTGTTGCGACTGCTGTCTGATAAACCAAACAGCAGCCACAATTGCGATTAGCAAGACTAGCAGCAACAGCAATAACAGTATCCTTGAGCTTTTACCAAATCTACTTATCAAAACGAGTACGAGCTAAAAACTTAGAATTCCAAGACAAGCGACTGGCGAGGCTTCAACGCGAAATCTGAAGATAGGTCGTAGTAACGGCCTGTCAGAATATCCTTGGCGCGCTTGGTGCTGCCAATAACCTCAGCATAGCGTTTCACCTCCATCTTTGCTGATTTTGTTGTACCATTAAGGATGGTCAGAGCCGTCTTTCCCTTATATTGGCGAGCGATAACATAAATACCATTGCAGGGGATGAACTGTGTCATAGAACCCTTGGTGATGAGCTTGTTGCCCTGACGCCAATGAAGCAGTCGACTGGTCCACTGGAACATCTGCTGCTCAGCCTTGGTACGTCCTTCTGGGGTGAAGGCGTTGTGGTCATCACCTGGGAATCCACCAGGGAAGTCCTTGCGCACATTACCATCCGTCACCTCCTTGGTGCCATTCATCAGAATCTCCGTACCATAATAGAGTTGGGGAATGCGCTGAACGGTGAGCAATAAAGCAAGGGCCTGCTTGAGGGCCAGCGAGTCTTTACCATTACCAAGAAAACGATCTGTATCGTGGTTGTCGATAAAGGCCATCACACTCTTCGGATTGGGATACAGATAGTCGTAGACGAACGAATTATAAAGGCGATTCAAGCCAGCAAACCACGGGTCAGTCTCTTCATGCTTCGCCTGATTCAGCTTATCATAGAACGAGAAATCCATCACCGTCTTCAGATACGAGTTATTTTTCGACAGTTTCGAGTCCTTCTGCCATGAAGCCGTATAGGCAGGCTCTGTGACCCACGTCTCGCCAACGGTATTGAAGTTGGGATACTCCTCGTCGATTTCCTTCATCCATTGAGCCATTGCATCGGCATAGGCATACGGATAAGTGTCCATGCGGATCCCGTCAATACCCACCGTCTCGATCCACCATTTTGAATTCTGGATGAGATAGCGCATCAAATGAGGATTGTGCTGGTTCAGGTCAGGCATTGTGGGCACAAACCAACCCTCAGTAGTCTCCTTCATGTCCACCTTCGAAGCATAGGGATCCATGACTGGAGTCAGCTTGTACGAAGTTTGCAGAAAACTGGTTCCATCGGCCTTCGAAGTACCCTTCGACTCCTTCAGCCACTGGGGCAGGTTCAACCAATCCTTCGTAGGTATGTCGAGCGTCCAGGGATGCTCAAAGCCGCTATGATTGAATATCATATCCATCACAACCTTCAAACCTTTTGCGTGAGCCTCATCGCACAGACGGCGATAATCTTCATTCGTACCAAAGCGGGGATCCACACGATAGTAGTTGGTAGTGGCATAGCCGTGATAGGTCGAGAATCCACGCTCATCGTCAGGTGAGTCGTTCTCCAGGACAGGTGTCAACCACAAAGCCGTCACACCCAACTCTTTAAAGTAGTCCAAGTGTTCGCGAATACCGTTCAGGTCACCACCATGACGTAACGAGGGCTGTGTACGGTCTTCCTTATAGGCACGCATACCCTTCACCTGCGGGTTGTGTCCTGCGCCCTGTGCAAAACGGTCTGGCATGAGCATGTAAAGTACATCACTGATATCAAAGCCTTTGCGCTTCTTACCCTCCATCTCACGCTGTTTCAGCACATAGGGAACAGCAAAGCTTTTCACTTTTCCCTTTTCATTTTTCACTTCAAACTTGAGTGTCATCGTGCCTGGCTGAGCATCCTTTACGTTCAGATATACCAACAGATAATTTGGTGAGTCAAGACGAACCAAACTATCAATAGTAACACCATGGTAATCCGTTGTCACGGCCTCAGCATCACGGATACCTTTGCCATACACCATCAACTGCACCGAGGGATTCTTCATACCCACGAACCAGTCGGTAGGCTCGATTCGGTCAATTACTGTCGCACTCTTCTTCGCTGCACTCATAGTCAAAATGTTTGCCATCAGGATGGCCATTACTAAAAAAAATCTTTGCATATCTGTTTTTAAGTTTATTCTCACTTTGCAAAGATAGTGATTATTATGCTACGATGGACTCGTTTTTAATAGATAATTATTCTATCGCTGCAAAATCGTTTGCACAAGTGTCTATCCTTTATATTCGCTTGGGGTCACACCGAATTGTTTCTTGAAGACCACGGAGAAATGGCTCTGTGTACTGAAACCTGTCTTATCGGCTATCTCAGCCATAGTATATTTTCCACTCTTCAGAAGTTCTGCTGCACGGTTCAACTTATAGGTACGGAAGAAACTACTAGGCGTCTCACCAGTAAGACCTTTTATCTTGTAATAAAGCTTCGTACGCGAGATATAGAGCATCTTCGTAATACGTGTCACATCTAGCTCCGAATTAGAGAGTTCCTCCTCCATCAACTTATAAAGTTCCTCCATGAAATGTTTGTCCTGCTCAGAAAGAACATTATCAACGCCCTCCTCTTTGGTCGTCGTGGCCTGTGTCAGAAGCTTACGGACGCGATTACGATTCTTAAGTTGCGACTGTATAAGAGCTGAGAGCACAGAAGGATCGAATGGTTTGGTTACATAGGCATCAGCACCGACATTGAGACCTTCCACCTGATTCTCTGCAGTGACCTTTGCTGTGACAAGGATGACAGGAATATGACTCAACTGGATATCTTGCTTGATTTCCTGACATAACTGATAGCCATCTTTCCCAGGCATGGCCACATCGCTCAAAACGATATTAGGTTCCTCAGCCCTCATCTCTTCAAGTGCCGTCTCTGCATCGAGACAAGTAATAATGCGATAGTCCTGTGAGAAGAGCAGTCGCATATAGTTGATGATTTCAGTATCGTCATCGACAACTAAGATTGTGGGGCGGTTATCATCTTCTACAGGAGCCGAAGAAGTTGGAGTTGGTATATCAACGATGCGGAAATCGGCCACGCCATCTCCCTCCAAGGGTTTGCGTTCCTCGACAGTATAAGCTTGTTCTTCCATCGGATACATCAAAGTAAAGACGGCACCCGTGCCTTCCTCGCGATTACCGGCTGTAAGGCTTCCATGGTGCAGTTCTGCCAAACGACGCGAGTAGTAGAGGCCAATGCCCGTTCCCCAGTTAACAATAGCTTTTGTTTGGTTATCAAGCTGATAGTAACGCTTAAAGATATTTTCCTTCTGTTCCTCAGGGATACCTTTCCCTGTATCTGCAATAGTTACCTTCACCTTATCGTCAACTATGTCAAGAGTGACGTCAATATGTCCACCGCTAGGCGTAAACTTCAGAGCATTTGACAATAGGTTCGAAACTATCTTTTCCAGTTTATCCCCGTCGGTCCATGCCCTCAACTCATCTTCCAAACCATATCTGTTAAGGGTCAGTCCTTTCTCCTTCACGTTGAATTCAAAGGTGTCACAGATGTTGTTCATAGCCTCCACGACATCAATCTCCTCTACGCACAGTCGTAACGTGTCATTCTCCAGTTTATTAAAGTCCATAAGCTGGTTGACAAGCTTGAACATACGTTGTATACTTCGTTGGGCGATACTGAGCAGACCGCGCTCCTCACCATCAAGCGAGGCGTTCTTAGCCAATTGGCCAACAGGACCGGCAATCATCGTAAGAGGTGTGCGGAACTCATGGGCAATATTGGCAAAGAAACTCATGTTCATCGCATTGACCCGCTTTTCTTGTTCCTTCTCCATCTGTGCCTGACGAGCTGCCCTGCGAGCCTTAACAACGTGTTTGGCATTGCGATAGAGATACCATGCCAGTAGACTACCCAATACGACGTAGATGAGCCAAGCCCACCATGAGAACGCCGGCGACGTTTCCACCACAATGCTGATGGTGCGCTCGTCGCTATTATCCATATCGCTGGCACTGTCGGTAGTACGGACATGAAAAGTATAATGACCTGCCGGCAAATTAGCATAACTGGCGCTATGACTACTTCCTGCATCAATCCACTCATTGTCGAAACCGTCGAGTTTATAGTAATAATGTACACGCTCATATTCTCCGAAGTCAAGGGCAGTGAAGGAGATAGAGAAGCTGTTTTGGTCGTGACGCAGGCGGACCACATCACAGCTGTCGAGCATGGCATCGATGGAACCGTTTTGGGAGGGGCGCACCAGTTGGTTATGGATCTTCAGGTGACAGAAACGCAAAGGTATCTTGCGGAGCGTGTCGATGTCGGCAGGATTAAACATCGTGATGCCATCAGTGCCGCCAAATACGAGACTGCCGTTAGGCAACCGACAAGAGGCGCGGTCTGTAAACTCGTCACCAGCCAGGCCGTCGGCCTTATAGAGCGAGGTAATGCGTCCAGTCTTAATGTCCAGTCGGTTCAGGCCTTTCATCGTACTGATCCAAAGATTGCCCTGATGGCCTTCTTCAATACTAGCCACATCGGAGCACGACAGACCTGCAATACGTGTCATGGTATTCATCTTGGGATTATAACGAAGCAGACCGTTGCTCACAGTACCTATCCATACATTGCCATTCTTGTCTTGAAGCATGTCAGTGGGAATAAATACGCTTCTACGGATACACTTCTGCATATCTGGTATTTCAAGCTGGGTCAGCTTACCCGTCTGGGGATTCATACTCATGATTTTCTGATAGAAGGCAGAGATAAGCATCATGCCGTCATTGAGCTTTAACAACGAGGGTATGAAGGTGTAATCAACATTAAAAGTCTGTTTAGCCTCTGGCTCACTGCTATCTGGATGGAAGCCAAAAATATAGGTAGTACTAGAGGATACCCAAACGGTGCCGTCATCAGTCTGTTCGAAGTCCATAGCCATAGGAACAGGCCACTGACCAAGGATATGAAGACGTTGACCATCATAACGGCATTTCATGACGATGTTCGTAGTGGAAAGCCACAACATACCATCACGGTCACAGAAGATGTGATTTACAGCATTTTTCGTTTCACCAGCGGGAAGTCCTTCTATGACTATTTGCTCGGCTTTCTGAGTGGTGGTTTGATAGACAAAGACACCCTTCAAAAGTGTCGACACCCAGAGGTTCTCCTGCTTGTCCACAGCTACTGCAAGAACTGACGAATTATCTATTACGCGATTGATGTAGCTGTCGCTGCCACCAAATTTCTCCTTATAATAATAGTCGGCAAAAAGTCCCTTATCGTAAGTACCAAGCCAGATATTATGACGTGAGTCCTGGAATATCTGGGTAACATAGGCGTCGGGCACAGGGATGGTAAAGTCAGCATCCCCTTCGCCCACGAGCGAATGTGCCAACAGGTTCAGTTCAAAGAGTCCGTTTTTCGAAGTGCTGAGCAAGATGGTGTTGTTGTCAAGCAGACAGGCCGCTTGTACTACGCTGCCGTGAGCCAGTAGTCTGTATTCCATTTCTGGACTAAGGGGTACTTGCTTACGGGCCTTAGTATCAAAGATAAGCAACGTACCGTTGCCAGAGGAAAGCAACAACCCGTTTTCCAACATTTCAAAATAGTAAAAGCCAGTTCCCTCGGTATGTTTCTGCACGATACGCAGTTTAAAGTCATCGCCTCCATAGATGATTAGATTGTCTGGTCCTACGAGCAGAATATCGTCAGCAGAGTCGATGAAGAAGTCTCCCCATGCCTGATTGGTCATAGGTCTCTTGATTCGGGGCAAGAAGATATTGTGCAGCTCGTCGTAGAGCAAGACTTCCATGCCATTATAAACAAAGACGCGTCCTTTCGAATCCTGAAGCAGTTTTCGGGCATTGCGATTACCGGTCTGCATAGGGATGCGCGTAAAACAGTCTTTACGTGTATACCGGCAGACACCATTCACAGTAGCCACCCACAAACGCCCACGTTTGTCACAGAGCAGGCTTTGCACGTTATTATCTGGCAGCCCCAGCGAGTCTTCGGTACAGAAGTATTGGTGATATTCGTGTCCATCATATCGATTGAGGCCACGGAAAGTTGCTATCCAAAGTTGACCAGTGGCATCCTCCGCTATATCTTGCACGCGGCTGTTAGAGAGTTCCTGAGCCACGACCATTCCATATTCCTCATCTTTATCACGATCACCATCAGTGGGATTGTCATTTGTACAGGCGGCCAGAAACAGAGCCACCAAAGTCCAAAGAATGAGGTTTTTAGCTTTATTTGTAATCATGCTGCAAAGATAATAAATAAATTGGAAAAGGAAGATGATAAGGCAAAAAAATGTACAGAGAGTACACTAAGTTCTTTGTGTACATCTCCGTACATTTCTTTTATCCGATAGTGATTATCGCTTCAGAAGATTCATTTGAACCTGGGGCTTCATCACGTTATTGGTCTTTGTCTGGAAGGACTTAGCTTTGGCTGTGAGGGTTGCCTTGATATCCTGTGAGGATGCACCAATGAGGAACTGATATTCACCCTCAGCAACTACCCATGCAGATGCGGCCTCATCGAACGAAGCCAATTCAGGAGCAGTAATGCTTAGAGTGAGAGTCTCGCTCTCGCCTGGTTTCAACAGTTTAGTCTTTGCATAAGCCTTCAGTTCTTTGGCTGGCTTATTGGCTGCCTTGTTGTCAGGAGCAGAGATATATAGCTCCACAACCTCCTTGCCCTCGAACTTTCCTGTATTCTTAACTGTTACCGTGATGTCGTAGATGTCGTTCTTCTGGGCTATCTTGGCATCACTATACTCAAAGGTGGTATAGCTCAGGCCAAAACCGAACGGATAGCTAACTGGAACATTGAACGAGTCGAAGTAGCGATAGCCCACATAAACATCCTCCTCATAGTCGGTATAGTCAACGTTCTTCACGTTACCTTTCTGACCTTGATTCATCATATCGATACGAGGATCTTGATCGATGGGGAAATTCTTAGAGGAATAGGCGTCTGTAAACTTCACAGGCCATGTCATCGTGAACTTACCAGAGGGCGACTGCTTACCGCTAAGTACATCAACAACACTATTACCGCCTTCCTGACCTGCCTGCCATGCGCAGAGAATAGCATCAGGCATATCCTTCCAAGAAGCCGTTTCAATAACGCCACCAATGTTCAGCAACACAACCACCTGCTTGCCTGCCTTATGATAGACGTCACAAACTTGCTGAATCAGTTTCTTCTCTGAATCGTTAAGGTTGAAATCAGCTACCTTTCTATCAAGGAACTCACCAGAGATTCGGCCGATAGTGATGACAGCAACATCAGCCTGAGCTGCCTGAGCTGCTAGTTCATCAGCTGAGAACTGCTTTTCTGCGGGCAGTGTACCTGGCAGGAACTTAGCAAGCTGACCTACCTTAGGATCTTTCTTGGCCATCTCTTCAAGTTCGGCCTCAGCCTTCTTCTTGCAGTCAGCAATATAGGTTTCGTAAGCAGTCTTCATCTCGTCAGAGATAGTATAGCCACCATTCTTCAGACCATCAACCAGAGATACTACATAAGCATGGTTTACGTTACCAGAACCAGTACCACCAGCTATAAAATCATAAGAGGTGTTACCATAAAGGGCAACGTTCTTGACACTCTCCTTCAGAGGCAGAACCGCATTGTTCTTCATCAATACCATACCCTCGGCAGCCGACTGACGAGTCACAGCCGCATGAGCCTTGAGGTCGGGCTTGTTTGAGAACTGATAACCCTGATAGCGGGGACTCTTCTCTACGAGGTTCAGGATGCGCTGAACACAACGATCGAGATCAGCCTCGTCCAGCTTGCCACTCTTTACGCCAGCTACGATGCTGTCAAACTGTTCCTTCTTACCTGGTTGCAACATATCGTTACCAGCCCACATCTGCTTGGCACCGTCCTTACCACCAAACCAGTCGGTCATCACCGTTCCCTCGTAGCCCCACTCATCGCGCAGGATTGTAGTCACGAGGTCTTTGCTCTCAGAGGAATAAATACCATTAATGTAGTTATAAGAAGTCATCACTGTCCAAGGCTTAGCCTCCTTGATTGCAATCTCAAAACCCTTCAGATAGATTTCACGCAGGGCACGCTGAGAGATGTGTGCATCAGTATTCATGCGGTTTGTCTCCTGGTTGTTGGCAGCAAAGTGCTTGATGCTCGTACCCACATCATTCTTCTGTACGCCAATAATATAGGCAGCTGCAGTTTTACCAGCCACAACGGGATCTTCAGAATAATACTCAAAGTTACGACCACAAAGAGGGTTACGCATAATATTCAGAGCTGGAGCCAGCAGAACGTCGGCACCATACTCTTTCACTTCTTCACCGATTGCCTGGCCTACCTCTTCTACTAATTTGGTGTTCCAAGTAGAAGCCAGCAACGTACCAATGGGGAAGTGGGTGCAATAATAAGTGGCAGAGTCGCCTTCACGAGTAGCGTCAATACGCAGTCCGGCAGGACCGTCAGCCAATACCACAGCAGGAATACCCAGCGAATCAAGCGGATAGGTAGTACCAGCAGCACCAGGCACAAGACTCTTGGTGGCACCTATCACGGCGTCGTCTCCAGAGAATCCGGCCATACCTGTACCAATCACGAAATGGGCTTTGTCCTCAAGAGACATCTTTGCCATAGTTTCTTTCTGATTGATCGTGTTCTTAGTCACTTTGTCGGCAGATGTACAACCCACCATAAGGGCAGCCATACCGAGGGCAAAAATAACGGATTTTTTCATAATGCTTTCTATTTGAACAGTAATGGAGTATACTCTGAAAGATAGATTCGCCAGTTGCGCCAAATGTGACCACCATCGGTCTCCATATAGGTATATTTGTGCTTCTTGCTGTCAAGATAAGCGCGCAAATCGTTGTTATTCTTTATCAGGAAGTCTGTCTTGCCAATACCAATCCAGAACAGTTTAGGTTTCTTGCTGAACAGCTTATCAATCTTCGAATTGCGGTCAGCGTAGATGTTGGGGAAACCGCCATTATTTGTATTCTGCTGCTGATCAACAGCTGCTGAGAAAAGACCTATATATCCGAACAGATCAGGATTATTGATGCTGATAAAGAGACTGTGGAAACCACCCATTGACAAACCTGCGATGGCACGGTGAGCCTTGTCCTTCTTGACACGGTAGGTCTTCTCTACAAACTTTACCACATCGGGGAATGCTGTCTCGAAACTGCCCTCCATGGTCTTTGGCAGCATCATTGTTGGCACACGGAAACCCTCACTGGTCTCACCTGGACAAGCCTCCTGTGAGATATTGCCGTTGGTCATAACTACCAACATTGGCTCGGCCTTGCCCTGAGCAATCAGATTGTCAAGAATCTGTGCAGCTCGTCCCAGCTCGCTCCAAGCGTTCTCGTCGCCACCAATGCCGTGCAACAGGTAGAGCACAGGATACTCCTTGCCGCTGGTCTCATAGCCAGCAGGAGTATAAACGGTGAGTCGACGGGTGAGTCCGGCTGTAGGACTCTCGTACCACACCTTGCTAACGGTGCCGTGAGCCACCTTGTTAACCTTGTAGAGGTCGGTACGCTGGTCGCCACCTATAAGCAGAACACTGAACAGATTGTTGATGTCGCGGATGTTGTATACATTCAGCGGGTCGATAATCTTCACGCCGTCTACAATCATATTATAGGTATACAACTCGGGGGCTAATGGCTCTGTGGTGAAGCTCCAGATGCCCTTGTCGTTCTTAACCAAGTCAACTACACCTGGAGCGTCATACTCACCAAAGCCTTCTATTTTGATTTTTTGTGTTGGCAGAAAATCACCAGTAATCTGAACCTTCTGAGCCTCAGGGGCAATCAGGTTAAAGGTAACACTGTTGTCAGCGTGAATGTCGGGCGAAGCCACCTGTGGCCCCTGTCCCCAGCTCAAGTTCTGCTGAGCCTGTGCTGTCATACCCATAAGGCAGAGGACAGCCATCATGATGAATTTTTTCATAGTCATTGCACTCTTTTGTTATTAGATGCTGCAAATATACAAAATTATTTGAAATATTGACCAAGTTTTGTCAAAAATTTCGGATAACAACCCTTCCAGAATGCCCAATCGTGTACGCCGGAACGCTCGATATATTCGAAGTTGGTAACGCCTGAGCCGCTGATATAAGCAGCAAGATAAGGACACATACCGTAAACCGTCTCGTCCTCTGTTCCTACCTCGATGGTCAGTTCGGGCAGGGCAGCCTTGTCAGGCGCATTGGGATAGAGCTCGAAGAGGTTGGGCAGACCTTCGATGTAGCAGGCTGGACTCATAGCATAAGCACAGCAGAACATGTCGTAGTGCTGTACGGCATAGTAGAGCGTGCCGTAGCCACCCATCGACAAACCGCCGATGGCGCGCTTCGACTTGTCCTTACCAACGTTGAACATGCCCTCGATGGTAGGAACCAGCTCCTGGAAGAAATAGTCCTCGTAAGCCATACCGTTCTGGACACCGTTGCAGTAGAAGGTTTGTTGTGCATCAGGCGTAACAACTACCATTTTTCCTACTTCGCCACCATCGATAGCAGCACTGGTCAGTGCAGCAAGGTTACCCTTGTCGAGCCATGAGTTCTGATCGTCGCCATAGCCGTGTAGCATGTATAGCACGGGCAGAGTGGTCTGACCATCGTAACCTTCTGGCAGATAAACAGAGTACTTCATCTGTGTGCCAAGAATCTGACTGTCGATAGTGATATCGCGGTAAACAGAACCCTTAACCTCAAGGACAGATACGAACATGATGTTGAATGAACCGCTGCCAGTTGCGCCGGTAATATCGATGGTGTTAAGACTAGTGCCCTTGAACGAGTAGAGTGTACTTCCATCGATACCTGTTGCCGTAGTAATCTCCACGGTTCCACCAGTCAGATACTGCATCTTACCTGCATCGTCAAGATAAGCTGTACCACCGGCCATTCCGTAGTCGGGTAATGAGTAGCCTGCGCTGATTTGCATGGCCTCGTGAGCATCGCCTACGATGGTATAAGTACCCGTGAGTTGATTGGCAGTCTTGTCGTTGCCGTTGATCACATCGAAGTAAGCCACCTGTGCACCATTAGGATCACAAATCGTGATAGAGTACTTGGTCACATCGGGATACGACGTAGTCTGCCATGTGGTCCAGTCCATAATTTCGACGGTACTGGTCTGAATACTCAACGTGTAGCCACTGGGCTCCGGGTCGTCCTCACCGATAATGAAACTCATGGGACCCTTGTAATAAGCTTTGTACTCCTTGCCGTCGGCAGTCTTTACCAAGCCATTGACAAAGTATGTCTCGCCCACCAAGCTTACGTCTATGTTACCGCTGCTGATGGCAGAGCCGTTGATGGTGCCAGAATAGGTGCCGGCAGTGCTCACGTCAGGAACCAGTGCATAGGTGCCCTCGCCCAGAACCCACTCCTTGCTGCCGAAGCGCAGCGTCATGTTGCCGCTGGCATCGCTAAAGGTGGTGTTTAGGGCCTTGACGCCCTTACCCAGCTTCTCGGTGGGCTGTACAGTGACATTCGAGAAATCGAAGAAAGTGATGTCGTTGTACTTTCCGCTAAGACCATCGATGGAGTCGCTGTCGCAGGCTGTAAAACCTATCATCACCAGCAACATCAAAATATATCTAATCTGTTTCATAATTATATCCTTTTTCATTTTTCACTTTTCACTTCTCTTACCATCCTACATTTTTATCCATGTTAGGATTAACTTCTAACTCCTTCAAAGGAATGGGCAGCAACATGTTTTTGTCCTTGAAACCATAGCTCTCGTTCTTGAAGCCCCATTCCACGCCAGTGGTCGTGAACGACGGAATCTCCTTGCCCTGGGTGCTCATGGCCGACGATGCATCGCCCCAGCGCACCAGGTCCTGATAGCGCACGCACTCATTACACAATTCCAGACGCTTTTCCTGCTTGATGTCGTCCATCGTCACAGCTGTCAGCAGTTTTTCCTTGGCACGGGTACGAATCTGGTTGATGTATTCCAGCGCCTTGGCACTATTACCGTTCTGCAAGTGAGCCTCAGCAGCCAACAGCAGCACCTCGGCATAGCGCATCACCTTCAAGTCAGTGTACTGCAGAATCTGCAGACCAGAGAAGTCCATGACGCAGTCTTCCACCAGCGCCTGGTTTTTCCACATGAAGTAGCCCTCACAGCCATAGACGCTCTTGCCCGTCTGTACCGTGACGCCAATCACCTGCAACTGGTCGTACGTCAGCACGCTCTCCGACAGTCGGTAACCATCTTCACCCTCATGGGCCACAAAGGCGTCGTAGAGCGACTTGCGGGGATTCAGGAAGCCATACGTTCCCTGAGCCAACAATCCGTTAGCAATTCCACTGTAGTTCAGCTTGTCCGAACGCCAGCCCTGCATACACATCAGAAAGTCACATTGGTTCCACATCTGCTCGCTGTCGTAGCGCTTCTGCAGTTCGAACAACGATTCGCTGTTATTGTTGTAGCGGGCGTGGAACTGCATGTAGTATTCGTCGGCCGTAAACAGCGCATACTTGCCCGAATTGATGACATTGTCGAACATCGAGGCAGCTTCAGCGTTCTTGCCCTGGAACAGGTATGCCTTGGCCAGGAAGGCCTGAGCAGTTTCCTTGGTTATGCGGATGCCTGTTTCCTGGTCATCAGCATTCGTCTTCGAAGGTAGCGTACCGCTGTTGATAGCCTCCGTCAAGTCGCTTTCGATAAGGGCCCAGTGTGCCTCAGGAGTGCTGTTGCCCTGACGGTATTCACCAGGTTCTAGCAAGTGGTCAACCACCGGCGCTGTTCCCCACAGCGTAACGAGTTCGAAGTGTGCCCATGCACGGAACACCTTTGCCTCGTTGATGGCACGCTTCATGACGGGCGTCTTCTCCGCATTGGGATTCTCAAGGCTTCCCTTCGTCTTGTCGATAATCAGGTTTGCCTTGTAGATGACTGAATAAAGACCTGAATAGAGCGAACTGATCATGCCGTTGTCAGCATCAAACGTATACTCGTTCAGTTTCTCCATATCTGCGTTGTCGCCACGTGCTCCACCGCCGGCCCAGACGTCGTCCGACAGACTGTTCTTGGTCATATACCAGTTATAGTACAGCGAGCGCATCTCCAGATACAACGAGGCTGTAGCCGAGTTAGTATTCTCGTCATTGGTATAGTAGGAATCCATATTACCCAAGTTGCCGTGCTTTTCGATGTCGAGTTCGCTTTCACAACTAGTGAATGTCATCAGCCCGACAGCTAGCAATGCCATATATAATATATTCTTTTTCATAATCGTATTTTTTACCTTTTTACTTTTTTACCTTTTTACCTTCCCTTAGAATTCCACATTCAAACCGAACACAATTTTCTTAGAGGTAGGATAGCCACCCTTGTCGATTCCCATACCCGATGTGGCATTGGCGCTGGCCTCTGGATCGAAACCGGGATAGCTGGAAATAGTGAAGTAGTCATCGAGTGACACATAGAGGCGAGCATGGCTCAGACAGGCCTTGCTGATGAGTTTCTTCGGCAAGCTGTAACCCAGCTGAATCTGCTTGATCTTGAAATAGTTTCCGCTATATACCATAGCACTCGAAACAGCATATTTGTCCATATCGGCAGCATTTGCCTTGGGCACGGTACCATTGGGGTTGTCCACCGTCCATCGGTTGTCGTAGAACACTTCCTTCAGACGGTTCGACTGTACATAGTCGGGACGATTGATACAATTGTATATCTTGTTGCCTGCAGAACCCGTACCGAATACCGTCAGGTCGAAGCCTTTATAGGCTGCTGTCAGGGTAATACCATAGGTAATGGAAGGAATGGCATCACCGATGTTTGTCATGTCGTCGGTAGTAATCTGACCGTCATCGTTGAGATCCTCAAAGGTGGGGTTACCCGTCTCGGGATTTACGCCAGCAAACTTGTAGCCACGGAAATAGTAAACGGGATAGCCCTGCTCGAAGTAGGTAACAGTATAGGTATGGAACGTGGTACCGCCGACACGTTTCAGCGACGGGTCGATATAGGTTACCTCGTTCTTCAGCGTCGACAGGTTACCGCGGATACCATAGCTGAAGTCACCGATATGGTCGCGCCAGCCGAGTTCGAACTCGAAACCCTTGTTCTCTACGTTACCGGCATTGATAGGCGACGTGCTGCCACCGATGACTAGCGACGGCGTGGTGTTCCACACCAGCAGGTCCTTGGTCTTCTTCGTATAGTAGTCAATGCCGAAGGTCATGCGGCCACCGAAGAGTATGCCATCGAAACCGAAGTTCAGCTGCTCAGAGGTCTCCCACTTCAGGTCTTCGTTACCCATCGTCGATGGAGCGGCACCCTGCGTATAGTTGATACCTGTGCTGAAGGGATACAGGCCACCCTGCGCCATATCGGTACTGTAGCTGTAGCCGCCCAGAGCCGAAAGGCTACCATTCTGACCCCAGCTGGCGCGGAATTTCAGACTGTCAAACCACTTCTTCAATGGCTCGAAGAATTTCTCCTCGCTGATTGTCCAACCTACTGATACTGCAGGGAAGTAACCCCAACGTGTCTTCGTGGAGAGTTTCGACAGGTCGGCAGCATCAGCGCGCAGCGAAGCCTGCAGCAGATAACGGCCCAAGAAGTCGTACGACAGACGGCCGAAGTATGAGTACTTGGTACTCTCGCTCAACTCGCCGCTGACACCTTTCGTGGCCGAGGCGTTGGCATAGTTCAGATAGTAGAACAGCGGGTCGTTCTTGGTCAGGGCATCCTCGCCATTACCTGTCAGCGAACCAGTCACGCCGTCGCTTGACGACTTCTGGAACGACATACCGACCATCGCCGTGATGGTGTGACCACCAAACTGGCGCATATAGTTGGCAAAGTTTTCCCACTGATAGTAGATGGATGTCGACGAGCTGCTGCTATAGTCCAGATAGTTGCGACTCTGCACGGCATTGCCGTAGAAAGGCTGCGACACGGTGTTGCTGCGTGTTCCCGCCAGACGGTAGCCAAAACGCGAGGTGACGGTCAGGCCCTGAATTGGTGTAAAGTCGCCATAGATAGATCCGTTGATGTTGAATCCGCTGTTCTTCGTCTGTCCGTTGTCACGCATGATCATGGGGTGATACTGCTCACCGCTGTAGAATGTCGAAATGCCGTAGTAGTTGCCATTGCCGTCCTGCAACAAGTGCTTGCCGTTAGCCAGCGCGTTGGCCATGTGATAGGGCAGGTTGTCAGCGCTGTAGGTATCGGCAGTCAGCGGGTCGAGCATCAGAATCGACGTCAGCAGCGAGCCGTACTCACTGTTCGACGACACCTGGCGCACATCGTATTTCTCCACTTGGTTGGTAGTACCCACCTTCAACCAGTCCTTAATCTTATATTCACCATTGATGGTGGCTGTCAAGCGCTTGTAAGTGTCTGCGTCGCCCTTCACAATACCATTATTATTAAGGTACGCGAGTGAGAGATAGTAGTTGCCACGATCATTGCCACCGGTAAACGACAGGGCATGCTTCTGCATGTGGCCATGCTCGAAGGCAACGTCCGTCCAAGCAGTGTTTGTCACACCGTCCCAGTTCTTCAGCAGATAGTTGCGCGAGAAGATGGGATTCGTGCCCTCGCTCATATACTGAATGTACTCCTCGGCATTCAGCAACTTGGGAATGCGGGCCAGGCTCTCGTCGGTATACATGAAGTCGTACGTAATCTTGCCTTGACCGGCCTTACCTTTCTTGGTAGTGATCAGCACAACGCCATTACCGGCTTCAGCACCATAGATAGCGGCAGAAGCGGCATCCTTCAGGATTTCCATAGAGGCAATGACGCTGGGATCGATGCCGCTGATATCGCTCAGGCGCACGCCATCTACTACATAAAGAGGCTCAGAACTTACGTTCGAGCTGTAACCACGGACACGTACGGTAGGTGAACTGCCAGGAGCGGCGCTCGACTGGATGATCTGTACACCAGATGTCTTACCCTGCAGAGCCTGCTGGGCATTGGCGATGGTACGGTTCTCCATATCCTCGGCTTTCACCTGCGAGATGGCACCCGTTACCGAACTCTTTTTCTGAACACCATAACCTACTACAACAACCTCGTCCAGCACCTTTGTGTCTGGCTTCAGCTGGATAGTCATGCCGTTCTTGGCTGCCACCTCATGTGTCTCATAACCGATGTAGGAGACAACAATCGTCTGACCAACCTTTACCTTTACCTCGAAGTTACCATCAAAATCAGTAATGGTAGCGTTCTTAGCATCACTCTTGTCGCTTACGGTAGCACCTATTACAGGATCACCGTTCTCGTCAATCACAGTGCCCTTAATACCTTGGGCGAAAGATGTCACTGACATCATCAGTGCCATCAACATCAATAGAATACTGCTCTTTTTCATTCTTTAATTGGTTTGAGTTAATAATAGCAATCGTTTTAAATTCCGGGTGCAAAAGTACTTTTTTGATGTCAATTATCCATTTCGATATGTTTTTTCATTTTTCCCCTTTGTTCAAATCGCTTTCCTCATTTTCCAATTCGTTCAAAACCTTTCCGATTTGTTCAATTCCGTCTAATTACACATCACATCCCACTTGTTAATAATCTCTAAATTGTAGCCGGAATTAGTATAAGTTTAAAGAATAAACATTATATTTGCGACATAATGTTTAAGATACAAACATAAACTAACATGTCTACGATAGAAGAACTGAACATCATCTCCCGCATGCGAAGTGAAGTTGTTGGTCGCAAGGAACTCACTGGCGAAAACCTCTTCCTGGCTTGGGGGTATCCTACAGCTATCGTTCTGTTTTTGGAATTTCTGGCACTCTTGCTGTGGAATGAAGATTGGTGTAGCTGGCTATGGGCAGGCATTCCGCTGATAGGCGCACCGCTCATGATCTATTTCTTAAATAAGGACTACGAACGCACCCATCATCGTACACTTGAAGCAAACATTGCGCTGATGATGTGGATATTCATCGGATTTGCGTCTTGCATAGGTGGTACCGCAATGGGGTTCGCTGGTGTGTTCCCTCAATGCTACTGTGCCTATCAGGGACTACTTGTTGGCATGGGTTGCTTTATGACGGGCATCATCCTGCATTTCCGTCCGAAGATCATCTGTGGCATCATTGCCTCCCTGCTCTCTGCCGTTCCTCTCTTCTTACAAGGCGACCTCTGGCCTTGGCAGTTGCTGATGACTTCCATCATTTCAGTTATTGCATTGATTATACCTGGTCATTCATTTAGAAAATACGTAAAGAACTATTATGAACACATTTAAGTTTGCCGTTATCAATCCTCTACTCCATAGCGAGCTGCGTCTGAAAATCATGGTAGCCCTCGATTCGTTGGAGAGCGCCGACTTTATGTATCTGTGTCAGATTACCGACTCTACGCGAGGTAACTTGAGCACACAGATTACCACATTGAAGGATGCCGGTTATATCGAAGTTTCGAAGTCTGGACTAGGACGATTCTCTCGCACCGTTTGCAGCATCACGAATAAAGGTCGCGAAGCCCTGCGTGCCTACGAGAATGGTCTGCGCCAGCTCTTCTCGCAAGAGATACCTGCTCAGCCAGAAGAGCCCAAGGCTTCAGCAGGCTAAAAATACTATAAAACTAGCTATCAACCCTTTTTATTACTATAACTTAAAATCAACGCTTATGAGGAAAAAGATTTTATTTACGCTGCTGCTCACCATCTTTGCGGTGGGCGCATGGGCCGACGATGCCAAGATTATCGTGTGGCTCAACGACGGCAACAAGACGGAGATTCTCTTCAACGAGATGCCTGAGTTCTTGTATGCCGATGGTAACATCTCCCTGCAGAATGGTAGCACCACCCTGTCGTGGCCGCTGTCTAACCTGCAGAAGTTTACCTTTGAGGATATCGTATCCTCAGTACCTACTGTACCTACCGACATCAAGGAGGTGAAGAAGGCTACTCTCGACCTGCTCTCTGACCATTGTTCCGTTTACGATTTGAACGGCAAACTCATCAGGAAGCAGATCAAGTCTCTTTCTGAGCTCCCCAAGGGCGTGTATATTGTAAAGGACGGCAATGTATCGATTAAAGTAGTACGCAAATGAAGAAGTTTATACTCTCTGTGTGGCTACTGATGCTCAGCATGGTAGTCAGCGCCCAGACATTTGTCGTCGTGGATAAGAACGGCAATCGTGTCACCTTCGACGTTAGTAAACTGGATAGTGTGACCTTCCAACAAGACCCTCCAGGCTTCACCGTCTACGACACGACCGAAGAAAGCAAAGGCAATGAGAATGAAGGCGAAGACCCAAGCCAAGGCGGAGGTGACGATCCTGGACAAGGAGGAGGCGATAATCCTAGCCAAGGTGGCGAAGGAGGCGAGGAAGAACCCGCTCAGAATGTCTACGCCTTCACGTTCGACGAAGTACAGACTTTTTCTGGCGATCCAAACTTCCTGTTCTCTCATCCTGATACCATCTATGTAGGTAGCGAGACGGAACTTTTCAGGTTTCAGTTGAGAACCAACGTCGACTATAGTTATAAACCCAGCGACGCTTGGCTTAACTTCTCGTCGGTGGTGGCTGATACAGACTCTCTGCAGTTCGAAGCCATCATGAATCCTTCTACTGAACAGCGTATTGGCTACATTGCCTTCGTCAGCAAAGACGAACAGATGCGCGACACGCTCTATGTGGTACAAGCAGGCAAATACGATTCACGCTATATTGCCATCGACTGGACAAGCACTACACTCGACAACTTCAATGAAGAGAGCGGTGAGGCTAAACTGACCTTTACTGGCGACATTCCCGTCATGGGCCAATACGACGTTGTGCTACTACCTAAGGACGATTCCTATGTGATCCGTCTTATCGACAAGATACAGCAGGCCGAAGGTAGCCAGACAGTTACCCTCTCTACCAGTCAGGGTCTGATGGGCAATCTGTTTAAAGGGCAGAAGTTCACCCTCGCGACAGAAGCACAGGGGGCACAACGACGCGCTGCATTGTCAGGTGACGATGATACGCCCATCTATCTGCCCACAAAGGTAGAGGTATTCACAGGCGACAAGTACGTGGAGATTTACAATGCCGACAAGGCTACTCGTGGTCGCAAGGCACCGCAAGGTTTCGAAAACGACTTTATCAATTGGGAGTACAATCAGGACGGTATGCCTCTCTGGGAGAGTGGAATGCAGTCGCTCTCATGGGATAAACTCAACTTCAATATCGGCCTGAAGGGTCTGTTCTCTTTCGACTTCGGCGATATTCCTTGGGAGAAAGTTCGCATGGGCGACCTGCAGAACCTTCGCATAGCTCTTGAGGGCGGCTTCGACATGGAGCTGGTGATGAAATATCTCGTGGCCAGCGAAGTGGAATGGAAGAAGGAATGGACGCTGAAGGAAGATGTCTTCAAAGCTAAGTACACCTTTACTGTTGGTACTGTTCCTGTCTATATCACGGTGGGCGCCGATCTCATGGCTGAGGTAGCTCTTGGCGCATCAGGCGAAGCAAGCATTTCAGCAGGCGTCAAAGCGTCGAACAAAGTGACCTACGGCGTAGAATGGGATGCAGAAAAGGGTGTATCGAAGATTTCTGAGTGCGAGAAGACGCTCGAAATGGTAGGACCTGATGTAGACATCAAGGCACACGCCGAGGCTCGTGCCACTGTCTATCCTCAAATAGAAATAGGTATCTATAAGGTGCTCTGCCCCACTATCAGCCCACAGCCATACATCAAGGCTGAAGCCGACGGTCGTCTGGTAGAAAACAAATACGTAGCTTGGAACGCTGGCGTATCGACTGGCGTCGACCTCGGATTAGGTCTCTGCCTCGACCTCTTCTTCTGGAAGAAAGACCTGGGCGAGATTGAGCCTATCAACGTGTTCGACCTGCCACTAGTCAGCCTGCCTGATGAGATGGAACTGCTCAACGAGCCCGAGGAGGAAGTGCTGATCAATGGAAAGCGCGAGGTAAAATATCACGTCACCAACAAGATTAACCTGACGGGTAAGACCTACAACGCACCTGGCGTGTTGGTACACTTCGAGGCCGAAGGCGGTGAACTGGAAGATGAATACGGCTACACGGATAAGGACGGCAACGTCAGCGCCTTCTACACTCTGACTGATACGAAGGGTGGCACTGTGAAGGCCGAAGTTGTGCTGGGTGCTGAGGGCGAAGAGCCTGAGGAAGGTGCGGTTGTTGATGAAGAAGACGGCATCAAGGCTGACGATTGGACGGCACTTGCTATCGACCATCGCCTGACACCATCGCCTGCTTCTCAGGACATCGAGAAGGGAACAACGGCTGCCATCATCTATAAGTTGGAACGCTACACCTCGAAGACTGGCGAATGGACAGGCTTTGGTGGACAGACCATAGAGTTCGAGGCTACAGGCGGTACTGTAGCTCCTACATCGGGTGTAACGGCACAAGACGGTACCGTAGCCATTAACTTCACTCCTGAGGCTGATGCTACAGAGGGTAAAGTCACCGGTTCTACTTCTGGCAAAGATCCCGATCCTTGGGGTAAAGTCAGCTCTGCTACCATCAAAATCAAAGAAGAAGGTGGTGATGATGATCTTATCGTCGTCGACGAAGGTCTGAAGAAGGCTGCCAAGCAGAAACCCAACGTTTATGTCGTTGAGGACAAGAGTAAAGGCGAGACGATGACTCGCGAATATAAGCCCCAATGGTCGGAATGGAACAAGAACACGGATGCTATCACCTTCCAATTGGAGGATGCTACTGACGATGGTGGTACACTGGGTATGGTCTACGGATCTATACCAAAATCGATGGCAGATGTCGAGCTGGCTCTCACCCCTGATCAGTTTGCCAATACGCCTGGAGCCAAATTTGGCTTCGAGCTCTACGACGGCGTTGAGGTTATGAGTCATTTCGCGGCTTTTACCGACTTTACTGAAGGCAACATCCTACCTCAAAGTAAGATTATGCTGCACAAAGTGAAAAGCACCGCAGCCGCACGTCGCAACGCACCAGAAGAAGAATATACTGGCGAGTACGAGCTTCTGTTCTATCTGGTATTCAAGAACCAGACTTGGAATTCTGAGACACAACAGATGGAGGACGGAGACGACTACGAGATCTATGGTCGAGGCACGATGACGATGCATCAGCCCACCATTACCAGCTTCCAGGTGAGCACGGAAGACCAATATGTGAAAGTAGGCAACTCGACAAAGGTGAAACTGGAACAGTACTATGAGGAGAATGCCACATGGGATTGGAACGATGTGGAACTGGTGGCACAGTATGTGGACTATGACGACCACGAAAAAGATCTGGGCTTCTTCTCTTGGGATGCCGCCACGCAGACTCTCACAGCTGTAAAGTCCAACGACAACAAACAGGTATCCTTGACATTTGCCCTCAAGAGCAAGCCCGAAGTGAAATCCTATCTCACCTTATCAGTTGGTGAAGGATGGAAGTACACTTCCTTTAAGGTGGGACCAGAAGAGCAGACGGCATCTCCAGGTTCTGGTTGCAGTTTCCGTGTTGAAGACTTTGCTCCAAGGGATAATGAAGACGAAGCGTTTGACAACACTGCCATAGAGATAGATCCCGAGTCCGATCCGGATGACAACTTCAGATATTATGATTGGAATAACAAATATTCTGCCCGTCTGGATGTATATAGGACATCTATCGCACCTGGTGAGTACACTCTCCGCTTCCGCCTGAAGAGTGACCACTCTATAGGTAGTACGATGAAGATTATCATCAAAGCTGAAGAATAACAAAACCACAACATGAGAACTTAAATTTATATTCTTCTAAAAACAATATTATTTAATGGTTTTAGGCTCGCTGACTGTGAAGTTCGCGAGTCTTTTTCTATTTCGGCAAAAAAAAAATACGAGTTTCTTTGTTTTGCTCTCGACTTTTTGTATCTTTGCAAAAGAATCTAAATCAATAACGATATGAAAACGAAGGAAATGAAGTCTTTGTGGTATATGATGGCCATTGTAGTCATCGGTTGCCGCTTGTTATCCGCTTGTGCTGTAGAAGATAATCCTGTCGTCAATCCAGACAAGCCGGAAGTGAAGAACTACGTGGAGCGCATGGTGCCCGTTGTTGACCCAAAGGGCGAGGCGCAAGGTACGGTGATGCTGCGTTTCTACGACGACATGCCCAACGTGGCCTATGTCAGCATCAGTAATTTCCAGAGCATCATGTATCCTGGAACTACGGTACAGGTATCGAAGACTGCTCCTAACCTGTATGCGCTGACCAGCCCATGCGGAACGGCAACAGTGGATACGGAGAAAGACATCTTCGAGAGCGACGACTACGAGGCCTTTACCAACATGATGGGTATGGTACAGCCGGGAATGCCTAATACGACCTACGACGCGCTGCCCATTATCCGCTGGAAATCGTTGGAGAAAACACCCCAACAGGTACATGTAGCGCTGGACTATGGCAAATTCGGCATCGACCTGAGAGCCGACGAAACGAATGTCTACTTCCCCTTTGCCACGATTGCCGACCTCTATGTCGACGGCTATATGCATCTGGCTGACTTTAACGGGCAGACGGTGATGGTGGCTCCAAACGGGGCATACAGCCTCGACAACGGCTATCCTCAAAACTATATCGCACCCATCTTGAACGAGACGCGTACAGCCGATATGGCCGACTTTGCCTACAAGAACCTCTGCTTCACGCTGACCAACTTCTTTGGCTATCCTGGACGTACACTTCTGGAAAACAAAGGGCTGAAGGAAAAGGGGATGGATCAGGCCTTGCTGGATTACGGCAAGGCAGGAGAGATGACTCGTGAACTGCTGAAGTCTACCAACATGTACGACTTTATTGCCGGCACAACTACCCTAGGCTGCCTGCTGAACGATGGCGGACATACTTACACTGACGTGACCATTATTAGTTCCATTGACAGAAATGGCACCTTCTGGTCGGAATTGCAAAACGTCAAAAACACAAAACTCGCTGAATTTACTACATATTGTCCTGAATACCAAGATGTTGCAAAAGTATTAAATGACAGGGCCAGCATGAGGGGTGAGCTGAGAGAGAAACGAACAGCAAAAATGGGTGAAGGTGTGAAATACTACAAAGAGGGCGAGACCGTCTACTGCTGGTTCGACAGTTTCATGTGCGACGACTCTGGTTGGCGTAAGTTCTACAAGGGCGAAGGTTCCAAACCCACCGTTGCCGACTATCCAGACGACTGGCTGGTAGCACTGACTGATGCGCTTGAGAAAGCAGAGAACGACCCAGAAGTCAAGAATTTCGTGCTCGACATCTCGACCAACGGCGGTGGCTCGTCGGATGTCGTCATGTTTATCACCTCCATCTTCTGCAACAAGGCCGACATGTACTATGAGAACACGCTGACTGGCCAGAAGATGAAGTGTTCCTACGACGTCGACCGCAACCTGGATGGCAAGTTCGACGAGAAAGATGCCGAAATGAAATACCACCTGAACTTTGCCCTGCTCACCAGCTCCTACAGCTTCTCGTGTGGCAACATGCTGCCCGCCCTGCTCAAGGACTACGGCATTCCCCTGCTTGGCCAACGGTCTGGTGGAGGTTCGTGCTGCGTGCTCTACAACCCCTCAGCCGATGGTTTCGGCTATCGTTATTCGACACATAGGGCTCGTCTGAACAACCTGAAGGGCGAGAACATCGATGCTGGCATTGTGCCCAACTACGAGTTGGAGACTGACGATTTCTTCAATATTCAGAAGGTGACACAACTCGTAGAAAGCTATTACGCCAAATAAGATTATTATGTTTCAGACCCCTTGATTCTACGGCTCTCAAGGAATGAACGGAAGGTGGGGAGATAGCCATCGGGCACATGGATGACTTCCTTGCCGATATACACACAGTCGTTTCTGTCAATCTTCTGGATCTTGTCGATAGCGACAATATAGGAGCGATGGATGCGCAAGAACTTATCGGCAGGAAGCATTTGCTCTACAGCCTTCATCGTAAGATGGCTGATGAGGGCCTTGGGTTCATCGTCGAGATAGAACATCACATAGTCCTTGATGCAGCTGACGTAGATAATCTTATCGATCATGATGTTACGCCACTCGCCATCTACGCGTATAAAAACGGTATTCTGCTGGGCTGCGGATACCGGCACTTCAGGCTGTGGTGCCAACTGTTTACGGGCTTTCTCAACAGCCAGGAGGAACTTGTTATAACGGATGGGTTTCAACAGGAAATCGAGAGCATTCACCTCATAGCTCTCGAAGGCATATTCCTTAAAAGCAGTTGTGAAGACCACACGCGTCTGCTCTGACAGACTATGCGCCAGCTCCATACCGTCGATATTAGGCATCTGTATGTCGAGAAATACCAAGTCGGGCTTTTGCTCCTTGATGGCATTGATGGCATTAATAGAATCGGTAAACGAAGCCACGAGTTGCAGGTCTGGTGTCTTCTCCACGTATGAGACCAGCAGACGTACTGCCAACGGCTCGTCATCGACAATCATGCAGGTGAGTGGTTTCATAGGCAGATAGTGATTTTGACGTGATAGATGTTCTGAGGTGTTATCTCCTGTTCCCATGTATAACGGCCAGGATAGAGCAGATCCAAGCGCCGGCGGGTATTGTCGAGTCCGATGCCTGAACCGCTACGGTCTTTGGTTGGCTTGGGGTTATTGGTGTTGTCGCAGATGAAGACGAGTGTTTCGGCTTGCTGCTCCAGACTGACATCGATAGTGGCTGGCTCGTTGCTGTTCATACCGTGCTTGAAAGCATTCTCGACGAGTGAGATGAAGAGCAATGGAGCTATTTCTAATTGATCATTGACAATTGACAATTGATAATTGATTTTAGTCATTTCATTACAGCGCAGTTTCATCAGATCGATGTAGTTTCGCATGAAATCGACTTCTCCTTCGAGTTTCACCTTTGGTTTGTTGGTCTCATACATCGCATAGCGCAGCAGATCGCTCAACTGCATGATGGCCTCTTGTGTCTCGTCGCCGTCTATCTGCGCCAGACTAGAGATATTGTTAAGTGTGTTGAACAGAAAATGCGGATTAATCTGATTCTTCAGCCACGCCAATTCCGCCTCAACCTCCTTCTGCTTACGTTCCTGTTGGCGCATTAGAAAACGGACACTCATCGCAATGCCGATAGCCATACTGTCGATAATTAACGCAATGCTGGCAAACGATGAAAAACCTGCACGCCAGACGGCTGGCATGGTGGAAGTGTCGTTAAAAAGAATATGAGTGTTGCAGCCTATAACCAATGCCATGTTCAGCAGCAGGAACTGCCAGACTCTGCGCTTGAACCAAAGAAATGGCACCAAAAGATAGAAGTTTATGAGATAAATTACAGCCATCGGTGCCAGCCAGTAACCTGACACACCAAGCGCCGTCATCAACTGAACACGGTCGTGGGTAATTACATAGCTGATGAGTCCTGGCGACAGCAGGATGAGCGACAGCAGTAATACTTGCGCCACCATAAGCCAGATGTCTTTTGTCTGAATCTTCTTCATATCGTTGGCAAAGATAAACAGTTTATTTTAAACAACAAAATCTCTCCCACATTATCTCAATGCGGGAGAGCTGAAATACTAAAGTTTATGTGGAACTGTCATTGTTTAGTTTGCGGCCACATCCTGAAGACTTTGTTCTGCCATCCGCTCACCTGTGTTTTTGACAGTCAGGTCGAGCATCTTCACATACTTGTCGTACTGTTTTTCACTCAGTAGCTTCTTCATAGTCTTCTTGTGACTGGCATCAATTTTCTGCCAAGCCTCACTACTCTTTGAGGCGTCCTTCAACTGATAGAGTGCTTCCATCGAACTCGAGAACTGAGCCATTGCCATCTTTACTGGTTCCACTTGGTTAACTGTCAGCTCCAGATAACTGCTCATGCGATCGAAAGACAGCTTTCCTTTGTTATCACTCTGTGCGTTAGCACTCATTGTCATCACGAACATTGCCACGAGGGCGATCATCATCTTCTTCATATTCTTTACTGTTTTAAAATTGTTAATACTCTGTTTTCGTCTTTGGACAGTGCAAAGGTATGAACAAATTTGATTGCTTCAAAATTACTTTCGACGTTTGCCCACCTGTGTTTCGACGTTTGGGTTCATTTAGAATTAAGCAAATTGAACAAATCAGACAGGTTTTGAACACTCACGAAAATCTTTTGAACGAATCAACAAGGCCATATCGGAATAAATGCCTACCTTTGCAACCGAAATCAGAATCAATTAACAACTAAAAAAAATAAAGTAACTAAAGATGAGATTTTCTATTCAACGATTTAGTTTAGTTAGTATGGCTGTGGTCGCCATGTGCGGCTACAGCCTTGGTATTTCCGCCCAGAAACTGAAGGCAGGAAACATTGACGAGGTAGTTAAGGCTATGACCCTCGAGGAAAAGTGCCACATGGTGCTGGGACGCGGCATGCATTTTAATGATGATGCCAAATTCCCCGGTACGGCAGGTAGTACATTCCATGTAGATCGTCTTGGAATCCCCGAAACCTATTGTGCTGACTCTCAGCAGGGTTTACGTATGAATGCCACACGTGCATGGGATCATCATGACTATTACCCCACAGACTTCGTTGCTTCGATGACCCTCGCATCAACCTGGGATCGTGAGGCCGCATTCAAGGTAGGACAAGGTATTGGCAACGAGGTACGCGAGTTCGGACTCGACTGGATTCTCTCTCCAGCAATGAACCTGATCCGTCATCCGCTGTGCGGACGTAACCACGAGTATTACTCTGAAGACCCATACCTCTCTGGTACTATTGCCGCAGGCTATGTAAAGGGTGTGCAGAGTGAAGGAACCGCAGCCTGCCCCAAGCACTTTGTGGCAAACAATCAAGAAACCAACCGAAACAATAATATATCTCAGGTATCGCAACGAGCTCTTCGTGAACTCTATTTAAAGGCCTTCGAGATTATGGTGAAAGAAAGCGATCCCTGGACCATCATGACGTCGTATAACAAACTTAATGGCCCGTATGCTGTACAAAACTACGAGCTACTGACCACCATTGTTCGTGATGAATGGGGGTGGAAGGGTATGTATGTATCCGACTGGAATGCTGGTGACGATGCTGTTGCTGCTATGCTGGCTGGTAACGATATGCTCCAGCCAGGACAAGACAAACAGTATCAGGCCATTCTCGAGGCTGCCAAGAGTGGCAAACTGCCTATGGAAGTGCTCGATGCAAACGTAAAGCGTATATTGGAATATGTTGTTAAGACTCACAACTTTAAGGGCTACAAATACAACAATGAGCCTAATCTGAAAGCTCATGCCCGGACTGTTCGTGAGGTTGGTGCTGATGGTATCGTGCTCTTGAAAAATGAGAAAATGAGAAATGGAGAAAATGAGACATTGGCTGTGCTGCCGTTGACTGGTAAGCGTGTTGCTCTCTTCGGATGCACCAGTTACGACTGGATTTCTGGCGGTTCTGGTTTTGGTGGAACATCAGTTGGTCACTATACTGTATCGCTGATCGAGGGTATGCGCTCTGCCGGATACGAGGTTTACAAACCTCTGATTGCTACCTACACCCAGCATCTTGCTGCTGAGGAGAAGAGATTATTCCCCAATGGTCGTCCGCCATTCTCGCTGATGCCACCAGCTCGTGCTGACGAGAAGCAGTTTACTGCCGACGAGCTCAATGCCGCCATCGAGGGTAGCGATGTAGCTATCATCTCATTGGGTCGCAAGAGTGGTGAGGCCGCTGATCGCAGTGAGAGCGACTTCTATCTCAAAGATGGCGAGAAGCAACTGATAAAAGCCGTCAGCGAGGCTTATCACGCAAAAGGCAAGCAGGTGGTGGTATTGCTCGACATCTGCAGTCCTATCGATGTGGCCTCATGGCAGAATCAGGTGGATGCTCTGGTATGCACTTGGCAGGGCGGCCAGGAGAGTGGTTTCAGCGTGGCTGATGTTCTCTCAGGTAAGGTTAACCCAAGCGGTAAACTGCCTATGACCTTCCAGATTAAGTATGGTGATGCTTATGCTGACAAGAACTTCCCAGCAAATGTAGACGACAAGACTATTGGTGCTATGTTTATGTGGGGATACGACAAAGACAAGGCTCCCAAAGAGCGTCAGCCCCAGAAGGACATCGACTTTACCAACTACGAGGAGGACATCTACGTTGGCTACCGTTATTTCGACAGTTTTGGCAAGCCCGTTGCCTATCCATTTGGATTCGGACTTAGCTATACCACCTTCAGCTACGAGGACCTCAGTTGTAGAGTAGACGGTGATGTCATCACCGTCAAAGTCGACGTCAAAAACACCGGCTCGCGCGCTGGTCGCAACGTAGTAGAATTGTTTGTGGCTGCTCCTAACAGCAAGAAGATGAACAAACCCGAAAAGGAACTCCGCAACTACGCTAAGACCCATCTGCTGCAGCCTGGTCAGAAAGAAACCATCACGATGAAGGTTTCTACTGAAGACCTTGCCTCATTCAACGAGAAAGCTTCTGCATGGAAGACCGATGCTGGTGTCTATACCTTCATGATCTGTTCATCAGCCAATGATGTAGAGGCTAAGGCTACCGCAAAGGTGAAGGCTTGGACCAAGAAGGTGAACAACGTGATGAAACCAAACGTGAAACTGAACTTATTAAAAAGATAATTAAAACTGTTCGTATGAAAAAAACTATTATGACTCTTGCGCTGACAGTTGTATGCTGCCTGAGCGCATCGGCACAGGAGAAACTATTCCAGAGTGCCAACGTACAATCGCCCGTTATCAATAAAGACGGTACCGTAACTTTTAACATTTTTGCTCCTAAGGCAGTGAAGGTAGAGGTGACAGGCGATTTTCTGCCCACTCAGCCCATTGAGGTACCAGGCTATGGTAAATATGATGCCCCAGGCGTAGCTCAACTTGTTGAGGGCAAGAACGGCGTATGGAGCTATACCACTGACAAACTGGCTCCCGAGATGTACAGCTATACCTTCAATATCGATGGTATGACAGGCGTCAAGGACCCTGCTAACATCTACGTCAACCGCGACATTGTTTCTTTTACCAATATCTTTATCGTCAGCGACCAGAAGGGCGACAAGGGCGATCTCTACAAGGTAAACGAGGTGCCTCACGGAAACCTCTCTAAGGTATGGTACAACAGCCCCACACTGAAGATGCAACGCCGTATGACCATCTACACGCCTGCTGGTTACGATAAGGGCGGCAAGTATCCTGTGTTGTACCTGCTTCATGGTGCTGGTGGCGATGAGAACGCTTGGAGCGAACTCGGTCGTGCAGCTCAGATTCTTGACAACCTGATTGCTACAGGTAAGGCCAAGCCTATGATTGTTGTGATGCCTAATGGCAATCCTAACTGTCAGGCAGCTCCTGGCGAGTGGTCTTTCGGTATGTACACTCCAGGTTTCCGCGATGGTGGAACTGGTCCTACAGCTCCTGCCGCTGCTTCTATCCCAGAGAGCTTCATGGACATCGTCAACTATGTTGATGCTAACTATCGCACCCTCAAGGATCGCTCTCATCGTGCTATCTGCGGTCTGTCGATGGGTGGTGGCCACACCTTCCACGTAAGTCTGCTCTATCCCAACAAGTTCGACTATTATGGTCTGTTCTCAGCTGGTCTGCACCTGTCTAATGGTGGCTATCAGGATTCATTTGCTGAGCAGATTAAGAAGAATCCAGACTTCGCAAAGCAGTCAGCAGCCCTCTTTGGCAGCAAGCCCAAGCTCTACTGGATGGGTATGGGTAAGACCGACTTCCTCTATCAGAGCACAGTCGACCTGCGCGCCTTCTGGGATAGCAAAGGCTACAAGTACGAGTATGTAGAGACCGATGGTGGTCACATCTGGCGCAACTGGCGCATCTACCTCACCATGTTTGCCCAGAAGATTTTCAAGTAATTTGCAACATAAAATAAAAAGAAAAGCCATAGATTTTGCGATCTACGGCTTTTTTTCATTGGCTTGTTCCGCGTTTTTCATTACGGCTGCAAATCCTTGTATTCGTTGACTGCATCGAAGCACGGACAGTCGCGGTCGTGACTTCTTCGGGTTGCTCCAAGTGCTTCTTCGGGTTGTTCCGCAGGCTCCTTCCGTTGGTTATAAAGGGAACAGGGGAAAAGGTACGGGCTAACGGGGGAAGAGACGGCATGTAGCAGGGAGAGAGACGGCATGTAACCAGATTCGGGCGGCCGGCCGCATTAATTAGGGCGGGCGCCCTTATATATTGGAGCGCCCGCCCTGATATATCCGAGCGGCCGGTCGAAACCGATTTTTATTCCCTAGAAGCTTCCGTTGCACAAATAGGCAACCCCATGTGTTCGCTGCATTGCTTCGAGAAAATGGTCAGCAGCTGCTTCATAGTGGCACACGGTTTTGGGGTGTGCACACACCCTCCTTTATCAGTCGTGCAGTATCAACGCCGACTGAGCATCGACAATGGCTTTGGTCCCCTTGAGAGTGTCAAGGCCTTTTTCGTTGATGACACCGTCGCAACAAACAATGGTGTAGTTGCCATCCGGGATAGTGACCTCTGTATCAGCCTTGCCAGCATTGAGGATGACAATGATATTGCGCCAGTCGTCACGTCCGGCGTAGTTCTTCAACTGGAAAGCGACCACCGACTTTGGCGTCTTCAGGAACGACATGTGTTTGCGCACTAAGCCTGCATCGCCCAAACGGAAGGCAGGATGATTCTTTCTGAGGGCTATCAGGTTCTTGTAATAAGCAAAGACCTGAGGATACTTCTTCAGATTCGACCAATCCAAATGGTTGATGCTGTCAGGCGACTCAAACGAATTATGGACACCCTTCTTATCTCGCAACAGTTCCTCACCACTCAGCATGAAAGGTACGCCCTGTGATGTAAAGACTGCTGTCTGGGCAAGCAGGTCGAGACGGATTAATTCGTCTTGCGAGATATTAGGAATACTAGCCTTGAGACGATCAACCAGACACATGTCGTCGTGACAGGAAACGTATGACATCAGTTGTGTAGGTTCAAGTGCCCAAGGCTTCTGGCTGTAGTTCACCTTCTTCATATTGACCTGAGGATGACGGATACCACCTACAAGTCCGTACTTCAGACTCTCTTCGCAATCAGGGGCACCACCCAGCCATCCAGCCTTCGTGTCATCACTAAAAGGACCACGTAAGGCATCGCGGATCTCATCGGAAAAGGCGGCAATGCCAGGCATCTGAGGAATATTAGCCTTCATACCCAACTGGTCGTTAGGCAGACCACAGGACCCTGCACTCCAACCCTCACCATAAATAAAGATAGAGGGATCGATGGTGTCGACCATCTGGCGAATCTGATTCATGGTCTCGATATCGTGACAACCCATCAGGTCGAAGCGGAGGCCGTCGATATGATACTCATTGATCCAATACTTAACACTCTCCAACATAAAGCGACGCATCATGGGCTGGTCAGAAGCTGTCTCATTGCCACAACCAGAACCATTGCTATACTGACCATCTGCTGTCTTGCGATAGTAATAGTCAGGATACGTCCGCTGGAAATTGCTGTGCTCGATATCATAGGTATGGTTATACACCACGTCGAGAATGACACGAATACCTGCCTTGTGCAAAGCCTGCACCATCTGCTTGAATTCACGAATGCGTACATCAGGCTGATAGGGATTGGTACTGTAGCCGCCCTCAGGCACATTATAATTCACTGGGTCGTAGCCCCAGTTGTATTGATTGTCACTAAGGCGCGTCTCATCTACAGAGCCATAGTCGTAAGAGGGCAGAATATGGATGGCATTGACACCCAGCGACTTCAGATGCTCGATAGCCCAAGGCTCTGTCAACGCAAGGAATTTGCCCTTGTACTGAGCATCGCTGCGAGCTATGGAGAAGTCGCGATGGTGCATCTCATAAACCACCAAGTCGGCAGGTGACTTACAGACAGGATGCTTGTCGGATGCCCATCCCTCAGGGCTAGTGCTGTTCATATCAATGATGGCACCACGCTTACCATTGACACCCACAGCCTTGGCAAAGACACCAGGACACTCACCCTTACCCATATCAAAGGTATAGAACTTATTCATCAGGTTGCCCTTAACCTCTGCACGCCACAATCCATCAAGATATTTCATTTTGACGGTCTTCTGAGCCTTACCACCCTGCCCTTCCTGATAGATGCGCACCTTGACGCTCTTGGCATCAGCAGGAGCAAACAATTGGAAAGTTGTCGCTGTAGGAGAATAAATCACCTCGTCGAAACGAAAATCTTGTGCTTGTGTCATAACAGCCATCATCAGCAATGTAGTCAATAATACTAGTTTTCTCATCGTTGTAGTTTTTATAGTTTAGTATTTAATTCTTCAGTATCTGCTCTATCTTCTCTTCCAGTTTGGCAGGTGTCAGGTGGCTGTCTACCACTCGTCCCTTTTCATCGAAGAGTACATTGTCAGGGACATTGGCTATACCAAACTTACTAAGCAAAGGCGTCTTCCACATAGTGCCGTCGCAAACGGTAGACCACTTGATAGAGTCGCGATCAACAATACGCTTGCACTCGGCAGGACGACCATCCAAACAAATGCTCAACACATTGAGTTTGTCTCCATACTTGGTTTTCTTAGTCATCAAACGACGCTGCATATCCGTACTCTGATAACTCCAGGAAGCCCATACAGATACCACATTCAACTTGGCCTTCAGGTCCTTGTCGCTTACTTTCTTCCCTTTAATATCTGTAGCTGTAAAAACAGGCATTTGGCGCTGTTGGGCATTTTTCAGATTCTTAAGTTGTTTCTCCAATTCGATAAGCTGTCCACTCTCGGGCTGAACCTTCAACAATAACTGCACCAATTCATAGGCTTTCTTGAAGTTTGGTTCGCGATCCAGAATAAAATAACGTTGCAACAGATAGATGCTGGCCTGTGACTCCTGATGCTCGCGGATGAAAGCCTCAACAGCAGCAGGAATATCAGGGGGTGACAGCTTATTGAGCTCCATGCGCAACTTGGTCATATCTTCGTTATCACGTGTACCCTGAATGATCATTTCCTTCATTTGTGAGGCATCGCCCTTGATAGACACCGTAGCGCCTGACTCTCCAAACACAGGTTGTTCAGAGAAGTTGGGAAACACAATAACAAAAGTGCCCTTATCAGCCAGATCGGTCTCATAGGAGAAACGGCCTTCACGTACTTTCACGGTGTCTATGCCACTGATAGCACCATCAGGGCTATAGACATAGAACTCCGCCTGATTCATATTGCGGAAACGACCCTCAAAACGGAAGCGACCGCTCTCTGTACCACAGGATAATAGGAAGCAAGAAAAAAGAAAAAAGACAGCTTTCTTCCACATACCTTTTTATCTTAACTTGACAAGTTCTAAGTCCTTCTCAGCATACTGCTTCAGCGAAGAATCCTTCTCAATAGCCTTCTGCAGCAATGATGCAGCAGCTGACTGGTTACCCTGACGAGCATTGACAATTGCCTGCAGGTAGTAGGTCATACCATCAGGATTGGTAATAGCCTTCAACGTCTGTTCAGCCTTAGCATAGTTCTTGTTCATAATCTGAGCAAGCGCAGCACTATTTGACTTAATGTCTTTGAACTGCTGCTCAGCTAAGACATAGTTGCCCTTAGCCAACTGGAGATTACCCATAACTTCTGAGAGTCCTTCGGCACCAGAGGCACTGGCTATCAGCTGTTCTGCCCTAGCTATGTCGCCCTCCTTTAGAGCAATCAGACCGAGGTTGGCCTTAGCTTCCGGAAGTACCTCAGCACGAGTAAAACCGTCTTGGAAAGCATCAACACCCTGGGTATAGCCAAGGGCTGCAATATTGTTGTAAGCACGCTTGTCATCAGGATAAACCGCTGTAGCGGCATTGTAGATCATCAACTTTTCGTCAATATTGTCTGTCAGTGTAGCTGCATAGAGTATTTCCTCAATACTAAGCTTGCTGGGATCTGCCTTAAGCTGGCTAAGAATTTGTTCGTCGCTACGTCCTACCGTCTCATAATTAATGGTCAGACGGGCACGACGCAACTCAGGCAGAATACCATCCGCCAATTCGCGGAAGCCATGACTCAGATTCTTGATCTGCTGTTCACGCTCCTGAGGATCCTTATACATTGAGAGCACGCGCAGGATAACATCCTTGTCCTGAATGTCTGATGCAGCTACCAACTGCTGGAATCCTTCCCAGTCCTGAGCGGTATAGTTGGCTTCAACAGCACCCTCCACATTGGCTTTCTTCAGTTGTTGTTCTACATATTTCTCCGTATTACTCTGACGCTTGTTAGCCAGTTTCTCGTTCAGTGCCACACCACCATCTGGTGAAGCATAGGCGCTAACCTCAACGTTCTGCAGGTTCAAACCCTCACGATCGGCACTGATGCGCTGCAACAGATTAACAAACTCCTGTACGGAATTAGACTTCAACTCACTCTTACGCAGTTCTGCCTGCTGAATCAAGAACTTGATATTCGCCTCCTGCTTCTGGGCTATGACACGCTGATAGCTGTCTGTAGCCACACATGGGGTAGCTGTAGTAAGCGTCTGATGATACAGTTCACTGGTGGCCAGCACGCCATCGGCTACCTTCACTGCCGGCAACTCGTATTTCTTGTCCTTATAATAGGCATCTACTTTCATCCACAACTCACTCTGTTGCATGGCAGGCTCGTAGTCGAAGGTCGATTTCATAGCGTAGTGTCCACCTTCTTTAAAGGGAATCACCTGATAGTTACCCAACACCTTCTCGCCAATAAACGTAGCAGGGGCATCGAGTTTGACTGCCGGTTGTCCATCTTTTGTATAGCGCAGTTCAGGAGTCACTGTCACAGTGGCTTTCTTGTTCATAAACTTCTCTGGGAACACACCATTGATAGTGGCTGTCACCAGTCCTTGCTCGGCTTCCAATGGATTGGGGACTACTTTGAAGTTATCACTTGTCAACTCGCCCATCTTAAAACCTGAGCACGAGGTCAGCAGCGCCATGACTGCAACAGCTAATATTTGCTTATTCATCCTTGTTGGTATTTTGTTTTTGTAATTTTGATGCAAAGGTAGTCATTTTTCACGAAACATTCTCTTATCACTCGGTTAAAAAACAATAAGAGCACCTCTGGATGTATCAGAAGTGCTCTTTCCTGTGGCAGTGCCGCGAGCGGGACTCGAACCCGCACAGCTGCAATAGCCAAGGGATTTTAAGTCCCTCGTGTCTACCATTCCACCATCGCGGCAGCAGACCTTTTGCGATTTGCGAGTGCAAAGTTACAAAAAAGGAAAGAGATATCAAAGAAAATCTCACTTTTTTTCATCTCCACACCAAATATGTCTATCTTACAGGCCCTGTATTGGTCACTTCCAAGGTTGTTCCCAAGGTTGTAGTAATCACATGCGGATGATATTCCATCAATCGTAAATCGCCATTGCCACCATTCTGTGGTCCCCCATTATTGAGATCGTACTTTCGTCCACACTGACCACAACTAACCATCTGACCACCATCGCTCCAGCTAAGTGGATAAGCAGGACGGCCATGCAGGTTCAAACAGTTGGGACACTGTGCGTCGTAGGCCCTCAAGCCGTCCAACGATCGGCTATTACCTATAATAAGGACATCGCCTGCACCCAAACTGTAGCGTGAGAAATCACTCTCTGCCGCTGTCGTCAGATTAGTGGTATCACGTTTCCCATCCCTATTCGATTGCGTCAACACACGTTTCAGTCCGCCTCGAGAGTCGAGTCTTACAAAGACATAAGCACCTGGGTCGCTGAGCATATAAGTCAACTGGCTGGTAGGATGCAGGTCAGTATAATACCTGAAATAGCAAAGATAGTTTGTGCTATATCGGTTTTCCTCTTTCTGACAACTACATAGCACCAACACCATCAGGAAAAGCAACCAATGTCTCATCGTAACAATTCCTCCTCGGCTTTCAGCACGTGTTCGAAGGCAAAACCCTTGAGTACGCTATCCATCAATGCAGTAATACGGTCGTTACAGAGATTACCAATAGAACCCTCATGAGTATGATGGATCTCCTTGTTAGGACGGAAGGTGCCTGCCTCTATGTCGAGCCCGACCTTCTTATAGGCATCACGGAAAGGCATTCCTTCTGATGCGAGGCGATTCACCTCTTCAACAGAGAACATGGGATCGTACATGGGATTGTCGAGGATATCCGCGCGTACCTCTATTTTATTTATTATATATGCAGCCATCTGCAGACAGTCCTTCAGTTCATCGAAGGCTGGCAGGAAGACCTCTTTGATAATCTGCAGGTCACGGAAATAACCTACGGGCAGATTGTTCATGATGAGTGTCACCTGTTGGGGTAATGCCTGTAACTTGTTACACTTGGCACGAATCAGCTCAAAGACATCTGGATTCTTCTTATGAGGCATGATGCTCGAACCCGTGGTACATTCCTTGGGTAATTTCACAAACGAGAAGTTCTGAGAATTAAACAAGCAGGCATCGAAAGCCATTTTTGCCAGCGTTCCTGCAATAGTAGCTATCGCAAAACCTACGTTACGCTCCATCTTTCCACGACCCATCTGAGCATACACCACATTATAGTCCATTGTGTCGAAGCCCAACAAGTCGGTAGTCATCTGACGATTCAGAGGGAACGAAGAGCCATAGCCTGCAGCAGAACCCAAAGGATTGCGATTGGTCATCTTATAAGCAGCCTGCAGAAAGAGCATGTCGTCTGTCAAACTCTCAGCGTAGGCACCAAACCACAGACCAAAGCTGGATGGCATAGCCACCTGCAGATGGGTATAGCCAGGCATCAGCACCTGCTTATACTGTTCGCTCTTCTGGATAAGTTCATCGAACAGCACCTTCACGCCATCAGCAATCTCCATCAGTTCGTGACGGGTAAAGAGCTTCAGGTCGACCAACACCTGATCATTGCGGGAACGTCCTGAATGAATCTTCTTGCCGATATCGCCTAACTTACGGGTTAGCATCAGCTCCACTTGAGAATGTACATCCTCTACGCCATCTTCGATGACGAACTCGCCACGCTGGCAAATCTGATAGATATTCTTAAGCTCTGCCAACAACAGGGGCAATTCGTCCTTACCAATGAGTCCGATACTTTCCAGCATGGTGATATGAGCCATCGAGCCCAACACATCGTATGGCGCCAGATAGAGATCCATCTCACGATCTCTACCTACAGTGAACCGTTCGATCTCGGCATTCACCTCAAAGTTCTTTTCCCAAAGCTTATTGGCCATTATACATAAGGTATTTGTGACAATGCATCTGCAATCTTCTCAACGCCATCCTGCAAAGGACCTGCTACCATTCCTTTCAGCATAAAGGGAATGTCGGCCTTCACTGTGACTTTCATCTTGCTCTCCGAAGCACTAACAGGTAACACCTGAATCCAGAGATTAAAAGGCAGTGGCGATTGTTCTGTTTCAAACTTGACACACTTATTTTCCTCACGCTCAATAATGCGCAGTTTGATAGTTCCCACAGGATCAACACTCACCTGTACGGAGTCGCTATCGAACTGGAAGTCCTGCAACTTATCCTCAGGAATACGATCACGGACACGTTCCAAATTACTCAAATCACTGATATTACGATACACATTCTCTACAGGATATGGTATCAGCTTTATACTACTTTCAAACTTAGTCATTTTGCTTCCACGTACTTGGTGACTTGCGCCACTCGTTCAACACTTCAATTTCTTCCTTCTTAATATAACCTGTCTCAGCAGCCTGTTCCAGAACTGCAGCATAGTCGCTCAGCGTGATGAGCTTCACACCAGCCTCACGGAAAGCCTCTTCAGCTACAGGGAAACCGTATGTAAAGGATGCCACCATACCTATGACCTCTACACCATACTCGCGAAGGGCTGCAACAGCTTTCAGGCTAGAGCCACCTGTAGATATCAGGTCCTCTACCACAATAACCTTAGCACCTTTCTTCAATTCGCCTTCCACCTGATTACCCATACCATGATCCTTCGGTTTGGGGCGTACATAAGCATAAGGCAAACCCAACTCGTCAGCCACCAATGCGCCTTGTGCTATAGCACCAGTAGCAACACCTGCTACAGCCTCAGCCTCTGGAAAATACTTCTGTATAGCATGGCAGAGCTCAAGTTTCACAAACGAGCGGACATCCGCAAAACCTAACGTCTTACGGTTGTCTGTATAGATGGGGGACTTCCAACCCGATGCCCATGTAAACGGCTCGTTGGGTTGCAGTTTGATGGCTTTGATATCCATCAGTTTCTGTGCAAAAAGTTTCTTTATCGTATCCATATCTCTACAATTTTGGCGCAAAGGTACAAAAAAAAAGAGAAAAGTGTGGTGAATCGATAGTTTTTTTGTAATTTTGCACCCGATTTATCAAGGGGTGCTCACGAGTGTGGGCTGAGATGATACCCTCGGAACCTGATACGGACAATGCCGACGCAGGGATGATGAGTAACTGAACAACCCCTTATTTTTTGTATTAATAAATAAGGTAAAAGAAATGAGAAAGTTTTTCATGATGGCATTGCTGGGTACGGTAACAGCCCAAGCCAGCGAATTAGACACGCTGAAAAGCGTAGAGTTGCAGGATGTACAGGTAGTAGCAACACGAGCTACCCGCAAGACACCGGTAGCATTTACAGACATGAACAAGGAACAGCTGAAAGCCGTGAACTTTGGACAGGATGTGCCCTATCTGCTGTCGCTGACACCCAGCGTGACGATGACCTCGGATGCTGGTAACGGTATAGGCTATACCTCGCTGCGCGTTCGTGGCACAGACCCCTCACGCATCAACATCACAGCCAACGGCATTCCCATGAACGACGCTGAGAGCGCCCAGCTCTATTGGGTCAATATGGGCGACTTCGCCAGCAGTGTGCAGTCGATGCAGATTCAGCGTGGCGTGGGCACATCGACCAATGGCGCAGGTGCTTTTGGCGCTACGCTGAACATGCAGACAGAGAACGTCGGCATAGAGCCTTTCATCGGCTTGGACCTGAGTGGTGGCAGCTATTACAGCCATAAGCAGACGTTGCGCTTTGGTACGGGTTTGTTGGGTGGACACTGGGGCATACAGGGCCGTTTGTCGAACATCGGCTCGAAGGGCTATCTGGACCGCGCCTCGACCAAACTTAACTCCTATTTCCTGCAGGCAGGCTACTTCGGCGACAACACAATGGTGAAGTTTATTACCTTCAATGGCGTAGAAGAGACTTACCATGCGTGGAACTACACGTCGAAATACGAGCAGAGCCTCTATGGACGTACCTATAACTCGTGCGGCGTGATGGGCTTCGACGAGAACGGCAGACCCACGGGCTATTACGACAACCAGACGGACAACTACCATCAGCAGAACTACCAGTTGATATGGAACCAGCGACTAACGCAGGAGCTGAACCTCAACGCTGCCCTACACTACACCAGAGGTGACGGCTACTACGAGCAGTATAAGCGCAACCGCAAATTAGGCAAATATGGATTGATAGATTTCTATGGCTATGAGGATCCGGAAACGCGTGGTAATGTCATAGAACAAAAGAAGATGGCCAACGACTTCTACGGAGCCGTAGCCTCGCTGGTGTATAACAACCACCACGGATTGGAAGCAGCCTTGGGAGGCGGGTGGAACAAGTACGACGGTGACCACTTTGGCGAGGTGGTAGGCGTGCCCAACCATGAATACTACCGCAACAATGCCAAGAAGACCGACTTCAATATCTACGGCAAGGTCAATTATGAGTTTACAAAAGGACTGAGCGGATTCCTGGACTTGCAGTACCGCCACATTGGCTACAAGATGCAGGACCCCACTGATGAATATGGCTTTAACCTTGATGGCAAGTATGTGGTGGACGACAAGTTCAATTTCTTCAACCCCAAGTTCGGACTGAACTACGACATTACGCGCAATCACAAAGTATATGCCTCGTTTGCCATCGCCCATAAAGAACCGACGCGCAACGACTACGAAGACAATATTGGCACCGACTTGAAGGCCGAACGTCTGAACGACCTCGAGGTGGGATATAAATTTCAAAGCGAGCGTTTCTCGGCAGGTGCCAACATCTACTGGATGTCGTATAAGGACCAGTTCGTACTGACGGGTGAGCTGAACGAAATCGGCGAGGCCATAGCCACCAACGTGGGCAAGAGCTACCGCTTGGGTCTGGAACTGGAGGCTGCGTGGAAGCCTCTCGACTGGTTGCGCTGGGACGCCAACGCCACGCTGAGCCGTAACCGTGCCAAGGACTGGACCGTCAAGGATAACGATCTGGACGTGGTCAATCTGGGCGACACGCCGCTTTCGTTCTCGCCAGACTTTATCATGAACCATATTCTGACCTTCGACTACCGTGGCTTCAAGGCCTCCATACAGAGTCAGTACATCAGCGACCAGTACCTGACCAATACGGGTTTCAAGGAGATGGAGTGCAAGGACTCGTGGAGCGCAGATGCCAATACCACCTATGAAACACTGCTGCTGAAGGCTCACTTCAACACGAACGTAGATCTGAGCTACACCTTCGCGCTGAAGCAATGGGGCGTCAAAGAGGTGACGGCAGGTGTAACACTCTACAACATCTTCTCGGCCAAGTATGACAACAACGGCTGGGCAGCACCTCAGTTTGAGAAGGACGGCAAGGGCGGTGTGAAGGCTGTCAACGGATGGGGACTGCGCGACCAGGATGCTGCAGGCTTCGCTCCTTCGGCACCTTTTAATATGATGGCACATCTGTCGGTGAATTTTTAGAGGTAAGAGGTGAGAGGTAAGAGGTTATGACATTGGACTGGCTTGACATATTGACCACGATACTCGGCCTGATTTATATCTGGCTAGAGTATCGTGCGCATATAGCCCTCTGGGTGATAGGCATCATCATGCCAGCACTCGACATTATTCTCTACTGGCAGCACGGGCTGTATGGGGACGCCGGTATGGCCTGTTATTACACCCTTGCTGCCTTCTACGGACTCTATATATGGAAATTCAAGAAAACCAGGAAAAAGAAAGAGTCGTTGCCTATTATCTTTATGCCTCGCAACCAGTATCTTCCTTCCTTGCTGTTTTTCCTGATTTCATGGGGACTTATCTACTATATTCTCGTGACATGGACCAACTCCACCGTTCCCCTACTCGACTCGTTTACCAATGCCGTATCATTTGTAGCTCTATGGGCGCTGGCACGTAAGTATGTGGAGCAATGGATATTCTGGATCATCGTCGATGCTGTCTGTACCTTCCTCTATATACAAAAAGGCATTCCATTCAAAGCCATGCTCTACGGTCTCTATGTCGTCATTGCCATAGCCGGCTATCGAAAATGGAAGAGCGTAGCAAAAACTGTAAAAAGAGACCAGAAATGAAGACTCAGTTTGACGTTGTTATCGTTGCAAATGGGGAGTTCCCTACCCATGCGATTCCTCTCGGCATCCTGAAAAACGCCAGGCATATTGTGGCGTGTGATGGTGCCATCAAGCATGTGCCTCAGGCGGAAGTCGTGGTGGGCGACGGCGATAGTGTACCTACAGCCTATCACGACCGACTCATCCAAATCGAGGAACAGGAAGATAACGACCTGACCAAGGCCACACGCTACTGTCTGTCGCAGGGATGGCACAAGATAGCTTATCTGGGATGTACGGGAAAACGTGAAGACCACACATTGGGAAACATCGGACTACTGATGCGCTACTTCCGTAAGATGGGAGTCGAAGGCATGATGTTTACAGACCACGGGGTCTTTACGCCTGCCTATGGTAACAGGATTTTCCAAAGCATGAAAGGCCAACAGGTGAGCATCTTCAACTTCGGATGCGACCAACTGACATCAGAAGGACTCAGGTGGAACAGCTATGCCTATGATGAGTGGTGGCAGGGCACACTCAACGAGGCGCTGGGTGACCAGTTCTCATTCTGTGCCAACGGTTACTATATGGTTTATCAAACCTACGACGTAAAATAATTACTTCTTGAGCTTGAAGGAATTCTCAATACTGCTGATTTCTGCACCAAACAGTTTGTCAACCTTCAGTCGCTGTTCAACGGATGAACAGCTATGGATAACGGTACTATGATCACGACCACCAATAAGTTGTCCGATACGTGAAGCTGGCATCTTTGTGTATTTCTGTGCCAGATACATAGACACTTGGCGCACTAACACATAGTCACGCTTACGACTACGGCTGGTTACCTGCTGCTGAGTAACTTTGTAGTGTCCACACACCTTCTCCAAAATATCGTCGACAGTAAGCGGATGGTTGTCGACCTTCACGGCACGACTGATAACTCGTTCTGCCAATCGCATGTCGATATTGGAATTATAGACTACACTATATGCCAACAACGAATTAATAACACCCTCCAAGTCGCGAACACTACCGTTAGCTGTCTCTGCAATGTACTGAATCACATCCTCAGGAATCTTCAATCCGTCACGACGGCATTTAGAGTTAAGAATATCAATGCACAACTGTACATTAGGCTTTTCCAACTCGGCTATCAGTCCGCAAGAGAAACGGGTAAGCAGACGGTCCTTGACACCCTGCAAATCGACGGGAGGACGGTCCGAAGCAAGAATAATCTGCTTACCTAGACGGAACAAATGGTCGAAAATATGGAAGAAGGTATCAAGTGTCTTACTTGCTGTAGCCCATTCCTGGATATCATCGACTATCAGCACATCGATAGACTGGTAGAATTGAATAAAATCATTGACAGTATTCTGGCGTACAGCATCCGTAAACTGGACCTGAAACAGTCGGGCAGATACATATAGTACGCGCTTGCGTGGGTACATCTCTTTACAACGGATACCTATGGCATTTATCAGGTGAGTCTTACCACAGCCGGAAGGTCCGTACACAAAAAAAGGATTAAAGGTTGACTTGCCTGGATGCTCAGCAATTGAGATGCCCACAGTGCGTGGTAACTTATTCGAGTCGCCCTCGATAAAATTATGGAATGTCTTATGAAGATCCAACTGGGGATTCAAATCCTGAGGCGTAGCAGCATCGAGTACATTTGGCGACTTGTTGGCACGCTGACTAGCAGGCACAACATCAATATCGGCAGTATTCTCTGTCTCTACATCCTGCGACAAGCCGTTAGCCTTGTCAGTAACCACTCGGTAACTCAGAATAACATTCTGGCCAAAACAACGGGTGATGGTTTTGCTTAGTAAGCTAACATAGTATTCCTCCAAGTACTCGTACACGTACATGCTCGGTACTTGCACGAGAAGAGTTCGAGTATCTTCGGTGTAGCTCTCGAAGACGATGGGCTCGAACCAGGTTTTAAATTGCTGCTCCGTGACGTTGTCCTTAATCAGACTAAGGCAGTTGTCCCAAAGCGCCTTTGGATTATTTACCATGCGGCGTTACTATATTTTTTATTAAAATTCAGACAGATGGTCTGGTTGTTTTCGGATGCAAAGTTAATACATATTTCCGAATAATACAAATCTGCATTTTTAATCGTAAAGACTGCATATCTCCGTAACTCACTCATATTACGTTTCTTATGCCATCTTTAAACTTTTTTAATCCACGAACTGTTTTGATTTTTACAAGTATTTGGTTTTCAATAAGATACAAACGCAATTCACAACATTACCTGAGTGTGCATACTCTCAACCTCACACCTCTCAAAATGTAGTATTATCAATTAGTTGCGAAGTTGATAGTGAACAAAGAAATACACCGCTCGCTATTTAGACAAATTTAAAATTAAGGCGTTTTATTTATCCTTTTTTCCAAAAACTGAGAAGTGAATATAGCGTTTTGGATGCGCCTTAAAGTCTATCAACAGAGAGTCGGCTGAAGCTGCTGTATTGCTCAGATTATTATAGAGTGTAGCATCACGCATGAGTAATCCAAGTGTTCCTTCGTTGCTATTCAACTTCTTCGTCATCTGCTCTACATTCTCCAACGTCTGATTTACCTTTGCCGTCATACCAGCAACATCTATGGTGGAAAGATTGGATGTAAGCTGTTGAGTATTCTGAAGCACACCGTTGGCATTCTTCATCACATCGGGTACATCACGATTCAGCGAAGCAGAAAGATTACGCAGGTCCTGACTGGTTGCATTCAGATTAGCAGTCATGCCCTCTACGTTGTGCAGTGTGTTGCGCAAGGCAGGATCAGCCAGTAACAGATTCAGGCTGGTCATAATAGAGTCGAGCTTAGGAACAATAGCCTCAATGGCAGGCATCATAGCTCCCAATTTCTTCATCATACCCTCTTCTTCGCCTCCAACAATAGTATCGCCTGCAGCCACCATATTAAGGGGATCCTTACCCAAGACTAGATTTATCTTGATATTACCCAACAAGTCGCTGGCTATTTCTGCATGTGATCCGAGAGGCAGACGCATATTTTTATCAAGGCCCAGAAGAGCCACAATCTTTCCTTGAGGATTATAATCGTATTCTATGCCCTTTACGACTCCCACCTTATAGCCATTGGCATATACTGGCGAAGAGGCAGAAAGACCACTCACATCATCAAAAGTGACATAGACAGACTGGTCGTTAGAGAAAATGGTCAGTCCCTTCAAGAACTGGAGTCCATAGAACAGTACAACAATGCCAACAATGGCAACCAATGCTATTTTCACTTCTTTCGTAAAGAATTTCATATTGCGCTTGTTTTTATAGTTTCACCTTATTATATATTATTTCCTGCTTTTAAACTCCCGGATAGCATCCTGCACATTCATTTTCTTCCCTTCCTTGAAGGCAATAATAAAAGCCTGTGGGAAATTGGTTAGCTGCGACTTGCGCAACTGGACTATCTCGTTGTAATTCTCCGAAGCCCCCAGCGTATATTTAAAGAGTCCGCCCTCTTCATAGTATTCCGCATCCTTATGTCCTTTCAGACGGGCGTCAGTAGTCTTCAGTTTGGTACTGCTTGCCAGAATTTGAAGTTTAAAGACGGGAGCTGACGATTGGGCTGTCTTCGTTTCCTGCTGAACAGATTTTTGTGGTGTTGGTGCTGTTTCAGCCACAGGTTCAGTGTTCTCCGGTGTTGCCGTCACAATAGAGTCGGCATCCACTGCAGGAGCTATCGGTTCCTGTTCTGTAGGCAGTTTGCCTTCGCGGACATCAGCAAGTTCCTGTGCAGCCTTGCTCTTACGTTTGGGCTTCTCTGGTTTCTGCTCATTCTGAGGCACGATGCTTGGAATATTCACTTCCTGTTGGGGTTCAGCCTTATAAGGAACGGTAATTCCTCTATCATATTTTCTCTTATAGTCAACAAAAGCTTGATAGATGCCACGTCCCAATAACGCCACACCATCAACGGAATTCAAGAAGCGCTCCTCATCAGGGGTGGAAATAAAGCCAAGTTCTATCAGACAACTGGGCATCGACGTTTCGCGCAACACAAGGAAACCAGCCTGCTTGACACCCTTATTCTGACGACTGGCTATCGAACAGGTACGTCTCTGCACCATCTTAGCCAGTTCCACACTTTGTGCCATGTTATGGTCTTGAATGAACTCAAACATGATATAGCTCTCTGACGAATTAGGATCAAACCCCTGGTAGCGCTGTTTATAGTCTTTCTCTATCAGAATAACCGAATTCTCGCGCTTAGCCACATCCAGATTATCACCAGCACGATGCATACCCAGCGTATAGGTTTCCAACCCTCTGGAAATACGTCCTTTAGGCAGGGCATTTGTATGAATGGATATAAAGAGGTCGGCTTTCCGCTTGTTAGCAATATCAGCACGAGTATGCAGCGGAATAAAGACATCCGTCTTGCGAGTATAGACAACCTTCACATCAGGACAATTCTGCTCCACCAGTCTACCAAAGGCTAAAGCTACATTCAGATTGATGATTTTCTCCTTGGTGATAGCGCCAACAGCACCCGCATCATGACCACCATGACCAGCATCAATGACCAGCGTAAACTGTTTCTTTGCGGCAAACGTCATCACCGCAAAACCTATTGCTATCCATAGTAACAGCAGCCTTTTCATCATACCTTTATCCTTAGAAAGTGCAAAAATACACATTTTCTATTTAAAAACTGTTGTTTCAACGTGAGTTTTATTATTTATTAAGTGTAATTCCACTCCGGCCCCAGCACAATCAGCTCCCATAGGAGGATTCTTTTTTATCACTTTCACATCCAAGGAAGTCACTTGAGGAAATGACTCGAACACTGCCTGAGCAATACGTCCTGCCACATGTTCCAGCAATTTCGATGGAATAGTCATCTCATGTTCAACCAACTTGTAAAGGGCAGCATAATTGAGGGTGTCGGCTATATCGTCGCTTTCCATCGCACGATTCATGTCCACTTCGGCCCTTAGGGTTACCAGAAAATCTCCGCCAACCACTTGTTCCTGAGGCATCACGCCGTGACGAGCATAAAACCTCATGTTCTCAATACAGACCTTACCCGACGTAATCATCATTCGTATTTCTTCAATGCACGTTCAACACCGTTCTTCCACGTATTGATATTTTCGTCCTGCAACTGCAATGAGCTGACCAACTTGATGACGTGAGCAATAGGCATGCGATAACGCAGCACACCTGATATGAGCTTAGCATAGTTCCAATATTCAGGATTAAACTTCTCGCTCAGTCCTTCTACTGTAATCTTATAACCACGTGTATTCTCAAACTGGAAGTCATATCGCTTCGAACCATCCTCGTTTACCTGCTTGATAATCTTACCCTTTGTCACCGACTTTGGCAGGAGAATACCTTCGTCATCATCCTGCAGACCAGTGAATATCTCGTAAGGATAGCCATTGAGCAGGCCTACCAAAGCAACCCACTTATCTTTATTATTCTGAAATCTCACCACATCGCATTCCAGCTCTTTCGGACGCACCTCCGTCACTTCCGGGCGCATACTTAAGGCAACTGTCTCCAAGGCTCCTTCAGCTACAGGAATCAGTTTTGCGACCTCCTCTTCCGTAAGCGCTCCAAGCATTTTCTGGAGCAGAGCCTGTATGGTATCCTCAGCCATCGGTTCAGCCGTCTTCTGACTGGCAACAGACAGCTTATGAGCTATTCGCTGGATGAAATCTTCGTTTTTCTCCTTGTTCATATTCAACGTATTCATAGGTTTATCGGCTGCAAAGTTACGAAATAAGTGAGAAAAATACAAAAGAAAAAGTTTTTTTCTTTGCTAATCATACCCCATAATTCATTGTTTTTTATTAATTTTGCAGCCATGAAGAATTTAACCACTCGGCGGACTATCCGCAAATACAGCTCCCAAGAGGTCAGCCAGCAACTGTTAGACCGCCTGCTGACAGAAGCCTCTCGTACACAAACTATGGGTAATCTGCAGCTCTATTCTGTAGTCGTAACCCGCTCGTCAGAAATGAAAGCCAAACTGGCTCCAGCACATTTCAACCAGCCTATGATGACTGAGGCTCCTGTCGTGCTGACTATTTGTGCCGATTTCCGTCGTACTACCCGTTGGTGTGAGGAGCGCAAGGCGCAGCCTGGCTACAACAACTTTCTTTCCTTTATCAATGCCAGCATCGACGCGCTGCTCTTCACCCAAACACTTTGTTGCCTGATGGACGAGGAAGGTCTAGGCTATTGCTATCTGGGCACGACCGTCTATCAGCCTCAGCAGATTATCGATACCCTGCAGTTACCACAACTCGTCATGCCCGTTGCCACCATCACCGTCGGATGGCCTGCTGAAGAGCCTCCCCTCTCCGACCGTCTACCCTTGGAGAGTTTTGTGCATCAGGAAACCTATCGCGATTACTCAGCTCACGATATCGACACCTATTATAAATATAAAGAGCAATTGGAAGAAAACCGCCACTTTGTAGAAATCAACCACAAAGAGACACTCGCCCAGATATTCACCGACATCCGCTATACCAAAAGCGACAATGAAGCTATGTCGGCAGGTCTCATAGAAGCATTGAAGCGTCAGGGATTCCTCTAAACCGTATATTCATACGGATAATGTATAAATACTCAATTCTACAATCCCTCCTAAGTTTACCGGCACTAAACTGACAGTTTACTTACGGTAAACTCCTAGTTTAGTGCCGGTAAACTAGGAGTTTGAAACGTTCAATCCGGAAACGCATAAACATGCAAACGATGAATACGAGATTGGATTCTTAACGTCAGCTTAAGGTCGCTTTATGCGCCAATCGTTATCGTATACTTACTCATAAAGCTGGCACCAGGAAGCAGGTGGTTCATGAGCGGCTTGTTGCGGAACTCCCCTTTCCATCCTCGAGGGTCACCAACACCATACCAAGGTTCAATGCAGACAAAGGGAGCATGCTTGTCATAGGGACTCCAGAAGGCACAAACAGGCGTCTTGTAGTCGACAGTGACTGCTGGTTCACCATTAGTATCCATCAACATCGCCCTATGTGTCTGACATTTGTGTATCTTCACGCTGTCGTTACGGAAGAAGTTGTTCGATATTTCCATAACGCCCTCATCGGCCTCTAATGGCACTTCAACCATATCGTGGCTTCCGTCTGCATAACTCTTCAGGGTATCCATCGGTTCATCGTTGTCGAGTTTAATGATTCCCTCTAACTTTCCACCTGGTACATTAAAGGCGGGATGAGCACCTATCTGGAAATGAATCTCCTGACAATCGGTATTCTCAACATGCCAGATAACATGTACCTTATTACCTTCCAGACGATAGGTAACAGCCAGATTAAAACGGTAAGGATACACCTTCAACGTCTCTTCTGATTCGTGCAGTGCAAGCGTTACTTTTTCATCGGTTTTACTAATCAGGGTGAATTCCATATCGCGGGCAAAGCCGTGACGAGGCAGATGATACTCTTTTCCGTCTACCACATAGGTATTGTCATTCACACTGCAGACAATAGGGTACAAGATGGGCGAGCGGCGGGGCCACTCTGGGCCCGCCTGCCATAAATACTCCCTACCCTCATCGTCTTTCACACTCTGAAGCTCTGCTCCAAGTGTGGCAATCAAGACGGTCAGTTGTTCGTTCTTCAGTTCTATCATTTACATGTCCTCCCATGTATCAAGATAGGTTACATGAGTAACCAGATATTCATCCACACCGTGCTTGCCATCAGCACCTCCGATGCCTGACTTCTTCATGCCTGCATGGAAGCCCTGAATAGCCTCAAAGTGCTCACGGTTGATATAAGTTTCGCCAAACTCCAATTCGCGACAAGCCTTCACAGCAATATTTAAATCCTTCGTAAAGATACTGCTGGCCAAGCCATATTCGCAGTCGTTAGCATACTTGATAGCTTCGTCGATATCGCTGAATTCAACCAAAGGAATTACAGGACCGAAGGTCTCCTCGTGAATGATATCCATATCCTGACGGCAGTTGTCGAGCACTGTGGCTGCATAGAAGTAACCCTTATCGCCCACACGATGACCACCGCAAAGCAGCTTGGCACCCTGCTTAATAGCACGTTCCACTTTTTCTGTAACACTCTCCAACGCACGCTGTTCTACCAATGGACCCATATCAACACTCTCGTCTGCACAAGGATCGCCCACCTTTACAGCCTTCATCTTGTCAACCAGAATCTTTGTGAAGGCTTCTTTCACTTCCTTCTGCACATAGACACGCTCAGCATTGTTACAAATCTGACCGTTATTACCAATTCGGCTGTCGACAATCCACTGGGCAGCACGCTCCAGATCAGCATCCTTCATCACGATAGCAGGAGCCTTTCCACCTAACTCAAGTGACACCTTTGTTATATTTTTGGAAGCAGCAGCCATGATGCTTTCACCAGCACTAACAGAACCTGTTACTGATACGATGTCTATCTTTGGCGAGCCAGCCATCTCATTGCCAATAACAGAGCCCTTACCTGTCACAATGTTGATGACACCTGCGGGCAGACCTGTTTCTGCAACCACATTAGCAAATTCGGTACAGTTTTCTGGGGTAAGTTGTGAAGGCTTGATAACGATAGTACAACCTGCTATCAATGCTGCACCAGCCTTACGAGCTATGAGGAAGAACGGGAAGTTCCAAGGCAGAATACCTGCTACCACACCAATAGGTTTCTTCGTCAGAAGTATTGTTTCGTTAGGACGGTCGCTCGGAATAATCTCGCCCTCAATATGACGGGCAAAACTAGCCATATATTCGAAATAAGCAATGGTAGCACCCACCTCTATCGAAGCCCATGTCCGTGTCTTGCCTTGTTCGCGCATGATGATTTCAGTAAATTCCTGTTCACGCTTCTTGATACCCTCTGCCATCTTCAACAGATAGCCAGCACGCTCAATAGCAGGTGTCTTAGCCCACTGCTTCTGAGCAGTACGGGCAGCATCCAACGCTCTGTTAACATCTTCGATAGTACCTTCGGGTTGACGTGAAATGACTTCCTCCGTCGATGGATTCAATACATTAATCCACTGGCCATTCGAGCTCTCGCAGAACTGGCCATTGATGTACATCTTTAAATCTTTCATAAGTTGTTTGTTTTAGTAAATAAAGTAATTTTGTATTGCAAAGATAGAGATTATTTTCCTTTCTCACTTCGCTTTTAACAACAATTAATAACAAAACGCAAATATATTTGGTTTTTTGCTCACTTATTTGTACCTTTGCACCCCAAATAGTAAAAAGTCAACGTAGTTAAATAGTAAACAAAGATGATGACAGCAAACGAGATTCGCGACTCTTACAAGAAGTTTTTCGAGTCGAAACAGCACGCTATCGTACCATCAGCTCCGATGGTTATCAAGGATGACCCCACGCTGATGTTTACGAATGCAGGTATGAACCAGTGGAAAGATATTATCCTCGGCACACGCGACCCCGAGCCACGCCGCCGAGCGGATACACAGAAGTGCCTGCGTGTTAGCGGAAAGCATAACGACCTAGAGGAGGTTGGTCACGATACCTATCACCACACTATGTTTGAGATGCTGGGCAACTGGAGTTTCGGTGATTACTTCAAGGAGGGTGCCATCGATATGGCTTGGGAGTATTTGGTAGATGTGCTCAAGCTGAATCCCGAGGATCTCTATGTAACAGTGTTCGAGGGTTCGCCCGAGGAGAATATCCCTCGCGACGACGAGGCTGCCAAATACTGGGCAAAGCACGTTCCCGAGGATCATATCATCAACGGAAACAAACACGATAACTTCTGGGAGATGGGCGATACAGGTCCTTGCGGTCCTTGCTCTGAGATCCACGTTGACTCTCGTACCCCAGAACAGAAGGCTGCCAGCGGTAAGACTGGTCGCGAGCTTGTTAACCAGGACGACCCACAGGTTATTGAGATCTGGAATCTTGTGTTCATGCAGTTCAACCGCAAGGCTGACGGTTCTCTTGAGAAGCTGAGCATGAATGTGATTGATACCGGTATGGGCTTTGAGCGCCTGGTACGCATGATGCAGGGCAAGCACTCAAACTACGATACCGATGTATTCCAGCCAATCATCAAGGCCGAGCAGCAGATTACCGGTCTGAAGTACTATACTTTCGAGGAAGAGACCGTTAATCCTATTAGCAAAGAGCAGGATGACATCAACGTAGCCATGCGCGTTTGTGCAGACCACCTGCGTGCCGTATCGTTCTCTATTGCCGATGGTCAGCTGCCTTCAAATGCTAAGGCTGGCTATGTGATTCGTCGAATTCTGCGCCGTGCCGTTCGTTATGCCTATACATTCCTTGGCCAGAAGGAAGGATTCCTCTATAAGCTCGTTCCTACACTCGTTGCCGAGATGGGCGATGCATTCCCCGAGCTGAAGGCTCAGCAGCAGCTGATAACAAAGGTTATCAAGGAGGAGGAAGATTCATTCCTGCGCACACTTGATAAGGGTATCGGCATGCTTAACGATGCCATGGACAAGTTGAAGGCTGAGGGTCAGACCGAACTCGATGGTGTACAGGCCTTCCGTCTGTTCGATACTTACGGATTCCCACTCGACCTGACCGAGCTTATCTGTCGCGAGAACGGCTTTACCGTTAACGAGGAGCAGTTCAACGTAGAGATGCAGAAACAGAAAGAGCGCGCTCGCAATGCTGCTGCTGTTGAGAATAGCGATTGGGTAGAACTGGCTCAGGGTGAGCAGCAGTTTGTAGGTTATGATTACACTGAATACGAGTGTCATATCATCCGCTACCGCAAGGTTACCCAGAAGAAGAACGAGTTCTACGAGCTGGTTCTCGATTACACCCCATTCTATGGAGAGATGGGTGGTCAGGTAGGCGACTGTGGTGTTATCTGCAATGAGGCTGAGACCATCGATATCATCGATTCTAAGCGTGAGAACGGTCAGACCGTACATATTGTCAAGCAGCTGCCAAAGGATCCTGCAGCCCAGTTCATGGCCTGCGTTGATACCGACAAGCGTTATGCCTCTGCTGCCAACCACACAGCCACCCACCTGCTCGACTATGCATTGAAGCAGGTTCTGGGCGACCATGTAGAGCAGAAGGGTTCTTATGTTAGTCCCGACACACTCCGTTTCGACTTCTCTCACTTCGAAAAGGTGACTGATGAGCAGATTCGTGAGGTAGAGCGTATGGTGAATGATATGATTCGTCAGGATATCCATATCGACGAGCATCGCGATGTACCATTCGACGAGGCTAAGAAACTTGGTGCTATCGCCCTGTTCGGCGAGAAGTACGGCGACAAGGTCCGCGTAGTTCGTTTCGGTCCTAGCTGTGAGTTCTGTGGTGGTATCCACGCCTCAAGCACCGGTCGCATTGGATTCTTCAAGATTATCTCTGAGAGTAGTGTTGCTGCCGGTATCCGTCGTATCGAGGCCACTACTGGTCATGATTGTGAGGAACGTCTATATCAGATGGAGGACGCTATGAAGACCATTAAGGCATTCTTCAACAATGCCAAGGACCTGCAGGGTGTTATCAAAAAATATATCGATGAGCACGAGTCAATGAAGAAGGAGATTGAGGGCTTCCAAGCCCAGGCTGTTGAGCGTGCTGCTCAGCGATTGGTAGAAAAAGCCCGCAAGGTGAATGGTATCACAGTGATCACAAGTGTATTGCCTATGACCCCTGCTGCTGCCAAAGACCTTGTCTTTAAAGTTCGTGCTGCTATTGATGGGCCCCTGCTATGTGTCATCGGCTCACACGACAACAACAAACCGCAACTGTCTATCATGATGAGCGACGATATGGTATCAGACCACGGACTGAATGCTGGTCAGATGGTTCGCGAGGCTGCCAAGCTTATTCAAGGTGGCGGTGGTGGACAGCCACACTTCGCCCAGGCAGGTGGTAAGAATGTGGACGGATTGAGTACCGCAGTCGATAAGGTCATTGAATTAGCCAACCTCTAGTTAATAGAGAAATATTAAAAAAATTCCGCCCTTCGTTACGTCAATGACGAGCGAAGGGCGGTTGTTTCACATTTAAGATATCCTTTACTTGCTGATTGTCAGTTCTTCGGAAGTAAATCTCGAAATCATATCGAAAATTGTCCGGAGGTCTGTATAGCTTTTTTCGGAATGTACAATTTTATTAACGTTGATCTGGCACGTCATCTGAATCTGGTTTTCTCCTGGCATGAAGAAGAAACGGGCATCAATACCCTTGTCGGGAGAGGTAATGATGGTATTTTTAGGTTCACTCTTAAGCGTGTAGCCCTCTGGAAGTACTATGTTAATAACAATACGATCAGAGCTCAGACTTGAGAATTCAACAGGGACCTTACGTGATGCAGCCTTGAAAGGATTGCTGACTACGGTCTGGGGATAAGGACAAAAAGTGATTTCCCCATCGGACACTTTACCCTGTACACTAAAATCTGTCGACTCGGTAGCATCAGGGGCAAAAGCACTGACCCCCTTCTCTTGACGATACTTCATGGCTGCCAAACCTTCATAGCGGGTAGTCATCTTACCCGTAAAGAGGCCATCGGCAGCTATCTTACCCTCTATAATAGTGTTCTTCTGCGACTTGGACTCACGCTGGAGATCAACCCATGCGCTCTTGTTCTTCATCACTAGTCGTGCTTTCTCTACCAACAGAGGTTCTGCCAGTACGTTCAGAAAACCATCCTTGGAAGAAGCATCAAGGAATACCCTATCTCCACTGGGCAGCACCACTCCGACAATAAAAGTGGAGAGTTTACTAATAGAGGGAAAGTTGTAGGGCAGCAGACCTTCATTGCGCGTACGTAGCAAAACAGGAGCAGCAGTGAGTCCCGCGTCATGAAGGGTCTGGATAAGTAGCAGGTTGATGTCTGCATTCGTACCAGAACCTTTTTTGAGCGTCTCAGAAGTAGCAACAGGGCTCAGATTGTATTTGCCGTTCCACTTCACCTTACTCATCACCAGATTATATACAGCAGCCACACGTTCCTTCATATCGGCAACAGTTTCAATCTTCGCATCTTTCACTTCGTTAACCAATGGACTGCAATCATTCAGATGTATCCCTAAATCATCAGAAGCAAGGACCATCGCATCAATCTGATCCCATGTCAAGGCAAACTCCATGGCCGACATGCCACGCAGGCGATACTGCTTCAGTTCGGCAGTAATACCTGCGCAATAATCCTCTACATTCCATACATAGTCATCCTTCGGCATACTGATCAGGTTACGGCCTACGAAGACATAGTGGTTGGTCTTAACCCACATCTGGTTAGCCAGAGGATCGCTCTCCACCTTGTATTTCAGTGTGCCGGCGGTACAGGTATATGTCAGACGCTGGATACCGTGTTCCTCGATATTAAAAATCAAGTAATCAGGAATGTTCATATCCAATTTGGCATAGACCACGGGAATGTCGCGCTGGGCAAACCAGTCATGCAGTTCCCAGAAGACCTGACTATGAATAGTATATTCGTATTCTATGACAGAGCCTTCCTTCACACCAGGAACGGTAAACTCCACCTCATAGTGCTGTTCGTCAATGGTCCGCGTTACGATGTCACTCTTCTTCAAGGATGTCTTCACCACCTTGCTACCTTCCTGATTGTAGGCGGTAGCCTTGAGGCTCTCCACGCTCTCATCACCTTCAGTTCCAAAGACTCCTTCTGACATTGAGCCATCCTGATCCTGGAAAGAGGAATTACCACTAACCCTATCCATCGGAATAGTCACGAACGAGGCTCTCAATCCGCTAATATTATTGCCTACCGACATATTCTTCTTATAAGGTATGACTACCTTAGCGTATTTCGCACCTTCTGGTTTCAGAACCTTGACACGACACTTCTCATGATAGTCTACCAAAAAGCTGGATGTCTGCACAGTATACTCCACGTCTGTCAATCGACAAAGTACCACGGCTGAAGCCTCTGGTTCTGGTTCGTAGACTGACATCTGAAGTTCGGTCTTAGTGGGTTTTCCAAACTTCATGTTAACCTCATCCTGCGCCATAACTATAGCACTGGGACACATGAGGAAAATGAATAATTTCAAACAGGTTAGTTTCATAGTTGCTTAGCTTTTATCAGCAAAATGATTAATCATCAGGATTACCCTTATAGTGATAGGGCTTCAAGTGTGGATTATCACCCATATAATCATCGGGTACTGCCTGATCTTGTATGAGTCGGTCTACATTCTTACCACGCACAGGACCTTCACTCATCAGGAAGTCGTCGTAATTGATTGTGGGGATAACGATACCAAAGATACCTATGCCCTCACGAATACCTGATGGATAAATGTTGTTACGAACATGTGCAGTAGTGAAGAAAGTGTGTCGATAAACCTCCAACGTATTCAACTTATGAAAGGTCTCCAGACGTTCTTTGTCGTTGGCGAGAGTATCGGCAGTAGTGAAGATGCGGCGTATATTGCTGAACGTCTCGTCAATCTTGTCACCACGTATCTCCTCATTATCTTGTAGACATTCGCGAATATTATCCTCCATTTCCGCACGCATCTCAGTTTCTGATGGTACGGTAAAAATGGCTATGATAAGCAAAGCAATAATAACTGCAGTGCTAATGATTACCTTTCCCAGACAGCTATGAGCAAACTCAGAACCCATAGACTGCTTCTTGTAAGAACTTCTGTTTGTTGACTGATCCATCTTTTATTCTATTTTTAAAGTTTTTATTCTTATTTACTATGTAAAAGGTTCATAAACTCCTGACGAGTCTTAGCCTGATTAAAAGCACCACTGAAATCGCTAGTAGTTGTAATGCTGTTTTGCTTCTCTACGCCCCTCATTTGCATGCACATATGTCGGGCTTCGACAACAACCATCACGCCAAGCGGATGTAGTGTTTGTTCGATACACTCTTTAATTTGTAACGTCATGCGCTCCTGTACTTGCAGTCGATGGCTGTAGATATCAACCACACGGGCTATCTTCGACAAACCCGTGATGTAACCGTTAGGGATATAGGCCACATGAGCCTTACCATAAAAAGGCAGCATATGATGCTCGCAGAGCGAGAAGAAGTCGATGTCCTTCACAATAACCATCTGCGAATAATCTTCCTTGAACAGTGCTTGGCGCAACACTTCGTGTGCATCCATCTCGTAGCCACGAGTCAGCACCTGCATAGCCTTAGCTACTCGCAAGGGAGTCTTTTCCAATCCTTCGCGACCTGGGTCTTCACCCAGTAAACCGAGGATGTCCTTATAGTGCGCGGCCAACTGGTCGAGACCTTCTCTATATTCTGGTTCTGTTGTCATTTAGTATTGTACGGTGATTTTGCCTTTAACGATAGAAGCCTGATTATAGCCCAAGTTGCGCAGGTGAACTAACATCTGATGAGCTTCCTCATAGGTACGATAGTTGCCTACACGACAAATCCAACGGGGTGAATAGAAATGGACATAGACAGGCACGTTGGCAAATTGGGCTTTGATATTGTTGCCTATCTGTTCTGCCTGAATGCGATCTTTACGCGAGTTACCGCCAGCAAAGGCCTGTACTCGGTAGCCTGTCACTTTATGACCACCACGAATCATCTTCTTCGAAGGATCGGCACCCTCATCCTGAGGATTGTCAGTCTCCTCTGTTGATAGGTGGTTCTGTATATGCGAAGACTTCGGATTGATGGCGGCAGTGTTGTTGACACTATTTTTAGTGTTGCTATTTGTACTGTTTGTATTGTTTGTGCTATTATTTGCAGTATTGGAATTCTTGTTAGCATTGTTGCCTGCAGAAACCTTACCTAGCACTTCGCTGTTGACCAACTGATCAATTTCCGGATCCTGATTAATGGTCACGGTACCCAGCCCCACTTGTTGCTGTTGCAGACGTTGGGTAAAAGTCTGTGCACTGGCATTGAAAACAATGCCAGCACACAGAGCCATAATGGTGATAATACGTTTCATTATTATTTGAATGCGTCGATGATGCCCTTGAAGTCAGCAGCCTTCAGTGAAGCACCACCAATCAGACCACCATCGATGTCAGGCTTAGCAAACAGCTCAGGAGCGTTTGAAGCCTTGCAGCTACCACCATAGAGGATAGTTGTGTCGTCAGCAACAGCTGCACCATACTTCTCAGCGATGATTGAACGGATGTAAGCGTGGATCTCCTCAGCCTGCTCTGCAGTAGCGGTCTTACCGGTACCGATAGCCCAGATTGGCTCATAAGCGATCACGATCTTGCGGAAGTCCTCCTCAGAGAGGTTGAATACTGAACCCTCGAGCTCGGCCTTTACTACCTCGTTCTGCTTGCCAGCCTCGCGCTCCTCCAGGCTCTCACCGATGCAGAAGATAACCTTCAGATCGTTCTTCTGAGCCAGAAGCACCTTCTCCTTCAGGATCTCTGGAGTCTCCTTGTAGTACTCACGACGCTCTGAGTGACCCAGAATAACGTACTGAGCACCAGTGCTCTTTACCATCTCTGCAGATACCTCACCAGTGAAGGCACCCTTCTCCTTGTCAGCGCAGTTCTCAGCACCCAGACCGATGATGTTCTGATCGAGGAACTGTGCGATAGAAGCGAGGTGGATGAATGGAGTGCAGATTACTACACCACAGTTTGGCTTCTCAGCCTTCAAAGTCTCGTTCAGCTCCTTTGCAAGAGCAATACCGTCCTGGAGATTCATGTTCATCTTCCAGTTTCCTGCTACAATTTTCTTTCTCATAATCTTTTCTACTTTTTTATTTAAAGGGTTATTATTATTTCTAATCCATTTTGTCCATGCCCAAAGGCGATCGGCTACAGTAAGTAACAAGAGTGGCAGCACGTACCACAGGACAATCCATAAGATCTTCTTGGGAACAGAGTCCTCAGGCATTTGACCAATTTCCATATTCTCCAGTCGGTCTGTCAACTCCTCCTGACGAGGAAGACTGTTATGGCTCCACTTGCGGATAATACGTCCATCCTTCATGAGAACCAATCCCGGATTACTTCGGATCATAGTCTTCAGAGTCGTACCATCAGTCTGGCAAAAACCATATTCAGCACCAGTCAACTCACGCCACGTAGCAATGCCTTGTCGACCACTGGAGGTTAGGCAGCAGAAGGTATAATCCTGCTCAATAGCATATTCTGCCACCTCATTGATACGATCCAACTGACTGTCATCAGCTTGTTCCAGATAGGGAGCAACCAACATGAATACATAGTCTGGTTCCTCTAACAATGCCTCGGTAATATCCTCGCCATTGTCTACACGCTCCACGAAGAAGTCAGCATAAGGCGAATCCTCACCATTCATCATCTTCTGCCATCCGGCCCTCAAATCTGTACCAACATGGTAAGGGCGGAAGTCGAAATAGGGCAGGTCGTAGAGTGACCATCCAGATACTACCAATATAAAAATGGCAGTATAGTTGATGACTATCCACTGATTGGTCCTCGAGATGAACCGCATCATGTCCATAGGCCATCTGCGCACAACGACAGCCAATAGCAAGAGCACCACATTCTTCCAAAAAGTCTCCCAATTGGTGAGCACCACGGCATCGCCGAAACAACCGCAATCGCTCACAGGGTCAGCCACTGCCAACCACAGCGTGAGCGGTGTCATCACCAACATCATGACAAGTACCAGCATACTCACCAACCTACGGCGGATGGCAAAAAGCAGGCAGATACCCAACATGAATTCCAATGCCGACAGCAATACCGACGCACCTAGCGTCATAAAGTCTGGCGCATAAGCACCTAAATGCATTGCCTCCAGATAGTCGGCTATCTTATATTGCGTGCCCAATGGATCGACTGCTTTAACGAATCCCGACAGTATCAGCGTGACTGCCAATATGATTCGGGCTATGTTTACCGCTGTCTTTCTCACCTTAGGCTTCTCTTTTTATTCCTTTCCTCCTGCTTCAGTCAACTTGATGACTCCAAACACAGCATAATTAATGATGTCCATATAGTTGGCGTCAATACCTTCGCTGACTAGTGTGCCACCCTCCAAGTTCTCTATCTCCTTGACACGCTCTATCTTGGTCAAGATGAAGTCTGTATAGGAACTGACACGCATGCCACGCCACGCCTCGTCATAGTCATGATTCTTTTTCTTCATCAGCTCCAGTGCCTCCTGAGCATATTTATCATAAAGACGCATCGCCTCAGCATTGTCTATGTCGACCGTATCGCTGAAACCATGATAGATTTGGATGAGTCCGACGATACCATAGTTAATAAGTGCTATAAACTCTGGACGTATGCCCTCGCCTACCAAACTCTCTTTTTTAATCTCCAGAGAACGTATACGTTTGGCTTTAATAAACAATTGGTCGGTAAGCGATTGAGGTCGCAAAATACGCCATGAAGCTCCATAATCGTGAAGTTTCTTTTCGAACAGAGAACGGCATTCTGCAATAGTGTGTTCGAACTGTTGATTGGTCTTATCTTCTGTTGTAACCATAATTCGTGTGCAAAATTACAAATTTCCTACGAGAAAACCAAGATTTATTGCAATTCTTTCTGCTTTTTGTGAATATAACGGATACGGGCGCCTTGTACATCGGCCTCTAAACGAAGTGAATCACGACGTATGCGCTTGTCCACATTAAACGTGTCCGGGTCGGCTTCCGCTTCCTGTAAAAGGCTGTCAGTACGTGCCAATTCTGCTTGCACCTTCAATAATTCACTCTCATAGAAGTGCTGCCGCGCCTTCAGCCGATAGTCGTCTACCCGCTTCTGAGCCTTGCTGCCATGACCGCTACAGGCTGACAAAAGCCCTGCTATTATTACACATATTAGGATATATTTCTTCATTCCGCGTGCAAAGTTACAAATAAATTATGAATTATGCCCTATTTTTATTTGGCATTTCACTCACTAATTTGTACCTTTGCACCCATGAAACTGTACTCCGATGCTGCATTAGCTAAGATTTTAGACAAGGAAATCTTTCATCAAATATCTTCCATCGCTGACAATTTGGGGGTGGAATGTTATGTGGTGGGCGGCTTTGTACGTGACATTTTCTTGGAACGCCCCTCTAACGATATTGATGTTGTCGTAGTGGGCAGTGGTATTCGTGTCGCAGAGGAACTAAAGCGGGGATTGGGTAAGAAAGCACACTTGAGTGTGTTCAAGAATTTCGGCACAGCACAAGTCAAATATCGGGTACAGAACCAAGAGATTGAAGTAGAATTTGTGGGAGCCCGAAAGGAGAGCTATAGCCACGACTCCAGGAAGCCCATTGTTGAGAACGGAACATTGGAAGACGATCAGAATCGTCGCGACTTCACAATCAATGCGATGGCTATCTGCCTGAACAGTTCACGCTTCGGAGAACTTGTCGATCCTTTTAATGGCATTGCCGATTTGGAAGATGGTATCATTGCCACACCGCTGGATCCGGAAATCACATTCTCAGACGACCCATTACGCATGATGCGTTGCGTCCGCTTTGCTACCCAACTGAATTTTCAGATAGAAGAAGAAACATTTGAGGCTTTGCAACGCATGGCTGACCGTATCAAGATTGTAAGTGGTGAAAGGATTGAGGTGGAGTTGAACAAGATCATGATGTCTGCACATCCAAGTATCGGCATGGAGTATCTGCAGCGTTCAGGGTTGCTTCAAATCATCTTACCTGAACTCGCCGCACTGGATATCGTGGAGAAACGTGACGGCAAGGCACATAAGAACAATTTCTACCACACACTTGAGGTGTTGGAGAATGTGGTGAAAGTACAATCAGTACACTCTGATGCTGAACCCACAACTTTCAATACGATGCTTTATCTCCGTTGGGGAGCTCTTTTACACGATATTGGAAAAACGAAGTCGAAACGATGGGAACCAGGCATCGGTTGGACTTTCCATAACCACAACATTATAGGTGCCAAACAAGTGCCTACCATCTTTCGCAGACTCAAGTTGCCCATGGGAGCCGAAATGAAATACGTCCAAAAGATGGTCGATCTGCACATGCGTCCTCAGGTCATAGCCGATAGTGAGGTTACTGATTCTGCCGTACGCCGATTATTGAGTGATGCTGGCGACGACATCGATGATCTGATGACACTCTGTGAGGCTGATATCACTTCGAAAAACGAGGTGCGCAAGAAGATGTTCCTAGAGAACTTCCGGATGGTACGCGAAAAATTGGCTGACCTGAAGGAAAAGGACTATAAACGACTTTTACAACCCGTTATCGATGGTAACGAGATTATGGAAATGTTTCATCTGCGTCCTTCTAAAGAGGTGGGAATACTGAAGCAATACCTGAAAGATGCCGTACTCGACAATCGCGTAGAAAACGAACGCGAGCCACTGATGGGACTTTTGATGGAGAAAGCCAGACAGATGGGGCTGTCCTAGCAAATAATCTGATCTTATACCTGGAGGATGGGAGTGGGTATCCAGAACCAGAAGGTAGAGCCTTTTCCTACCTCACTATCAACACCTATCTCACCTCCACATTTCTCAATGATAGCCTTACAAATGGAAAGACCAAGTCCCGTACCCTGAATAAAGTCATTCAGTTTGACAAACCGTTCAAACACTCTTTGACAGTGCTCCTTAGGAATTTTTTAATGATACGGCGACCACCGAGATCTACACTCTTTCCCTACACGACGCT
>CAMUYR010000007.1 GCA_947164965.1 uncultured Prevotella sp. | reverse complement strand
CATTCCTATTCTTATCAGTTTCTTCATAATCTACTTCTTTCTGCGCTTATTATTCTATAGCGCATTTGGATGCAAAGTTACGAATAAGTGGCGAAAGTACAAAATAAATTAGATTTTATTATCATTTCGCCTTGAAGCAGTGGCTAATTCCTTCCGAGAGGCTCACAATGATAAAAAAACCTAATAATAATAAGGTACGTATGGGGAATTGAAATAAAATGCTTACCTTTGCATGCTCAATACGGAAACATCAATTATAACCATAAAAAAGAAAAAACTATGAAACTAAAAAGAATGATGATGGCCCTGCTGGCATTAGTATGCTCGGTGGTCATGATGGCTCAACAGCCTATTCCTACAGACCCTGATGTGCGCATTGGAAAGTTGGACAATGGCATGACGTATTACATCCGTCACAATGCATGGCCCGAACAGCGTGCTGAGTTCTTCATCGCCCAGCGTGTGGGCTCTATTCAGGAGAATGACGACCAGCGCGGACTGGCACACTTCCTGGAGCACATGTGCTTTAACGGTACAGAGCATTTCAAGGGTAACGACATCGTGAAATGGTGTGAGACTATCGGTGTGAAGTTTGGCCGTGACCTGAATGCCTATACCTCTATCGACCGTACGGTGTATAACATCTCGAACGTTCCGACAACCCGTGAAGGTATCATCGACAGCTGTCTGCTTATTCTTCACGACTGGGCTGACGGACTGCTGCTGGAGCCCGAGGAGATTCAGAAGGAGCGTGGCGTGATTCATGAGGAGTGGCGTCTGCGTACCAGTGCCATGATGAGAATGTTTGAGCGCGACCTGCCCAAGCTGTATCCCGGCTCGAAGTATGGTCACCGCATGCCCATCGGTCTGATGGAGATTATCGACAACTTCAAGCCGCAGGTGCTGCGCGACTACTACGAGAAGTGGTATCGTCCCGACAACCAGGCTGTCATCGTAGTAGGTGACTTCGACGTGGACAAGGTGGAGCAGAAAATCAAGGAACTCTTCTCGCCCATCAAGATGCCAAAGGATCCTGCTCCCGTTGTGGCTGAGGCTGTGCCCGACAATGCCGAGCCCATCATTGTCATTGACAAGGATAAGGAGATGCAGTATAGCATTGTGGAGATGTATGTAAAGACGGACCCCATTCCCGATGAAATCAAGGGTGACGTCCAGTATCTGTTCATCGACTTCATGAAGGATGCTGCCATCGGTATGCTCAACGACCGTCTGGAGGAGCTGCAGAAGAAGCCCGACTGCCCGTTCCTGCAGGGTGGTTCTGAATATGGCCGTTATATCTTCTCGAGGACGAAGGATGCCTTTGAGATGAATGCCCTGCCCAAGGAAGGTCAGACAGAGGAAGCTTTGAAAGCCCTGATGATAGAAGGCCGCCGTGCTGCTGAATTCGGATTTACCGCTACGGAGTATCAGCGCTACAAGCAGAACTTCCTGAGCCGTCTGGACAAGCAGTATAGCAACAAGGATAAGCGCTATAACAACCAGTTCTGCGAGGAGTATACGGAGAACTTCTTGGAGCACGAGCCTATTCCCTCTATTGATGTGTACTATCAGATGATGAAGCAGGTGGTGCCCATGATTCCTCTGGAGGGCATCAACGAGCTGATGAAAGAGCTGGTGCCTGCCAACGACTCTAACCTGGTAGTGATGAACTTCAATCAGGAGAAAGAGGGTGCTGTTTATCCCACGGAGGCAAGTCTGGCAAAGGCTATTGCCGACGCTCGCGCCGAGAAGGTTGAAGCTTATGTAGACAATGTGAAAAACGAACCCCTCATTGCCCAGAAGCCCAAGGCTGGCAAGATTGTGAAGGAGGTTGCTGGCAAGAACTTCGACTACAAGGAGCTGACGTTGAGCAACGGCGCTACCGTGGTGCTGAAGAAGACCGATCTCAAGAAGGATCAGGTTATCCTCGCCTCGGAAGGCTTTGGCGGTTCGTCGCTCTATGGCGAGAAGGACTTTGCCAATATCAAGATGTTTGACGACGTCATTGAAGCCAGCGGACTCGGCAATTTCTCTCATACAGAACTGGAGAAGGCCCTCGCCGGCAAGATTGCCAGCGCTGGTTTGGCACTGGGCACTCAGCGTGCTAACGTGACAGGCTCTTCGACACCTAACGATGTGGAGACGATGCTGCAGCTGGTCTATCTGTATTTCACGAATATCAACAAGGACCAGGAGTCGTATGACAACCTGATGAAGACCACCGAGCTGATGCTCAAGAACAAGAGCTTGCAGCCCGAGGCTGTATTCGGCGATTCGCTGACGTTAACTCTCTCCGCTCACGACAAGCGTCAGGCACCTCTGTCGATGGACGACCTGAAGCAGGTGAGCTACGACCGAATCCTGCAGATGGCAAAGGAGCAGACAGCTAATGCCGCAGCTTACACCTTTACTATTATCGGTAATTTCGACGAGGCAACCATCCGTCCGCTCATCGAGCAGTATCTCGCTTCTCTGCCTGGCGATGCCAAGAAGGTGGTAAAGGGTAAGGACGTTGAGGTTACTTTCCAAGGCGATGTGAAGAACGATTTCACCCGTAAGATGGAAACACCAAAGGCCATTGCTGTAATGATGTGGATGAACAAAGCGATGAATTACTCTTTGGAGGATATCGTTCGTGCCGACATGGCTGGCCAGATTCTGACGATGATCTACACGGAGAAGATTCGCGAGGAGGCTTCCGCCGCCTATAGCGTGATGTGTGTCGGCGGTCTCAGCCGCGACGACTATCGTACTACCGGTCAGGTGTTTATCTACTGTCCGATGAAGCCCGAGAAAGGTGACATCGCCACAAAGATCATGCTCGAGGAGGTTAACAACATGGCCAAAGCCGTCGATGCTGAAAAGCTGAACAAGGCTAAGGAGTACATGCTGAAGAATGTGGACGATCAGGCCAAGACCAACAGATACTGGATTCGTGCCATTGGTCGTCTGCGCGACTATGGTGTAGATACTCATACCGACTACAAGAAGGTGGTAGAGGCTCAGACTCCTGAGAGTATCATGGCATTCATGAAGGAACTGCTGAAGCCCGGCAACCGCGCCGAGGTCATCATGATGCCTGCAGAATAAGGACGAAATAGTTAAATCGTAAATAGTCAAATCATATATTAAAGTGAGTTATTTGTTTTCATCGGAGTCAGTTTCTGAAGGCCATCCCGACAAGGTAGCCGATCAGATAAGTGACGCCATACTGGACCAGTTCCTGGCTTATGACGACAAGGCACGCGTGGCTTGCGAGACCTTTGTCACCACAGGCCAGGTGGTCATTATGGGCGAGGTGCGCAGCGAGGTGTATATCGACCTGCAAACCATTGCCCGCAACACCATCAAGAGAATAGGATATACCAAGGCAGAATACCAGTTCGATGGCAACTCCTGCGGCATTCTGACAGCCATCCACGAACAAAGCCAAGACATCAATCGCGGTGTGGATAATGGCGACGAGGAAGAGCAGGGTGCTGGAGACCAGGGTATGATGTTCGGCTATGCCACCAACGAGACGGAGAGCTATATGCCCGTCTCGTTGGATTTGGCGCACCTCATCATGAGGACGCTGGCTGAAATCCGTAAGGAGGGAAAGGTGATGACCTATCTGCGCCCCGACGCTAAGAGTCAGGTGACCGTGCAGTACAGCGATGCCGGCATCCCCGAACGCATCGACACCATTGTGGTGTCCACCCAGCACGACGAGTTTGATGCTGATGACGAACGGATGTTACAGAAAATCCGCGAAGACGTCATTCATATCCTCATCCCCCGTGTCAAGGAGAAGATTCACTCCCAGCGTGTGCTGTCGTTGTTTGGCGACGACATCAAGTACTATGTGAACCCCACAGGAAAATTCGTGATTGGCGGTCCTCATGGAGACACGGGACTGACGGGTCGTAAGATCATCGTCGATACTTATGGTGGCAAGGGTGCTCACGGAGGTGGTGCCTTCAGCGGCAAGGACTCGTCGAAGGTGGACCGCAGCGCAGCATACGCCGCCCGCCATATTGCCAAAAACATGGTGGCAGCAGGTGTTGCCGACGAGATGCTGGTGCAGGTGAGTTACGCCATTGGTGTAGCAAAACCGATGAATATCTACGTGAACACCTACGGTCGTTCGAAGGTGAATATGTCTGATGGCGAGATTGCCAAGAAAATAGAGAAACTCTTCGACCTCCGTCCGAAGGCTATCGAACGTACTCTGAAGCTCCGTCAGCCCATGTATCTGGAGACGGCAGCCTATGGACACATGGGCCGTGAGCCGCAGGTGGTGAAGAAGACCTTTACCAGCTACTACCACGAGACGAAGACCATTGACGTGGAGCTCTTCACGTGGGAGAAGTTGGATAGGGTAGAGGATATCAAACGGGAGTTCGGGCTCTAAGTTTCAACGTTCTTTAGTTCCTTTCAAAGGTTACAGTTTATGCCTGACGTACAACTGCCCTCCTTTCACGATGAGACCTTCTTCTCGAAAGATACGCTGTATCATGCGGAAATTCCTGGAGGTGCTCATGGTATGGCGGGTGAGAGCATTCCAGAAAGTATACAGGGCGACAACGTCATTATGTCGTTGTTGCTCTGTTGTTTTGTCTTGGTGGTCATCTCTTTCGCCAAGGTCAGGGGCTTTGCTATCCGTCAGGCAAAGAACTTCTTCTATCCCCCTCGGGAAGAAGTGACGGAGGATACTCAGACAGCCAGCGAGGTGCACTTTCAGGTGTTCCTGGTGTTTCTGAACAGTCTGCTGCTGTCGCTGCTATACTATTTCTATAACCTGCAGCACCCAGACAATACCTATGTGTTAGACTCCCCTTACCTGCTGATAGTCATCTTCTTGGGGTATATATTGGCTTATTTCTTCCTGAAGCTGATACTCTACAGAATTGTCAACAACATCTTCTTTGACGGTAAAAGAAACGGACAATGGATAGCGTCCTTTATGTTCCTTGTCAGTCTCGAAACCATGTTTTTCTTCCCCATCATTCTATTGATAGCAAATCTGGGTTTGTCGATGGAAAGTGTAGAAACTTATTTCGCATTTGTACTGATTTTTGTTAAAATATTGACGATTTATAAGTCTTATGTCATCTTTTTCCGCGAAAATGTCGTTCGTCTGCAAATTATTTTGTACTTTTGTGCGCTCGAAATGATACCTTTGCTTTCACTCTGGGGAGTGTTGGAAATGACGGTAAAAAGTTTGATAATATAATTTTTAGGACATAAATGATCAAGAAAATTTTGGTTTCACAGCCCAAGCCATCAAATGACAAGTCGCCTTACTACGACATTGCGTCGCGCTTTGGCGTGGAGTTGGTGTTTCGCCCCTTCATCAAGGTGGAAGGAATCACAGCTAAGGAATTTCGCACTCAGAAGGTGAACATTCTGGATTATACCGCTGTTGTCTTTACTTCGCGTCATGCCATTGACCACTATTTCACGCTGGCTAAGGAGATGCGTGTCAACATTCCTGAGGATATGAAGTATTTCTGTGTGACGGAGACAATATCTCTTTATATCCAGAAGTATGTTCAGTACCGTAAGCGTAAGGTGTTCTTTGGCACAACAGGAAAGATCGATGACCTGCTGCCTGCGATGGTCAAGCACAAGAACGAGAAGTATCTGGTGCCTATGAGCGATGTTCATAACGACAGCATTGCCCAGTTGCTGGACTCCAAAAAACTTAATCACCAGGAGTGTGTGATGTACCGTACGGTCAGCAATGACTTCACGGAGGAAGAGGTAAAGGCTTTCGACTACGATATGCTGATATTCTTCAGTCCTGCAGGTATTGAGTCGCTGACGAAGAACTTCCCCGACTTCAAGCAGGGTGACATCGCCATTGCTACCTTCGGACCCGCCACGGCACAGTCGGCACGCGATGCAGGCCTGCGTCTGGATATCGAGGCTCCTTCCGAGAAGTATCCCTCTATGACGGGTGCCCTGCAGCACTACCTGTTGGAAAAGCAGGGCTAAATGGGACGTGCGACGTTTGCTAAGCAGGAGCGTCTCGTCAGCCGTAAACGGATAGATATGCTCTTTGGTGGCAGCCGCTCAGTGGCTGCCTATCCGTTAAGGGCTGTGTATATAAATAAGGAACGTGAGGGTGAGGCTGCCGCACAACTGCTCATCAGCGTGCCGAAGAAAAGATTCCACCATGCGGTAGACCGCAACAGGGCGAAACGCCAGATTCGTGAGGCCTATCGCAAGCACAAGGAACTGCTCTACAAAGCATTGCCTGAAGACCAGCAGCTGTTGTTGGCATTCGTGTGGATATCGGATACACATACCCGCTCTGCAGTGGTGGAGAGAAGCGTGGTGAAATTGTTGCAGCATATCGCTGAGGCGCAAGGAAAATAGGGCAAGGCTGTGAGACGATGGATGCACTATATATCGCAAGCACTGGTATGGCTGCTACTGTTGCCCATCCGCTTTTACCAGATGGCCATCTCACCATTGTTGGGACCTTCCTGCCGCTATACGCCAACATGCAGTGAATATGCCCGACAGGCACTCCTCAAGCATGGTCCCGTCAAAGGACTATGGCTGGCGATAAAACGAATCTCGCGCTGCCATCCCTGGGGAGGTTCAGGGTACGACCCCGTGCCTTAGCGGTGAGCCCTTCGCTACCATGAACTGACGTGAAGAAGAAATAACGAAAAGAAGATAGATATGAGAAAGAATTTTGTAGAAGAACTGAAATGGAGAGGTATGCTGGCACAGATGATGCCTGGCACGGAAGAACTGCTGCAGAAGGAGATGGTGACCGCCTATTTGGGAACCGATCCTACGGCAGACTCTCTGCATATTGGTCACCTTTGTGGTATCATGATGCTGCGTCACCTGCAGCGTTGTGGTCACCGTCCCGTTATCCTCGTCGGTGGTGCTACGGGAATGATTGGCGACCCCAGCGGAAAGTCGCAGGAGCGTAATCTGCTGAACGACGAGACGCTGCGTCACAATCAGGAGTGCATCAAGGCACAGGTGGCAAAATTCTTGGACTTTGAGTCAAAGGATGAGAATGCAGCCTTGATGGTTAATAACTACGACTGGATGAAGGATTTCACCTTCCTCGACTTTGCCCGTGAGGTAGGAAAACACATCACCGTGAACTATATGATGGCGAAGGAAAGCGTGCAGCAGCGCTTGAACGGTACTGCCCGCGACGGACTGTCATTCACTGAGTTCACCTATCAGTTGCTGCAGGGCTATGACTTCCTGTATCTCTACCAGCACTATGGCGTGAAGCTGCAGCTGGGCGGCAACGACCAGTGGGGCAATATGACCACCGGTACAGAGCTCATCCGCCGTACCTTGGGCAATGATGTTGAGACTTTCGCCCTCACCTGTCCGCTGATTACGAAGAGCGACGGCAAGAAGTTCGGTAAGACAGAAAGTGGCAACATCTGGTTGGACCGCAACCGCACCACGCCCTATCGCTTCTACCAGTTCTGGCTGAATGTCAGCGACGAGGATGCAGAGCGCTATATCAAGATTTTCACATCCCTGGAGAAAGATGTCATCGATGCCCTTATCGAAGAGCACAAGGCAGACCCAGGTCGTCGTATTCTGCAGAAGCGTCTGGCTGAGGAGGTGACCGTGATGGTTCATTCCCGTGAGGACCTGGAGATGGCTATTGAGGCCTCTAACATCCTCTTCGGCAAGTCTACCAAAGAGGCTCTTGAGAAGTTGGACGAGCAGACCTTCCTCGATGTCTTTGATGGCGTGGAGAAACATGAAATCAGCAAGGATCAGTTGGGTCAGCCCGCTATAGAGCTGCTGACTACGGTTGCTCCCGTCTTCCCTTCAAAGGGTGATATGCGCAAAATGGTGCAGGGTGGAGGTGTCTCGCTGAACAAGGAGAAACTGACTGACCAGAATCGCGCCATTACCGCCGAAGATCTTATCGACGGCAAATATTTGCTGGCACAAAAGGGCAAGAAGAATTACTATCTGCTCATCGTGAAGTAATATTTGGCTGCAAAATTTTGGTACTTCAAGAAATTTTTGTACCTTTGCAGCCGCAAATGTCCAATGGTGTAATGGTAGCACAACAGGTTTTGGTTCTGTTTGTGGTGGTTCGAATCCGCCTTGGACAACAAAAATAGATGATTTTTAGCGGGGTGGTATCTCATGTTTTTTGAGATACCGCCTCGTTGCCTTCGAGGCGGTATCTCGTTGCCCGCGAGGCGGTATCTCGTCAAAGGCGTGCCTATATCGTTTTGCCAACTGTGTTTTGCATTATGAAGCAAAGTACGCAAAAAAGTTTTAAATAATGAATGAGGAATAACGGAATCTGAATATTTTATCGTATCTTTGCATCATCATTTAGAAGAATAAGGTATTATATAATTTAAAAAAAAGAATCAAGATGACAATCAACGAAATGAACTTTGCCGGTAAGAAGGCAATTGTACGTGTAGATTTCAATGTTCCCCTGGACGAGAACGGTAAGATTACTGACGACACCCGCATCCGCGGTGCCCTGCCCACGCTGAAGAAGATTCTGGCTGACGGTGGTGCTGTCATCATCATGAGCCACATGGGTAAGCCCAAGGGTAAGGTAGATATGAAGAAGTCGCTGGGTCAGATCCGCGAGGCTGTAGAGAAGGCTCTGGGTGTTCCCGTTGCTTTCGCTCCCGACTGCGCTAAGGCTGCTGATGCTGCTAAGGCTCTGAAGATGGGTGAGGCTCTGCTGCTCGAGAACCTGCGTTTCTATCCTGAGGAAGAGGGTAAGCCAGTAGGTATCGACAAGGCTGATCCTGCATACGACGAGGCTAAGAAGGCTATGAAGGCCAGCCAGAAGGAGTTTGCTAAGACTCTCGCTAGCTACGCTGACTGCTACGTAATGGATGCCTTCGGTACAGCTCACCGCAAGCACGCTTCTACTGCTGTTATCGCTGATTACTTCGACGCTGACAACAAGATGCTGGGTCTGCTGATGGAGAAGGAGGTTCAGGCTGTTGACGCCGTTCTCTCTAACATCAAGCGTCCTTTCGTTGCCATCATGGGTGGTTCTAAGGTATCTTCTAAGATCGGTATCATCGAGAACCTGCTCGGTAAGGTTGATAAGCTCATCCTCTGCGGTGGTATGACATACACATTCGCTAAGGCTCACAACGGTGAGATTGGCGATTCTATCGTTGAGCTCGACAAGCTTGATGTAGCTCTGGGTGTTGAGGAGCTGGCTAAGAAGAATGGTGTAGAGCTCGTTCTGGGTTCTGACTGCACCGCTACTAACGGTCTCGACTTCGGCACTATGAGTGTTAAGGAGGGTGCTCAGATCATCAACTGCCCAGCTAACCAGGTTCCTGCTGGTTTCGAGGGTGTTGACGCTGGTCCTGAGAGCCAGAAGGCATTTGCCGAGGCTATCAAGGGTGCTAAGACCATCCTGTGGAACGGTCCTGCTGGTGTATTCGAGTGCGACGCCTTCACCGCTGGTTCACGTGCCATCGGCGATGCTATCGCTAAGGCAACTGCTGAGGGTGCATTCTCACTGATTGGTGGTGGCGACTCTGTAGCTTGTGTAAACAAGTTCGGTCTTGCTGACCAGGTATCTTACATCTCTACTGGTGGTGGTGCTCTGCTCGAGGCCATCGAGGGTAAGGTTCTGCCAGGCGTTGCAGCTATTAAGGGCGAGTAATGAAACGCATTTTATATTCAATCATGGTGGCCGCAGCACTTAGTGCTTGCGGCCATCGTGCTTCTACGGATACTGCGAATGCTGATTCCGTCAGCGTAGATAGTGCAAAAGTGGAAGCGCCAGTTGAGGAAAAGCCGGCACTTGTCCTCGACAGCATTCATTTCGAGAAGAATGACTCGATGGCCGAAGTGTCGCTGAGTGTTCAATGGCCCACCGATGGTAATGAGGAACTCGTTAAGAATGTCCGCCAGTTCATCTGTGAGGTCTGCAACATCAAGAACGAAAAATTCAAAGGCAGTAGGAAGGACTTCAAGGACATTGTCGACATCGACTATAACGGTTTAGTAGAGGAATGGCACGGGACCTATGCAGACAGCGAAGATGGCAGTGGTCCGTCGTTCACGTCAGGCACCTCCGTTGTGAAGTTGGCAGAAACCGAAACCTTCGTCACTTTCTATGCCGAGATTTTTGGCTATACTGGTGGTGCTCATGGTTTTGCCACTCACGTCGGCAAGACATTCCGCAAGAGCGACGGCAAGGCGATTGGCTATGAAACGGAATACAACCAAGATTCGTTTGAATCTAAGATAAAGAATCAGACGATGTTTGCCGATACCAAGTCGCCTAAGTTCTATGCACTCATCAAGGATGGTATCAAGCGCTATTTCAAAGACTGTAATCAACCGATTGCCAGTGACGAGGAGTTGAACGATTTCCTGCAGGTAGACAACATCAACCGAATCCCCCTGCCAGCCAATGCTCCGTATCTGACGGAGAAAGGTCTGGTATTCTGCTATACGCAGTACGAGATTGGCCCTTATGCTGCAGGAATGATTACATTTGAGGTGCCATTTGTCAAAATCAAGCCCTTCCTGACGGAAGAAGTCAAGGCTCTGATAAAGGAGTAACAGTTTACCGGCACTAAACTCCGAGTTTACCCTAACTAAACTCCCAGTTTACCGGCACTAAACTCCGAGTTTACCCTAACTAAACTCTGGCGCTGCCTTACTGCTTCAAACATCAGTATGGCAGCGCTTACGCTGACATTCAGCGAATCAATCTCTCCCAACATCGGAATGCGAATATGGGCATCGGCTGCCTTGCGCCATTGATCAGTCAGTCCGTCGTGCTCCGTACCCATTACAATAGCTGTTCCACAAGTCATATCGGTATCGTAATAGAGGTGGGAATCCTGCAATTGGGCCGTCAGAATCTTGATGTTTCTCTGTTTAAGAAAAGAGATACATGCCTCTGACGAACAAGCCACGCAGGGAACTGTAAAAGCGGCACCTACGGACGAGCGGATGAGATTGGGATTATAGAGGTCGGTCAGCGGATCGCACACCACGACGGCATCAACGCCAGAAGCATCAGCTGAGCGCAGAATGGCCCCGAGGTTGCCAGGCTTCTCGACACTCTCCAAGACAACTATCAGCGGACGGTCGCCCAACTTCAAATCATCAAGTTGGAGATTTCTGGTCCTTACTTCGGCTATAACCCCTTCCGTACTACCACGATAGGCCACCTTCTCGTAGACCTCACGTGACACCTCAAAACACCTCACACGGGGACTGTCCCCATGTGCGGCCAGCACAGAGGGACTGTCCCCCTGTGAGGTCAACGCAGAACAATAAAAGATGGTATCAATCTCGTAGCCGGCATGCAGGCAATGCGACAACTCCTGCTGACCCTCGACGACGAAGAGGCCCTGCTTGCGACGCTCTGACGACTTCTGCTGCAAAGCCAACAGCTGTTTGATTTTCGGATTCTGAAAACTCGTTATTTGCTCAATCATGTGGCAAAGGTACGAAAAATATAACGATTACGTTAAATAATTCTTAATTCTTAACTCTTAATTCTCAATTATGTTGTATCTTTGCACCACGAAACATTAAAATCTATTGAATATGAAAAAAAAGTTTGTGATTGGAGACCGCACGAAGGACGAGTGGATTTCCGTTTTAGACAGAGCGAACAAAAAGCTGGAGTTTACTAACCATCTCGCATCAGCCAAAGAGTTCATGGGATTTGAAGATACAAAGGCCGAGTTGAAGGCCCTGCAGGAAGAGACGGGCTATTTCCAGGACTTGCAGGTTTACATCAAGGACGAAGACAACAAAGCTCACCGCCCTGATGAGCGCGACATGATGCCTTGGTAATATGCAGTACAGAGAATTTGGAAAAACAGGAATGAAGGTGTCGGAGCTGGGCTTCGGCGCCTCTTCTTTGGGTGGTGTATTCCACTCTTTCAACGAAAATCGTGGCATCGACGCGGTATTTGCTGCTGTAGATGCAGGCATCAATATCATCGACGTATCGCCCTACTACGGCCATTACAAGGCTGAGACGGTGCTGGGCAAGGCGCTGAAGGATATTCCCCGCGACAAATACTACCTCTCGACAAAGGTCGGCCGTTATGGTAAGGATGGTGTCAACACTTGGGACTATTCCGCCAAGCGTGCCAAAGAGAGCGTCTATGAGAGTCTGGAACGTCTGAACATCGACTATATCGACATCATCAACGTTCACGACATCGAGTTCCAAGGACGCATGGAGGGCGGTCTGCAAAAGGTGGTCGACGAAACCCTGCCCGCCTTGCACGAACTCAAGAAGGAAGGTGTAGTTCGCCATGTAGGCATCACAGACCTTCAGCTGGAGAACCTGAAGTGGGTCATCGAACACTGCGAAGAAGGTATCGTAGAAAGCGTGATGAATTTCTGCCACTATTGTCTGTGCGACGATAAACTGGTAGACTTTATGGACTTCTTTGACGAGCGCGGCATTGGTGTGCTCTCAGCATCACCCTTCTCAATGGGACTACTGACCGAACGTGGCGTGCCCGATTGGCATCCTGCTCCCAAACCAATGGTTGAAGCATGCAAGAGAGCAGCAGAACACTGCAAGGCTAAGGGCTACCCGATAGAGAAGCTCGCCATGCAGTTCTCATGCTCGTATCCACGCATTGCATCGACAGTATTCAGCACCACACGCCCTGAGGCTATCAAGACAAACATTGCCTATATCGAGGAACCGATGGACGAGCAACTGGTGAAGGAAGTACGCGATATTATCGGTGACCAACAGCGAGTATCATGGGCCAACACATAATCGACGCGCATGCCCATCTGTGGCTGAATCAGGACACGCTAGTCAATGGTTCGCCCATTTACCAACTGGAGCCTAACCGCAGCCGGAGTATGTTCTTTGGTGAGCAGCGTCAGATGTTACCCCCCTACATGACCGACGGTCAGAATACGGCAGAGCGTTTCCTCTCAAATATGGACTACGCCCAGGTGTCGGCAGCCGTCATCACGCAGGAATTCATCGATGGTCTGCAGAACGCTTATCTGATGCAGGTTCAACAGCGCTACCCTAACCGATTCTTCTGTTTCGGTATGCCGGAATTGCGCAAGCCTGGGTTCTGCGATGAAGCTAAAAGCCTCATCAAACAAGGCTTCCGAGGCATCAAGATTCCTGCTGCCCGTCTGCCTCAACAATTCCTAAACGACGAAATGCTTCAAATGCTGCGCATGATGGAAGAACAGAACATCATTCTCGGCATTGAGCTGATGGATGGCGACGCACAGGTTTCGCAGATGGAAGACATCATCAGCGAGTGTCCGGATTTGAAGATAGCCATCGGCCACTTCGGTATGGTAACGCGTCCTAACTGGATGTCACAAATCCGTTTAGCCCGTCACAAGAATGTCTTTGTGGAAAGCGGTGGCATCACGTGGCTCTTCAACGATGAGTTCTACCCCTTCCCCTCAGCTGTCAAAGCCATCAAGGAGGCTGCCGACGAGGTGGGTATGGAGAAACTTATGTGGGGCTCGGACTACCCACGAACCATCACCGCCATCACCTATAAGATGTCGTACGACTTCGTCACGAGATCAAAGGAACTGACGGACGATGAGAAGCGAATGTTTCTCTCCGAGAATGCCAAACAGTTCTTCGGTTTTGGCGACTTAATAGAATTACCGTATATTAAAAATATGAGTGAATAAAAAGATGAAAGCAATACAGATTACTGAGCCTTCGGTGATGAAGGTGGTTGAAATGGATAAACCCCAGTGTGGCGCTGATGAAGTGCTGCTGAAGATTCATTATGTTGGCTTCTGCGGAAGCGACCTGAATACCTATCGCGGACTGAACCCCATGGTGAAGATGCCCGTCATTCCTGGTCACGAGATTGGAGCAGAAATAGCCGAGGTGGGAGCCGCAGTGCCCGGGCATTTATGTCCAGGTATGGCTGTTACGGTCAATCCCTATACCAACTGCGGACACTGCCCGTCGTGTAAGAACCGCCGTTATAATGCCTGCCAGCACAATGAAACGTTGGGCGTTCAGCGCAATGGTGCCATGCGTGAGTATATTGCCATTCCTTGGCAGAAGGTTATTCCCATTGGCAACATCACCGTTGAGCATGCAGCCCTTATTGAGCCGATGTCGGTAGGATTCCATGCCGTGAGCCGCGCTCAGGTGGTAGATACAGATACCGTTATGGTCATTGGTTGTGGTATGGTAGGTGTTGGTGCCGTAGTTCGTGCGATTATGCGCGGTGCCAAAGTCATTGCCTGTGATATGGACGACGAGAAGTTGGAGATTGTTCGTGGCTTGGGTGCTGAATACACCATCAACTCAGCCAAGGAGAATGTACACGAGCGTTTGGAGGAAATCACTGCTGGTGCAGGTCCTGATGTGGTCATCGAAGCTGTCGGTGCCCCTGTCACCTATCAAATGGCTGTCAACGAGGTAGCCTTCACTGGTCGTGTGGTGTGCATCGGCTACGCCAAGCAGGATGTTCAGTTCACCACCAAACTGTTCGTACAGAAGGAGCTCGACATCCGAGGCTCGCGTAATGCTCAGCCTGAGGATTTCGAGGGTGTCATCCGCTATCTTGAGAAGAACAATCCTCCCTACAACATCCTCATCTCAAACGAGGTCGATCCAGAGCATGCGGAGGAGGCCATGCAACAATGGATGCAGGCTCCAGCCAAAGTATTCCGCATCTTAGTGAAATTCTAAAGCAATAATAAAAGGGAGCAATTGAGCTCCCTTTTATTATCTTACTTTCCGGAATCTATCATCCACTTGCCTTCCTCAGTCTTCACAAGCTTCATGTCGTCTTCCTTCGTCTCGCCATTACCATAAGTTAGGGTATATGGGACAACAGCCTTATTGTCTTCGATAGTAGGAGAGCCGACCTTATAGTCCTTCACGCCCTGCTTCTTCTCCATCTCCTTGTCCATCTTATCCTTGACAAGGGCAACAATCTGCTTCATATCCTCATTGCTCTTCTCCTTCTTGAAGTACATCAGGTCAACATAGCCATCATAGTCTTTGTCGATAATGCACTTGATAGCCTTTGTTGCTACGGCCTCCGGTGTGTTTGAAGAATCACACGAACACAATGCCAACATAAATAAGCAAACGGCTGCAAAAGATAATACTTTCTTCATTTTCTTTTAGTTTTAATGGGTTAATATTAATTGAATTAAAATGTTCTTATTTGCTTTAAGTTACCGCACTTCTGCACATCGGATGGCAGAATGCAGTCACTCTCGAAACCTACCAGATGCAGGTGCTGATGTTGAACGTCCTTCAAGGGATGCATCGTCTTGCTATAGGCATGAACTATCAGTTCTGTACAATAGAGACTTGTGGTATCCGTGTCATCATAATCGTGATCGAACAACGGATGGCGCTGATAGGTTTGCAATGCTCGGACAGCCGCCTGTTGTGCAGCACAACTGTCAATATGTCGATAAATGGCTCCCTGCGAGGCTTTCATAGAATGGAAAAAGTCCTCTGGACGCTCCATCTTCACGCGGTCTTCATCACCCTCAAAGTCAGGTTCACCAGGTACGGCGTGGACAATCATTAGGACACCTGCTGAATCAACAACGATACCTGTATGCGAGTAGGCCCCTCCTTTTTCGGCTATCAGCACAGCCTGGGAAGTAAAACCTGACCCCTTGCGAAACACCACGTCACCAGCTCTCAACTCCACATCTTCGGGTAAAATGGTACCGCTCTGCATGCGACCTGTATTTGAACAGGCAAGCACACAGAGCGGTAGTAGTAAGACTAGCAGTCTACGCATTTAGTCTTCTTCCTTCATCTCTTCCTCATGCTGCTTGATGAGAGCCTGCTGGATATCGTTCGGCACGAGCTCATAGCTAGAGAACGTGGTAGTGAACGATGCACGGCCACCCGTCAAAGATGAGAGGGCGATAGAGTAAGAAGCCAGTTCCTTGAGAGGAATCTTAGCAGAGAGTTTCTGATAACCTGCCTCAGAGTCCATACCCATGATGATAGCACGGCGACCCTGCAGATCACTCATGACATCACCCATGTAGTCACCAGGAACGAGCACTTCAAGATCATAGATAGGTTCGAGCACCTTTGGACCAGCCTCCTTGAAGGCAGCTGAGAAGGCGTTGCGTGCAGCCAGCATGAACGAAAGCTCGTTAGAGTCAACTGGGTGCATCTTACCGTCGTATACAATCACGCGAACGTCACGGGCATAAGAACCTGTCAATGGCCCCTGCTCCATGCGCTCCATGATACCCTTCAGAATAGCGGGCATGAAACGCATATCGATAGCACCACCGACAACGCTGTTGATGAAGACGAGCTTACCACCCCATTCGAGGTCCTTCTCTTCCTTTGACTTGATGTTCATCTTGAACTCCTGACCATTGATGGTAAAGCTTGTAGGATCAGGCATACCATCGGTATAAGGCTCAACAATCAGGTGGACCTCACCGAACTGACCAGCACCACCTGACTGCTTCTTATGGCGATAGTCGGCACGAGCCATCTTAGTGATAGTCTCACGATAAGGAATCTTCGGCTCCTGATATTCAATCTGAATCTTCTCATTGTTCTCCATACGCCACTTCAAGGTACGCAGGTGGAACTCACCCTGACCATGAACAATAATCTGCCGCAACTCCTTAGACTGCTCAACAACCCATGTAGGATCTTCCTGACGCATCTTCTGCAGGGCAGCCATCATTTTCTCGGTCTCAGCCTCGTTGACGGCCTTGATGGCACGTGAGAACTTCGAGTTAGGATACTTGATGAAGTCGAACTTATTCTCTACATCCTTACCGTTCAGCGTGTTACCGGTCTTGACATCCTTCAGCTTCACAGTACAGCCAATATCACCAGCACGCAACTCGTCAACCTGTATGCGGTTGGCACCAGCACAAGCATACAGCGTACCGATGCGCTCCTTAGAACCACGATCAGCGTTGGTCAAGTCGTCACCGCTCTTAACAGAGCCACTCATCACCTTGAAGTACTGAACCTCACCGATATGGGGCTCAACACCAGTCTTGAAGAAATAGAGTGATGTGGGAGCACTGGCGTCAGCAGGAACCTCCTTGCCGGCAGCATTCTTGATAACGGGCATCTCGCTGACGAAGGGAACCACGTTGCCGAGGAACTCCATCAGACGGCGTACACCCATATCACGACCTGCACAAACACAGAATACAGGGAAGATACTACGAGTTACAAGACCCTTACGGATACCCTCGCGCATCTCGTCCTCGCTGAGGTCCTCGCTCTCGAAGAACTTCTCCATCAGTGTATCATCACCAGCAGCAGCAGCCTCTACCAAAGCGGCTTTCCACTCCTTGGCCTTCTCCAGCTGATCGGCAGGAATGTCCTCGATGATGGGCGCACCACCCTCAGGCTTCCAAGAGTACTTCTTCATCAACAGCACGTCGATGACGCTGTTGAAGCCAGCACCCGTAGCAATAGGATACTGAACGGGAACGCAGTTAGGACCATAGACCTCCTTCAGCTGATTCAGAATGGCATCGAAGTCGCAGTTGTCGCGGTCCAGCTGGTTAACCAGGAAGATGACGGGCTTCTTCAGCTTCTCCGTGTTGCGGAAAGCGTTCATCGTACCTACCTCGGGACCGTACTGGCCGTTGATGAGGATGACAGCCTGGTCGGTGACGTTCATAGCGGTGATACTGCCACCCACGAAGTCGTCAGAACCCGGACAGTCGATGATGTTCAGCTTCTTGTTGTTCCACTCCACATGAAAAACAGTTGAGAACACCGAGTAGCCATATTCCTGTTCAACAGGGAAGTAGTCGCTCATAGTGTTCTTACCCTCTACAGTACCGCGGCGCTTGATGATGCCAGCTTCGTAGACCATACTTTCGGCAAGAGTAGTCTTGCCGCTACCCGCACTGCCAATGAGTGCGATGTTTTTGATTTCGTTAGTTTGATAAACTTTCATATCCGTAATATTTTATAGGTTTATTATTCAAAAGCGGTCGTAAAAGTACTCATTTTCGAGCGAAAAACCAACGAAAGCTTTCAAATATTAAACTTTATTAGTACTTTTGCACTCACATTGCAATCTGAGATGGCTGGTTTGTATCTACATATACCCTTTTGTAAGAGTCGCTGCATCTACTGTGGCTTCTACTCTACCACTGACCATGATTTGCGCCAACGATATGTTGATGCGCTCTGTCGTGAGATGGAAATGAGGCCTTCAGCAGCACCTGTTGACACTATCTATTTGGGCGGTGGAACACCTAGTCAGTTAGATATTTCCCAACTCCGCCAGCTCTTTATATATATAAATAAGGTATATGGCAATGATGCCAAGGAAATCACCATCGAGATGAATCCCGATGATGTCACCAGCCAATATGCAGAGATATTACCTCAACTAGGCATCAACCGTGTCTCTTTGGGTGTTCAGACCTTCAATGATGAACGGCTTCGTTTCCTACATCGCCGTCATCATGCGGCACAAGTGAACCAAGCAATCCGTATTCTACGTGATGCCGGCATCCCAAATATCAGTATCGACCTGATGTATGGTTTCCCACAAGAAACTTTGTCCGATTGGCAGCACGACATCAATACAGCCCTTTCTCTGAAAGTGGAGCATATCTCAGCCTATTGCCTAATGATAGAAGAAGGTACGCCCCTCTCTAAGATGGGTATCGAAGCTACTGATGATGAAACAGAACGAAAGATGTATGAAATGCTCATCGACCGACTTTCCGCTGAAGGTTACGAGCATTATGAAATCTCAAATTTCGCACGCCCAGGATATCATTCCCGCCATAACAGCAGCTATTGGCAAGATGTTCCCTATATCGGACTAGGAGCTGCCGCCCATAGTTACGATGGGCATCGTCGAAGTTGGAATGTCAGTCATATCAAACAATACATCGAAAGTATTAATAGTGGAAATATTCCGTGTGAATACGAAGAACTAGATGCTGACACTCATTATAACGACCGTGTTACAACAGCCCTTCGCACCAGCATTGGTCTCGATCTCACCACCCTATCCGACAGCTACCAGCAATACTGCTTGAAAGAGGCTCAAAGCTTTATCAAGGATGGTTTGTTACGGTTGGACAACAACCACCTTATCCTGACTCGCAAAGGGCTCTTTATCAGCGACTACATCATGAGTTCACTGATGAAGGTATAGATGGAAGGGTATATCCCAAAGGTGACAAAAGCAAATCATATACGTCTTATATTATAAATAATGAAACGTTATGAGACTGCTGCTAACATCACTGTTGATTTTTGTCATAAACTATGCCTTTGGAGGTGAGATTATTGTCAACGAAGGTGAAAGCATTCACGAAGCCTTAAGACAGGCCCGTGAATGGCGACGCACCAACGATCCTCATTGCCAGGGAGGCATCACCATCACGCTTCAAAAAGGGCGTTACTATATGAACGAACCGCTATTCCTGCGTCCGGAGGATAGTGGCACCAAGGAGTCGCCGCTCACAATCCGTGGCATTGGAGAGTTGCACTCGAGCGTTATCTGTGGCGATGCCCGACAACAGCACACACAGATATGGCCCAAACAAGGCATGGAGCGCATGATTGATTTCAATACGACGACACGTACCATTACCATCCCCACACCGCCCAAAGAAGTACAAGACACGAAAGGCCTGGAGATGGTGGTACACCAGCGGTGGGCCATCGCCATCCTGCGCGTCAAGGAGATGAAGGTCGAGGGCGATAAAACCATTGTTTCGTTCATGGAGCCCGAGAGTCGCTTGGAGTTTGAGCACCCCTGGCCTCAGCCCGTCATAGGAGGCGAGAAAGGCAATAGCTCTTTCTTGCTACGCACCACCGAACAGCGCGACGGCATCGAGCAATTAGTCATCGTCGACGGTGCCAACTATGTGCGTTTCGAAGGCTTAACCTTCAACAAGACCTGCTGGAACCGTCCGCTGCACAAAGGGCACGTCACCCTGCAGGGCGGCATGCCACTCATTGATGCCTACAAGCTGAAAGAAAAACCAGGTTTACCCTGGGACGAAGGTCTCGAGAACCAAGCCTGGATAGAGCGCCCCGTGAGTGCTGTCACCGTACGTAACGCCCATCATGTAGACTTCTACTCGGTGGTATTCGAAAATCTGGCCTCCACTGCCTTGGACTTTGTCGACAACATCAGCGACTGCTCGGTGCAAAATTGCACCTTCGGCAACATTGGCGGCACAGCCATCATGGGTGGTTCCTTTGCAGAGAGCCCCCGCGAGGTCCACCGTCCCTATACCGATTTGGCCAAGCGCTGCCAGCGGCTGACTATCAAAGATAACCCCATCGTCGATGTCGCCAACGAAGACTGGGGAGCCGTTGCCATCGCATTGGGTTATGTGCGCAACTGCACCATCAGCCACAACTTCGTGAGCCGCGTCAGCTACTCTGGCATCTGCGTCGGCTGGGGATGGACACCCCTCAACACCGGCATGGAGAACAACCGCATCGTGGGTAATAAAGTCACCCACTATGCCCGAGAGCTCTACGATGCCGGCGGTATCTACACGCTGTCGAACCAGCCAGGGTCGGTTATCAGCGACAACATCATCAGTACACCCTACCCTGCCCCCTACGCCACCAACGACCGCGGGTTCCGCATCTATCTCGATGCCCGCACCGACGGCTTTACCATAGAGAACAACCGAACCGGTGATGTGATCACAGGTTTTGACACTGACCTCCGCCCCATCCGTCGCGATGAGATCGGCGACAACCATCCCGGACCAAATATTATCTTTAAAAAGGAAAAAGGTAAATGAAACAGACCAACTACCATCTTTTCGACTTCATGGACTTCGACCCTTCTTTAGAGAAGGACGAGCGTCTGTGGAAGGCATACGCCCCAACGAAGATACAAGAGCGCGATGGCGACATCGTCGTCACCATTCCCTACCAGCAACAACTGCACCAAGAGGACATGGCGCCTGACACATCAGCACCCCAACAAAGCTACGATCTCATCATCCGCGCCTATAGTCCTAACATCATCCGCCTGTTTACCACCATGAGTGGCGACGAGATGGTGGAGCAGGACGATATGCTGCAGTTTGCGCTAGAGGTGAAACGTATGCCTCTCCGATATGTAGATGGCGATATCATTGCAGTAAACGGCAAGAAGGTAGCCACCATCAACCTCAGCGAACCCAAGCTGGACCATTGGAGCGACCTGTTGCCAGCACCCCAGCCTGCTCCATTTATCACCTTCTTCCCTGATGGCAATGAGAACAAGGGAATAGCATTAAGCGATGATCATTTCTCGCCACCCCGCTATGATGCCCTACCGCTGGGCTACTGTTCCGTAGGTTGCTGTGGCACAGCAACACACAAAACAGAACGCGCAACCATCAGTTTCAAATGCACACCTGATGAATGCTTTGTGGGTACAGGTGAGCGTTTCCGTAAGATGGATCTGAGCGGCCAGACCTTCCAACTGAAGAATCAGGATGGTCAAGGTGTTAACAATCGCCGTTGTTATAAGAACATTCCATTTTATATGAGCAGCAGGATGTATGGTTGTTTCTATCATACCAGCGACTACTGCAAATTATCACTTGCTGACCATTCCACCCGTTCCATACAGTTTCTCAACGATCATGCCACCCTTGATGTCTTCTTGATTGGCGGACAAGATCCTGAAGAAATACTACGTGGCTACCATATGCTGACGGGATTCCCAGAGATGCCACCCCTTTGGTCGTTTGGCATCTGGATGAGCCGCATGACCTATTTCTCAGCCGACGAGGTGAATGACATCTGCAACCGTCTCCGCCAAGAGCACTATCCTTGTGATGTTATTCATCTTGATACAGGATGGTTCCGCACAGACTGGCTATGCGAGTGGAAATTCAATCCTGAGCGTTTCCCTGATCCTAAGGAGTTCGTCCAACATCTCAAGGAGAATGGCTTCCGCGTTTCTTTATGGCAACTGCCTTATGTGGCTAAAGGGGCCGAACAGTTAGAAGAGGCTAAGGAAAACAAATACATCGGTCCCCTGCTGAAGGAACAAGCCTCCGAGGGTTCCAACTTCTCTGCCCTCGACTATGCAGGCACCATTGACTTTACCTATGACAAGGCTGTCGATTGGTATAAGAATACTTTGTTGAAGCCCCTGCTTGATTTGGGAGTAACTTGCATTAAGACCGACTTTGGTGAAAATATCCATATGGATGCCATCTATCATGGCATGACGCCAGAGCGACTGAATAATATCTATTCACTGCTCTACCAACGAGCAGCCTTCGAAATTACTAAGGAGATTACAGGTCAGGGAATTGTCTGGGCTCGTAGTGCTTGGGCAGGCTGTCAGCGTTATCCTCTCCATTGGGGTGGCGATAGCGCTTCTTCATGGGACGGAATGGCAGGTTCTCTGAGAGGCGGATTGCATTTCGGACTCTCGGGTTTTGCATTCTGGAGTCATGATGTACCAGGTTTCCATAGTATTCCCGATTTCATGAATTCACCACTCGATGAGGATGTCTATGTGCGCTGGACTCAATTTGGAGTCTTCTCCAGCCACATGCGCTATCATGGCACCTGTAAGCGCGAGCCTTGGCACTATCCCAATATTGCACCTATCATCAAGAAGTGGTGGAAGTTGCGTTATCAGCTCCTGCCATATATCGTGGAGCAGTCAGAGCAATCCTGCAAGAGTGGCTACCCTATGGTTCGTGCCTTATTGTTCCACCATCCTGCTGACCGCCAGTGCTGGCATATCGACGATGAGTATTATTTCGGCTCCGAGTTCCTTGTATGTCCCGTAATGAACAGCGACAATCGGCGTGACATCTACCTGCCCGAAGGCCTGTGGGTTAACTTCTTTACAGGTGAGCGTTTAGAAGGTGGTCGTTGGTATTATCAAGTGGAAGTTCCCCTTGACCAGATGCCTGTTTTCGTTCGTCCTGGTGCCTATATTAAGGTATATCCTGACGAGGTAGACTGTACCGACGAGATGGATCTTTCGAAAGCTATAACGGTTGAAATAACTAAAGACTATAAAGGAATATAATGGAAAGTCACTACATGCAAGGCCTTGATTGGGTCATTCTTGGAATCTACTTTGCAGTGCTCATCGCCATTGGACTATGGGCCAGTTCAAAACGCAAGAAGGGAGGTTCACTATTTCTTGCAGAGCACTCTCTGCGTTGGCATCATATCGGTTTTTCCATGTGGGGCACCAATGTTGGTCCTTCGATGCTGATTGCTTCAGCCTCAGCAGGTTTCACAACAGGTATTGTTTCAGGTAACTACGCCTGGTATGCCTTTGTGTTTATTGCCTTATTAGCCTTTGTCTTCGCCCCTCGCTATCTGGGAGCCAAGATACACACCCTGCCTGAGTTCATGGGCCTGCGCTTTGGGCAATCCACCCGCAACATTCTGGCTTGGTATACCATTGTTACAGTTGTCATTTCGTGGTTGGCATTAACCCTTTTTGCCGGTGGTATCCTGATTCGTCAGGTATTCGATATACCCATGTGGATGTCTGCTTTGGTCTTGCTCATCATATCAGCCTTCTTCACCATGTTGGGTGGTCTGAAAGCTGTGGCATATACGAATGTCTATCAGATGATTCTGCTCATCGTTGTATCGCTGGTATTAGTTATTGTAGGACTTGACCGTGTTGGTGGCATCAGTGCACTCATAGATAAAGTACCCTCTGACTACTGGGTGATGTTCAAGCCAAATAGCGACATAGCCTTCCCCTGGTTACCTATCATCCTAGGCTATCCAGTCATGGGCATCTGGTTTTGGTGTACTGACCAGTCGATGGTGCAACCCGTATTGGCAGCCAAGGATTTGCGAGAGGGTCAACTAGGTACCAACTTCACCGGTTGGTTGAAGATTCTTGATGTCGCCCTCTATATCCTACCAGGTATTCTTTGCTTCGCCCTATTCCCCACCCTCGAGAATCCTGACGAGGCCTATCTGACAATGGTTGAGAATCTCTTCCCTGTCGGAATGGTAGGACTGGTGTTTGCCGTACTGACAGCCTGTCTGGTATCAACCATCGGTTCTGCCCTGAATGCACTATCTACTGTATTCACGATGGATATCTATGTCAAAAAATTCAATCCTAATGCCTCACAGCGCAGAATCAATATCGTAGGAAGAACAGTGACCGTTGTGGGTGCAGCATTGGCTATTATCATGACCATAGCCATTGATGCCATTAAGGGATTGAATCTGTTTAATGTTTTCCAGAGCGTATTGGGTTTCATTGCACCTCCTATGGCTGCTGTGTTTATCCTAGGCATTTTCTGGAAACGCTGTACCACCCGTGCAGCCAACTTTGCACTCACGATTGGTACCGCCTTCTGCCTCATTGTGGGAGTCCTCTACCTATGGCCACCCGAGTGGCTTACTTTCCCTTGGCCCCATTTCATGCTGCTATCGTTTGAATTGTTTGTCATCCTAGTAGTCATGATGGTCATCATCTCGTTGACTGACAGCGACAAGACCCAATACGAGATTCCTGCTCCTATCCACGAGGGATGGTCGAAGTTAGCCATCACACTTTGGATTGCTCTTGCCATTGTCATGATTTCCCTGTATGTATTCTTTAATTAAACTAACGATATGAAAAAACTCCTCATCCTTTGTATGGTCTGTTGCTGTGTCATAGCAACAAACGTCAACGCTCAAGGACTCACTGATATGAGTCATAGCAAACAAGCCAAGATGCAGAACCTGCCTGTAGGAGCCACGCAGTGGACAGGTGGTTTCTGGCAGAACCGTTTTGACCTCATGCATCATACAGGCATCTGGTCGATGTGGGATACATGGAACACACCTTATGAAACGCTTGACGAAAAAGGCAATCATGGTAGTCATGGCTTCCGTAATTTCGAGGTTGCTGCAGGTACTGTCAAGGGCAAGCACCACGGACCTCCTTTCCACGATGGAGACATGTATAAATGGTTGGAGGCTTGTGCTTCTGTTTATGCTGTCACCAAAGATCCCAAGATTGATGCCTTAATGGATAAATTTATCGAACAGGTAGCATTGGCCCAGCGTGCTGATGGCTATATCCACACACCTGTGGTCATCTCTGAACGCAATGCTGGTATTGACAGTCATGCAAATACGGAGAATGCAGCAGGCATTGAGATAGGTAAAGACCAGAAGCATGCCTTTGCATCACGATTGAACTTCGAGACCTATAATCTAGGACATCTTATCACAGCCGGCATCATCCATAAGCGTGCCACAGGTAAGACCACTCTGTTTGACTGTGGTAAGAAGGCTGCTGACTTCCTCTATAACTTCCTTACCAATGATGCTGCTGAGTTGTCACGCAATGCCATTTGCCCCAGTCATTATATGGGAGCTGCTGAGATGTATCGTGAGACAGGTGATGAGAAATACCTCACGCTTGCCAAAGGTCTGATAGCCATTCGCGACAGTGTGACAAATGGAGAGGACCACAACCAGGACCGCCATAAGTTCCGTGACCAGTATGAGGCTATGGGACATGCTGTCCGTGCCAACTACCTCTATGCTGGTGTGGCTGACCTCTATGCAGAAACGGGTGAAGCACAGTTGATGAAGAACCTCTCGGCTATTTGGGACGATATTGTGAACCATAAGATATATATCATGGGTGGCTGTGGTGCCTTGTATGATGGTGTATCGCCTGATGGCACTACTTACAACCAACCTAGCATCCAACAGATTCACCAAGCCTATGGTCGTCAGTTCCAGTTGCCACAGGAGGCTGCCCACAATGAGATATGTGCACAGATTGGTATGATGCTCTTCTCATGGCGTCTGTTCCAGACCACTGCCGATCCCAAATATATCGACAATATTGAGAACGAGCTCTATAATGGTATCCTTTCTGGAATCTCGCTCGATGGTAAGGACTTCTTCTATACTGAGGCCCTCCGTCGTACCAAGGAGTTCCCTTATACCATGCGCTGGCCCAAGCATCGCCAACGCTACATCTCCTGCTTCTGCTGTCCTCCCAACACACTGCGCACACTGTGCCAAGCTCAGGAGTATGCCTATGCCATCAATGACGATGTGCTTTACGTCAACCTCTATGGACAGAATGCACTGAAGACGAAGGATTTAGAGGTAGAGCAGACTACCAATTATCCATGGGAAGGTAACGTCACGCTCACCATCAAGAAGGCCAAAAAGCTTTCTTCAGTCATTTTACACATCCCCAACTGGTGCAATAGCTTCAGCCTGAAGGTCAATGGCGAGGTATACCCCGTCAGTCAAGGAAGTGCTTCGGCAACTATTACTCGTAAATGGAAGAAAGGTGATGTCATCGAGCTGAATCTCGACATGCACACCCGTTTGGTAGAGGCCAATCCCTTGGTCGAAGAAGCTAAGAATCAGATAGCTGTCATGCGTGGTCCTATTGTCTATTGCCTTGAAGGTCAGGACATTGCAAATGGTGTACGCATCAACGACATTGCCATTCCTGCCAATATTCAGTTCACGGAGAAAAAGATAACTATGGAAGGCCACGAAATGGTTGCATTGGAAGGCGATGCTCTTGTTACCAACACACAGGCTTGGAATAATGAGACGCTCTATCGCGAACTCTCCAAGTCCAATTCCCAGAAGGTTCACATCCGCCTCATCCCCTACTATGCCTGGGACAACAGAGGTATCGACGATATGACCCTTTGGTTGCCACTCAGCCGATAAGCGCCAGGGTATAAAGCAAAAAAAGAGAGGTAGCAAGTTATTCCTGCTACCTCTTTATTATTTAGTGATGTCTGATTACATCATGCCGCCCATACCTGGGGCACCACCCATTGGCATGGCAGGCTCCTTCTCAGGCTTGTCGCAGATGAGGCACTCAGTGGTCAGGAACATGCCAGCGATAGAAGCGGCATTCTCCAAAGCTACACGAGCAACCTTAGCAGGATCGATGACACCAGCCTCACGCAGGTCCTCATACTTGTCAAGACGAGCATTGTAACCAAAGTCACCCTTGCCCTCGCGAACCTTCTGAACCACAACGGCTCCCTCCTCTCCAGCATTGCTGACAATCTGACGCAGAGGCTCCTCAATGGCACGACAGATAATATTGATACCAGTCTGCTCGTCGGCATTGTCACCCTTCACGTCAGCCAAAGCCTGCTGTGCACGGATGTAGGTTGTACCACCACCAGCTACAACACCTTCCTCGATGGCAGCACGGGTAGCACAGAGAGCATCGTCAACACGATCCTTCTTCTCCTTCATCTCAACCTCACTGTTAGCACCTACATAGAGTACTGCTACGCCACCTGCCAACTTAGCCAGACGCTCCTGCAGTTTCTCCTTGTCATAAGAAGAGGTGGTGAGCTCGATTTCCTTCTTGATCTGAGCAATACGGTCCTGAATAGCCTGCTTCTCGCCAGCACCATTGACAATCGTGGTGTTATCCTTAGAGACAGTCACCTTGTCGCAAGTACCCAGCATCTCGAGAGTAGCCTGCTCCAGCTTCAGGCCTTTCTCCTCGCTGATAACAACACCACCTGTCAGCGTTGCGATATCCTCGAGCATAGCCTTACGACGGTCACCAAAGCCAGGAGCCTTGACAGCACAGATCTTCAGACCACCACGCAGACGGTTGACAACCAGTGTGGTCAGAGCCTCAGAGTCAACATCCTCAGCAATGACCAACAGAGGACGGCCACTCTCGGCAGCAGGCTGCAGGATAGGCAGGAAATCCTTGATGTTGCTGATCTTCTTATCATAGATGAGGATGTATGGATTCTCCATCACACACTCCATCTTCTCTGAATCGGTTACAAAGTAGCCAGAGAGGTAGCCACGATCAAACTGCATACCCTCAACCACACCAATGTGGGTATCACGGCTCTTGCTCTCCTCGATGGTGATGACACCATCCTTGCTGACCTTGCGGAAGGCCTCAGCCAGCAGCTTACCAATCTCTTCGTCATTGTTGGCAGAAACAGTAGCCACCTGCTCAATCTTGTCGTAGTTGTCATCCACACGCTCAGCATTCTTCTGAATGAAGTCAACAACACCCTTTACAGCCTTGTCGATACCACGCTTCAGGTCCATAGGATTGGCACCGGCGGTGACATTCTTCAGACCCTCAGTCACGATAGCCTGAGTCAGGATGGTAGCAGTTGTGGTACCATCACCAGCATCGTCACCAGTCTTTGAAGCCACGCTCTTGACAAGCTGTGCACCAGTGTTCTCAAACTTGTCCTCCAACTCGATTTCCTTAGCAACGGTAACACCGTCCTTGGTAATCTGTGGAGCACCAAACTTCTTCTCAATCACTACGTTACGGCCCTTAGGACCAAGTGTAACCTTTACTGCGTTAGCCAACTGATCGACACCATTCTTCAACAGGTCGCGGGCCTCAATATTGAATTTAATATCTTTTGCCATAGTTTTTTCTGATTATACTGATTACTCTTGATTATTTCTCAATCACTGCGAGGACATCACTCTGACGCATCATCAGATACTTCTCACCCTCAAATTCCAACTCAGTGCCACTGTACTTGCCATACAGCACTTCATCGCCAGCCTTCAGCACCATTTCTTCGTCCTTGGTACCCTGACCAACGGCCTTGATGGTTCCATGAAGTGGTTTCTCCTTTGCGGTATCAGGAATGATGATACCACCAATTTTCTCTTCTGCCGGTGCAGGCACTACCAGCACGCGGTCTCCTAATGGTTTAATGTTCATAATACTTATTATTTTTGTTAAAACTTTAATTATTTCTGCTCATTTTTCTGCGAAAAGCGTGCCAATCAAGACAAACTGACACATTGGCAGAAACTTTTTAGCTTTTTCCTTTTGTTTTTATCTGAAATTGTACTACCTTTGCAAAAAATATAAATATTATAATCAACTGATTAATATGAAAAACTTTCTGAAGTATGTTTTAGCCACCATTACGGGTATTATCCTGTTAGGTATTGTTTTGGCCATTATCAGCGTTATCTCAATGGTCGGTCTTGCTGCCTCCAGTGCCAGCAACACCAAGGTAGAAGAGAATTCTGTATTCACACTGATGCTCTCCGGAACATTGGATGAGCGTGCTGCTGAGGATCCTATTGGTATGTTAACAGGTCAGGTAAGTGAAAACCTGGGATTGGACAACATCATCTCCGCTATCAAGAAAGCAAAGGATAACGAGGATGTCAAGGGTATCTATATTGAGGCAGGTGCCTTCTCGTCAGATACTCCAGCATCATCCCATGCCATCCGCGAGGCTCTTCTCGACTTCAAGAAAAGCGGCAAATGGATTGTTGCCTATGGCGATTCATACACACAGACTACCTATTATATTTGCAGTGCTGCCGACAAGGTCTATCTGAATCCTGATGGTATGGTAGACTGGCACGGTCTGGCCTCCACCCCTTACTTCCTCAAAGACCTGCTGGCCAAGTTTGGTGTGAAATATCAGCTCTGCAAGGTAGGCAAATACAAGAGTGCGCCTGAAATGATGACAGCCGACAAGATGAGTGATCCCAACCGTGAGCAGGTGACTGCCTACATACAGGGTATCTGGAAGGTCATGCTGGATGATGTTTCCAAGAGCCGTAAGGTGAGTGTCGACTCACTGAATGCCTATGCAGACCGCTTTGTGGCTTTGGCCGACCAGCAGGAATTGGTCAAGATGAAGCTGGTTGACAAGCTGATGTATACCGACGAGGTGAAAGGTGAAATCAAGAAATTGCTGAAGATTGATGCTGATGACGATATAGCCCAGCTCTTCTTGTCGCAGATGAATGGTGTCAAAGGCAAGAAAGCAGAAGGCGAGCAGGTTGCTGTCTATTATGCTTATGGCGATATTGTTGATTCAGAGAGTGGTGGTATGATGCAAAGCGGTCACTCCATCGTAGCCAATACAGTATGCAAGGATTTGGAGAAACTGACCAACGACGACAATGTGAAAGCTGTGGTGCTTCGCGTCAATTCTCCTGGTGGTTCTGCCTATGCTTCAGAGCAGATCTGGCGTGCTGTCACCAACCTGAAGGCTAAGAAGCCCGTTGTTGTCTCTATGGGTGGCTATGCTGCCAGCGGTGGCTATTACATCAGCTGTGCTGCCAACTATATCTACTCCGAGCCCACCACCATCACTGGTTCTATCGGCATCTTTGGCATGTTCCCCGATTTCAGTGGACTGCTGACAGAGAAGCTCGGTGTGAAATTTGACGAGGTGAAGACCAACAAACATGCAGCCTTTGGCACTATGGCCCGTCCATTCAATGATGAAGAAAAGGCATTGCTCGATGAGTATATTGGCCGTGGCTATGAGCTGTTCCGCAAGCGTGTAGCTGATGGCCGCAAGCAGTCAATAGATCAGGTTGAGGAGATAGCTCAGGGACGTGTATGGCTTGGCAACGATGCTTTGGGTATCAAGCTGGTTGATGCCATTGGTTCACTGGACGATGCTGTCAAGAAGGCAGCCGAACTGGCTAAGCTGAAGGAATATCATGCTACCAGCTATCCTGAGCCTGCCAGCTGGTTCGAGAGTCTTTTGGACAAGAAGAGCGGTGACAGCTATCTCAATACTGAGATGCGCCAGATGTTAGGCGAGTTGTATGAGCCATTGCGCATGGTTAAGACCATCAATCATCAGAATGCCATCCAGGCTCGTCTGCCCTACTATCTGACTATAGAATAATGGCTTAGCTGTCATGGAAGGAGACTTCATCAAGACGAACAATTGGCTATTGCCGTTCAGCTGGTTATACGGACTAGCTGTCAAGTTTCGCAACACACTCTTTGAGATGGGTGTGCTGAAGACTCGTGCCTTCGACATTCCAGTCATCAGTGTGGGCAACATCACCGTTGGTGGTACTGGCAAGACGCCCCATGTGGAATATCTGGTCCAGCTTCTCAAGAACTCATTCAACGTGGCTGTGCTGAGCAGGGGCTACAAACGTAAGAGCAAGGGTTTTGTGAAAGCCGACCAAGATACCCCCATGCTGGAGATTGGTGACGAGCCTTACCAGATGAAGCAGAAGTTTCCTGACATCACAGTGGCTGTCGACAAGAAGCGCTGTCATGGTATTGACATTCTGACAGAACAGGACCAGTCGCTGGATGTCATCCTGTTGGACGATGCCTTCCAGCACCGCTATGTCAAGCCAGGCATCAACATCCTGCTGGTAGACTATCACCGACTGATTATCTACGACAAGCTGTTGCCTGCTGGCCGTTTGCGTGAGCCATTGGAAGGTAAGAACCGGGCTGATGTTGTGATAGTTACCAAATGTCCGAAAGACCTGAAACCCATGGAATATCGTGTGGTCACCAAAGCCATGCAGCTCTATCCCTATCAGAACCTGTTCTTTACCACACTGGATTATGGCGAGCTTGAGCCACTCTTCAAAGAGACACTTCCTATAGCTCCTCAGCTGGACGATTTGAAAGACCATCATACACTCCTTCTGACAGGTATTGCCTCGCCAGAGCAAATGGTGCACGACCTGTCACCTCTTACTGACCATCTCCAGTCGCTGTCGTTTGCTGACCACCACATGTTTACTGCCAAGGATGTGCAACTCATCAACGACACCCTTGCAGCCATGCAGGGTCCCAAGCTCATCATCACCACCGAGAAGGATGCCACCCGACTGAAAGGTCTTGAGGGACTGAGCGATGACGTCAGGAAGCACATGTATATACTGCCCGTTCACATCAGCTTCCTGCAGAACCAAGAAGACATGTTTAACCAACAAATTATAAGCTATGTACGAAAAAATTCAAGAAACAGCATCCTGGCTAAAAGAAAGGATGACAACAAGTCCGACAACAGCAATTATTCTGGGGACAGGCCTCGGACAATTAGCTTCAGAAATAACTGATAAGCTGACAATTCCATACAGCGAGATACCCAACTTCCCTGTGTCTACCGTTGAGGGACATGCCGGTGCTCTCATCTTCGGCAAACTGGGTGGTGTAGACATCATGGCCATGCAGGGCCGTTTCCACTACTATGAGGGCTACAACATGAAGGAAGTCACCTTCCCTGTCCGTGTCATGTACGAGCTGGGCATCAAGACACTCTTTGTCAGCAATGCTGCCGGTGGCATGAATCCTGCCTTCAAGATTGGCGACCTGATGGTGATTACCGACCATATCAACTTCTTCCCAGAGCATCCGCTGCGTGGAAAGAACTTCCCCACTGGTCCACGCTTCCCAGACATGCATGAGGCTTATGACCACGAGCTTATCAATCTGGCCACGAAGATAGCCAAGGAGAAGAATATCCGTCTGGTCTATGGTGTCTATGTGGGCACAACAGGTCCTACCTTCGAGACACCAGCAGAGTATAAGATGTATCGCACTCTGGGTGGTGACACCGTTGGCATGTCAACCGTTCCTGAGGTCATTGTGGCCCACCACTGTGGCATCCGCACCTTTGGCATCAGTGTAGTGACCGACCTTGGTGGCTTCGACAATCCTGTTGAGGTGAGCCATGAAGAGGTGCAGGAGGCTGCCGATAAGGCTCAGCCACTGATGACAGAGATTATGCGCGAAATGATTAAGAGAACAGCATAACACAATAAATGGAAATAGCAAAATTAGGAGAATTCGGGCTGATAGACCACCTGACACAGGACATCAAGCCCAAGAATACATCAACAAAGTACGGCGTGGGTGATGACTGCGCCGTACTTCACTATCCTGACACAGAAGTGCTGGTCAGCACCGACATGCTCATGGAGGGAGTCCATTTCGACCTGACATATACTGACCTGAAGCATCTGGGCTACAAGTCGGCAATGGTCAATATCAGCGACATCTTTGCCATGAACGGCACTCCCCGTCAGCTGACAGTATCAATGGCCATCAGCAAGCGCTTCAGTGTGGAAGACATCGAGCAGTTCTATAGTGGTCTGCGCCTGGCTTGTGACAAATGGGGTGTCGATATTGTGGGTGGTGATACAACATCATCGTTTACTGGTCTGGCCATCAGCATTACATGTATTGGCGAGGCCAAGAAGGAAGATATTGTCTATCGCAATGGGGCCAAGGAGACTGATCTTATCTGTGTCAGTGGCGATCTGGGTGCTGCCTATATGGGACTCCAGCTGCTGGAACGCGAGAAGGCAGTCTACTACCAGATGGTCGACGATGCCAAGAAGAGTGGCAAGCCTGTCCCCGACTTCAGCCCCGACTTTGCTGGCAAGGAATACCTGTTGCAACGCCAGCTCAATGCTGAAGCCCGTGGTGATATTATAAATAAGGTACGCGAGGCAGGCATCCATCCCACCTCCATGATGGACATCAGCGATGGCCTCAGCAGCGAACTCATGCATATCTGCAAGCAGTCAGGTGTGGGATGCCGCATCTTTGAGAAACAGTTGCCTATCGACTACCAGACAGCTGTCATGGCCGAAGAGCTGAACATGAATGTCACCACCTGTGCACTCAATGGTGGCGAGGACTATGAGCTGCTGTTCACAGTGCCCATTGGCGACCATGAGAAGATTCAGCAGATAGACGATGTGCATCTCATTGGCCACATCACCAAAGCAAGCCTCGGACATGTTCTTGTCACTCGCGACAACCAGGAATTCGAGCTTAAAGCACAAGGTTGGAACCATTTAGGCCACGAATAATCAAGTTTTTTAAAAATAATCGGTCAAAAGTTTGGCCGATTCATTTTTTTGTTGTACCTTTGCACCCGCAAACGAACAAAAGAGTTCTTTTACACAATGAATGGTGCCTTAGCTCAGTTGGTAGAGCATCGGACTGAAAATCCGTGTGTCCCCGGTTCGATTCCTGGAGGTACCACTCCTCCTTTCATTATGAACCCCTGTCTTAGAGTATTCTCTAGCAGGGGTTTTTCTTTTAAAACAAACAGCTATGGGAATTATTATTGGTATTGATGTAGGTATTTCGACCACCAAAATTGTTGGATTGCGTGAAGGAAGAGTGATATCACCCATCCGCATTACTGCTGCCGATCAGGTAACCTCGCTCTATGGTGCCTTTGGCAAGTATCTGCACGACAACAAGATAGCCTTGCAGGATGTGGAGCAGGTCATGCTGACAGGTGTTGGAGCAGGCTATATCGATGAAGACCTGTATGGCATTCCCACCCAGAAGGTCGATGAGTTTGTGGCCGATGGTCTTGGGGCCCGTTTTGAGAGTGGACTCACCAAAGCCATTGTCGTGTCAATGGGAACAGGTACCAGCTTTGTACAGTGTAATGGAACCGACATTCAGCACATTGGAGGTATAGGCATTGGTGGCGGCACCCTTCAGGGACTGAGCCGTGTCATGCTGAACACCCGCGACCCCAAGCAGATTCAGAGCCTCGCCATGCAGGGCAACATCCACAACATCAACCTGCAGATTGGCGACATCTCTACCCACCCCCTCCCTGGCTTGCCTATGGATGCCACAGCCTCGCTGTTCTCCAAGGCACAATACGATGCCCCCAAGGAAGACCTGGCCTTAGGCATCATCGTCATGGTGCTGCAGACCATCGGCTCTGCTGCCATTCTGTCATCCCTCAACTCAGGCATCAAGGACTTCGTGCTCATTGGCAACCTGACGCTCCTACCCCAGTGCAAGGATGTCTACCCCATGCTGGAAAAGCTCTATGGTGTCCATTTCCACATCCCCAAGCATGCCGAGTTCTGTACAGCCATTGGTGCTGCGCTGAATTACAAGAAATAAAATAAAGCATAAAAAAAGACGGGCACATTTTTTACTTGTGTCCGTCCTTTCTTTTCAGAGTCATTAATCACCTTCACCGGGCTCATCACCATTGTTGGTTGAAGGAGTAGGATTACTTCCCCCTCCTTCGGAGGGGCTAGGGGAGGCTCCTGCTGGCGACAGGATGAAACTGATAGGCGTCTTGTTCTGGAAACGCTTCTCTTTACCATCAATGGTACGCTTCACACTCTCCACCACATAGCCGGCATCAAACACGCACTCATCCTTCAATGCACGAGAGGTCAGCTTCTCACCCTTGGTGTTCTCAGGAGTGAAGTTCATGTGAACACCCTCTATCAGAGAGTCCAGACCTGCAGTCATGGCTGCCTGAACGGAGAGAGCACCACCCTTCACACCCTCTATCGATGGGCCAAAGGTGCCAAGACCTTCCAACTTGACGGGCTGTCCCTGGAGCGTCAGCTCCTTCATACACTCCACCACCTGCTGCACCACCAGCACTACCATCTGATAGTCGGCCAGCTTGCCGTGCTCAGTCATGTGGGCGCAGAAACCCTTCAGGTCAAGAGGCTTCTTCTCATCCACCTCAGGATACCACTTACCGAAGTAAGTAGACGTCTCGTTCTTGTTCTGTCGCAGATTCACGACCATTGCAATTTTTCTTACTGCCATAATCTTAAACTTGGTATTAAATTATTAAGGCGAACTTGTCAGTCGGGCCGCCTCTTTCCGACGTTTCATCCATACTTGGATTTACAATGCAAAGATACAAAATATTTCTGAAATAACCAAACATTTTTCCAATTTATTTTGTTAAAATTACACAAAAGAAATTACACAAAAGGAACCATCCCTTTGTGTAATTTTAGTAGGGGTAAACTCTGAGTTTAGTTAGGGTAAACTCCGAGTTTAGTGGCACTAAACTGTACCAATATTATAAATCAGAGAAATACTCTTTTTCGTCTGGTCTGCGTTTAGTCTTAGCGTAGTGTCCTTGACATGTACGTTCCACCAACTGATAGCGACTAATCAAGTTGCCTAAATAGCGCTGGGCTGTCTTAACGGGAATGCCAATCGACAGGGCTGCCTCTTCGAATTGCTTGGTGGTAAACTCGTTGGGCAGTGCTGTAAGGAACTGTTGTTCACGGGCTTTCAACGGTTGTATACTCAGTTGCGGATCGTCACTCGGGCGCAACAGTGTGTTGTAGACGTAGGCGGTATGGGCTACTAGACAGTCGATGATGGTCATGGCCGTCTGATAGTCATCATCGGTACAGACAAAGGCTTGCTGTTGTGTGTCTGCCAAGTGTCCTTGTTCGAAGTTACGAAGCGTGGTAAGCACCATCATCATACGGAATGCCACTAGGGCTATACGAACGACAAAGGCGGCAAAGTCTACACCATAAAGGCCTATTTGTTCGGGCAACAGCGGTTCAAAGTGTGTATTGAAAGCCTGCTGTTGTTCCTCTGTCAGCAGTATCTGTATACGGTTCTTTGTGCGTCCTACAAGCAGGTCGTACATCTGCTTAACCGACAGTCCAATTTCACGATAGCGGTCGGCAACAGGTTCCTTGCTTCTAAATGGGTCACGCCAGTCGAGACTACCATTAGTACAGTAAAACAGGTCGCGTGAACTAGAACCGTTCTCGTTTTGCTTTGGCGACAGCAAATAAGTAATCTGCTTGGGTGTACAGGTTACCAGCAGTCCCAGTTGCGGCTCGTCGATGACAATATGCTGCTTGTCCTTGGTTCTTGAACTGGTAATAGTCTCGTGATGGAAGGCCATTCTCAAGATATCGGTGAACTGTCCCCACTCCTGGCTGAGCGCCTGAGTCAGCGTATCGGCCTCGGTCGAGAAAACCATACCACGTCCTCCATAACTGAAGAGATCCTGTTTGAAGGCTGCTGCCGATGAGTCTGCCGATACGAAGAGACTGCGGTACTGTGGTTCTTCGGGTTCGACACCTGCGCTTTCACCGCTCTTGCCGCGCTGCGACTTTTTAGCCTCCCACTCAGCATGCTGTTCTTTGTATTCACTCAGCTGGGCATAGTATTGCGCCAACAGTGCATGCTCGATAGGTGACAACAGATGCTTAAGGTCGTCGACAGCGCCTTTATGACTGATACCTGCCGGTCCGAGAACGAAAAGATAGAAGGGTGTGTAAACGCGTTTCTCACCATAGATACCGTAGACGTTGGGTTGTACGATAGCCAGCAAGTCGAGGACTGCGAGCAGTACTTTGTCCTGATCCTCTGCCGACTCCTTACCCTCTAAACAGCGTTGTATGGTGACGGGCAGCTTGCCTTTGTCGAGGTCTTGAGAAAATGTCTGGCTGAACGAAAACCTCAAAACCTCAGTTTCCTCACCGCTATCCGTAGCATTTGCTGGAGTAGTATGTGATCGTTTTGTCTTATTGTTAACAGTCTGATTATTAATATTTTGACTATCATCAACCTGCTTGTATCCCTGTTTATCGTCATTTTCCTCAGAGCCGTGAGGTTTTTGAGGTTTTGAGGTAAACTCGGTCGAAGGGTACTGACGTGAGATGGCCGAGAGGTCGACACCGGCATCCTGAGCCATCTTGTAGAAAGTGCCGATGGTAATACGACCATCACGCTTAGCCAGGCATTCCAACCACTTCTTTTCACAGTTGCTCTTGCGATACTTGCTGCTTAGGCTTGACACCTGATGAAACAGTTCGGCAGCCTCAGGGCCAAGTTCAGCCAGAGCGCAGCCACAGCTCCACCAGTCTTCGTAGCTGTCAGCAATATTCACTCCGAGACGAACTAATTCGCTGACGGTAGCCTTGGCCTTCTCCAGTTCGTTCCCTATATTGGAAACGGCAGACTGAGCGTTCTTTACAGGAGCATCGGCCTTGGCCGGCTCGTTAACGGTGTTGGCGGGCATCTGAGATGCCCAAGCCAACGGATCGAAATTCTTATTCTCTGTCATGATTGTATTGTTTTTTATATGAAAAATTCGTAAAGGTCTGAACGGAGATAAGCCAATGGGTCGTAGCTGATAAAACAAGCGTGACTCTCGTTAGCAACAGAAGAATCCACCTGCTTATCACCCAAACCATAAGTTGTCATAAAGTAAGAGCGCAGTGCGTTGAACCATGTCTTGTAATCACACTTAGCTAGGTCTATAGGCAGGAACACTTTCAGGCCATGACCACGTGGCGAGGTGAACATCAAGAGAATTTGTTCACCCCAATAGGGGTCGGCCAACAACAGCGTTTTCAACTCTTCGGCACTGATTTTACGTTTCATTGCCTCAGAGTCATCGTCCAAGTGGTCAAAGTCTAAACACAGCGCATCGGAGTACTCAACACGCGACTTGTCGTCACAATAAGTATAGATACCAGCAGGCGTGATGTAGTCGAAGTTCTTACCCTTGAACTGACGTTGAGCCTCGTCAGTAGTGATAAGACGCAGTCGCTCAGTCTTGCTGACCAGACTGACATCGCGGTCAGGGTCAGGACCCAACTGAAGCCACTTCATTGTAACATACAACCAAACCCAGAACAGACTAACCGTCTTCAGCGGCAGCTTGTTCCAAATGGGTGCCTTAAAAAATGAAACAATATATTTCATAATTTTCTTCTTTTTAATGTTCTTGAAAAGGGGCACGCCACACTGACGGCAGCGTGTCCCGTTGACTGTTAGAAAAGAGCCTCGAGCGGATAGCCGTGCTCATAAGCGTAGTCGTAGATTTCACGATACAACAATAACAACTGTTCGTCGACATGCTGAACACCAGTGAGGTGTCGACCACAACCAGACAGGAACGCTATCAGGTTATCGGTCATCAGCGATGCCATACCCTTGCTGTAGCCACACAGGGAGTCCACCATTTTATAGTATAAATAAGGTGGCACCCAGTCGGGTATAATCTGGATGAGTTCCAAACAACAGTGTGGATTTGGAACGAACTTTTTGCTTTCATCGTTCATCACGAGTCTTAGCTCTTTCTTCTCGGTGCTGCTTTGGGCAGCGGTAAATGTCTTTGCCATAGTCTTGTTCTTCCTTTTTTATATTTGGCGTTTGACAATAAGAAAACCACGCATTAACCGGTGTGGCATGGGAAGGTCTACTTCCAAACAGACAACAATTACAAAAATGCGTCCTGAAGTCTAACTTCACGGCGCAAAGGTATCGACTTTTCCCGGAATTTTTCTTGGTTTTTACAGGTCGTATGGGTCAGATGGTATTGACAGGCAAAAAAAATCCAATCCATATGGATTGGCATTATTTATTGGTGTTATTGATAAATATTTGTTGCGAGTATTCAGCAGCTTCAAGTGCGATGCAAAGCGCTTGAATGTGCTTGTATCCTTCAAGATGCTGACCCTTTACATATTCGTAGTCTTTAGGGATTGGTGTTTTCCATTTAATCCACACGGAATAGTCAAACTTTTCTGTGTTTTTAAAAAACCCCCTCCGATATAGGTTAACCTGGTCTTGTGTACAGCGATGCGGAACATTTGGAAACCACGACAACATCTGGTCGGAAAAATTCTTGGTATCATCCTTAATTAACAGATGGTGATGGGTGGCAAAGAGTAGGAGAGCAAGCCAACCATAGCTGTATCGCATGCGACTCACCAGCACATCGCAAACCCACTGCCAAAGCTTGGGCATACTTATAGTATAGTCCCCCATTGTACCTACGAAGATAATATTTGGTGAAAGTTGCGACGAATCTATACCCAGTTGCCCTTTTATGGCAGCTACAGACGAAGCCAGAGGTCCCTTTTCCTCTAATATGCAATTCATCTCCTTTCGAATATCATAGAGCATTTTATCAAAAGGTCCGATAGCAAGAGCCAGTTGACCATGCCAAAAATGCGCCTCAGTAGCAGTAGAGGCACGTTTAAGTTCGGCCATCATCTCCCCTATAGTGTAGGTGTCTTCACCTATATTATACGGAGTGTTTAGAAACTCATCTTTGGTCACACGACTATTTGCTGGTATTGTTTTGCTTATGATAAATAGCGTTCAGACGCTCAATGAGGGGGTGTATTCGTGGGTCACCTTCATTCTGCTCTGGGATAAACTCTGGGTCACGGAAAAGAATGTCGGTCTGCTCTCGGTCGGCCTTAACGGCATTGAGGAAGTCTTCAATCTGGTACTTGATAAGTTCAGTAGTGGCATCAGGGTCATCTTGTAGCTTCACGGCAATATGTAGCCACGGGATCTGTTTTGATCTTGGCCAAGTACCAACAGAGTCGTCCTCTTTTTCCGATGTAGCCACATGTAGACACATGGTCCCCTTGGGAGCCACTATCTGCAAATCAGTACCAGGACCGAAGCGACGAAGGCTGCGCAGTACTGCGTTCAGGCTGAAAGACGGATTCTTGGAAAACAGCTCTTTCGTACGTTCCTGCTGAACCAGACTACCTATGCGCAGACTGAGGTTGTCATGCGCAATCTGTCCCCATTGCGGATTGGAGGGTAAATTCTGGGCAACATTTTCACCTGGGAAAGCATGGAATAACACCATGACATCACCCAGTTCCACCTTGTCCCATACCACTCCTTCCGAAAAATCGTTAGGACGTGCAGGACCCATTACCAATCCGATACTCTTGTTGCTATAGCTCACAACGGGGTGAGAGTGTGTACGGATACTATAGGGCTTCATTGCGGGTGGAACTCGATTTCCTACAGGTCGGCGATAATCAGCAGATGCTGGTTCCGGTCCCTCTACCACAATTAGTGTGGCAATCTGCATGGCCACCTCACCATTACAATAAATAACGGGGTATGGCGGCTGTAAGGGCGCATAATGAGTATTTACTATCATGTCTTTATAGTTTAATAAGCACGTCAAATCATGTGCATTTTTTCTTGTTGGCAAAGATACGACATTTTTTTGAAATATCCATCGTTTTATATTGCCAAAATACAATTCATTCCATTTTTTGTAATAAAATGATTCCTCGCAACTCACCAAAGAATTGCGAGGAATATAAAGAAATGTGAAAATTCAGATGACTACTTAATTACCACCTTCCGTGTCTGTCCGTTACTCATGCGAATGATATTCATACCCTTCTTAGCTTTCGGCAATATGTTTCCTTGAACGTCATAGATTCTATCTATTTCGTTACTGTCGCTAATTCTCAAATTGTTTATACCTGCAGGATCAATGCTTGTAACAGCTCTAGCCGAGAAACCGAAACTTCTTTCTTCACCAGCAAGTCCGTATGAATTATCGTCGCAATAGATTAACAGACCGTAATCTGGACGCACTTCATTATTAGTATATAACGAGGATAACAGCAAATAGAGTTCTTGTCCTTTGTGGAACGTTGTTTTGTATTGCTTATATCCAGCTTTGGGCAAGAAGATGGAATTGCCATTCTTTCCTGTTACATAACAGCCGCCAATACCATTAAGATCGCCTAATGTCCAAGTACAATTACTATACAATTCCATAGCTTCTGCTTCTGTCGGCAATCTCCATGGTTTTCCCCAATTGGTTATAACAGCATCATCAGTTTCATCTAAGGTGTATTTGTTGTCAACTTCTCCGAAATTAGATGAGAAACAATATTTGGTCAGAGTGTTTTCTGTCCCATGACAATAGCTGTAGGTTCCCCAGTAATAGGATTCTTTTAAGATGGTTTCGCCCCAAGAGAAGTAATAACCATAGTCCTCTGGGCGTGCTGCACCAACATTCTTTGTGGCCCACAACAATCCACTAGGTAATCCAAGGTCTACAAATTCGTAAGTGTCTTCTGTGTAAATGCCTTCAATAGTTATATCATGAGCCGGAACCTTTTCAGGATACTCTCCCCAACCGAATAAGAATCCTTGCTTTAGTGGGAAAGCTGTCGGAGGATTAATATAAGAGTTGTATTCCTGAGTATCGGTTTTGAAAACGGCATTGTCAACCATGTATGTGATGTTGTAACTATTTATGGAAAAAGTACCATTGACTATCCAGCTATTTTGATAGATAAAGGGTGGTACATAGTCCCATCCGTTAAAGGTATAGCCTTCCTTGACAGGGTCTGCAGGTGGAACAACAGTTTCTCCTTCTTTATATTCGTCCACTTGATACAATACTCCATCAACATAATAAGTCACAGTATAAGTAGGTTGCGGTATTAAGTTTGTCAGAGAAATAATAAACGGATACTCGTTTTCTTTGAATTCCCATATAGTAGCATCAAAACCATCCAAAGGGTTACCCGATTTCAGGTCAGCATCTGATATGGCTGCTCCATATGATTCATTATTAGTGGCCCATGTGTTAAGGTAATATGTATCTGTAACAGCAGCATTAGAAGTACTTGGTATTACCACACTCTTTGATGTTGCAAAACCACGACCGTAAGACATGAATTTGGGCGCACTAATAAGATGGTCACCAGTGGTCAATTGCCCACATATTCCGCCTATGTTAGGCATGAACATGTCGCTACTGCAATTGTAATTGCCGACAGATATTTGTCCCGCGAACAATGCATTTGAGATAGTTTTTGACGTACCAGAAATACCACCTATGTGCTCATTACTTGCACCGATAATATTTATAGAAGCATCAACTGCTGAATAACACTCCGACATGTTGGAGCATGAACCTGCTATACCACCAACATAGCAACTTTTGTTCAAACCAAGATAGCTTTCCTTGAAACGGATAATACCTTTGGCATATATTTTATTTGCATCTGTAGCAATACTTACTACTGTTCCAACATAACTTGACGCCAGGCTGGTACTCAATTCAATTTCGATGTCACTGTATATGTTCTCAACACTACTTACCGTTGCAGCAATACCTCCTATATACTTACCCGAACTGATTTCCAATTTACCTTGAACACTGATGTTCTTGATTTCGGCTTTAATGGCATAACCAAAAAGTCCCACATTATCTTTCATGTCAGGATATTCGAATTGATTACTATCGATAAGCAAATTAGTAATGCTATGATTTAAACCGTCGAAAGTACCAGAGAAGGGCTTTCCCGAATGCAAACCGATTGGAGACCATGGGTGATTATCTAAATCAATGTCACAATCCAGAATGACTTTCTTTCCTTCGAAGGAACAATTGTTATAACTTACCAAATCGGCAAAACCCTTGAATTGGGCAGCTGAAGTGATGTGGTATTCAGTTGCACTTTCATCATACCAGCTTGTATCGGCCTTTTTCCCGTCCCATAAAGATTTTGCAGCACACACATGCTGTACATGCAAAAGGGTTAAGACAAATAGTAGTAAAAAAGATTTTTTCATAATCGTTTGTTTTAAGTTTATTATTATTGTTTGTTTGAATACACACAAATAGAAAACGTGAGCAAGTACTTCGCTTACGTTCTTGAGGTATCGCCAAACACCTAATGTCTCCTAAACGAGTAATGCCCACGCCCTCGGGCGTGAATCATCTACTTACTCTTGAGACATTCTTGCAAATTTGGCGATTTTCAAGAACAAGATTCAGCGGACGTTTCAACGTATATTTCCTTATACTTTATATTTTTCTTAGCCCATAGGCATCGTCAATTTTAAAGGGTTCAACATTGTTGTTTGAGTTTATCTGTCTGCAAAGATAGTAATAAATTTTAAAACAGCGAAACTTTTGAAGAAAAAGTTGCAACTTACTCCTTGCGGTGCTTATCAATCTTGCGGAGGAAGAAATTGAAGGCTTCAAGACCGAAGAGGACCAAGATGGTACTGGCTGTGGCCACCACATACATGCCACCACCACAAGCCAGACCGATGGCTGCTGTGACCCATACACCAGCTGCTGTGGTCAGTCCACTCACCACATTCTCCTGCTTGCGGAAGATAATGGTACCGGCACCAATGAAACCTATACCACTGACCACCTGGGCTGCAATACGTGAGACATCCCAGCGGGTGGTCATATCGTTCATGGGGACATCGCTGAAGCCATAGGCAGAGACTATCATGAACAAGGCTGAACCCAAAGCCACCAGGAAATGGGTGCGGAAGCCAGCCTCTTTAGCACGGTACTCACGCTCCAGTCCAATGAGTCCTCCAAGCAGGGCTGCCACAAAAATTCGAAGAATAAATTCGTATTCCATAGTTAAATGTTGTTTATTTGTCTGCAAAGATAATGTTTTTTTCGTATCTTTGCAAAAATTAAGACTAAAAACAATAATAAAATGACGAAATTGCTTTTGTTTGGATTAGGCATGCAAGAGGTGCTGGTCATAGCACTCATCGTGCTGTTGCTGTTCGGTGGCAAGAAGATTCCTGAGCTCATGAAGGGACTGGGCAAGGGTGTGAAAAGCTTTAAGGACGGCATGAATGAAGCCTCCCCCGACCCCTCCGAAGGAGGGGAGAAAGGCGGGGAACAGTAATATGAAGGATGCCCGCAGGCCCTCCCCTCCCTCGGAGGGGTCGGGAGAGGCCCTAACCTTCTGGGATCATCTGGATGTGCTGCGCTCATCGCTGATAAGGATGGGGTTGGCTGTGGTGATTTTCGCTATTGCAGCCTTTGTGATGAAGGAGGAGCTGTTTGGGGTGGTGCTGGCCCCGCGAAGTAGTGACTTTGTGACCTACAGACTGCTGGGTGTCGAGCCATTTGCCATCCACCTGATGAATACAGGACTGACCGAGCAGTTTATGATTCACATGCGGACAGCGATGTATGCAGGTCTGCTGGTGGCTTCACCTTATATATTATATGAGCTGTTCAGGTTTGTGTCGCCAGGCCTCTACCAGAATGAACGGCGCTATGCTGTCTGGATAGTGGGAGCTGCCTACATGATGTTCATCGTTGGCACACTGGCAAACTACTTCATGGTATTCCCACTGACGGTGAGGTTTCTGGGCACCTATCAGGTATCGCCTGATGTAGCCAACATGCTGACACTGCAGTCATATATCGACACACTGCTGGGCATGAGTCTGGTGATGGGCATAGTCTTCGAGCTGCCTGTGGTCTGTGGACTGTTGGGGCGCATGGGACTGATCACCAATAGCATGATGAGTGAATATCGCCGACATGCCATTGTGGCTATCCTCGTCCTGGCAGCCATCATCACTCCAACGACTGATGTGTTTACACTCTTCGTGGTGGCGCTGCCCATCTACTTGCTCTACGAACTGAGCATACAAATAGTAAGAATAACTAAACGAAACTAAACAAATACGTTTATGCTAAGGAAAATAAGAATCATACTGGCTACCGTGATGATGATTGGCATCACGTGGCTGTTCCTCGATTTCACAGGAACGGCACACCACTGGATGAGTTGGGCGCCCAAGCTGCAATTCCTGGAGGCTGTGCTGGCTCTGAATGTCGTGGTGATAGTGGCACTCATCGTGCTGACACTGGTCTTCGGACGCATCTATTGCTCCATCATCTGTCCGCTGGGTATCATGCAGGACATCTTCGGATGGTTGGGCAAGAAAGCCAAGAAGAACCGCTACACCTATTCGAAGGCACACCTATGGCTGCGCATTATTTTCCTGATTGCCATGTTTCTGGCTTTCCTGATGGGCATGAGCATTGTTGTACAGCTGTTGGCCCCCTACTCTGCCTTCGGACGCATAGCCACCAACCTGTTGCAGCCTGTCTATTTGGCCATCAACAATGTGCTGGCAAGCATCGCAGAGCAAATGGACAGCTATGCTTTCTACCATCGCGATATATGGCTGAGAGCCCTGCCCTCACTCATCATCAGCCTGCTGACACTGGTTATTCTCGCCATTCTGGCTTGGCGCAATGGACGAACCTATTGTAACACCATCTGTCCTGTGGGCACACTGCTGGGAATGCTTTCGCGCTTCTCATTCCTGAAGATTCACTTTGATGTGGAAAAGTGCAGGAACTGCTCGCTGTGCACCAAGAACTGTAAGGCCTCATGTATTGACTTCAAGACACATACCGTTGATGCCACCCGTTGTGTGGTTTGTGGCGACTGTATTGAGAGTTGTAAGTTTGGGGCGTTGAGTTATAGAGGTAAGAAGTTAGAGGCAAGAGGTAAGGAAATGGCTCAAGACAATGACAAACCACAGCAAGACAGTCGTCGCTCATTCCTGGTGAGCAGTGCCCTGCTGGCTACTGCCGCCCTGGCACAACAGAAGGATAAGATCATGGATGGTGGACTGGCAGACATTGAGGACAAGGTGGCCCCAAAGCGTCAGACTCCACTGACACCTCCTGGATCACAATCGATGAGCAACTTTGCCAAGCGCTGTACTGGTTGCCAGCTGTGTATCTCAGAATGTCCCAATGATGTGTTGCGTCCTTCTGACGATCTGCTGCATCTCATGATGCCCACCATGTCGTATGAGCGAGGCTATTGCCGTCCAGAGTGTAACCGCTGTTCCCAGGTGTGCCCAGCTGGTGCCATCAAACCCATTGAAAAAGAGAATAAGGTATCGACACAGATGGGACATGCCGTATGGATTAAGAAGAACTGTGTTCCACTGACGGATGGTGTAGAGTGTGGCAACTGTGCCCGCCATTGTCCAGTAGGAGCTATCGAGATGGTTCCTTCCGACCCCAATGATGAGGAATCACCTGCTGTTCCTGCTGTCAACGAGGCTCGCTGCATTGGTTGTGGAGCCTGCGAATACCTCTGTCCAGCCCGTCCATTCTCTGCGATTTATGTTGAAGGTCATGAAGTTCATAAAGAAGTATAAGCTATGAAAAAAGATATATCAAGACGTTCGTTCTTAAAGCTGTTTGGTGGTGGAACCCTGGCTACGGCAGCAGTCATGGCTGGCTGTAAGTCGAAGACTGAGAGCAAGGCCGTTGAGGAATACAAGCAACAGGTAGAACCACCTGTGGGCAAGATGACCTATCGTATCAACCCCAACAACCAAGACAAGGTATCTCTCTTGGGCTATGGCATGATGCGCCTGCCTTCGAAGACTGAGAATCAGGATGACTACGACCAGGAGATGATTAATAAGCAAGTAGACTATGCCATAGAGCATGGTGTGAACTACTTCGACACCTCTCCCGTCTACTGTCAGGGAAAGTCGGAGGCATGTACTGGTATTGCCCTGAGCAGGCATAAGCGCTCAGAATACTTTGTGGCCACCAAGCTCTCGAACTTCAACCACGATTTCTGGACATTTGAGAAATCGAAGGAGATGTATCTCAACTCCATGAAACAGCTACAGGTAGACTACATCGACTACTACCTGCTGCATGCTGTAGGAGGTGGTATGGACGAATTTAATGGCCGCTATGTAGACAATGGCATGCTGGAGTTTCTGATGAATGAACGGAAAGCTGGTCGCATTCGTAATCTTGGTTTTTCATTCCACGGAAAACAGGAGGTGTTTGATGAGGTTCTGGCCATGCACGACAAGTATCATTGGGACTTCGTCCAAATAGAGCTGAACTATCTGGACTGGGACTTTGCCAACGAGATTAACAACCGCAATGTGGATGCCAGCTATCTGTACGGAGAACTGCAGAAGAAGGGTATTCCTGCTGTCATCATGGAACCACTGCTGGGTGGACGACTGGCTAACCTTCCTCAATATATGGCTACGGAACTGAAGCAGCGTAACCCTGAGCGTTCTGTTGCCTCATGGGCTTTCCGTTATGCTGGCACACCAGAGGGTGTTCTGACGGTACTATCTGGTATGACCTATATGGAACACCTGAAGGACAACCTGCTGAGCTATTGCCCACTTGTGCCACTGACCAAGACAGAACAGGAGTATCTGCACAAGGATGTGGCAGAGCGCATTGTGGGACTGGAGAATATCCCCTGCAATGACTGTAAGTATTGCATGCCCTGTCCTTATGGCATCGATATACCTGCTATCTTTGTACATTATAATAAATGTAAGAATGATGGTACCTTGCCTCGTCTGAAGATGGATGACGAGTATTTCAAGCTACGTCGTAACTATCTGATAGGATTAGACCGTGCTGTTCCTAAGATGCGTCAGGCTGACCACTGTATAAGTTGTGGACAGTGCGAACCACACTGCCCACAGAATATCCGCATTCCACGTGAATTGCGAAAGATTAGTGAATTTGTTGAAGCCTTAAAGCAAAACAAGATTGACAATGAAGACGAGAAGAAGGCTTAGCAGTTAGAAGCCATCGCCTCCCCCAAAACCGCCTCCTCCAAATCCACCGCCTCCAAAGGCTGGAAATGAGGGGGCGGGTTCTTTACCTATCTTAATGAGCAGCTTCAACAATGCCCTACGGCGCTGGGGCCATGTTGGATAATCATCAGCACGCAGGACATTCGTCTTAAAGGATGGCATAGGCATACCACCATTCTGGCTGCCGAAATCCATCGTGCTGGTAGTAATCATGCAAGGATGTGTCTTGCCATCAGCCATCAGCTTATCGGTGATAGCATCAGCACCACCCAACTTAAACCAACTCTCTGCAGTGTCACCATCACCAGGAACCAGCTGTATCATCACGGGCATAGTAGGCTGTGCTGGCATAGGCGACATATACCAAGCCTCATCACGGGTCACATCATAACCTGTGCGGCCATGAGGGATATCCCCCTGATTGGCATAGTTGAAAGGACCATTAGGATGATTAGCAACACTATACTTAAAGCCACGATCAGGCGACAGGTACATGTTGCTGGGATCGGCCACCTGGGTGCCATCCACCAGGAAACAATACTTGAAGGTTTCAAACACATATTCATTCATGGTGACACTCCAGACACCATCTGAATCTTTTTCCATAGCTAATGGTTCTGGCAATATCTCACATTCCAGCTCCACTTTCTCAGCCTCTGGTGCCTTGAAACGGAAGGTGAGACTCTCGTCACCATATTCCGGTGAGATGATAGGACGCGGGAACAGACGAGCCATCACACCTGGTGTGAACTGCTGCTCCTTACCCGTTGCAGCAGGTGCAGGCTGACCATCCTTCATCGCAGCCTCTGAAGCCTTTTTGTTGAAGAGCAAAGGCAAGGTCTTGAAGAGGAAATACTTGGCGTTCATCCAGGTATGACCAAACTTATCATTGGTAAACTCCTTGACACTACGGATACCCTTCTTATCGAGAAACTCCATATAGTCGCGGGCATTACCATACAGGAAATCGTCGGTACCAACACCTAACCAGAATAGGTGGATTTTCTTATTGGTTTCTGCTGCCTGATCGTAAACATCAGGAATGTCTGTCGAGGTAAATGAACTGTAGGAGCAGAGGTATGAGAACTTGTCCAGATTGGAAAGGCCATTGAAGAGAGCCTGATTGCCACCTCGTGAGAAACCACCAATAGCACGATGATCACGACTGTTATTAGTACGGTAATTCTTTTCAATATAGGGCATCAGATCGTTAATCAAATCCTTGCTGAACACATCGCCACCAAAACGTGTAGCAGGTTGTCCGCTGGCAGCCTCAGCCTTGGCAGGCAACAGTTTATAGGGATTGCCATAAGGCAGCACCACGATCATCTCCTTGGCCTTTTTCTCTGCCAGCAGATTGTCGAGAATATAGTTGACACGTCCTACCTTATAATATACCTCTTCTGTATCCGTCGTACCACTGATGAGATAGAACACAGGATATTTCTTCTGGAAATCCATCATGTAGTTGGGAGGAAGATAGACCACAGCATGATTAGTTGCACCCAAACTCTTGGAATAATAGCTAACATACTCCAGTCTTCCGTGGGGCACATCCTTGATATCGTGTGGCAAAGTGCCGTTACCTGGTATTTCCAACAGACTATTCTTAAAGCCCTCGTTGGGGAAATACTGGGGATTCTCTGGATCCATCACACTGATGCCATCAACGATAAAGCAGTAGGGATACATGTCTGGAGCGACGGGTCCCAAAGTAGCTGTCCATACACCATCGGCACCACGCTGCATAGGATTCCTGCCAGCAAACTGGACATCAACCTGCACATTCTTGGCAAGGTCATTCTTGTAACGGAAAGTCACCGTACCATCTTGATTAATTAAAATGGACTTTGGAGTCGGTTGCTGGGCCCAACCACAGGTTGCCACGCAAACCAACAATGCTGTAAAAAGCTTTCTGAATTTCATAACTTGATAACGTTTATGTTGTTAGTTAGTGTACAATAACACGGCAAAGATACACATTTTCCATGTATCTTCGTCAATTTTTAACGCTTTTTAATGGCAGAAGCAACAGTATAGGCTGTCGTCCATGCAGCCTGGAAATTGAAACCACCCGTGATGCCATCAATATCAAGCACCTCGCCAGCAAAATAAAGATGAGGCACATGACGGCTCTCCAGAGTATTGGAATCGACAGCTTTTAGCGAGACACCTCCACAGGTTACAAACTCATCTTTAAAGGCAGCTCGCCCTGCAATCTGATACGCATCATTCACAAGAACATTGGCAAGGCGATTGACATCCTTCTTATTCAGTTCCTGACATCGGATGGTGCTTCTGTTACCCAAAGCTTTCTCTAACAGATAAACCCAAAGGCGCTGCTGCAGGCCGAAAGGATTATAGGTGGAGAGTTGCTTTGGGCCTTGCTTGATAGCCATATCGAAGAGTACTGTCTGTGTTTCCGCTTCGTTTAGATGAGCCCAATTGATGCTGAGCGGTGCCTGATAATTCTGTTCTGCCAGATGGCGCGCTGCATAACTGGAAAGCTTCAAGATGGCAGGACCACTCACGCCCCAATGGGTAATCAGCAGAGGTCCTTCTGCCCGCAGTTTGGTACCAGGAATATGAACGGCGGTATCCTTAACCACTATTCCCTGCAGGGCTTTAAGCTTGGCATCGTTGACAGAAAATGTATAAAGGGAAGGCACAGGCGACTCTATTTCATGTCCCAGATCTGCCAGCCAGCGCAGACCTTCTCCCTTAGGTGAACCACCCGTTGTGACCACCACATAGTCAAAGTCGCGAACATCATCAAGACTCTGAATCTTTCTGCCTGTATATATATTAATATGGTGGCGACGGGCTAATGACAGAAAACAATTGATGATAGCATGAGAGTCCTGGGCTTGAGGAAACACACACTCGTCGTCCTGAGTGACCAAAGGAACTCCATGCTGTTCGAACCAACGGTAAGCATCCTCATGGTTGAACACATTGAAAAGGCGTTTCAAGAGCCTATGGCCACGAGGATAAACCTGTGATAGATCAGTAACCTGTGCAAAGGAATTGGTGCAATTACAACGTCCTCCCCCACTGATTTCCACCTTGGCCAATACCCGATGGCTACGCTCAAAGATGGTCACCTCCATCTCTGGCATCATCTCTTTCAAATTGACGGCGAGGAAGAACCCTGCTGCCCCGCCGCCAATAATAGCTGTTTTATGTGTTGTTGACATTGATCAGATGACGTGTAGTCCCAAGAAGACCATCAGACCGTTCATCAATATCCAGAAGATAGCAAACGGCATAGTCTTACGCATAATGTCACCATCCTGACCTTCCATATCGCATGCAGCCGTAGCAATGGCTATGCTCTGTGGTGACAACAGCTTTCCACCTTCAGAACCAGCACAGTTAGCTGCAGCAAGCCAGTTGGTCTCGCTACCACTAACGCCAAAGAAAGTGCCCTGATTCACCAAACCAAGGTCGCTGGCAGCAGTAGCTTGCAGCTTACCGAAGAGAATGTTAGCATTGGTGGCACTACCCGTTACGAAGGTACCAATTGAACCAATCAGCGGAGCAAAGAACGGGAAGGCAGAACCTGTCAAAAGCACAAGCCCCTTGGCAATATCGTTGGTCATACCTGTATTGTTCATCAGCATAGCCATAGCCACCAAACAGCAGATGGTAATCACTGTTTTCTGAAGATTGAGCGTGGTCTTGGCAAGCAATTTCATCAACTTGCCGAAAGACATACCCTGAATCAGTCCGCCAATCACAGCACCAAGGAAAATCATCAGACCAGCATTGGACAGCCAGCCAAACTTAAAGGTATTACCTATTACAGGCAGATCGAACTTGGTAACCAAAGATGTGTTGAGCAATTCGTTAATCGGTGGTACAATCTTACTGCTAATCAGGATGAAGAAAATAATCAATCCGTAAACACTCCATGCCTTCAACGTCTTCACAGTACCGAATTTCTTCTTCTCAACAACAACCTCATCAGCTGGATTTTCTTCCTTGATGAAGAGCTTGTTATAGATGAGCATAGCGATAATAGCTGCTACAGAACCAAGAATGGCTGGTGTTTCTGGACCAATAAAGTGGGCACAGCAGAACTGCACGACAATAGAGAAAGTACCCACGAAGAGGGCAATAGTGAGGTTCTTCAATATCTTGGTACGATCAGTCATCATCAGAATGAGGAACGGAGTAATGAAGAACATCAGCGAGAGTTGTAATATAATAAAGGTAGCCACCTCGCAGAGCTCCTCTGGTGTAGCCACACCACTGGCTGCCACCTGGTTGGCAAGTGTGGTAGCAGGCAGACCTACTGCACCGAAACCTACAGCCACCGTATTGGCCACCAGACAGATGACAGCTGAGAACATGGGTTTGAAGCCCAAGCCAATGAGGATGGCTGCAGGGATGGCCACAGCCGTTCCAAAGCCTGCCATACCTTCGAGCACACCTCCCAGACCCCAAGTCAGGAGCAACACCAATAGTCCTTTGTCAGAAGTCATCTGGATAAACTGCGTCTTAATGGTCTCAATCTCCTTCGTTTCACAAAGAATATTGTAACTAAAAATTGCGCAAATAATAATCAGGATAATGGGGAAGCAGGCCTTGAGAAAACCTTCGACAACAGACCAGAGGGTGATGCCATAGATGGATAGACCTGAATACTTCTCTGGCAGAATGCCCATCGCAGGAACAGCAAACAGAGCCAAGATGATTGTAACAACAAGAGTAATCACAGCACTCTTGTAACCAGACACTTTAAATCCCATCATCAAAACGATGAGTAAAAGGATGGGGATAACAGAGACTAATGCAGTCATAATGATTTGCTTTTAGATTAGTTTTTTACTAGAATTGTGCAAATATAGGAATAATTTTTCATTTTAGTGCATTTTTTTTTGATAAAAAAACTCAAACTTTATTTTTTTTTTGTATCTTTGCCCCAAATATAGATTCTCTATGAGTACCAACAACGAACAATTTCTTACTGACCTCAGACAGCTAATTCCTGCTGATCGTGTTTATACAGACGAGCTCCGCACACTCGGATGGGGAACGGATGCCAGTTTTTATCGCCAGATTCCAAAGGTAGTCATCCGCAGTGATGGTGAAAAGGAAATAGCAGAAATTGTCAAACTCTGCCATCAACATCACCTGCCATTTACTTTCCGTGCGGCAGGTACTTCACTCTCAGGCCAGAGTTGTACAGACTCTGTACTCATCGTGGCTGGCAAGCACTGGGAGAAATATGAGATTGGCGAGAACCAAGATACTATCAAATTACAGCCCGGTATTGTTGGTGCCAGAGTCAATGAGATTCTGAAACCTTATGGACGTGTATTCCCACCAGATCCTGCCTCAATAGGTTCTGCGATGGTTGGTGGTATTGTCATCAACAATGCTTCAGGTATGAACTGTGGTGTTCATGCCAACAGCGACCGCATGATGGTATCAGCACGTGTCATTCTTACTGATGGTACTATCCTTGATACAGGTGACGAAAAGAGTAAGGAGTCATTCCGCAAGAGCCATCCGGAATTTATCAAAAAGATTGAAGCCCTACGTGATAAAGTTAGAGCTGACGAAGAACTGGCATCACGTATTCGGACTAAATATAGTATCAAGAATGTTACAGGCTTGAACCTACGTCCACTTGTTGCTTACGACGATCCATTCGACATCATTGCCCATTCAATGGTAGGTTCAGAGGGTACATTGGCCTTCCTTTCAGAGGTCACCATGAAGACGCTCTATGACTATAAATACAAAGCCTCAGCAATGGTGTATTTCCTCACCATGAAGGAGAGTTGTGAGGCTGTGGTAGCCATGAAGAAGCTGAAGGCTGGTGACGACGATCTGAAGATGAGTGCCGAGAACCTGATGGTGAAGAGTGCCGAGATGCTCGATTATATGTCACTTAACTCTGTGGACGATCCTGTCTTCCTGCAGTACAAGGCTGATGTGGATGCTGGCAAGATCGAGGGTGTAGAACCTGGCGACTACCATAATCTGACAGCTATCCTGACAGAAACCAAGGGCATTAGCCACGAACAGCTACTCGAAAAGATTGAGAAGATCAAGGAATGTCTTGGCCAGTTCCGTCTTTATATCCCTGCAGAGTTTACTGAAGACCCTGCTGTCTATGGCAAGTATTGGGCTATTCGCTCTGGTATCTTCCCCAGTGTAGGTGGTACTCGCCCTGTTGGCACATCCTGTCTTATTGAGGATGTGGCATTCCCCATAGAGAGTCTTCCAGAAGCAACTGTCAAGCTGCAGAAACTGATTGCCGATCATGGATATGACGATGCTTGTATCTATGGTCATGCCTTCGAGGGTAACTATCATTTCATTCTGAACCAGAGCTTTGCTGATGAGCATGAAGTGGCTCGCTATGCAGAGATGATGCGTGATGTGGCAAAGCTGGTGGTAGAGAATTATGACGGATCGCTTAAGGCAGAGCATGGTACTGGTCGTAACATGGCCCCATTTGTGAAGTATGAGTGGGGAGAAAAGGCCTATGAGGCCATGAAGGAACTGAAAGCCATCTTCGATCCTGATGGATTACTGAACCAGGGGGTTATCTTCAACGACGACCCAGATTGCTTCATCAAGTGTCTGAAGCCCCTGCCTGTACTCGACTTTGATTTTGACAGTGTGCCCGATGGTGGACAATATCTGATGGATCCTTCGCTTTCTACTGCCAAGGAGACTATCGAACAGGTGAAACGTGCCAACAAGTGTATCGAGTGTGGTTTCTGCGAAGTCAACTGTATGTCCTGCGGATTGACACTTTCTTCAAGAATGCGTATTGCTGTTCAACGTGAAATTCGTGAGCTAGAGGCTACTGGTGCTAATCCTGAACGTGCTGCTACACTCCGTAAGCAATATAAATATTATGGTGACCAAACCTGTGCAACGGATGGTCTCTGCGCAACATCTTGTCCTATGAAGATTAATACTGGCGAATTGACACATCTTATCCGCCAGATGGACATGAACCATAATAAACTAGGGTATCAAGTTGGTGAGTTTGCTGCCAATCACATGGCAGGCATCAAGTCTGGCTTACGCCTGGTGCTTGATGTGGCACACTTAGGCCATGTAACATTAGGTCCCTCGCTGATGACCAACATTTGCCGAGGCATGAATAAGATGGGATTGCCGCTTTGGACAACAGCAATGCCCAAGAAAAAACGCCAGCCAAAGCCTTCTGACCTCACACAGTTTATCATCGAGAAGTCCATTCCGCATAAAGAAGAGGAACACTCACCTCTGAAGGTCGTTTATTTCCCCAGTTGTATTAACCAGACCATGGGCCAATCAAAGCAAGGAGGTAAGATTCACGACCTTGTTGATGAGGTGATTCAGCTGATGGCAAAGGCTGGCTACGAGGTTATCTTCCCAGAAGGAATGGAAAAGATGTGTTGTGGACAGATTTGGGAATCGAAGGGTATGCTCGATATTGCTGACCGCAAGAGTGCAGAACTAGAAGCAGCACTTTGGAAAGCTTCTGAGCAGGGTAAGTATCCTGTGCTCTGTGCCCAGAGTCCTTGTCTGCATCGCATGAAGAAGGTGATGAAGAAGATGAAGCTCTATGAGCCTGCTGAGTTTATCATGAAATACCTCGTTGATCGTCTTGACTTCCATCCTACTGACACGCATATTGCTCTTCACATCACATGTTCTACTCGTCAGATGGGTGTTGATAAGGACCTGATAGCCCTCGCAAAGCTCTGCTCAAACAACGTCTACTTGCCTGAAGGCGTAGGCTGCTGCGGTTTTGCAGGTGATCGCGGCTTCACCTTCCCAGAGATGAACAAATATGCTTTACGCAAGTTACGTCCTCAAATTGAGAAGAACAAAATCGAGGTGGGCTACTCAAATAGTCGTACCTGCGAAATTGGTCTTGAAACCAATACAGGTATCCCATATATGAGCATTGTCTATCTTGTAAATATATGTACAACCTCAAAAAAAGAATAACAACCATATGAATCTTAAAACAACAATTGTCGCTTTAATCCTTGCGGCATGTCAAACTACTTGGGCTGCCAACCCAGTTAAAGTTCAGCATCAGGGGAACTCAAAATACCTGATTACCTCAGGCAATCTATCGATGGTTATCGATGGAGGTGCCGGTGGTAAAATCCTATCTTTCAAGCATAAGAAGAAAGAGGTGTTATCACAATCCAAAGACGATGACACTTATGGCAGCACATTCTGGACCAGTCCGCAGAAAGAATGGAACTGGCCACCCATAGAAGAGCTCGACAAAGAATCATATGTATGCGAACAACGGCCTACCTCTCTCTACATGACCAGCCAGGCTTCAGCCAAGCACAAATGGGCTGTCTGTAAGGAATTTGCTGTTGACAGTACTGACAATTCCTTTGTCATAACCTATTCTATTATTAATGTATCGTTCGAGCCTCGCAGTGTGGCTCCTTGGGAAGTTACCAGAGTACCTAACCAGAACGGTCTGATATTCTTTGACGCAGAAGCCAATAGTATCACTCCTTCAGAACTGATTCCTTTCAAACAGGAGTTTAATGCGTTGTGGTATCAAACAGATGTCAACAAGGAAGACAGAAAGGTTATGATTGACGGTAAAGGATGGATAGCCTATGCCTGCAATGGTTTATTGCTCATCAAACAGTTTGATGATATTACCAAGCAGCAGACGGCACCTGGCGAAGCAGAAATAGAGTTATATGTCAACAATGGCAAGACCTATATCGACTTGGAGTGCCAAGGTATCTACAAATCGATTATGCCAGGACAACAACTCAATTGGACTGTACGATGGTATCTGATTCCCTATGACAAGAAAAAGACAAAACCTTCGGCTGAATTGATTGAAACGGTTTTAAAGACCATCAAAAAGAAATAAAAGAAAAGCCTTCGAGCAGTGCCACATTTGTTCACAACTCGAAGGCTTTTAACTTTTTCTCCGTGGACCTGGAGGGAGTCGAACCCTCGTCCGCACAAGGAAACCATACGCTTTCTACATGCTTATTCCGGTCTTCATTTTCGAGCTGCAGCAAGACCCGGACCACCAACTGCAACCTTATCTCCTAAAGCTTCATTCGCCAATCGGAGCTCCCAACGAACTATTTCCGATTTATCCTGCACCGCTTGATCCTCAGATTCGGAACCAGATCCTTGGAGCGATGTCTCGTTCTCTCACCTAGTAAGAGAATAAAGCCAGTAATCTACTGTACTTCGATTAGGCAGCGAGAGCGTAGTTGTTTTCGCCAATTAATTGTTCGACCGAATGGATTATGGAGCCCACAGCCGTCGCTCCGCATGCTTACGTACCATCTCGTCTTGCCGTCAAATCCAGTCAAGCCCAAAGACGTTTTAACGTATTTCGGGTGCAAAGATACACATTTTTTGATATAACACCATGTTTTTTCAGAAATTATTCGTACTTTTGCACAATATTTTGCGCTATGGCGTGTTTTCTATATATAAATATGTACGCGAGATTATGAAACGAATATCTACCATCATAGCCTGTCTTGCCTTGTCTGTGACAATGGGATGGGCACAGTCTGGCATGACTGACAATCAGGTAATGGACTATGTTATTGAACAGAACTCGAAAGGTGTTTCTCGTCAGCATATCGTTACCCAACTGATGCAGCGCGGTGTTACCATTGAGCAGATACGCCGTATCCAGAAGAAATATCAGAAGCAGATCAAAAATGGGGCACTGGGTGCAGAAGATATCACAGCAGGTTCTCAGGCTGCCAAAAACCGAATGCGTGAAGCCAATGGTGAAAAACGTGAGGAGCAAGTGGCTCGCGACAAGGCCAATGCCTCACAATACAGAATAAAAGACACCAAGAAATCAAACCAGATACGACGTCACACCTACAATGATGAAGATCGTGAATATGTAGAGATGGACGAGGCTGTTGATTTCATGATGCCCGATTCCCTCAAATATTATTATGAGGATGAACGTCCGTCAAAGCGCAAGATATTCGGACATGATGTGTTTAACAACAAGAATCTGACTTTTGAGAGCAGCATGAACCTTGCTACCCCTCAGAGCTATCGTCTTGGACCTGGTGATGCTGTCAATATTGATATCTGGGGAGCTTCTCAGGAGAGTGTTACAGAAACAATATCGCCTGATGGCACCATCACCGTCGAAGGTATTGGTGTTATCCAACTTGGCGGACTCTCTGTCAGTCAGGCCAAAGCCCGTCTGAGAAGTGTTCTTGGACCTCGTTATCAGGGTTCAAAGATTGAATTGACATTGGGTCAGACTCGCACCATCACTATTAGCGTAATGGGTGAAGTAAAAGTGCCTGGCACCTATACGATGTCTGCATTTGCTACTGTCTACAATGCCCTCTATATGGCAGGAGGTCCTAACGACATTGGTACACTTCGTAACGTTAAAGTATATCGCAGAGGCAAGTTGCTGTCTAATGTCGACGTCTACGACTTCCTCTTAAATGGCAAGCTCAGCGGTGATGTTCGTCTGCAGGACAATGACGTCATCACTGTTAGTCCTTACGAAGCATTGGTTAACATCACTGGTAAGGTTAAGCGCCCCATGTTCTATGAGATGAAAAAGACGGAGAGTGCTGCTACCCTACTCCGCTATGCCGGTGGATTTACAGGCGATGCTTACACAAAAGCTATCCGCATCAATCGTAAGGCTGGTCAGCAATATTCAGTATTCAGCGTAGGCGAATTTGACCTGAACAACTTCAAACTGATGGACGAAGACTCTGTCAGCGTTGATTCCACCCTTAACCGTTATCAGAACATGGTGGAAATCAAAGGTGCTGTCTTCCGTCCAGGCATGTATCAGGTTGGTGGCGAGATCAGCACCGTGAAAGCACTGGTTGAAGCTGCAGCAGGACTGACTGAAGGTGCTATTTCACAACATGCAGTGATGCATCGTATGAAAGCCGATCGTACCCTTGAAGTACTGAGTGTCGATGTACGAGGCATCTTAGAGGGAACAGTTCCTGATGTTCCACTTCGCAATGAGGATGTCATCTATATTGCCAGCCGACAGGAACGAAATGAGCAGAAAACTGTTACGATTAATGGTGAGGTTGCCTATCCTGGCATCTATAAATTTGCTAAAAATGAGACTGTTGAGGATCTTATCATTCAGGCAGGAGGACCCACTGAAGCAGCTTCTCTCGTTAAAGTTGATGTAGCACGTCGCGTCACAGACCCCCATGCTACAGAGGCAGCAGACCAGATTGCACAGACATTCAGCTTCAAGTTGAACCCCGATTTCACTATTAGTGGACAACCAGACTTTACACTACAGCCCTTCGACGAAGTATATGTTCGTCGCTCACCCAACTATACTGAACAGCAGAATGTTACCGTAGAGGGAGAAGTGCAGTTTGAAGGCATCTATGCCCTTTCAAATAAGGGACAACGCCTCAGCGATGTTATCAAACAGGCAGGTGGATTGACTAATCGCGCTTATGTTGAAGGCACTAAACTTCTGCGATTAATGACTCAGGAAGAGCGTGAGATGATGGAGACGGTTATTCGCACTGCACAACGCAATTCTGGTAAGGACTCCATTGATGTCAGGAAACTGATGACTAATGCCACCTACCCTGTAGGTATTGAGTTAGAGAAAGCCCTGAAGAATCCTAATACCGACGATGATCCCATCCTCCGTGAAGGCGATCGTATTGTAGTGCCACGTTACGATGGTACTGTCAAAATCAATGGAGAGGTTCTCTATCCCAATACCGTCCGTTTCAAAGAAGGTAAAAATGCCGATTATTACATTGACCTGGCTGGAGGTGCGACCTCATCAGCAAAGAAGAGTAAGACCATCATCATATACATGAACGGAATGGTAGCCAGAGCAGACCGCAAACACAAGCCTGCCCCAGGTTGCCAAATCGTTGTTCCCACCAAACGTCAGCGTCAGGGACTGGGACTCCAACAGTGGTTGAGCATCGGCACCAGTGCTGCCTCACTTGGAACTATGATTGCTACTATTGCTAACTTAACGAAGTAAGAAAATCATGGAAGAAAACAAAAATAAAAATCCTGAGGTAATTGACCTTCGCATAGTCTTTAGGAAGATATGGGCAAACAAACGCTTGTTTTACAAAGTCCTGCCTATTGTCTTTGTCTTGTCATGCATTTATACATTAGGCCTTCCACGCTATTATAACTCTGAAACGAAATTAGCCCCAGAAATGGAGAACTCTGGGCCTGGCGGTGCACTAAGTTCTCTTGCTTCTTCTTTTGGATTTGATTTAAGTGAGATGCAAACCACAGATGCCATTACCCCTCTTCTCTATCCTGACCTGATGGAAGACAATGGTTTTGTTTCTAAACTTATGAGTATAAAGATTGTAAGTCAGGACAATGAAATAAACACCACATACCATGACTATTTGAAAATGCACCAAAAGAAAACTTGGTGGGTCTATCCTATAGACTGGGTAATAGGCCTTTTGCCTAAAAAAGAAGACCAGACAGGTATCAAAAATGGATATGATCCCTATTATTTGTCCAAAAAGGAAGACGCTATCATGGACAAAGCTAGAACTCAAATTGATATAAGTATTGACAAGAGAACAGGTATTATTACTATTAACACCCAGGCTCAAGATCCACTTATTTGTAAGACGTTGGCAGACTCTATCAAGGACAAATTACAGGTTTTTATTACAGAGTATCGTACTAACAAGGCTCGTACTGATTACGAGTATTATAAGAAATTGGCTACAGACGCTAAACGTGAATACGAAAAAGCCCGTCAACAATATGCTAGTATGTCTGATGCGAATAGTAAGATCGCATTGCGTAGTATAGAGCTAAAAATTGAAGATATGGAGAACGATATGCAGTTAAAGTATAATGCATATACTACTATTAACACCCAACTCCAAGCAGCTGAAGCTAAAGTCCAAGAACGTACCCCTGTCTTTACTGTTATTAAAGGTGCTGCCGTGCCTGTTAAACACTCTGGACCCAAAAGAATGTTTATTGTTATCGGACTACTATTCTTATCTTTTATAGGAACGACCTTCTACATCATCAGAGATGATTTGTTAAGTCCTTTTAAAGTATAATCCAATATGGATCCAGCTAAACGCATCATTATCAATACAACTGCGCAATATATTAAGGCTGTATTTACTACAGTTCTTTCTTTATATTCTACGCGATTGATTCTTGATGCTTTGACTATTTCTGACTATGGTATTTATACTGTAGTGGGAGGAGTAGTTTCTATGTTAGGCTTTATCACAAATGCATTAGTAATAACTACGCAGCGATATATCTCAGTCTTTTATGGCAAAAATGACTTATCATCAGTAAAGAGTTATTTTGCCAACAGTTTATTTCTACATTTAATTTTAGGTGCATTATTATGCATTGTGCTCTTTTGTTTAAAGAACTGGCTCATGAATGATGTACTTACTATTCCCCCACAACGTTTGGAAGTAGCAAACCACGTTTATTCTATTACAATTATAATATTGTTCCTCACAATAATGATGGCTCCTTTTAAAGCTTTATTTATTGCACGAGAAAACATCATATACATTGCCCTGATAGAAACTGTTGATGCTATTATCAAACTAGTTCTTGCTTTAGGCCTCTGCTACATTCAAACAGACAAGTTGTTGTTTTATGCAGTAATTATGGCACTAATAGTATTTCTTAATTTTCTTGCATTTTCAATATATGCGTTTTTAAATTTTAAAGAGTGTAGTATAATTATACGAAAAGGGGACCTTCAAAGGAATTACATTACTCAACTAGCAGGGTTTGCAGGGTGGACAACTTATGGTATGGGAGCCATTGCTGGTCGAAATCAAGGAACTGCCGTTGTGATTAATCATTTTTTTGGAACTACTGTCAATGCAGCATACGGAATAGCTTTTCAAGTAAATGGAGCTCTTTCTTTTGTTGTTACATCTATACTTAATGCCATGAATCCTCAGATTATGAAGTCAGAAGGAGGCAATAATCGAGAAGGAATGCTTCATCTGGCAAGTCTTGAAAGCAAGTATTCTGCAGCTCTTCTCTCTATTGTTACTATTCCCCTGATAATTGAAATGCATGCTATCTTATCATTTTGGTTAAAAGAGGTTCCACAATACACTTGCATGTTCTGCCAATTTATTCTTGTTGGTTTTATATGTGACCAATTAACTATGGGACTACAATCAGCAAATCAGGCTATGGGAAACATACGTAATTATACGTTATTAATATACACCCCTAAATTGATTTTTCTTCCTATCATTTGGATAATGTTTTCATATGGTTGCAATATGGTGGAGGTTATGTGGTTATACTTGATTATTGAGATTGGAGTAGCATTAGTAAGAATTATCTATACCAAGATCAGGGTAGGTTTAAATGCAATTTTTTATATCAGGTCTGTTATTCTTCCGCAGGTTCCTATTTGCTTGAGTATTCTTGTTGTGGGATTAGCAATAAGAGAGTATTTTGATATTCCATTTAGATTTATTCTCACCTATATCATCAGTGCTTCAATAGGAATCATTTCTACATGGTTCTTTGCCATGAACAAAGAAGAACAAGCATATGCTATACAACTTATAAAAAAGCACATTTGCCATGATCAATCTTGAGCGATTATATCTCATTAGAGTGCCTCAAAACATATTTGCTATCCCCAAATATAGTTTTGGCTTAGCATGCATCTATGCTGGCATGCTAATAGCATATTGGGGATCACTTAATCCATGGTTTATGTGGCCTATCGGTAATTTTTACATCATTTTTTCCAGCCTTCTGCTATGTACTTCTATGGCAATAGGTGCATCTATGAAAGACAACACCCTATTTAATAATGATAACTATTTAATACCTTTCTTAATTCATATACTATTATCATATTACTTGCTATTTGTGAATGGTGGACATATTGGAGGATTCATCTTCAACCTTTTCAATATTTCAGTTTTTCTTTCTTTCTTTTGGGTGAACAAGGATCTGTTACCAGATATACTTACTTTTATAGCAAAAGCCATGGCAATCTTATTGGGAGTTTCCATAGTTGCCTATGTTTTTTATTTGGTTGGTTTCCCATTACCATCACGTGATGCTGAGTTTAATGATGGTTTTTATTCATATCGGAATTATTTCTTTTTTATGATAGATCAGCGTACGGAATTGGAACTGTTTCCGAGGTTTCACTCTGTATTTCTAGAACCTGGACATTTGGGAAGTGCTTGTGTTCTTTTACTACTAACTCAGTGCGGAAAGTGGAAAAAGTGGTACAATGTTATTTTGCTGACAGCAACACTTATGTCTTTTTCTCTTGCTGCTTATGTCATGTTAATAGTAACCGTTTTTCTTAACCTATGGATTCAAGGTAAGCATTTTATCGGTAAACTTATTATTGCCATTACTATTATTGCCACTATTACCATAGGTTCTTTTTTTTACAGAAATGGTGATAACCTTCTCCACAACCTAATTGTGATGAGATTAGAAATCTATGATGGAGAAATGGTTGGCAATAATCGTGTGACAGAAGACTTTGATGTGGAATTCGAGAATTATCTAGGTTCATCAGATATTTTTATTGGTCGTGACATGCCCAAAGACATGTTTGGAAATTCAGGTTATAAAGTTTTTATATATGAAAACGGACTTATAGGCTTTTTGCTTATATTTCTGCTCTATTTAACTTCAATGAGAAATACTGCATATTGGAAAGCACTTACTGCATCTGTGATATTAGCTTTATTAGCTTTTATAGTAAGAGGCTACCCTCTTTGGTATAGTAATTTTCTTCCTCTATTTGCCATGGCACATATCAAAAAATCATGTTTTAATAATACCGAAGAAAACGATTCTATATTATGAAAGTGCTATATATTTTGAATGCAGCCTTTATGGGAGGTGCTACCATCTCCTTTATTAATATGATAGAAGGACTAATGGTTAAGGGTATCATCCCCATTGTTGTTATTCCACGATGGGAAATACGTGACAAGGTCTTTATGGACTATCTAGAATCTCATCATATCAATTATTATGAAGCATTCCTTACCATGAGTGCTCTTCATCGCCCAACCAATCTCCTAACATCATTAAGACTATGCATTTCTTGCTGTTCTATGATGATGAAGAAGTTGCTATCTTTTTATGAGTTAATGCGTATTGTTGAACGTGAAAAGCCAAACATTATTCATACAAATACAGGCGTGATCAGAGAAGGACTATACGTAGCACGAATAAAGGGAATTCCTCACGTAATGCATCTTCGTGAATATCAAGATTTAGATTTTAATTGGCTTATCTTTCCTTCAAAATCCTATTTTGAAAAAAAAATCACTCATTCCGACTACATTATTACAATAACAGAAGGTATTCGTGAACATTTTCATCTAAATGGCAAAACTAATGCCATTACAATTTATAATGGTATGTTTTCACGTCACGACATCCACTATAATCCTAACAAGCAAAAGTATTTCCTTTGTGCAAGCCGTATCATTCCTGAGAAAGGGCATAAAGACGTTATAACCGCATTTGCAAAATTTTATAAAAGTCACCAAGAATATAATTTATTAATAGCTGGATTCGGTGACGACACATTTATAGAAGAATTGAAACATTTTTCTTTATCTCAAGGATGTGCAGAGGCAGTAGAATTCATAGGTTACCAAAAGGACGTCAGGCCTTTAATGATAAATGCCACAGCATTAGTTGTTGCAAGTTATTATGAAGGTTTTGGACGTATGACAGCAGAGGCATGGTTTAATGGTTGTATTGTCATTGGAAGGAATACCGCTGGGACAAAAGAGATTCTAGATATCACAGGCGGTTACAAATTCGATAATGTTTCAGAGTTATACGCTTCAATGGAGAAAATCATTTCATTACCAGAAGCTGATTATCAACAACAGGTACTCTTAGGACAAGCAAAAGCCGCAGATAGATTTTCAAACGAAACCAACGTTAGCCAAATATATTCATTATACATTAACTTACAACAGCGAAACAAATGACATATACTCGACGACTAAGACTTCTTATGGATACTGTCACAAGAAAAATCTTTACAATTGTTTCCATAGTGTACAGCTACCCATTTCATCGTAAATTATCACTGATGGCAGATTTCTTATATAGTCACTGGATTGCAGCGAGTTTGAAATCTGCAGGAAAAGGTATTATCGTTCATCGCCCTATAATAATAAGAGGTGGAAAAAGCATAAGAATTGGCAACATGTCTGTTGTTGGGAGAAATGGCGTCCTAACCGCATGGACAAACTATGAAGGACAAGAACTCTATCCATCAATAGAGATTGGAGACAGCTGTGATTTTGGTGAATACATCCATATTTCATGCACAAACCATATAATAATTGGCAATGGAGTTCTAACAGGAAGGTGGGTTACCATCTCTGACAACTCACATGGAGATTCAAAACCTGACTCTCTAAACATTCCTCCTTCGCAAAGACCAGTATATAGTAAAGGGCCTATCATTATAGAAGACAATGTCTGGATTGGTGACAAAGCAACTGTACTAGGAGGTGTTACGATTGGCAAAGGAGCAATCATTGCAGCTAATAGCGTAGTGACACATGATGTGCCACCCCATTGTGTGGTAGGTGGGATTCCTGCCAAAATTATTAGTAATCATATAAAATAAAAAAACTAATTTATGAAATATTGTGCTTTTACAATAGTAGCCAAAAACTATATTGGTCTTGGACAAATACTAGGATCATCTCTGCAACTTTACAATCCTGAGATGGATTTTAAAATATTTGTTGCTGACGAATTCGAGCATCCTGTGGTTAACATACCAAGTTGTGTTGTTATGGCAAAAGACATTGTTTCATTCTCAGAAGAAGAATGGACAGAAATGTCTTTCAAATATGATTTAACAGAGTTCTGTACTTCTATAAAACCGAGTTGTTTCACTCACTTATTTTCAAAAGGATACGAGAAAGTCATCTACTTTGATCCGGATATTTATATCTTTTCTTCTATTGAAGAAATCCTTTCGAAACTAGACCTCTATGACATTGCTTTAACACCCCAAATCGCAGGTATTCATCCTACATACAATGGAGAGCACCCAGAATGGGCCATGAATGTCAATGGGATATTCAATCTTGGCTTTTGCGCCATGAGAAATAGCAAACAGGCACTTATTGTCTTGGACTGGTGGCAGAAAAGATTGAAAGACAATTGTTTTGCAGACAGAAGCACAGGAAACTTTACAGACCAAAAATGGATGGATTGGATGCCAGGACTTCTAGGAAACGAATCACTTTACATCTTTCATCATCTTGGTATGAACATGGCACCATGGAATTATTTTGAAAGAGAATTATATCAAGAAGGAGATGATATATATGTCAAATTCCGTACAGATGACAATCCACAAAGACATGACAAACTAATATTCATTCATTTTGCCGGATATGACTACCAGAAGATGAAGCAAGGTATTATTTCACGTAAACGGATTGAAAACCTTCAAGAATACAATGATCTAAAATTGGCTACAGACATATATCAGAAAGCCATCATTCAAAACCAACATATTTTTGATGCTTTCATAAATCAAAAATATAGTTATGCAACCTATGCGAACGGTCTTCCTATAGCGACTTTCCATCGGAGGCTTTATCATGGCCTTCTAGAGAAAGAAGAACAACTGTTCACCTCTAGTCCTTTCTCAATAGGAGAAGGTTCTTTTTATAATGCTATTTTAGAAAGAAAAATGATAACCGAAGAGAAATTGGAGAAATTCTCACGTTCTAATCTTCCAAATATGGATAAGAAGAAAAGAATAATTTCATGGCTGTTCAAAACCCTATATTTTGCGATGGGCTACAAACGCTATGTTTTATTTGTGAAAAGCCTGTATTTTTATTGCCGTCCAGAGGCACATACATTTCTTCTAAAGCATCCTAAATAATGAAAAAAATATTGTATATACGCCAAAACAAGCCCGGTGGGACGGACAATTATTGTAAAGCTCTGTTTTCTTTGTTTAAAGACGACATAGATCTCCACCCTCTAGAGATTAAAGATATACCTGACATTCCGTCACGTCTGTTTCATTATTATTATCGTCCATCAGAGTTGACAGAATCCATCAAAAATGCAGATATAATTCACATCAATGGCTATACTGCAATGGGAACTGTGCAAGCTATTTTGACTGCAAAAAAACACAGAAAATTTATAGTATATACAGCTCACTGGCATCCTTTTGAATGTCTTAGACATCCATTACTTGGCAAATTATTCTTTTATCTGTTTATTCGGCCTTTGGTCAGAAAATATGCGCATATTGTAACCACCATCAATCAAGAGGATACAAACTTTTTTAAGTCCTTTCATGCAAATGTAGTCCAAATACCCCATTGGTTCTCGCCATTGAAGCTAGAGCTACAGCCAATCAAAAAACAAAATATGATACTTTTTGTAGGTCGTGCTGACGATCCTGTAAAAGGCATTGAACATTTGTATCAAATTCCAAGAGGAAAATACAATATTCATTGCGTAGGGAAAGGACAGATTATTCGCAAAGATTTCAAGCAACATATAAACATTACGGACGAAGAGTTGGCAAAACTTTATACAGAAGCATCTATCTTGGTAGTTCCCTCAAAGTATGAAGCATTTTCGTATGCTGCATTGGAAGCATTATCGTATGGCACACCCGTTGTAATGTCAGAGCGCGTCAGAATTGCTGACTACCTACAAGGGGTAAAAGGATATCAAATATTCAAATTTGGCGATTATAATGATTTTATAAAAAAGATAGATTCCTCAATAGGAAATGTCGTTGACACTACAAATATTTGTCGGATATTCTCACCTGAAGGGGTAAAAGAGAAATATCGCTCTTTGTATCTACAATATTAAGAAAAAGACACAAGTATTTGGCTGATTAGTATTTTTTTCATACCTTTGCGGCATGAAAGAATTCTCACTACTAATGTCTGTCTATAAGCATGAAAAGGCAGAACACCTTAAGATGTGCTTTGACAGCATATATCAGCAAACCTTACTTCCAACAGAAATAGTTTTGGTGGAAGATGGGCCACTGCCATCAGATCTCTATCAAGAAATAGAAAAAGAAGAACTGCGTTTTTCTTCTTTACGACGTATTAGATTGGAGAAAAATCAAGGTCTTGGAATTGCTCTGAATAAAGGAATGCAAGCTTGTTCATATGATATCATTGCCAGAATGGACACAGACGACATCTGTATGCCAGAAAGATTTGAAATACAAATAGATTTTCTTCAAGAGCATCCAGAAATTGACGTATTAGGAGCATGGATAACTGAGTTTGATCTTGACCCTACTAATACTATTGCTGTTCGTAGTCTGCCAGAGCGACATGAAGACATTTATAAATTCGGCATGAAGCGCAACCCTATTAACCACCCAGTGGTAATGTTTCGCAAGCAATCTGTTATAGATGCAGGAGGATACCAGCCATTCCCCCTATTTGAAGATTACTATTTGTGGGCACGAATGCTAAAACAAGGCAGTCGCTTTTATAACCTTCAACGTTCTCTTCTACTATTTCGTCGCTCACCAGAAATGGTTCGTCGCAGAGGCGGATTAACGTATGCTCATAACGAAATACAATTCCAGAAGAAGCTACATGAGATTGGTTATATATCTTTCACTTGCTTAATTATAAATATAGCACGTCGATATGGTGTGAGAATAGCCCCTAATTGGGTTAGAAGTCTGATATATAAATATCTATTAAGGACATCAGTATAACTATTCCTTTTTGTTTCTTTGATATACGCGAATCCAGTCAAATTTTGTTTCGTAAATATGCTTAAGATTTGGTGGGTCTGGCCAAGTGTGATCACCCACACTTTGATTAAGAACAATGTAAAAAGGGTGGTCAAAAGGCCATTGTCCATTAGTTTGAGCTTCTGAATTATTAAGCTTATAATATGTGCCAACTACGTTGCTATCAACTCGCCATACTATTTTCTCTTCATCCCATTCAACACTATATACATGCCATTTGTTAACAGCTATTTTTTCATGAAACTGGTGCTGAGGAGTCGTTTTCTTTCCTAAATGAAGAGTCCAATGAGTATGGGCAGTATGATAGGCGTGTGGGTTCGTTCCATACGATTCAAATATGTCTATTTCACCTCCATATGGATGTTTTTCGCATGGTGGCTGAGGTAGCATCCATGCAGCAGGGAAATTGCCTCTATAACGGTTTGTTTTCAGACGAATTTCCACCTTACCATATTTAAAGGAGAACTTATTTTGAGTTTCTATAGCTCCTGTCAGCATTGTAGCAGTGTCCGCTTCTAGATTATCATTAGGAATTGCACGGCAAACTAAAGAGCCATTTTTTATAAAAGCGACTTTGGGAGAATTGCTAATCCAACGAGCCCAGCGACTTTTATGACGCCACGAACATCCCCATTTTGTAGAATCTGGAAGACTTCCATTTTTTTGATTGAATTCATCAGAGAAAATTAGGACATAATCATCTTTTATTTGAGCATGAACCTGTATTGAATCAGATGCTAGAGTTAGCGAGACAAGGAATGCAAATACTATTTTTTTCATCTTTCAAAGAAGAATAATATTATAAAAAAAATATAATTGTCCATCGAGAAATATTACCAATCCCAATCTTCCTGCTCACCATCAAAGACGATGGGACCTTGCCAACCATGAAGGCGACAGGTGTCGATGACTTCCTGTTGGCGCTGTGGAGTGATGAGACGATCGCCACGACGGGCATCGAAATACTGGCGACGGCCCCAGAGACGGATGAGATGCTGACGGATGGCTCGCTCCATATAGGTGGGCATCTCGTGGTAGAGGCGAGTCAGGCCGATCTTCATGATTACTCGCTGTTTCTTGCGGAACATAGCACAATGCTCGCCTCCCAGCTGAGGATTGCGCGGATTGACTGTTGTATAGACCATCCGGTTGGGGTCTGCGTACTGTCCTACGAGCCAGCGCAGACATTGGTCGCGCAACGGACAGCTGTCGATGAAACACACTAGATAATGATTCTCCTTTTCACGGAATGCTTCTTCCTGCAGTTGTGCTGCAGACTTATTCTGATTATTCTTTTCTTTCTTCATGGGTGCAAAATTACAAAGAAAATGTGATAGTACAAAATATTTTCTAGAGAAAAAGATTAAAAAATAGAGAATATCATCACTTTTCTAACTAACTGATTGTATATTAGCATATTAATAGGTGATGGTAAGCTTAATACACCATCACTTTACCGTCACTAAACTGCCACTTTAGTACCGATAAACCTCGAGTTTACCCGTACTAAACTCACTAAATGACTGAATAACAATGAGTTCGATAATAGTAACATTAATTGGAACTAGTGGTAACAAGTGAGAGAACTATTGATAACAATAGAGGGAACTAGCAGTTCCACTTGCTGTTACCAATTGAAACTATTAATGCCATTAGCAAGATAACAGGTTTAAAAGTGATGATAATGGTGAAAAGTGATGATAAGGTGATGGTGAAATCAGCTTACCATCACCTGTTAATCGACTGATAATGAGAAAGAAAGCATAAGAAGTGATGTTAAAAGCTTATTTTGAAAATAATTTTGAGAGAATGATTTCTTGCACATATCAATCTTTTTTATTACCTTTGCAGAAGTTTTAAAGAATTGATTGAAAATGGGAACAAGAAGTACTATTATCAAGAACTACAGGAATAAGGAGACGCTGCGACTGGTGGAGCATCAGGAAGTAGCAGAAATGATTCGGAAGGGCGACTATCAGTTGCAGGTCAGCGAGTTCAGAAATGTCTATCCGCTGATGACTTACGCCCTGCGCTCTGACGACGGAACGTTGGAAGGTTACGACGGATGGCCTAAGACGCTGCCTCGCATCTGCTTCGCTTTGGAACAGGAGAACCGCAAGAACGAGCGCATCACCAGAGGCTATACAGGACTGGTGTTGCTGGAAGTGAACAATCTGACGGGTAGTGACGAAGCTGAGGCTGTGCGCCGAGGTGCTGCTGAGATGCCCCAGACGCTGATGGCTTTCGTTGGAGCCGAGGGTCAATCGGTCAAGATTATCTGTCGCGGAGAGTTGTTTCCCCAGCAGGGAAATCCCGTTGAACTTCCCACCGACCCCTCTGACATCGCCCTGTTTCATGAGAATCTGTACGAGCGGGCCCGCCTGATTTATAACGGTCAGTTGGGCGTCACCATTGAGAAGCTGGAGCCCACTCCCAAGCGCATCTGCTACATGAGCTACGATCCGCAGATGGTTTACAATCCGCTGGCGACACCCATCTATGCTAAGATTGAGAAGGCTGGCAATGCACTTACCCGCCAGATATCGGCAATGGAACAGACAAGGGGCGACTTGGGCATTGACCGCTATAAGAGTCTGCATACCGTTTTCGAATTCAATCTTACAAAAGCCTTTGACGATGCTGAGGGTTTCGACGACGAAGAGGAACGCCATCATGCCATTCTGTCCAAATTGGCACAATACTGCCTGGAAACAGGTCTGCCTATGGGACCAGCTATGCGTCAGGCGTTGATGAAATCAATCTTCTGGGAAGAGCAGGATTTGGTGAAGAAGGTGTTTGAGAATGCCTATCGCGAGGACCTTGTGAAGAAATATATGGAGAAAAAAGGCATCCGTCGATATAAGAATATCCCAGCAGAAACATTGCTGACGATGAAAATCAACATCTTCCTGAACTCGAACTACGAGCTGCGCAAGAACGTGATGCGAGGCGTGGCTGAATATCGCATGAGGACTGGCATCGGATTCTCGTTCCAGGATTTGACTGAAGAGGCACGTAACTCCATCACCATGAGGGCGATGGAACAAGGCATCAAGTGTTGGGATAAGGATATACGACGCTATGTCAACTCAGACGACATAGAGCGTTACGACCCAGTGAACGACTATCTGGAGCATCTGCCACAATGGGACGGAAAGGACCGTGTGACAGCACTTGCCGAGCGCATACCAACGGAATGGGAAGACTGGACCCACCTGTTTCATATCTGGATGCGATCGATGGTGGCCATGTGGCTGGGTAAGGGCCAGCTGACAGGCAATGCCCTCGTACCTTTATTAATAGGTAGGCAGGGTTGTGGCAAGTCCAGTTTCTGTAGAATCCTGTTGCCACGCGAATTGCAGGAATACTACAACGACCGCATCAACTTCAAGAACGAGCAGGATCTGAATCTGGGACTGTCATCGTTCGGACTCATCAATCTGGACGAGTTCGACAAGATTACCCAACGCCAGCAGATTGTGCTCAAGTATCTTGTGTCGACTGCCGACCTGAAGTATCGTCCGCCTTATGGAAAGGCCTATACGACAAACCGTCGCTATGCCTCGTTCATAGGCACCACCAACGAGCAGACACCTCTCACCGACCCTACTGGTTCACGCCGATTTGTCTGTGTCAGCATCAATGGCGATATCGACTTCGAGACACCTGTTCAGCATGCCCAACTCTATGCCCAGCTGATGCAGGAAATCAGACAAGGCGAACGCTATTGGCTCTCGAAAGATGAGGAGCGTGCACTGATGGAGCACAACCTGCAGTATCAGCGACTGAACGGTTTGGGTGAGATGCTGATGGCTGTCATCCAGAAACCACGTCAGGATGAAGAGGGACAGTGGATGGGATTGCCACAGATTTCAGCTATGCTGAAACAGCACTTCAAGGGCTATAAGGAAGAGCCCAACTCGTTCAAGGCAATGGGTAGCTATCTGAATCGTCCGGAATACAAATTCAAGAGCAAGCATAGCAAAGAGGGGGTTATGTATTGGGTGAAAAAGCGGACTCAGTAAGCGTCTTGGCAAAGAATATATAAAGATTTTGTTCATTTTCAGAATATATTTTGTACCTTTGCACCCGATTTCGAAAAAATGCTTCGCAGAATGAGAAACGGGAGAGGACAAAGGGCTGTTGGATATTGGCTGTTAGCTGTTTGCTATTGGCTGATGCCTTTATTGGCCCAAGCCCAAGACTCGTTGGCAACGAAACTCACCTACGACCTGACGACGGAGGCCAACATAGGTAGTGGGGACTATACTGCCTATCAGTTGGTGTCGAATCGTCATCATGTTGTTGGCACACGCTCTAACACAGCTTATCTCAGAGGGGCACTTAAATTGGAGCATACATTCAAAAACGGGCTCTCGCTGTCGAGTGTGGTTGATGCCATTGGTTCTGTGCATGCTGACCATAAGGTGTATCTACAGCAGTGCTATATCGACCTGTCGTCTAAGTCGTTTACATTAGAGATAGGCAGCCGTGAAGAAACGCCTGTATTGCGACATGCAGAACTGTCGAGTGGCGCATTTGCCAAAGGTATCAATGCGAAACCTATTCCCCAAATACAGATTCGTACTAATGGTTTCCGGCCAATTCCTAAAACCAAAGGCTGGTTGGAGTATAATTTCGGCTTTGGTTATGGTATGTTTCTGGATGGAGGGTATCGTGAAAAGCAATTTGAGGAAGCTATGGATGTCAATAACAAGTATGCTACCGGTATCTTGTATCACCAGAAGCATCTCTATTTCCGTAGCAATCCAGAGAAACTGTTTTTCGCGATGGTGGGTATAGAACATGCGGTACAGTTTTGTGGTTCGAGCTATACCAAACAAGGCGGAGGTCTGATAGAGAAGAGAAAACCCGTAGTTCTGAAATCATTCTGGAATGTGATACTGCCATTGGGCGACAGCAATTACTTCTCAAACGAGGCGATGGAAGACTGGGTATACGGCAATCACTTGGGCTCTATGACCATCCAATTGGGTTGGAACATCAACAAAGAGCACTTATTGCAGGCCTATGTCGACGACATCTTTGAAGACGGATCTGGTATACGAAAGGGCAACGGATGGGATGGATTGTGGGGCATTCAGTATACCAACAAGGCCAAAGGGCATCAACTGGTTCGTGGTGCTGTAATCGAATATTTCCAGAGTACCAACCAATCAGGGCCTTTGCATTGGGATGGTGGTGACTACCCTGAACCCTATCGTCATCAGATCAAGGATTATATCACAGGCAACGACAATTACTACAATCATGGCTTCTACGTCAGTTACACCCAATATGGTATGTCAATGGGAACACCTCTCATCTCATCACCACGATACAATAAGGATGGTTATAATGAATTTCGTGATAATCGCATTAAAGCTTGGCATTTAGGTGTTGAGGGCGAAATCAACGAGCGATTGTCCTATCTCATTAAAGGTTCTTATCGCGATGGATGGGGCACCTATTGGCTTCCACTGCCTACAAAGCATCACTCTTTTGATGCGCTGCTGATGGGACGCTATCAAGTAGGAGCTTGGAACTTCAGCGCCGCCTATGCCTTCGACAAAGGTAATATCTATGGCGACAATTCAACATTTAACATAAAGATTGGCTATCATGGTAAGATACTATAAGACTTGGGCTGTTGGCTGTTGGCTATTGGCTATTGGCACATTTTTCTCCTGTCAAGAGGGAGGCGATGCTGGCGACCTGTTTGGCATGTGGCGCTTGACAGGCTCAGATACTCAGTATATCAGTTTCTCAGGTTCCATCACTCGTCTGACTGATACAAAAACGCATGTTTTTGGCAATTTCCAACATGAAGGTGACAGCCTCTTCATACAACTGTTCTCTGAAAAAGGACTCAAGAACGACACTATATTGGTGGAAGATTCGTTTGGGTTCAAGCCCTTCAACAATATCCGAATGAGAATAGAGACACTCAATGACGACCATCTGGTATTGAGTAAAGACGGGCGTATCTGGAGTTTCTACAAATATTAGAATAAAATATCACATATTCATGCAATAAGTAACCATAAACCACGTTTTATATATAAAACGACACATACATGACAAAAGACTATACTCCACAACTCAATAATGATAAAGACAACCCTCGGTACATTTCAGACGGAATGAACGAATTAGAACGTAACATGAAGCGGCTCATTGATCTCTTCACGGCTTTGTTCTGTCTTATCATCTTCTCCCCCCTCTTTTTGATATGCTATATCGCTGTTAAGCGGGAGGATGGCGGGCCTGCCATTTTCAAGCAAGAGCGCATTGGTCGTTTTGGTCGTCCGTTCTATATCTATAAGTTTCGTTCCATGAAGGTGGACGCTGAGAAAAACGGGCCTGCTCTGTATCAGCATGAAAAAGAAACACGTATGACCAAGGTGGGAAAATTCCTGCGTGAACACCATTTAGACGAACTGCCCCAGCTGTGGAATGTGGTGAAGGGAGAAATGGCATTTATCGGCCCTCGTCCTGAGCGCAAATTCTACATCGACCAGATTCTGGAGCATGACAAACGCTATGTCTATCTCTATCAGGTACGTCCTGGTGTAACCTCATACGCCACACTCTATAACGGATATACAGACACGATGGAGAAAATGCTGCGTCGTCTGGATCTGGACCTTTATTATTTGGAGAACCGTTCGTTGTGGTTCGACTTCAAATTGCTGGTCAAGACCTTCCTTAATATTGCATTCGGCAAGAAATTCTAATTTGGTCCTATCGTCATACCTTATTATATATACGGCTGATAGGTAGGAAAAACGAGAGAAAAGCCAAATAAAAATCACAAATAGGGATTTCCCCAACCTTGTTTAGGGGAAATCCTTTTCATATACCTCTATTTCTTCATATCTTTGCAACGTGAACAAGTAACAATATGTCGAACTCATTAAAATAAAACGAATATGAAAAAGATGATGATAGCCCTGGTAGCAATGCTGACAATCGCAGCAACGGGCAAGGCAATGAGCTACGAACAGGCTCGCAATGAAGCTCTCTTCCTGACGGACAAGATGGCTTATGAGCTGAACCTGACTGAAGAGCAGTATGAGGCTGCTTATGAAATCAACCTCGACTACCTGATGGGTGTGACGAGCTACGATGATGTGTTCGGTATCTACTGGGAGCGTCGTAACCTCGATCTTAGCTATATACTGCTCGATTGGCAGTGGAACGCTTTCCGTGCAGCCACCTATTTCTATCGTCCCCTCTATTGGCGTGATGGTTTCTGGCATTTCGGCATCTATGCACGTTATCCGCATCGCGACTACTTCTACTTTGGTCGTCCTGTGTTCTATGCAAGCTATCGTGGCGGACATGCCTGGCACCGTATTGGCGGACATGGTTACTATCATGGACATCGCGACCATTTCCGTCCTGCTCACAAGCCAGGTCGTAGCCACTTCGGCATGTTAGACCGTTGGAATCGTGGCGACTATCGTCACCATCATGGTGGCAACGCCAACCACAACAGGCCTCACTATGGAGGAGGTAACCGTAACAGTTCTACTCGCACCACAGTGAACAATCGCCACAACTTTGATCAGAATAACAGAGATCATCGTACCCATAACGAAGGGTTCAGGGGTGTAGGACGTTCTACTGAGAGTAATCGCAACTTCGGCACTAATTCTACACAGAGAATAGATCGTAACCAGAACCATCATGTGGAAAGACCAGAAAGCAACACTTCTCGCAGTAATGGTTCATTCAGCAGAAGCACCACTTCTCGCAGCAGCGGTTCATTCAACGGTGGCAGTGCTACACGCAGTAGTGGTTCATTCGGCGGAAGCCACAGTGGAGGCAGTCACAGTGGAGGAAGCTTCAGCAGTGGCAGATCCGGCGGTGGAAGCCACAGTGGAGGCAGTCACAGCGGAGGTGGTAACAGTGGCGGAGGTCGCTCGTTCGGCGGACGTCGTTAAGATGCGAACTTCAGCGTTCATCATCCGCTGAACCTCCCGCATACTACATCCGGCATAAACCGCAAGAATTGCTTTATTGATAATTCCGTGACCAACGGCCACCACCCGACATCCTGGGTAGGTGGTCGTTATATATATAAGAAAGGAACGTGCACGAAGAAGCAGATCCGTTTCGCTTTCGATATCGTCAGGCCATGTCTCGCCCTTCAGTTCAGGAATAAAGCGACCTGTAAACGAACCCCAATCTCGCTCTCGTAATAATTCGGTAGTCATTACGGGTAAACCATGAGGTGCTGCTATGATTTCCGCAGTTTGGATGGCACGATGCAAATCGCTGGCCACTACGGCATCCACGCGTTCAGAAGCTAGTCGCTGTGCCACCTGCTGGGCCTGTTCCAAACCCCGTTCGTTCAGTTCTCCATGCGTCTGTCCCTGCATGATTTGGCGAGCATTATCAATGGTCTCACCATGTCGTACCAGAAGAATTGTTGTTTCCATGGGTGCAAAAATACAAAAATAATTGCGAATTGTGAGTCACGAATTAAGAATAATTCGTATATTTGCAGCCAAAATCAACAATAACAAGTATTATGAAGATATTCCAAAGCTCTATTTTCCGCGCTATATGCGCCATTGTGATTGGTGGACTCATACTGAAATTCCCACAGGATGGTGTAACCTGGCTGACTGTTGCTATTGGTGTTTTATTCCTATTGTCAGGCATCATAGCACTGATAGCCTATATGAATGCTAAGAAGCATGTGGGCGAGTATACCATCATTGACAAAGAAGGTCGTGTGGTCAGCGGTAGCCAACCCACTTTCCCTGTAGTTGGGGCTGGTAGCGTCATCCTCGGATTGGTGCTGGCAGTGACTCCAGGTGTATTCATTAATGGACTGATGTATGTACTGGCAGCCATCATGATACTTGGAGGTATCAACCTGCTGGTAAGCCTCGTCTCAGCACGCCGTTTCGGACGCATCCCCTTCTTTTTCTGGGTTGCTCCCTCGCTGATTCTACTGACAGGACTTTTCGTGATTCTGAAACCCATGAAGAGTGCCGAGCTGCCTTTGCTCATCCTGGGTTGGTGTTCATTGGTTTATGGTGTGACAGAGATTATCAATGCCATCAAGATTCACACCATCCGTAAACAGGCTGAACGCATACAACTGGAAAAGGAGGAAGCTGTGGCAGAGGAAATCAGTTCTGAACCCTTAGCAACTGAAGAGAATCCGGTAGCAGAAGAAAACAATTCGGAACCTGCAGTAAAAGAAATCGAATCCAAGGTTGCAACCAACGACGAATACGACAACTATTCAGCCGACTAATTTTCGATTATACTCAAGAAGAAAGAAAAACGTGTAGCCTGCTCAGGCTACACGTTTGTTACTATTCCCTCTATGTATGTCTTGAGAATGTGGATACCCGTCTTGTTCTCATGTCCCCACGGAATAATAAGGTCGGCAAACTTCTTTGTGGGTTCAATGAACTGTTCGTGCATGGGCTTTAACACCTTCTCATAACGGTCGAGCACCATATCAACGGTTCGTCCACGTTCTACGACATCACGACGGATATTACGAATCAATCGCACGTCGCTGTCTGTATCTACAAAGATTTTCAGGTCCATCATGTCACGCAACTTCTTATAATGAAGCGTCATGATTCCCTCCAGAATGATGACTGGCTTGGGCTCCACATGAATTGTTTCAGGCAGACGATTGGAGATGATATACGAATAAGTTGGCTGTTCTATAGCCTGTCCGCTCTTCAACATCTTGATCTGCTCCGTCAGCAATTTCCAGTCGAAAGCATCTGGATGGTCGAAATTGATAGCCTTTCGTTCTTCGACCGTCAATCCTGTCGTATCATTATAATATGAATCCAATGGGACGATAGCTGCACACTGTGGAGGCAGTACCTGAGTGATTTGTTTTACGACGGTGGTTTTTCCAGAACCCGTTCCGCCTGCTATTCCTATAATTGTCATCAGTCCGTACTATTATTTCTGTTCCTTAACCAGATAGACAAGGGTTGGCAGGTGATCGCTATAACCATCGAGCCAAACACCACCAGCATGAGTACGCAGGGTATTACCTTTATACTTGCCTTCCTGCTGGAACAGGTAGTCGCGACGGAAAATCTGTGGCTGCCAGTATTTCAGTGTCGAATAATCGCGCTCACCTTTCTTGTTAAGCAATGAATGTGACAGGATAATCTGGTCGAAGAGGTTCCAAGCACCATCATACATCAGGGTTCCAGTACCGCTGGCATGAATCTCCCAGAACGGATTGAACAGCTCGCCAGGACCTACATCCTCCAACTTACGCTTGGCACCCAAGGCAACAGACATGGAGCGATCCTTCGGGTCGTCATTCATATCGCCCATGATGAAGAGTTTGACATTAGGATCGTCCTTAATCAGCGAATCCTTCACGGCACGAATCTGCTCACCACCTAACTCACGATAATACGATGTAGCACCACGTGAAGGCAGGTGGTTGACGATAATGGTGACATGCTCATCAGCCATTGTACCACTAACTACCAGGAAACCACGGGTAGCTCTACCCTTCTCGATATCTTCCTGCAACTTATATTCATAAGGTACGAGTTTCACGTCACGAACGGAGAATAAGGAAGGATTGAAGAGCAAGCCGCAGTCGACACCACGCTGATCCGGTCCCTCAATATGGCAGAACTGGAAGTTTCGGGCCTTCAATGGTGGCTGGTTGCAAAGGTCGTTCAGACAGTTGGCGTTCTCAACTTCTGCGACACCAATGGCAGCACATCCTACCAATGGCAACTTATCGGTACCCATCTCAGAAAGTACACGAGCCATATTGCGCAACTTATGGGTATACTTCATTCCAGACCACTTGTTACGTCCATCGGGCAGATACTCATAATCGTTCTTCCCTGCATCGTGACAAGTATCAAACAGGTTCTCTAAGTTATAAAAACCAATGGCATAAACAGAGTATTTTTTCTCTTGAGCCTGTGCATTCATCGTTCCCACCAGGAACATGACGCTAATGATATACAACAGTTTTTTCATAAACATTTTAGGTTTTATGTTGCGAAGATAGTGATTATTTTTGAAAATCTACAATATTTTTAAAAAAAATATGCGAAAAGATAGTGTTTTTTTCATTTTATTCGCTATCTTTGCAAACAAATCTATAAATAATTACTAAAATTATACTCTATGCAGAAAAAGCTGAAATTAATTGTGATGGCCCTATGCTTCGCATCTTCGGCATTCGCTCAGTCAGTGACCGGCAAGGTTATCGACGAGATGGGTAATCCTGTCATTGGTGCTGCTGTTACCGTAGAAGGTACCAATACCTCAGTAACGACAGACCTTAACGGCATGTACCGTATTGCAGCTCCTAAGGGGAGCAAGGTGACGATCAGCTATATCGGCTATCAGCCACAGACTGTGAATCCTGGTGGCACTGTTTATCTACAGGAAAGTAATAAACAGGATGATGAAAGCACGGCAATAAGTGACCAAGCTTTCACTTTTACGGAGGCTCAGTTAGGTGAAGACGACGACATGTCACAGAACGTGACTATCATTTCGTCAAACCAGAACATCTATGCCTCGCAAGTGGGCTATCTGTTTAGCCCTTCACGCTTCCGCTACCGTGCGTTCAATCAGAAGTACAACGAGATCTACATCAACGGTGTACAGATGAACGACATGGAATCGGGGCAATTCCGCTACTCTCTGGTGGGCGGTCTGAACCAACAGACGCGTGGTGTAGAAAACTCACTGCCTTTTGAGGACAACACATTCTCAATGTCAGCAATGGGTGGTTCTAACAACTACGATTTCCGTCCTAGTCACATGGCTACAGGCCAACGTGTGACTCTGACTGGCGCCAACCGAAACTACACCGTTCGTGGCATGTATACTTACAACAGCGGACTGCGTCCTGACGGTTGGGCTTTCTCTGGCAACGTAACCTATCGTTGGGCCAACATGCAGACTGCTTATGTGCAGGGTACTTTCTACAATTCACTCTCTTACTTCTTTGGAGCAGAGAAGAAATTGAACGACCGCCACGCATTGAGCATCGTCACATGGGGTAACCCTACAGAACGAGCTGGACAGGGTGCTGCTACCGATGAGAGCTACTGGTTGGCTAACAGCAACTACTACAACCCCTACTGGGGATACCAGAACGGCAAGAAGCGTAACTCGCGTGTTGTCAACGACTTTGCTCCGACAGTGCTACTGACTTGGGACTGGAAGATCAATGAGAAGTCGAAGCTGACGACATCGCTGACCGGTCGCTACTCAACGTACAAGAGCACGAAGCTGAACTACAACAACAGTGAGAATCCTCAGCCCGACTATTGGAAGAACCTGCCATCAAGCTATTACGATGTATGGTATGAAGAAGACAAGGCTGGTCGTACAGAGGCTGGTTACTACGATTTCTATCGTGCACGTACCTATTTGATGGGTAGTACAGAGGCTCGTCAGATTAATTTCGACCGTTTGTACTATGCTAACCAGCACGCCACAGGTGATGCTTTGTACTACATCCAGGCCCGATACAACAAGAATCTGAACCTTGCCTTGGCATCAGCCTTCAAGACGGAGTTAGGCAAGAATGCTGTTTGGAACTCAGGTATTCAGTTGGCCACCAATAAGGGTATGCACTACGAGACGGTAGACGACCTGATGGGTGCCAAGACATTCCATAACATCAACACCTATGCATTAGGCAAGTATGCTCCTACCGACCCACGTGTTCAATACGACCTGAACAACCCTAACGCCGAGGTTAAAGAGGGTGACAAGTTCGGTTACGACTACAACCTGCTCGTACAGAAGGCTCAGCTTTGGAGTTCTCTGCGCTATAAGAAAGGAGCAATGGCAACCTTTATCGCTGGTCGCATTGGTGGTGTTACCATGCAGCGCGATGGCAAGATGAGGAACGGTATAGCTGAGGCTTTAGGTATTTCTTCTTACGGCAAGAGCAAGACAGCTAAGTTCCTCGATGGTGGTGTGAAGGGCGGTCTGACCTACGCTTTGGGCGCTGGCAATACTGTTTCTCTGGGCGTTAGTTACGAGTTGAAGGCTCCTCAGGCTCAAGTAGCATTCGTTTCTCCTGAGGTGAACAACGATTTCGTTCACGACCTGAAGAACGAGAAGATATTCAGTTCGGAACTGAGCTATCAACTTGAGACTCCCTGGATGAAGGCTAACATCAACGGTTACTACAGCCACCTGAGCGATGTCACCGAATGGCAACAGTTCTTCTATGATGATATCAACTCGTTCTCTTACGTTTCGATGAAGGGTATCAAGAAAGCTTACTACGGTGTTGAATGGGGTATCAACTTCAAGATTAACTCCGCTTTCAGCATCAAGACACTTGGAACATTTGCTGAAGCTAAGAACATGAATAATGCACAAGTGGTATACATGAACTCTACCGAGGGTGAATATCACGGTGATATAGTATATAATAAGAACATGCGCGAGGGAGGCACCCCACTGACAGCCCTGAACCTGACTCTGAGCTACCATGCTAAGGGTTGGTTTATCGACGTGATGGGTAACTACTACGACCGCATCTATCTCTACTACTCGCCTTCTTATCGCTACGGCACCACACTGGACAACCGTCAGAAGTCGTATGAGAACAGCGGTATTGCCCACGATAAGGTGTACGACATCAATGCAGACGGCGACAAGGTGATTCGTTCGGAAGCTATAGCCCAGGAGAAAGGTAAGGGCGGATTTATGCTCGACCTCAGTATCGGTAGGAGCATCCGTATGAAGAAGGGACAGCTGAGCATCAACTTCTCTCTGACCAACGTACTCAACAACACCAAGATTTGCACCGGTGGTTACGAGCAGAGCCGCAGCAACTACTCAGTGAGAGACGATGGTACGGTAGGTGGCGCCAGAACGTATAAGTTCGACCGCAATCCTAAGAAGTTCTATGCCTATGGTATCAATGGTATGCTGAACATCGGTTATAAATTCTAAAACATGCAGACGATTATGAAGACAAAGAAATATATTCTCTTCGCACTGGCAATCCTCGGATTTGCCACGTCGTGTCACGATGGTGACTGGAATGCACCATCCGAAGAAACCGGTATGGCGTCATACGGCAACCAGTCTATTCAGGAAACCAACTTGAAGACAATAGCCGAAGTGAAGCAGCTCTTTAGCAACGAGATAAACAACAACAGCCTCAAACAAGTCAAGTCGCCCATGCAGATTAAAGGTGTGGTGACTGGCAACGACGAGGGCGGCAACATCTACAACGCGCTCTATATCCAGGACAACACGGGAGCCATCGCAATCAGCGTTGGCCAGGGTGGTCTCTATGGTCCTTTCGCTGTTGGACAGACCGTACTGATCGAGCTTGAAGGACTCTATATCGGTGGTTATGGCAAACAGCCACAGCTGGGCACCACCTATACCAATCCTAACAAGGAAGGTGCAACACCACAGGTTGGTCGCATGAGCCGCTACATCTGGAACCTGCACTACAAGTTGGTGCCCCCTGTAGCCGGTCTTATTGCAGCACCGATTGAGGCCAAGTGGAATTTCAACAGCCTCAATATAGCCAACGACTGCGCTAAGCTGATTACCCTGAAGGGTGTTGAGCTGGCAGAAGCTGACGGAACGGCTGTCTTCGCACCTAGCGATGGTAGTGTTTCGCTGACTGCCAACTGTGCTAACCGCGTCATTAAGGGTGTGAGTAATGTTGTGCTCCGCACTAGTACTTATGCCGATTTTGCTAACCAGGCTATGCCTACCGGTTTGGTGGATATCACTGGTGTAGCCACTCGTTACAACGATGTATGGCAGTTGCTGATGCGTACCAGTGACGATATCAGACCATCTACTACGGAACCAGCTCCGGTAGCTACTCCAACAGGAAAGGGAACGGCTGACGATCCATACAATGCAGCTGGCGTGTTAGCATACACACAGAGTCTGAAAGCAGATGCCCAGTCGCCTACTGACATCTATGCCAAGGGTATCATCACCGCTGTGACCGACATCGACACTTCTGGCAGCTACGGCAATGCCACCTATCTGATTTCCGACCGTGCTGATGGTTCAACAGGAACCTTCCAGATTTATCGCGGCTATGGTCTGAACGGACAGAAGTTCAATGCTCCAGGTGCTACTATCATCAAACAAGGCGATGAAGTTGTCGTCAAAGGTAAGGTTATCAACTACAAGGGTAACACACCGCAGTTTGCCCAGGGCAGCAGCATCGTATCGATTAAGTAAGTCTTATAACGAATAAACAAAAACAATAAAGATATGAAAAGAATCACAAATTATCTGATTGCGTTGGCTGTTGCAGCCTTCACATTCACCAGTTGCGAGGACGTTCCCTCTCCCTTTGGTAGCATTGTTGCTCCAGAGAAAGGTGAAACCATCGTGGTTACCCCTACAGGTACAGGTACTGAGGCAGACCCCTACAACGTAGCCGCTGTGCTGGAATATTTGTCTGGTCTGGGTGCTGACACACAATCCGACAAGGAAGTCTACATCAAGGGTATTGTCAGCGAAGTACAGGAAGTAGATGTTACTGGCTCCTATGGAAATGCCACTTATTACATCTCTGACGATGCTGACGGCAAGGCTAACAAGTTTATGATCTATCGCGGATTCGGTCTTGGCGGCAAGAAGTTCAACGAGGGCGCTACCCCAGTTAAGGCTGGCGATAACGTTATCATCAAGAGTAAAGTGGTGCTCTACAAGGGCAACACACCCGAAACCGTTTCTAACAACTGTATCATCGTTGAGTTGAATGGTGTCAAGGATGGTGGCAGTGGCGGCGATACACCAACACCAACTCCAGGCGAAGCCAAGGGTACTGGTACACAAGCTGATCCTTTCAATGCTGCAGGGGCCAATAAGTACATTGCTTCTCTTGCTGCAGATACAGAATCCGCAAACGACATCTACATTAAGGGTAAGATTGTTAAGTTTGCCAACAATGGTGAGTTCAATGCTCAGTATGGCAATGCATCATTCTATATCTCTGAAGATGGCAAGGAGAGCAGTGAGCAGTTCTATGTATTCCGCACCCTTTATTTGGGCAATGTGAAATATACTGAAGGTGCTCAACCTAAAGTTGGCGACGAAGTCGTCATCTGCGGCAAGGTTGTCAACTATAAGGGTAATACTCCTGAGACCGTAGCTAACAAGAGCTACATCTATTCACTCAATGGTCAAACATCTGGTGGTGGTAGCGACACGCCAGCCGGCAACAATGATGGTTCATTAGAGAAACCATTCACACCGGCCGAGGCCAATGCATTCATTGCGACACTGGCTGCAGACACCAATACTGATAAGGACTACTATATCAAGGGTAAGATTATCGAGATTACTGAGAAGAACCAGTTCAATACACAGTATGGCAACTGCACATTCTACATCTCTGACGACGGCACGGACAAGGATGGCAAGTTCTACGTATTCCGCACCCTCTATCTCGGCAACGTGAAGTACACTGAGGGCACGCTGCCTAAGGCTGGCGACGAGGTTGTAATCTGTGGTAAGTTAGTTAACTATAAGGGTAACACTCCTGAGACTGTAGCTAATCAAAGCTATATCTACTCACTGAACGGCAAGACATCTGCTGATGGAGGTGGCGGTGGTAGTGAGGCTACTGCTGGAACTCTGGAGAAGCCATTCACGCCTGCCGAGGCTAATGCCTTTGTTGCTACGCTGACTGCAGACACTAATACCGACAAGGACTACTATGTCAAGGGTAAGATTATCGAGATTACAGAGAAGAACCAGTTCAATACACAGTATGGCAACTGCACATTCTACATCTCTGACGACGGCACGGACAAGGATGCCAAGTTCTACGTATTCCGCACCCTCTACCTCGGTAATGTAAAGTACACTGAAGGTACACTGCCCAAAGCTGGCGACGAGGTTGTGATCTGCGGTAAGTTGGTCAACTACAAGGGTAACACGCCTGAGACCGTAGCAAATCAAAGCTATATCTATTCGTTGAACGGCAAGACAGAATAGCATCATTATTCATTCCATAGAGAGGGGCGTTCATCACGGGCGCCCTTCTTTTTGTGCTCATGACGCGGTTGTGGCAATTAAAAAGTTTTTGAAGAAAAATTTGGTGGGATAGATTTTTTTTCGTACCTTTGCACCCGCTTTTATGCACAATAGACAAATAACAGATAAATAATTAACAAAGAAAATGAAAAAAGGTATTCATCCAGAAAACTATCGCCCCGTCGTGTTTAAGGACATGTCCAACGGCGATATGTTCCTTTCGCGTTCTACCGCAAAGACTAATGACACCGTAGAATTCGAAGGCGAAACTTACCCTGTGGTAAAGATTGAAATTTCGAGCACTTCTCACCCCTTCTACACCGGTAAGAGCAAGCTCGTTGACACCGCTGGTCGTGTTGATAAGTTCATGAGCCGCTACGGTAAGGCTGCGAAGAAATAAGATATTTCAAGCCGAACAAGACATTTGAGACGCGATCAGGGTAGTTGCATATGCCTGTGGTCGCGTCTCTTTTCTCTCTCTTCCAGAGTGTAAAAACAACACAAAACCGCTAAATCACTTTATTATGAAAGCTACAAGACTAACTATCCTGCTCACCACGCTCATCACTATGGCTGCCTGTGGTGGCGACGGCGAAGATATTGTCGTTGAGCGCAACAACAAGCCTGACACACCTAAGACTAGCGTCAACAACAATCGTAACACGACCGGACCTTCGGAGGCCCAGTGGAGATTGGAATTCCCTAAACTGAAAGGAGGCAGCAATCAGGTGGTTATTCACCGCGCTATTCTGAACAAGAACACCCAGCAAACGGGCATCAACTACTGCGTGGAATGGGACCCAAGCCTCAATTCACAGCGCTGGAGCTGCTATCAGTTGTACAGTAGCATCAACTACCACTCCACCTATAATGTATCCAGATATTATGCCGACAACGACGGCACACTATCACCCACATGCCAGTATCCTAACGATGCCGATATTGCTCCACAGTACCAGTTTACGGAAGATCCTTATAAGTATTCAGGCTACGATCATGGACATATCTGCCCATCAGCAGACCGTCTGAGAGCCACGGAATGCAACTATCAGACCTTCTATATCACCAATATGCAGCCACAATTCAACAAGTTTAACGCAGGATTGTGGGAGAAAATGGAAGAAGACGTCCGCAATTGGGCCAACCAGTCGGACACGCTCTACGTCTGCAAGGGTGGCACAATTGACAATGCTAACAACATTCTGGAATACATTAACCGGAGCAGCCACCAGTCAACACGTGTGAATGCCAGTCACATTCCCGTCCCGAAATTCTTCTTCATGGCTGTGCTGAGCCGTAAGAACAGCAAGTGGCAAGGTATGGGCTATTGGGTGCAAAACCTAAATGAAGACCATTCCAATGACAGCCGCAGAAATTACGCGATCACCATCGACCGTCTGGAAGAGCTGACCGGCCTCGACTTCTTCTGCAATCTGCCCGATGATATCGAGGAGGAAGTAGAAAAAAGCATCACGTACAGCTATTGGAACTTGAAGTAATAAAAAGAAATCACCCTTGCATCAGCACGATGTAAGGGTGATTTTCAATAACTACTAACCATTAAACTACTAACTAAACCGATTTTGAACAACTGCTCACGCAGTCTTTATCTTTTCCATCATTTCCTACTTGCTTTCTCTATGATTATAACTCTCTCTCAAGTTATTCATTATCTTTTTGACGATGCAAAGGTATGAATAATAGTGTAATATTGACATTAAAAACCAAACTTATTTTAAAGAAAGCTCAATAAGTTGACCTAAATCAATCTACACAAAAAATCATAAAATATTTGGTAGTCCCACAGAAATATTGTATCTTTGTTGGGAAAATAGAAATCTCTATAAGACAACACATAATTAATAAAAGAAACAATGAAGACAGTTTATGAATTCTCTGTCAAGGACAGAAAAGGTAAGGATGTATCACTGAAAGAGTATGCCAACGAGGTATTGCTGATTGTCAACACAGCTACTAAATGTGGTTTTACCCCCCAGTACGACGAATTGGAAGCTCTCTATAAGCAGTATCACGCTCAAGGCTTTGAGATTCTCGACTTCCCTTGCAACCAGTTTGGACAGCAAGCCCCTGGCACAGATGAATCTATTCACGAGTTCTGCAAACTGAATTTCGGTACCGAGTTCCCACGTTTCAAGAAGGTTAAGGTGAACGGCGACGATGCCGAGCCACTTTACAAGTTCCTGCAGGAGCAAAAGGGTTTTGCCGGCTGGGACATGGAGCACCCCATTGCTCACATTCTTGACGATATGCTCACCAAGGCCGATCCTGACTATAAGGAGAAGAATGACATCAAATGGAACTTCACAAAATTCCTGGTCAACAAGAAGGGACAGGTCGTTGCCCGCTTTGAGCCAACCGAGAAAATTGAGAACATCGCCAAGCAAATAGAAGAACTGATCAATCAATAAAGGGCAAAACAGAGGTGTTTACACCTTATTATATATATAATATATGGAAAAGACTAAATGTTTGATTATCGGTAGTGGCCCTGCGGGCTATACTGCTGCCATATATGCCAGCCGCGCCAACTTAAGCCCTATCGAATATTGCGGACTACAACCAGGTGGCCAGCTTACTCAGACCACTGAGGTAGAGAATTTCCCAGGCTACCCACAAGGTGTAGACGGTAATCAGATGATGATGGACCTGAGAGAACAGGCTGCACGATTTGGTACAGACATTCGCGATGGCAGCATCACCAAAGTAGACTTCTCCCAGAAGCCCTATAAGTTGTGGGCAGATGACGGAACGGAGATAGAGGCCGACACTGTGATTATTGCCACAGGAGCTTCAGCCAAGTATCTGGGACTGGACGATGAGCGCAAATACAACGGACAAGGCGTGTCAGCCTGTGCTACTTGCGACGGATTCTTCTATCGCAAGAAGACGGTGGCAGTAGTAGGTGGCGGTGACACTGCTTGCGAAGACGCTCTCTACCTGAGCGGACTGGCCAAGAAAGTATACCTGATCGTTCGCAAGCCATTCCTCCGTGCCTCACAAGTCATGCAGCAACGCGTCAGAGAGCGTGAGAACATCGAAATCCTGTTCGAACACAACACCATCGGACTCTTTGGTGAAAATGGTGTAGAAGGAGCACATCTGGTAAAGCGCAAGGGGGAAGCTGACGAGACGATGGTTGATATTCAGATTGATGGTTTCTTCCTGGCTATTGGCCACAAGCCAAACACAGATATATTCAAGGAATGGCTTGATATGGATGAGACGGGCTATCTGAAGAAGATAGAAGGAACGCCACGCACTAAACTACCAGGAATCTTTGTTGCAGGCGATTGTGCCGACCCCACCTATCGACAAGCTATCAGTGCTGCCGGAACTGGTTGCCAAGCAGCCATCGAGGCCGAGCGCTATCTGCTAGAGTCCTAGACCCACAAAAAAAATATAAGCAATCAAAAAAGCCTCGCTTCACAGCGGGGCTTTTTCAAAAAAAACTAAATTAATCAACCATAAACCTTAACCATTAAAAAATCTCATAAATGTTTTCAGAAGTAGAATCTTACTCACAGCTTAGTTAAATAATGCGCTCATTAACTTTAACTGTTGCAAAGATAATGTATTCTTGTTATAAAAAGGTTCACAAATCAAGATAAAAGGTTTAAAATTCGTTATTTTGCTAAATTTTGAACTAAATTTCACGATTTTCAAACTAAAATTAGGCGTTTTTACATTTTTTCACCAAATATTTCTCTAAAATTGGAAGAAATATTCTATCTTCGCAATCAAAATAGAGTAAAATGAAAACTGTAGACCTCTTCTTTTTCGGGACTGTAGTCCTTATGATACTCAGTTTTATCATAGGACGATGGCTATATGAGCGCAGCACTCGCATCAAAAACCAGTTGCGAATGAGTTTTATTTTCACAAATATCACCCACGAACTACTCACCCCACTTACCATCCTTTCAGCATCTGTTTCCAATCTTCAGAAAAAATATCCTGGAGGACAAAAAGAGTATGATCTGATGGAGCTGAATATTCAAAGAAGCGTTCGATTACTGCAACAGATATTGGAGACGAGCAAGTCGCAAGCAGGCGAACTAAAGTTGCTGGTAAGCAATGGTGATGTGATGCAGTATATCAGAGAGACAGCCCGAAGTATCCAGCCATTGATGGACCGGAAAGAGCTTACTTTCAGCATAGAATGTAAACCAGAAAGCATGCTGGGCTGGATTGATACCGACAAGCTAGACAAGATTATCTTTAATCTGCTTTCCAACTCCGTTAAATATACACCCAAAGGAGGACGAGTCACAGTAGAAGTCAATACCAATAAACGTTTCGATCATGTCATCATCCATATTACCGACACTGGTGTAGGAATCCCTCCAGAAAAAATGAAACACCTGTATACCCGTTTTTATGATGGTGAATACCGCAAGAACAGAACCTACGGTACCGGTTTGGGACTGGCTTTGACACGAGATCTTGTATATCTTCATAAAGGAGGTATTAATTGTACGAGCGTAGTAGGTGAAGGCACGGTATTCACAATCGACCTGCCCATTCACAAAGAGGCGTTTATGCCATCTGAAATTGATGAAAAGAACCAGATTTCCTTTGAAATACCGGAACACGTCATTGCCGATCTGCCTCAAGTGGAGAATATTGTGGAAGAAGTCATGGAAACAACCGATGAGAATGCCTCACGTATCTTGTTAGTGGAAGATAACAAGGAACTGCTCATGCTGATGAAGCAGCTGCTACACCATCACTACAATGTGATGACAGCAAACAATGGACGAGAAGCGCTTGAAATCATCCAATCAAATCCGTTCGATATAATTGTATCAGATGTCATGATGCCTGAAATGGACGGTTACGAACTGACTACACGCATCAAGCAAGACTCCAACCTGCAACACCTGCCCGTCATTCTCATTACTGCCAGGGTACAGGAAGAAGACGACCGCCAAGCACTCATGAAGGGCGCCGATGATATTATCCACAAGCCTTTCAAACTTAGCGATCTACAACTGCGCATTGACAACATGATAGCAAATCGCCAGCGCATACAGCCAGAGGCAAGCAATCTGTCAACGGAGACAGAAAACAGTGAGCCGACAGACAATCTGACACCTAGCGAACGTGAATTCATGAATCGAGCCATCAAGTGCATAGAAGAAAACATGATTGATTCAGACTATGACCGCGACGCCTTTGCTGCCGATATGCATATCAGTGCCAGCACACTTTATAACAAATTGCGTCAGCTGACGGGAATGAATGTCTCAAGTTTCATTCGTGACACCCGCATCAAGGCCGCCTGTAAAATGGCAAAGGAAAATCCGGAACTCCGAGTGAGCGACATTGCATACCATGTAGGATTCAGAGACCCCAAATACTTTGCCACCTCGTTCAAACGCGTCATGGGCTGTCAACCCAAAGAATATTTCGATAAACTGAGAGGAATCAGCAACGACTAGTCAACCTGAGTCCCAAGAACGTAAGAAATCCGTTCAGAATCAGCAACTCATAGCCGAAATGATAGCCAGTCATCTGCCCTACTCCCCAATCGATAGCACAGCAGAGCAAAGGTGATGCCACAGCGATATAAGGCACTATCGCATCATTCACAGACCGCTTTGTAAGCAGTCCGTAGGCAAACAAGCCCAACAACGGGCCGTAGGTGTAAGAAGCGATGATATAAACCGCATCTATTAAACTGGTGGAGTTGACTGCTCGGAATATCAGGATAAACAACACAAAGAGCCCACACATGGCAACATGTACTCGCTTACGTAGCTTTTCATCGGCAACACGTTCCTTGATGTCTACACAAAAAATGGTGGTCAGTGATGTTAAAGCAGAGTCTGCACTTGAAAAGGAGGCTGCCACAATACCTAGAACGAAGAGCACCAACACGAATGTACCAGCTTGCGAGACATACATCGGCAACAGTTCGTCACCATTTGCAGGCAATGTCATTCCGTTTTGCTGCATAAACAATGTCAGCAGTACGCCAAGCGACAGAAACAGCAAATTGGCTGGCAGAAAGGCTACTCCGTATGAACACATATCCTTCTGAGCCCCTCGCAATGTCTTACAGGTCAGATTTTTCTGCATCATATCCTGATCTACACCCGTCATAACCAACACAATAAAGATGCCACTCAGGAATTGTTTCCAGAAATATTGTTTTGACATCCAGTCGTCAAAAACAAACACACGCGACAACTCACTATTTCGTATGACATCAACAGCTTCACCCATTGTCAAATGGATACCAGATGCCACCTTATATATAATAAGGAGAAGAGCAGTAAACAGGCAAAGAGTCTGCAATGAGTCCGTCCATACCAGCGTCTTTATACCACCCCGTCTGGTATAGAGCCATATCAAAAGCACCAGCAACACTGCCGTCACCGCAAAAGAAATGCCCAGAGGTTCAAACACAAAACGCTGCAAAATGATGCATACAACATAGAAACGAACAGCAGCCCCCAGCATCTTTGACAATAAGAAGAACGACGCTCCCGTCTTATAAGACCGACGCCCAAGACGCTGATTCAAAAAGCCGTAGATAGATGTCAGATTCAACCGATAGTAAAGGGGCAAAAGTAAAAAAGCCACTATCGCATAACCTAAGATAAATCCCATACACATCTGCAGATAGGTCATATCGGTCATTAATACCATACCAGGCACACTGACAAATGTCACCCCCGAGATCGAAGCTCCTATCATACCAAAAGCCACCATATACCAGGGTGACTGACGATCGGCACGATAGAAAGTCTGATTGGTAGCCTTTCTGCCCGTCCACCTGCTAAATACGAAAAGCAGGGCAAAATATCCTAAAACAACAGCTATTATGGTCATAATCGGTTGCAAAATTACAAAAAATCAATGGCATATCGCATTTTTCTGCCATTTTATTTGGACGTTTCGGGAAAATGCTATAAATTTGCAGCCGTAAACGTTGAAATTATGACAAATCGTAACTTTACATATTGGTGGTGGCGCTCAAGACAGAAACAGTCGTGAGGCGCTTACCCGTGTGTGGAGTAAAGAGATAAAAGCACAAAGAGGTCTGCCGTTCTTACGACAGGCCTCTTTTCATATATTGTACGTGTACATGAAATAAATAATAAACAACTTTTAAAATTAAGAGTTATGAAACAGAAGAAATTCATCCTCCAAGAGAGCGAGATTCCCAAACAGTGGTACAACATTCAGGCCGACATGCCTAACAAGCCCATGCCGCCCATCCATCCGGCTACAAAGCAGCCCTTGGGTGTCGACGACCTGGCACACATCTTCCCACGCGAATGCTGCGTACAGGAACTGGACACGGAGCACCGTTGGATAGACATTCCTGAGGACGTACTCGAGAAGTATAAGTACTATCGTTCTACACCATTGGTGCGCGCCTACGCCCTCGAGGAGGCACTTGGCACACCCGCCCATATCTATTTCAAGAACGAATCAACCAACCCTCTGGGTTCACATAAAATCAACTCTGCCCTCCCCCAGTGCTACTATGCCAAGATGGAAGGCACCAAGAATGTCACAACCGAAACTGGTGCCGGTCAGTGGGGTGCTGCCCTGAGCTATGCTGCCAAGATCTATGGTCTTGACTGCGCCGTCTATCAGGTGAAGATCACCATGCAACAAAAGCCTTATCGCTCAAGCATCATGCGTACCTTTGGTGCTGTCGTTGAGGGTTCGCCTTCTATGTCGACACGTGCTGGTAAGGACATCCTGACGAAGGATCCCACACACAGTGGTTCGCTGGGTACAGCTATCTCTGAGGCTGTAGAGCTGGCTACTACCACACCCAATTGCAAATATACGCTGGGCTCTGTGCTCAACCACGTAGGTCTGCACCAGACCATCATCGGTCTTGAGGCTGAGAAGCAGATGCAGATGGCAGGCGAATATCCCGACATTGTGATTGGCTGCTTCGGTGGTGGTTCTAACTTCGGTGGTATCTCGTTCCCCTTCATGCGTCACAACCTGAGCGGCGAACGCCACACTGAGTTCATTGCTGCCGAGCCAGACAGCTGTCCTAAGCTGACCCGCGGACAGTTCCGCTACGACTTCGGCGACGAGGCTGGTTACACCCCGCTGCTGCCCATGTACACACTGGGCCACAACTTCAAGCCAAGCAACATCCATGCTGGCGGTCTGCGCTATCATGGTGCAGGTATGATTATCTCCCAGCTCATCAAGGACGGCTACATGCATGGCGTCGATATTCCTCAACTCGAGACCTTCGAAGCTGGTATGCTGTTCGCACGCACCGAGGGTATCATCCCTGCTCCTGAGAGCACGCATGCCATTGCCGCCACCATCCGTGAAGCCAACAAGTGCAAGGAGACCGGCGAAGAGAAGGTCATCCTCTTCAACCTCTCTGGTCACGGACTCATCGATATGCCAAGCTACGAAGCATTTATCAAGGGCGACCTACAAAACTACACAGTCACCGACGAGATGATTGCTGAGAATCTCGCAGAATTAGACAAACAAGGATAAAAAAAAATAAAAAGCTGCGCTTTCCGATGACGGTTGGCGCAGCTTTTTTTTACCCTTTTACTTTTTACCTTTAACCTTTTATGCGATTTCTATCTGTCGCGACAGCTTCACTTTCTCTTCTACCATTTTGGGCAGTTCAACGGTCAGCACACCGTTATCAACCTTAGCAGAGATGTCCTCCTTTTTCACATCATCTGGAAGAATCAGCGTCTGTTCGTACTTAGAGTAGCTGAACTCGCGGCGCAGATAGCGTGTATTCTTATCTTCCTCCTTGTTTTCCTGTTTGCTCTCCATCTTAACCACCAGGTTACCCTCGTCGTTGATATGAACATTGAAGTCCTCCTTCTTCATACCTGGAGCAGCCAGTTCTACAACATACTCCTTATCGTTCTCCTTGACATTAATAGCCGGAGCCGTACAATTGGTCTTTGGCATTACGTCGTTGTAGAACAAATCATTGAACACGGCAGGAATCCAGTTGTTTGTTCTCATCATTGGCATCATAATCGTTACCTCCTAATTTTATTTTTAATTGTTATACATGTTGTTTATTTTCCGATTGCCTTACGGCTTTCACCCTCTATATCGCAAGTTCGATGCCAAAGTATAAAAAGATGTCAAAATGACATAAATATATGCCATTTTGACGAACCTATACTTCAGAAACTTTATAAACTTAAACTTGTGCCAACAACTGGACTGCTTCTCCAACAGTGGAAACATCACTAATGACCATCGAGCGTTTGCCATTGACCTCACGGAAATTGCAGCGACGTGGGTTGGTGGCAACAAACTGCAGGATACGATCGAAAGCCTCGCTCTGGTAGAAAGGACTGGTGGCATTGGATACAAAGAACATTGTCATCTTATCTTGCTTCAATACAATCTTCTCACAACCCAATGACTTACCATAACGACGTAAAGGCACGACCTGCATCAGTTCTTCGCCTACATGTGGCACCTTGCCAAAACGGTCTACCAATCGTTTACGATAAGCCTGCAACTGATCGTCAGTCTGTAAGCCATCGAGTTCTCGGTAAAGTAGCATGCGCTCTGAATCGCTTGGCACATACTGGTCAGGGAAGTACATCTCCAAGTCGCTTTCGAGGGAGCAGTCGGAGACGAAGGGAGTCTCCCCAGGCCCTTTTGAGAGAGAGAGCGTCTTGGAAGAACTAAGGTTTCTCGTCTCTCGAGGTGCTTCTTCATTATGAATTTCCACCACAGCCTGCTGCAGTATCTTCACATAGGTCTCATAGCCTAAATCAGCAATAAAGCCGCTCTGTTCAGCTCCCAACAGATTGCCTGCACCACGGATATCGAGATCCTGCATGGCGATATGAATGCCTGAGCCAAGATCGCTGAACTGTTCCAGCGCTTCCAATCGACGCCGACTCTCTTGTGGCAAGTCTGCTAAGGGAGGTGCCAACAGATAACAGAATGCCTTGCGATTACCTCGACCTACACGGCCACGCATCTGGTGGAGATCAGAGAGTCCGAAACGATGGGCACCATTGATGATGATGGTATTGGCATTAGGTATGTCGATACCATTTTCAACAATGGTTGTAGACAGCAGCACATCGTAGTCGTAGTTCTGAAAATCGAAAATGATCTGTTCTAGTTCATCAGGCCTCATCTGTCCATGCCCCACAGCAATACGAGCATCTGGTACATACTTCTGTATCATCTCCTTGATGCGCGTCAGGTCGCTGATACGTGGATTGACAAAATACACCTGACCATTGCGCGACATCTCGAAATTGATGGCATCGGCAATAATCTCAGCGCCAAAGGTATGTATCTCCGTCTGAATGGGATAGCGGTTAGGGGGCGGTGTCTGGATGATGCTCAGGTCGCGAGCGCCTACTAGCGAGAACTGAAGGGTTCGCGGGATAGGCGTGGCACTCATGGTAAGGGTATCGACATTGATCTTCAACTGACGTAGTTTTTCTTTGGTCGACACACCAAACTTCTGCTCTTCGTCGATAATAAGCAGGCCCAGGTCTTTGAACTTAACACTCTTACCAATCAGTTTATGTGTACCAATCAAGATATCAATCTTTCCATCAGACAAATCTTTCAGAATAGCTGTTGTTTTCTTGGTACTGCGGGCTCGCGAGAGATATTCCACCCTTACAGGCAGGTCTTTAAGTCGTGAGGAGAATGTCTGAAAATGCTGATAAGCCAACACTGTAGTAGGTACTAGCACAGCCACTTGTTTAGAGTCACAAGCAGCCTTAAAAGCAGCTCGAACAGCAACTTCAGTCTTGCCAAAGCCCACATCGCCACACACCAAACGATCCATAGGGCGAGCCTGCTCCATATCAGCTTTCACGTCGTTGGTGGCCTTCAACTGGTCAGGAGTATCCTCGTAGAGGAACGAGGCTTCCAATTCGTGTTGCATAAACGAATCCGGCGAATAGGCAAAACCTTTCTGTTGTCTGCGTGTGGCATATAATTTAATAAGATCGCGAGCAATGTCTTTCAGTTTCTGCTTTGTGCGCTCCTTCATGCGTTCCCACTGTCCTGTACCAAGATGCGACAACCGAGGTGGTTCACCACTCTCTTGTGCCTTATATTTCGATACCTTATATAAAGCATGGATAGAAACATAGATAGCTCCCCCACCCTCGTACATAATTTTGATCATCTCCTGGTAGCCATCCCCCTGAGGCATACGCACCAGTCCACCAAACTTACCTATTCCATGATCGATATGTACAACATAGTCGCCAACCTCAAACTGTTGGATCTCCTTCAGCGTCAAAGCCACCTTGCCACTTCGAGCCTTGTCTGAACGCAGATTGTACTTATGGAAACGGTCGAATATCTGGTGATCGGTAAAGACGCATAGTTTCAGGTCGTTATCCGCAAAACCTTCGTGGAGAGTCTTTTCAACAGAGTCAAACATGACCGTTCCCTTCTCTGCAAAAATATCCTTCAGGCGATCCAACTGCTTCTTGCTGTCTGCAAGAATGCAAAGACGATAACCATCAGCCAAATATTGCTCCAGAGACTGTTGCAAGAGGTCAAAGTTCTTATGGAACAAAGGTTGTGGCGAGATATTGAAAGCAAGAGTGGCATCAGGTAAACCTGAGGGTCGATGTCCTATCTCTATTCTGCGAAATTCAACCATATCTCGTGCAAAGGCTTGACCACTAATCAGTTGCACATCTTTCTGCATCTCCATACGGATAGCCTGTTCTTCCATCTCAGTTGCACCTTCTAACCGTTCAGTCATAGCCTGTTGCGAGAAGCCTTCCTGATAAGTACGATCGATAGCATCAAGTACATATAAAAAGTCTTTAGCTACAAGCATTGTGTCATCAGGTAGGAACGAGAGAAAAGGGACCTTTTCCGTTTCAGTCAATCCCAATTCTGGTACGATTTCCACCTGCTCGCATTTGTCTTTTGACAATTGCGTTTCCACCTCAAAGGTTCGAATCGAATCGATATCATCACCAAACAGATCTATACGAAATGGGAATTCCGAACTATAGCTATAAACATCAAGAATACTGCCACGAAGAGCAAACTGGCCTGGTTCATACACATAATCTACCTCACGAAAGCCAAGCGAGCGCAGACTCTCTAGTGTGGTATTCACATCCAGCACATCACCCTGATGCATCACCAGTGTCCTTTCATCAAACTGTTTCTTAGAAATAACCAGTTCGGCTAAAGCCTCAGGATATGAAACAACAAAAGTTGAAAGATTGGAGTTGAGAGTTGAGAGTTTGGACAGGACCTCAGTACGAAGAATCTCATTGGCTGCATCACGTTGACCATATTTGATAGCACGTCGGTAACTCGAGGGGAAAAACAGCACCTGTTTATCATCTAGTAACTGAACCAAATCATGGTAGAAATAACCAGCCTCTTCAGCATCTTGCAGGATGAAAAGTGTACAATTGGCTTTTAACTTTTGACCGTTTAAAACTAGTGCAGCAAACGCCATCGGAGCCGAGGAACACATAAGTCCTTCGAGGAAAATGGTCTTCACCGACTTTTTCCCCAATGTTTCTGCCAATGCTCTTACTTGAGCCGACTTGGCATATATTTTCAGCAAATCATGTATATTCATACGAATTCGTGGGCAAAATTACTAAAAAATATCAATTTTCAATTGTCTATTCTCAATATTTTTATAACTTTGCAGAAAAATAGAAGCAGAATCATAAAAAATGACGCACGCAAGCGACTGTATCGTTATCATTCCAACGTATAACGAAAAAGAGAACATCGAGAAAATTATCCGGGCCGTTTTCGGACTGGAAAAGTGTTTTCATATCTTGGTCATCGATGATGGCTCACCCGATGGCACCGCAACTATCGTCAAGGGCATGATAGCACAAGATGAGTTCGCTGATCGTCTCTTCATTCTTGAGCGTAGTGGCAAGCAAGGACTTGGCACTGCTTATATAACAGGCTTCAAATGGGCACTAGAACATGACTACGAGTATATCTTCGAGATGGACGCCGACTTCAGTCACGACCCTAACGACCTGCCACGCCTTTACTCTGCTTGTGCTGATGAGGGCTATGATGTGGCTATTGGTTCTCGCTATGTCAGTGGTGTCAATGTTGTCAACTGGCCAATTGGACGTGTGCTGATGTCTTATTTTGCTTCTAAATATGTACGCATCATTACTGGCTTTAAGGTTCACGACACCACAGCAGGTTTTAAGTGTTATAAGCGTCGTGTGCTTAAAACCATAGAACTCGACAAGATACGTTTCAAGGGTTATGGATTCCAGATTGAAATGAAGTTTACCGCCTATAAGATTGGTTTTAAGATTAAAGAGGTACCTGTTATTTTTGTCAATCGTCGTGAAGGTGTCTCAAAAATGTCCGGTGGAATCTTTGGCGAAGCCTTCTTTGGTGTGATGCGTCTCCGCTGGGATGGTTGGACACGCAAATATCCAACAATAAAAGACTAAATCACTTTAAAGTGGCGAAGGGCATTAAGGATGCCATTGTCATCAACAGAGGTCGTGACATAATCTGCTTGCTGTTTCAGTTCGTCGATAGCATTGCCCATAGCGATGCCAATGCCTGCTTGGAGAATCATCGAGGTATCGTTGCCACCATCGCCAAAAGCCATTGTACGACTGGGATCGAATCCTTCATGATGTGCCATTGCCAGAATACCCTTACCCTTATCAGCCCCATTGGCGGTGATGTCGGTAAACTCAGGATGCCAGCGTCCTGATACACACTGAGGCATACGAGACATCAATTCTGACTCGTAATCTGCAGGGAAGAAGGGTGTCAACTGGAGAACATCTTGCTGTAGCACGACATCAAGCGGTGAAGCCTTGTCGAGATTCTTAACAGCCAGCATCTGACGAAAGATACGATCAACATCCCCCTTAGGGTCTAAGACGGCGACATCCTTACGTCCTACAATAATTAGGCTGTATCCTTTTGCCAGCGAATCATCAACACAAGTCATCACGTTGTCCTTAGGGATAGGCTGGCAGCTAACCAACTCATCGCCAACAAAGCACAAGGCACCATTGGTAGTGATATATCCATCAATTAGATGTTCAATAGCACCTAAATTAGTTATAATAATAGGTGGGCGACCTGTGGCAATATAGACGTGAGACCCATTAGCCTTAGCCTGAGTGAGCGCAAAAATAGTGGAAGGTGGAATCTCATGCGTCTTGAAACTCACAAGTGTGCCATCGATATCGAAAAATAATGCGTATTTCTGATTCATAAATAATTTAGAGCAATTGGAACATTTGTCGATAAGCCTCAACCTTCTTTTCAAATGACAAAGGATAGGCACGTGAAGAAGAAGGGAGACGATAGAGACTTATCAGTTTCCCATCATGATTGAATATATCAGGAATGTCAACATAAGTATTGACTTTAGGAACAACTGGGATCTTAAGTGAAGTGCAAATGGTTTCTGTAGCTTTCTCACCAGTAGTAACTACGAAGCGGAGATGGGGCAACTGCTGAAAAAGGGCAAAGATGTCCGTCGGCTCCACCACCTCTAGAAATTTATCTGAGGCATTATTCTGTAAACGACGAACTGCAGAACATGTATCGAAAAATGCCAGGCCCTGTTGTTGACAGAACTCAACAATCTCATCCAGCTTAAAACATTTTTTCTCGAAGTTTACAAAGTAGTTCTTGTCGCTAAAAAAGAGTTGCCCCTCAATGCGCCAATGGTCGTTGATAAAGTTGGGGTAATAGAAATCCATACACCATCGTTTGCGCTGAGGTGGAAAACTACCCAAGAACAGAACCTTTGCATTTTCAGGCAAGAAGGGACTTAGCGGATGATACTCCACATCATCCGTATTACGGGCTATATTCTCTATGTTCAGATAAGAGTGTTGCAAAATAATAAAGGAAATGCGGAGAGAACAGGATTCGAACCTGCGAGCCAGTTTTGCCGGCTACACGCTTTCCAGGCGTGCCTCTTCAACCACTCGAGCACCTCTCCTTTGCGATTTGCGGCTGCAAAGTTACAAAAAAAAATGAAAAATGAAAAGTGAAATCTGAAAAAATTATGCTTTAAGGCCAAAAATCCTTTCTACATTACGATTTGTCTTCTCACAAACTTCTTCCTCACTAACCCTATACGCCTCAGCCAAACGGGTAATGATATGCCGGACAAAAGATGGTTCGTTGCGCTGACCTCGCTGTGGAACAGGAGCCATATAGGGAGCATCTGTCTCAAGCACCAGTCGATCTAAGGGCACTATGGCAGGCAACACCTCTGGCAGATGACTTTTTTTAAATGTCAAAACCCCACCAATACCCAACACAAAACGTGGAAACTCCAATAGTTGGCGAGCCTCCTGCTCATTACCAGTAAAACAATGGAATACCCCACCAGGAAGGTCATCCCAATACCTTTTTAATATACTGACTAGTTCATTTTGAGCTTTGCGACAATGTATCATGAGTGGAAGGCGCGTTTCTACAGACCAGCGAACCTGCTCTTCGAAAGCTTCTAACTGCTCCTGTTCGAATTCACGACTCCAATAGAAATCAAGACCAACTTCGCCTATAGCAATAGATGATGGATGATGGAATATTGAAGATGCCAGTTGCTCTCGCCAATCACCACGCACCTCTTCTGGATGGAGGCCTAGCATGGGATAGCAATAGTCGGGATAATGGGCACAGACATCTAGTACCGACTGACAAGATTTCGTATCAATAGCAGGCAGAAAGATCTTTGTACAGCCGGCCTCTCGGGCATGCTGCACAACGGTCTCACGATCGTCATTAAACTCCTCGCCATCCAAATGACAATGTGTATCGATATACTTCATTTATCGCGATGCAACAATTCGTCCATATAGGCACTAAGGGCTTGTTTACGATCCTCTGGTACCTGAACTTGAGAAAGTGTCTGACGAGCTAGTTCGAAATAATAATTGATTTTAGCCTCACAAAGCTGACGGATACCTATTTCATCATAAAGACGAGTCACAGCAGCGACCTTTTCAGCTCGGTCAAAATTGGTGGCGAGTATCCAACGATCTAACTCTGCTCGCTGTTGTGCATTGGCACGCAGAGCAGCATTGATAAGCATATATGTCTTCTTATTGCTAGTGATATCGCCGCCAATAGCCTTACCAAACACAGCGGGATCACCATAGACGTCGAGCAAGTCATCTTGTAATTGGAATGCTAAACCTATTTGTTCGCCCAGGCGATAAAGACGATCAGCATCTGCCTGAGGAGCACCAGCCAAAATGGCACCAATCTTTAAGGCACATGCCAATAGTACGGAGGTCTTCAGACGAATCATCTCAATATACTCTTCTTCCGTGACATCCATTCTCGTCTCGAACGACATATCATACTCCTGCCCTTCTCCAATCTCCAAAGCAGTAACGGTGAAGAGATCGAGAACAGAACGCAATTTATCTGCAGGAACTTGAGCCACACGTTCGTAGGCCAGTACCAACATAGAGTCTCCAGAAAGAATGGCTGTATTGGCATTCCAACGACGATGTACAGTATCATGACCACGACGCAAATCGGCATTATCCATCAGGTCATCATGAAGCAGCGTGTAGTTATGATAAGTCTCAATACCACAAGCTGTCATGAGGATATCCTCAGGCTGTTCGCACCAAAGGTTATACCCCAACAGCATGAGAACAGGGCGAATGCGCTTGCCTCCCAAAGAGAGGACATACTTAACAGGTTCATAGAGCGATGCCGGACGGCGATCGTAAGGCAGATGATCGAGAAAATCATTGACCTTTTGCAGAATTTCATCGGAAGTAAGTTGTTTCATATCTTTAGCTATAATTTAAACACGATGGGAATACATACCTTAGTACGACATGGCTTATCATTCTGGATGCCTGGTTGCCACTTGGGCATTTTACGCAATACACGAAGCGCTTCATTGTCACATTCTGGTGAGAGAGATTTGGTGACACTGACGCCCGTAATAGAGCCATCCTTCTCGACATAGAAGACTGCCACCACTTTACCCTGTGTCTTACGACTGCGAGCCTGCGAGGGATAAGTGAGATTCTTAGAGAGCCATTTCATAAACTCGACTGCACCACCAGGATACTGAGGAAGATCCTCAACAACATGGAAATTAAGAGGGTTATTTGGGTCAACATTCAGGGAGGCTAACGCCTTATCGTCTTCTTGCATTTCCTTTAGAAGCGTTTCGTCATCCTCACCTTCACCTTCGTCTTCGCCTTCTCCCTCCAATTGTTCATCGGGTTGTACAATCTCCACATCATCGTCGACCACGTTCAACTGCTCAGCCTGCTCCACCTGTTGACGCTCCTCTAACTGAGTGGTAACATCCTCATTGGACATAGGCACCAATTCGCTTTCATGTGTCAGTTCGTCAAGATCAATGGGGTCGATATCATCAACAATATCGGACGAGTTCCACTCTAACGAAACGTAGAAAAGAGACAAAACAAAAATAAGACCCAACAGAAATCCTGTGGTTCGTCGCTGTTCCATATCAGCACGTTGTGTCTTCTTTTGTTCCATTATCTGCGCAATAAAATCTGCTATGCTACGTTAATTATTTGGCAAAGGTACAAATAAATTAAGAATTAATTGTTATCTTTGCACCGGTTTTAGAGATTATTAGATGAAAAAAAGTGTTTTTGTTGTTATATTCATCCTTTCTGCTCTTGTGAGCAGAGCACAGGAGAGCCAGGAGGTATACAGCTTCTTGCGACTGCCCGTGAGTGCTCATTCTGCCGCATTAGGAGGTGACAACATCACTCTGACAGACGACGACCCCACCCTGATATTCCATAACCCAGCTCTCATCTGCGGAGTATCGGATAAAAGTATAAATCTGAACTACATGACCTATATGGAGGGAGCCAAGACTGGTTCTGCTTCATTTGTGAAGGCCCTGAAAAAGAAAGGCACTTGGGGCGTTTCTGCTCAATACATGGACTATGGAAAGATGAAGGAGGTTACTGAAGACAATGTGCAGCAAGGTGATTTCTCTGCTAGGGATATAGCTTTGGCCGGCTCGTTTGCCTATCAATTGGGCAAGCATATATATGGTGGTATCACTGCCCGATTCATCTCGTCAACTTTGGGCAGTTATTCTTCTGCAGCAGTAGGTTTCGACCTCGGCATTCATTACTATAACGAAGAAAAAGGATGGTCTGTGGCTGCTGTTGCCAAGAATCTGGGAGGACAGATTAAAGCCTATGAGGATGAGTTCGAGCGCATTCCACTTGACTTGCAGATTGGTGTTAGCAAGCGGCTTATCGGATCGCCTTTGCGCTTGTCCGCCACACTCTCAAGATTAAACAAATGGGATCAGGGATTTATCAAACATCTGGCAGTGGGAGGCGATCTTCTGTTAGGTTATAATATCTATATCGCAGCAGGCTATAACTTCCGTCGCTCAAGCGAAATGAAGATTACGGATGATGAAGGTGAATCAAACCACGGAGCAGGCTTCTCCCTAGGAGGTGGTATTCAGCAACAGCGATTCAAATTGCATCTAGCTTATGCGAAATACCATGTATCAGCCTCCTCTTTTCTTGTAAACGTTACTTACGCATTATGAAAAAAATAACTATAGCTATTGATGGCCACAGCTCATGCGGAAAAAGCACGATGGCCAAAGACCTGGCCCGCGAAGTGGGCTACGTATATGTTGACACTGGAGCCATGTATCGCAGCGTGACTCTCTATGCTCTGCGCCACGGACTCTTCACTGCAGATGGCATCAAAGAAGATGAATTGCGCAATGAGATGCCAAACATCAAAATTTCCTTTAAGTTCAACGCTGAAACAGGACGCCCAGACACCTATCTTAATGGTGAACTAGTAGAAAAGGAGATACGCACCATGGAAGTATCAAACCACGTGAGTCCCATTGCTACCCTCGGCTTTGTGAGAGAAGCTATGGTGGCTCAGCAACAACTGATGGGACAGGACAAGGGAGTGGTCATGGACGGACGAGACATAGGAACCGTGGTATTCCCAGACGCAGAGTTGAAAGTGTTTGTCACAGCTAGCGCAGAAGTACGTGCCCAACGGCGTTATGACGAGCTAAAGCAAAAGGGTATGGAAGCAAACTACGATGACATATTGAAGAATGTCCAGGAACGCGACTACATTGACTCACACCGCGAAGTGTCACCTCTGAAGAAGGCTGACGATGCCATAGAACTGGACAATTCTAATATGACTATCAGCGAACAAAAACAGTGGCTGATGGATCGTTTCAACGAAGCCGTCCAATAATATCTTTATTGCTCCATTTTGCTAATGGCATCACGACATTGTTCCATGAGCCATTTGGGCGTAGATGTAGCTCCACAAATACCCACAGTCTTGATACCCTCAAGCCACTGTGGGTTTATTTCTTCAGGTCCCTCTATAAGATGAGTATTGGGATTAACACGCCGACATTCTTCAAAGAGCACTTTTCCATTAGAACTCTTACGTCCGCAGACAAAGAGGATGAGATCGTGGCGTGAGGCATACTGCGAGATATTAGGCATACGGTTAGCTACAGAACGGCAGATGGTATCGAAACTCTTGAAAGTTGCTTCAGGTGAGATGTGAGCCTGAATATACTCTATAATACGATGAAATTCGTCAAGTGACTTGGTGGTCTGCGAATAGAGATAGATATCTTTCGAGAAATCCAACTGACTGACCTCGTTGAAATGTTCGATGATAATAGCATCTGAATGGGTTTGACCAACCAACCCCAACACCTCAGCATGACCTTTCTTGCCAAATATGACAATCTGACCTGCACCTGCCTCATACTGTTTCTTAATGCGTTTTTGTAACTGTAATACCACAGGACAGGTGGCATCGATAATCTCTATATTGTTCTGACGGGCTAATTCATATGTTTCAGGTGGCTCGCCATGAGCACGCAACAACACTTTGACATCATGCAATTGGCGCATCTCATCGTGATTGATGGTGATAAGTCCCATTTCACGCAAGCGTTCACACTCCATACCATTATGTACGATATCACCCAAACAATAGAGTAATGTGCCTTTTGCTAATTCCTCTTCAGCTTTCTGTATGGCAGTGGTCACACCAAAACAGAACCCACTACCGTTGTCTATCTCAATCTGTAACATGTCTTAATTGTTCGAAATACGTATCCAATAAACGTTGAGCTGCAGTAAACGAGGTCTGCTCACCTGCCAGCACTGTGCGTTCAGCAGCTTGTAACTGTTGATGGATCATAGGATTATTATAGAAGTTCAGGCGTAAATACTCATTAATACTTTCATACATCCAGTATTTAGACTGTTCATTACGACGATAATCAAAATAACCATTGGCTTTCACAAAATCAATATACTGGTAAATCATATCCCAGATTTCTTTGATACCTGTACCATAAAATCCACTGTAGCACATTACCTTAGGAGCCCAACCACTCTCGGGCATCGGAAAGAAATGGAGAGCATTTCGAAAATTGGTAGCAGCCATGTGACATCGATCCACATTATCGCCATCACACTTATTGATAACAATGCCATCGCTAATTTCCATAATACCACGTTTAATTCCCTGAAGTTCATCGCCTGTGCCTGCCAACTGGATTAGCAGAAAGAAGTCTACCATCGAATGACAAGCTGTCTCGCTCTGTCCTACGCCAACGGTTTCAACGAAAATCTTGTCGAAGCCTGCTGCCTCACAAAGGATAATCGTTTCACGCGTCTTACGAGCCACTCCACCCAAAGATCCTGCTGTAGGACTAGGACGAATGAAGGAGTCAGGATGAACTGAGAGCTTCTCCATACGCGTCTTATCACCCAAAATACTACCCTTTGTACGCTCGCTGCTTGGGTCAATAGCTAAAACGGCCAACTTTCCACCCTTCTCTTTCAATACATGAATTCCAAACTCATCGATAGAGGTCGACTTTCCTGCACCTGGTACACCACTAATACCCACACGAATGGAATGACCACTATAGGGCAGACACATATTAATGACTTCCTGCGCCTTTGCCTGATGGTCAGGATTTACACTCTCCACCAACGTCACTGCCTGCGACAAGATAGTAACATCGCCTTTCACGATACCCTCTACCATCTCAGCAGCAGAGAGTTCACGACGACGAAAGCGATTACGCTTCAGATAGGGATTGATGATACTAGGCTGCGCTACACCACTATTAACTTGCAGTCCGGCATATTCTGAACTATTTTCGGGATGTTCCATGTTGTAAGAATTTGTTGGGTGTTACTTTGCATTGATGGCGATGGCAACCTTCGACTTAGCAGGGTCGTTGGTAATCATCAGGATTCTGGGACGTATGCGGACTCTCTGCAGTTCGTTACGGAAAGCTGTCACTTTCAACTTGGTAGACTCGCCAGGGGACAATCGACGCTTACCTAATGATATTTTCAGCCCACCTGTAAACATCTGCAAAGAGGAGATATTCAACTCTGTATGCCCTGCATTGGTTAGTTCAATAACGTCCGTCTTCTTTGATTTTCCATCAAATTGAATGTCTATCTGCTCTTTAGAAAGCTGCAACTTTGGAGCATACTGACGCTGTTCGGCTGTCATATTAGCAAACGATGGCAATAGAACTGCAGACACATTGATTTCATGGTCAGGACGAACCTTGTCACCAGGATTTGAAGCCAGATAGATAGAGGTTTGAGTCAAACCATAATCGTGCAACTTCGCAGAATTAAGGGTAACCGTAATTTTTCCTGCACGACCAGGTGCCAACCGTTCTGGAGTCACCTTAGCTGTCAGATAGTCAGGAAGATGCATCAGATTGGGCTGGTTCACACGCGTACCATTATTATATATTAGCAATTCCTGAACTTGGTAGTCACCTTTGTTAATGTCATCAAACTCCAGATTATTACGATCTAGATTCATGTCACCCATTGCAATAGGATAAGACCCTGAAAGGTCGACATAATCTGCCAGCACCACACCCTTCATACGGATATAAATAGGTTTCTTAGTACCATTGCTGATAATGGCAGCCTGCTTATCAAAATGACCTAGCTGTTTAGCATCGTATGTCATCTTGATCTCGAATCTGTCACCCATTCCTATATCTTCCTTGGGATATTCTATCAGAGTACAATTACAGTCGGGTCTCACCTCCGATATTTTCAATCGACGCATACTCTTATTACGAAACTCGAAGGTGGCCGTAACAGGCATCTCATAGCCTGTCTTACCCACATCAATAGTCGTTTTCTCAGCTACTAACTTCTGGGCCACAACAGGGAGTGCAGTCAACAGCAGAAGGTGAATTATCAGTGATTTTCGTTTCATCATTTGCTAATATTAAAAGTGATTGAGGGGGCTGTAGCTCTGTATTCCGGAGCATAGGCACACCCCACTGTACAAGTGCCTGTTTCATAACAACCAGCACGATCAATATAGTATTCTGTCTCAATAACATGTTTGCCTTTTGATATGCCATAGTAGAAATAATGAGTCGCATAGTCCTTAGGCGAGCAATAGGCACCATTCTGATAACCAGACAACTGCTTCAGTGGTTCCATACATGCAGCACGACGATCTACCACCTGAACGAAATCGAGGTCGCGAGTGCTCTCGATGATTATCCGAATCTTGATACGATCGCCAACCTTAAGACCTGTGGTAGCTGACGGCTTACCATTTACCAACACATCACGTTTGATGCTGATACCACTCTGTGAAACTTCCACCTCTGAGGTCTTCTGCAAGAACTGGGCATAGACAGCACCCCATGAAGTACCTTCAGAAGTCTTGGTTGCAGTAAAGGTCGCACCTTGAGGCTGACTGATCGCTTGCTTCACATAACCTAAACCTGCAGTTGCCTTAGGCAGATCCATTGGTTTTCCATCAATGGCAAGTATGGTTGGATCACCCTTGGCATCAAGAGGACTTTCAGACTTCGACAATCCCAGGAAAGCAAAGATGGCATTAACACTATTGATAGGAGTGTTCCAAGCTTGTGTACGTTTCTCCTGCAACAACCAGCGACGCATCTCGTCAATTGTTTGCTGATCCTGTGGTACTACTTTCTGGATAGCCTCAATAGCAGCCACCTCAGTCGGAATCTTATAATCATACCATGAATAGCTAGCACGTGGCGTATCATAATACCTACCCATCTCCTCCGTATATACGGTGTATTCCTTCAGACTCTTCACATAACTTTCAGCCAAGAGTCTGTCACCACTCTGAGCAAAGACAATAGCAGACAATGCTTTCTCGTATATCGTCTGACGACGAGTTTCCTTCTTCAACAACTTAATCAGATAGCCATTAGCCGATGCCACATCCTTTGGTAATTCAGGATGATCAATAGCACATACATAAAGCCATCGTAAAGCCGTAAATGACGGGAAAGTAGGCTTCACTCCTCGTTTTTCCTCCTTCTTCATCTCTTTCACCATTTCTACCATCTCCTTACCCAGGAATTTGAAGGCTTTATCACGCATTTGCTGCATATCATGCTTCAAACCTACCATTTGGGAAAGACGGGCCATCATCTCCTCAACAGATAAAGTGATATATATACTTCCAGGCATACCGGGATACCAACTAAAGGAGCCATCTGAAAGCTGTAGCTTCTTCAACTTTTCAACCGCTGTATTCAAACGATTGTTGATGGCATTCGCATCAAAGAATTCACTCAGCATCTGCCGCTGTTCTGATTCCCTGTCTGCAGCCCATACCCATGGTGTCTCAGCCAAAATCAGATCTTTCAATTCTTCATTCTTCTGCAACTGGCTAGCCAATGTGGGTTCCTGACGTTCCTCACGTTTCCACTGTTCGAATGTGGCTTTTGCCTGTGGACTTTGCTGCATGAGATGCTGCGCCAGTAGATTGCTGTAGTAAGATGCCGCTTGATCAATGGCACTATGTTCATGAGGCTGTCCAACAGTAGGCAAAGCTTGTACCATCAGCCAAGCTGGATTATTAGTGTATTCCACTGTCAGCTTCTGCTGAGTAGTGCCAACTGGGAAAAGCTTGGTCAAGTCAATAGTCTTCACACCAGGATTATGTTGGGTGAAAGGAACGGTACGGGTGACATACTCACGATTAGGCAAAATGGGAAGATAGTGCTGTTCTCCATCAGAGAAGCCGTCACCCATTACCACCACCTTACAAATAAGAAGAGAATAAGCTGAAAGGAGTTCTTCATCAGAAGGCATCGGGAAGGTGACCTGAGCCGTCTTACCAGCCTCAGCATTGAAAGACAGTTCCTTTTGGCATACGACCTTATTGTCTTCTGGATTCAGCAACTGCAACTTAGCTGTTCCACTGACATTTCTTTCTGAAATATTGAAGATACGGGCAGAAATCTGAGCTTCGTCACCCATACGCACAAAACGAGGAATATTGGGTTGCACCATCACATCTTTTTGTGCCACAGCTTCTCCACCCAAATAGCCATGGAGCATATTAGTAGTATGGGAAATTCCCATAAAACGCCAAGTTGTCAGGCTCTCTGGCAATGTAAACTTCATGGTGACAACTCCCTCTTCGTCTGTTTCCAATGTAGGATAGCAGAAAGCTGTCTCGTTAAGATTCTCGCGAACCTGAGCCTCTTCTTGCTTGAGTTCTTCAGTTTGTGACTCTTGTGTTACCTCCTTCTTCTCTGCTAATCCAAATGCTACTGTTTCACGATCCGCTGATTCTTCTGTTGCAACAGCAGCCGAGCCCATCGGAGCTTCCATCAACATCATATCATTAGAAGCAGAACTCTTAGCAAGCATACGAGTAGAGCCACGTAACCGTAACGAAGACATATAGTGATAAGAAGGATAGACCTCATGATTGAAGGCACTGAAACGAAGCGATGGTACATTCAATGTCTTATACCACATAGAAGCATTCGCACGTAAATGAGAGAAAGAAGGCCACTGCCACGTTGTTGATGGCTGTCCCATATAGGAATAAGGATTGAATGACCAGAAATGTGGAGCTATCTGATCAAGACTCTTATCGTAGAGCACAGCCATCATACTGGCATTGGCTGGTTTACCATCAGGATTCAGCACCTTCAGTCGCCATTCCTCTTCCTGCCCAGGTTTCAGACGGTCACGGAACGTTTCCCATCTCATTGTCAACTGTTTGGATGGAATTGGACGCTCTATTTGAGTTGTATGCTGATATCTTTGACCATTCTTTACCCATGCGAAAGTAAGCAGCAATCCATTTCCATAGTCTTCCTCATAGGTAAACTTACGATTAAACAGCTCACCATTCTTATCTACTGAACCACTCTCAATGACCTCTTTACCTGCAAAAACACTATAAACGATATGCACCTGAGGGTCAGAAGATCCCACTTGTACTGTGACTGGTTTGTTATCGTTAGGGAATCTGTTGTCTGAGACATAGAACCAATCGCTAGTTGTGGTAGCAGGACGTTTGTCGTCAAGACCAAACACTACGAACTTCATGTCAACAGTATCTGTTTGGCAAACAGCCTCCAGATGATGTTCACCACTCTTCGGCTTATTCAAGATATCGAGTGCTACATTGGCATCACATTCCTTCCATTTGCCTTCATCAAGACGATACTTAACCTTGCCTTCAATGGGTTTACCCGCAGCATTTCTACGATGGAAAGTCATTTGGGGTAATTGGTCGCTACGTACCTTCTGAGGCAGATTACAGGTCAACGCCGTGGGCTTAGACCCCAATGGCAAACTCATCGTTCCACTATGCGTCTCGCCTGCCACGTCCGTAACATCAGCCTCTACCACGAAAGTAAAGTACATAGGACTTCTATCCATATCATCTGGCAGGTTCATAGGCATCAGGACCTCAAAAGTACCATCGTCATCAGTCGTTGCCTCACCTTCTTTCACCACCTCTTTCGCAAGAGCATTTCCTAAATAGCCACTCTCCCAATACCAGGAATAAGACATCCACCAGAAGGCTACTTGACGACGTACGGTATACTTAACTTTAGCACTCTGTACTGGCACACCAGCAAAACTCATGGCCTTTCCCTTAGCATGTACAGTATCACCATTTTGGTATGTTTCCTTGTATTCATCAAACGTCACTTGGAACGTAGGACGCTTATATTCTTCCACCCGAATCGTGGTGCTACTACCATTACCACGAATAGTATATCGTCCGTTCAGAAGACCTGTAGGCAATGTAAACGTCGTACTGCATTTACCAAATTGATCGGTAGTCAGTTTCTTTTCGCTTACCACCTTATAGTTGGCATCACGCAACTCCATATTAACACGTTTGTCGGCTACAGCCTCCTGCTCAATCGCTGATTGTTCCTTCCATACTATAGCAGCGACATGAACCGTCTGTCCTGGACGATAGATGCTGCGATCAGTAAACAGGTTGATATGCTCGACACCATAGGCACGCTCATAATAGGAATAACTCCCATAAGTATTAGATTCTGGACAATATTCGTCGCTGCGTGTATGGGCAAAAGCAGAATACAGGCGTTCGTTAGAAGAGTTATCAAAGATTACCTCACCTTTAGGATTACAGTGCAATAGCTTTGTAAAACGACTGCCTGAATATCTATTGAAAGAAAGAGTTATAGAAGCATTGCTAACAGGCTGTCCCGTTGTAGCATCAACCACCACAAACCGTATCTTTTGATTAGGCATATGCTGAGTGAGCAGACGAATGCCGGAAACAAAATAGAGTGAACGGACAACCTTAGTTGTGGGTTGACTGGTAAATTCCAACATATAGACACCAGGAGTCAGGGCCTGCAGCTGGAGCGAGTCATTAAAATAATCATAGATCTCATGACCACTAAAAGTCAGCGTTCGTCCTGCTTCATTTATTTCTGTCAGGTTATTTTTTATTTTCTTATAGTCTTCCTCCACATTGGGGTTGAGATCTGTATTACCTTTAAGACCAGTGCGATAGACTCGCATGCTAAGTTGATCCAGATGGCGCAGGGAATTCAACTGAACCGTCTGGGGTTTGTTGACCTCAATCACATTCCATTCTGCAGAAATACTAAAGGTCGGATTTGTCAGAGAACTCCAAGAATTACGCAGGCTATTGGAACGTTTCCATTCACCCCATCGCTTCAGTGATTCCTGTATAAATTCAGCCCGCTGGGCATTCGTATATTCAACACCCATCATACTCAGACGCTTGATAGCTAATTCGCAGGCCTCTGGAAGATCGCCATAGACTGTCATCAAAGAATCAAGCTGAGGAATACTATAACCCATGTTCAGTGCTGTCAGACAGGCTGCTCGACGATTACCAACTTTAACATAATAATCATTTAGCCACGTCCAGGCATTCAACTCCTGGCCTACTACACTGAGCAAGTCGTGGTCATAAATCTCACTATCCTTTCCCTTGACAACAAAAGGTTCGTAAGAGGGAGTCTGCACCTGAGCCAAAGCCTCTGGATGAGCCAAAGCTGCCTTTTTGTATTCTTGGGCTTTTACCAACCAGTTGTCCATATCTAACTGGTGGTTTTGCTCATAGATTTTCGCCAAGACAGCATCATAGACACACTTCAATGCGACATCCTTGGTCCCCTTTTCCCTTGTTTCCAAACGGGCAACAGCTGGTTGCAAGGAATCAGGGGCTATCTCTGCCTGCAGACTGGCATATAGCAAAGTAGACTTTAGCAGTTGGCCGTATGCCAACTCCTTCTCAGCCTTCTTCTCTATTTTCTCCAGATGGCTCATGGCTGTTTGAGGATGATCCTTCTTTTGAGCCTCTTCTACTTGCTTCCAAAGCGATTGATATGTCTGTCCAAAAAGTCCCATAGGCACTAACATGATAGTAGCCACGACAATGAATATTTTATGTTTCATATACGCGCATGTTTGGTTATTGTATGCAAAGATAGGAGAATTTTACGTAACTTCCAAGCTATTTAACGAGTTTTCGAAAAAATTTAGTACCTTTGCAGCATGAATTTAAAAGAAAAGAAGATTGCCGTACTCCTTTCTGGTGGTGTCGATTCCTCCGTGGTGCTCTATGAACTGGTGCGCCAAGGACTGCAGCCAGATTGTTTCTATATTAAGATAGGACCTGAGGAAGAAGAGGAATGGGACTGCTCCAGCGAAGAGGATTTGGAGATGGCAACGGCTGTGGCGCACAAGTACAACTGCAAGTTGGAAATCATCGACTGCCATAGGGAATATTGGGACCAAGTTACCAAATATACGATGGATAAGGTGAAGGCTGGTCTGACACCTAATCCAGATGTGATGTGCAATAGGCTGATCAAGTTTGGGGCATTTCATGAAAAACGAGGTCATGATTACGACTTCATCGCCACTGGTCATTATGCACAGACGGAATTGGATGCCGAAGGACGTAAGTGGCTCTGCACCAGCCCTGACCCTGTGAAGGACCAGACAGACTTCCTAGCACAAATCTATGACTGGCAATTACAAAAGGCCCTGTTTCCCATAGGTCACATGATGAAGGAGGAAGTACGAGAGATTGCTGAACGTGAGCATCTGGCACCAGCCCATCGTCGCGACTCCCAGGGCATCTGTTTCTTAGGCAAAATCAACTATAATGACTATATCCGTCGTTATTTAGGCGAACAGCCTGGTGACGTAATAGAACTGGAAACTGGCAAAAAGATTGGTCCACACAAAGGTCACTGGTTTCATACCATCGGACAACGGAAAGGTATGGGACTAGGTGGTGGCCCTTGGTTTGTCATCAAGAAAGACATCGAAAAGAATATCATCTATGTGTCACATGGCTACGACCCAGAAAGTGCCTATAAGCAGGAGTTTCCCATCCATGCCTTTCATAGCATCAACGGGCAGTTACCACCAACAGACATTACGCTGAAAATACGTCATACTCCCGACTATCTGCCAGCACGACTAGAACAGATGGGCGAAGGCAGATATTTGGTCCATGCAGATGCTCCAATACATGGCGTAGCCCCTGGTCAGTTCTGTGTCATATATGACAATCGCCACCACCGTTGCTACGGCAGTGGCGAAATAACTATCTGATTATTATTTATTTAACGACAATCTTCCGACCTGCATTAATAAAAAGACCTCTTTGTTGCGGACGCCCATTCAAACGGCGACCATCAACTGTGTACCAAGAGTCGGAATGTTTGTCGGGAAGTGTTATGGTATGAATGCCTGAAGTCTCGAATAAAGCATTCACGATGAGCGACTTACATGAAGGCATCGTGAAAGTATAGTGCTCACCATTGACAACACTCTCCGACTTTGAACCATCATTGTTTACCTGAACAATCTGCCAACCTTTCACTGGCTGCTCACCACCTTCCGCACTCAGTATTACCTCGTTACTAGCAAAGAACTTACCATCGAAGACTGGCTGACTCAACGGAATATTGTTCATACTGATAGTCACGGCTGTCAATTTATCAGATGGAATATCTTTATTAATAGTCAATATAGTGGGAGTACCGCAGTGGTAGAAGTCTGCCAGTTGCTGATAGAAATAGTCTGTACGTTCTTTCACCCAACGACGGGCATTCTTCAACTCTTCGTCATAGTTAATCCAACCATTGACAGCTTTCTTATGATAGGGGAACTCCTCCTTGATCATTTCCACCATTGGATCCCAGATAGCCCTCGTTCCACGTTCGTTCAAGAAGTCACCCATATAGATGGCTGCACGGTCAAGAAACAATTTGCGGAAATCTGCATCGTCCATCATGTGACGGAACAACATAGTTTCGTTTTCACCTGTTGCCCAGTTATTGGACCCATTGTGGTAGTTATGATCATAGAGCCATTCAATGGTCTTGTAACTTGACGGATGACCATAAAGTCCTAGACCGAAGTCTGTATCTTTAGCAATGAAACGCCAACGACCACCTTCTGCACGTGGTCTCCAAAGAACAATATTGTTACCAGGGAAGTCACGGTTGCTATAATAGAGGTTCATTATCATCAAGTTAGCAAACTCAGTGCAGTCCATCCATTGCTCATATTCTGCCAATGTATGCCCTTTTTCCTGATAGAAAGCTTTGAAACGGTTAAAGTTCTCCCAATCGCCTCCTTTCAACTCACCCCAGTTTTCAAACATATCAATGTCTTCCAACTTGTTATAATGGGTATAAATATTGTCCTCATTAGAGCGTTCACGGATATTAAGTATACCTTTATACACACCATTCTTGAATACGATAGCGGGACGCCAAGCCTGCCAGTCCAAGTCAGCATGTTGGGCCATAGTGCGCTGGATGACAGCATCTCGCATCAAGAGATAATCGAAATCGTTACCTGCATTACGTAACACCAACGACTTGAATTCTGTATCGCCAGGGCGTTGATCTGGGAAGAATTCGTAGGAAAAACGCTTCTCACCAAAACGCTTATTGGCATAAATAGCCAACGACTTCAGTTTAGCGCCTCTTGAAGCACCACCTTGAACGCGTGTTTCGCCCAATTGGTTAAGTTTACTGCCACTATTGGGCGACTCAAAATACTCGAAATTAACAGGACGTCGCCAGTCATTGCGCTTATCTGACGTATTATTCTTTATGATACCCAACTTCGCATCGCTCCAATAACGCTGGTCCATAACCAATGAGATGACAGGCAGTGTCATATCTCGTTCAAGGAAGATGTACGACTGAGTAGCGCTGCGAGCTGACAAGTATCCGTCATAGAAAGCCTTAGCCCTCACCGTTGTCGTCTTGTTGATAGTGATAGGCGTTGTATAAGCAGAACTATTTGCTGTAGGTTCACTGCCGTCAAGGGTATAACGGACAACAGTACCATCAGGTGAGTCTGCTTGTGGCGACAGCTGAAGTTCCAGAGTAGTACTACTGGTCAGCACCCTGCCCTTCTCGCTGAATATCGGCTCACCCAATAGTTTCTTTTTCGAACAAAGCGTGCCACAATTAGGTGCACCTGGCGTAGGCTGATACTGATAATCCCATGTAAGGTCTGTCTCACTCTTGTAGCCAAGTGAAATATTTGGTGCTGGCTGCTTTTCTATCTTTTCTCGTTTGTCGTCTACCTCGTCGTTGAAAAACAGATAGACAGAGCCACCCTTACCAGAATCCAACCTGAAATCAGTATGAAGTTTTTTACCTACTTTATCACAATAGACAATGACAAACTGGCCTGCCTCAACAGTCTGGGAAGGCAGCTGCCAAGCTTCGTTGACGTCGTTAGTCAACCCTAGCTTGTAACGTCTCAGGTTGACAGGTGTCGAACCACTATTATATAGCTCTACCCACGAGTCTGGAAAATCATTCAGATCGTCCATGATACAATCAATATTCGACTGCATCAACTCGTTAATACGCAACTGCCCCTTCTGCTCACCATAGTCTTGCAAAGGCTCTTTTACCAGATAAATGCGAGTAATGACTAACGTTGCTGGCCTGTCAGTTTGTAAAGCAACATTCATGACATGCTGGCGTTTGCTCTCCGACAGTTCGACAAAGGCTTTGGTCGTACCTGCTTCCATATAGTGACGGTCTGATTCTACACCATCAGGATATAGTACGATAGGCTGGACGACACAAGGTGAGGGCTCCGCCAGTTCAAACACCAACTGGCTATATTCCGACCAGTCCTCGTCACCAATCCAAGCAGCAAGACCACCCCAATGCTGTGCTCTAAAAGTGATAGTGCCGTCAGCATTGCGAGTAAAACTTTCCGAGCCACCCCAACAAGATGAAAACCTCGACGAAATATCTACAGTCTCCTCTGCCTGAGCCGAGAGGTCAAAGACAGTTATTAAAAGAATTGTTAGCCAACATTTCATACAGATCATTATTAACTTATTTTACTCACCCATCAAACTATTTAGATAAACCTCAAGGGCTGTATAGCCGTCTTTCGACAAAACTTTATTGCGATCATCAGGATTCATTGGGTCCAAACCATTGGCACACTCCCAATCGTCTGCCATTCCGTCATGATCATTATCGACTATTGGTGTCGCCTCACCATATTGAGGCCAACCATCTGCATCTGCAGGACTATCGATGATGCCTGGTTTGTTGGCTGACTTACCTTGATATTTGGGCTGTCCACTTCGCACATCCTCGATGATTCTCTGTTCCACAGCATCACGCTGAATAGTGCCTGCTTTAGCCAGCACTTTCTTATAAGCCTTCTTGGCTGATTCGGCTTTGGTGAGATAGGAGGAATAATCTGCGGGTTGTAATAAACGGTCAGACTTCTGCTGTTCCACGCTATAGCCTGTTTTGTTGCTGATAAGTTGCCAACTGTCTTTTGTCTTTACACCCTCCATCACGTTGTCCTTCATATACCAGACAGAAGGTGATGTCAGCTGCTTACCCTTACGGGCATTGCTCAGTTCTATCAGCACATTATCCTGAGGATGGGCAGGACCTGGCTTGTAGTAATTGCCTACGAAGTTACACTCATGTGTACTCCCATCGCCCGCTTCGTTCTCGCCACCATAGCAGGAATTGCGACGTCCCCAGTTGAAGTTTACGTTATTAATATACTCCAGAAAGACATTCTTGTCGCCATTCGGATTCGAGGCCCCATTGATACGTGCTGATCGGCTATCGTTATTCACCAACAGGTTATGATGGAACGTAGCTGGCGAGCCACCCCACTGACAACCATAGCCTCTGACTCCTTTCTTATGGCCTGCATCATGCAGCCCTTCATGGATGATACACCACTGCAGCGTGGTATAGTGATTGTCATACATCGTGACATTTTCTTCGCCACTCCATCCAAAACAGCAATGGTCGATGATGATGTTACGAGCATTCTCAATACCAATAGCTCCACCCTCTATGAAGTTTTCTTTCTTCGACTTCGCTGTATCACCCAAAGTGCCCAAACGAGAGCGGATATTACGGATAATGACATTCTCCGACCCACCCAGGTTCAGTTTTCCACCTCTTATCAGAATGCCTTCACCTGGTGCCGTCTGACCTGCAATCGTCACATTCTTCAGTTTTGCACGTATCGAACGTTCGTTCTTTCGTTGTGGGTTAGGTCCGATATTGATGATGCCGCTCACCCTGAACACGATAGTAGCATTCTCGCGTCCTGCCTCAGTCAGTGCCCAGCGTAAAGAGCCTTCACCTGAGTCGTTGAGATTAGTCACCTCAACAACTTTACCTCCTCGACCACCAGAGGCATACTTGCCAAAGCCCTCAGCTGTGGGGAAGGCCAGTGTCTGACTCTTTCCTGCGATGGTTGCCATCAAACCCAGGATCATCAACATCATTCTTTTCATAACCCGTCTCTTTTGGAAAAATAAGGGGCGAAAGCCTGAGCTCCGCCCCTATTGCTTTATCATATTGTTCGTGCAATTACTTCTGCATGAACTTCTTACCGTTCTGAATCACAACACCCTTATAGCCGTTGTTCACACGCTGACCAGCGAGGTTGAACATTGGAGCATTGACAGCGTCAGCAGCCTTAACTGAAGTGATGCCTGTGGTAGGTCCTTGAGGAGTTTCTGGATCGGGCAGAGGATCTGCTGCATCAAACTCTGACTTGTCATAAGTATAAGCGAAACCATAGAAGCCAACCTGACTCTTAGGACAGAAAATCATATAGCTCTTACCTGCTTCAACTGAAAATTCAAAAACACCCATAAAGGGACGATTCTGATTACCAGAAGACTGATGCTGAACAATATAATCTTCAGGCATTTCCCACTCTTTCAAATAAGGAACCATATCAGCACATGTCTTACCTGCAGGAACAACATATTTTTCTTCCTCATTCTTCTCTAGGCCCTCTTCCTTAAAGTTACCTTCCCATAAATTGTTCTGGAAGAAACCAGAAACCTTAATATTTGATGCGGCCATAGGAGTCTTAGTTGCTTCATCAACTACATATAAGGGATGATTACCTTTAAAAATAAAAGCGCCAAACTTAAACGTACCCTTTACAATAGGAGTAATTCTAACATAGGTTCCACGAATAGGAAGTTTTCCACAATCAGGAGTATAAGGTGTGTTAGTGCTGTTAACATCTACCAACTTCATACGAGTTTTATCTGAATCATATTCCCATTCAAATACATTAGTGATAAATGGATTACCTTTACCCTTCAAATAACTGGTAAATCCATCTTGAAGAGCAGCTATCGAAGTATTTGATTCTGCATTACCTTCAAGACTCCATGGTGCAATCGGCTGTGATTCGTCATAAACATTAATTTTATTTGTTGCATCATAACTATCAAATGCAAACATATCATCAGGATAGGGTGAAGACAGAATAGCAACATTAGCACAAGCCTTGTCTCCAACCTTCACCTGAATGGCCTGGCCAGGATCCGTTGTGTTAAAATCGCCATTGCCAACAGAGAATACCTGGGTCTCTGATTGCGCACTAGCACTAATTGCCATCAAGGCAACTGAAATAAGCGTAAAAATTTTCTTCATAATGTTATAATTTAAATTAGTAAATAAGTATCGTTTTCGACTGCAAATATAGGCATTATCTGCGAAACTCGCAAACATTTCGCCTTATTTGTTACAATTTAGACGAAAATAGCGACGAGATGTCATCAACAAACCAATTATTTGCTCCAAAAAAAATCCGTTTTTCTTTGGATATTTGTTTTGCATTTCGTACCTTTGCAGGTATGAAAGAAACAAATTGGAGTGAGAATGTAATCCTTGTCGACGCTGACTACGTCGACAAGGTTGCGTTTGACTTGACTGTCAACTTTGAGCGCATGATAGGACGACGCATTCCCAAGGCCGATATGGCCCAATGGCTGGAATGTATTGCTTTGGATGGAGGATTGCGCGAAGGTGACCATCAGACACAAGTGGTGCTGTTGCATCAACAGAAAGAGATGGACTATTTCCAACCTGGCAACTATGCTGAACTCGACGGTAAAGCATTCTGTGGCAAACTGGGCGAATTCCTGATCAGTAGTGTCAAGGTAGAAGAGCTGACCACAATGGACGATCTTTTCATCGACTCCATGCAAGTGCTGTCGAATGCTGCCGAGGTGAAACGCCTCATCGTAGTGCCCAATGCTGAGCATATATATAATAAGGTACGCGAGGGGTTGCGTCATGCTGACGATGAGAAACGCATCACCGTGCTGGCTATGCAACCCATGGAAGGAGGCCATTTCCGTCAGGAAATACTGGGATACTCGCTGATGGCCGCACTGGGTATTAAGGCAGATGAGATTAAAGATTAAACATTAAAAGATATGGCAAAAGTATTAATGATTGGAGCAGGTGGCGTGGCTACCGTTGCAGCATTTAAGATTGCTCAGAATGCTGACGTGTTTACAGAGTTTATGATTGCTAGCCGTCGCAAGGCTAAATGCGATAAGATTGTGGAGGATATCCACAAGGCAGGATATAAGCTCGACATCAAGACAGCACAGGTTGATGCCGACGATGTAGAGCAGCTGAAGGCACTATTCAATGACTACAAGCCCGAACTGGTTATCAACCTTGCCCTGCCTTATCAAGATCTGACGATTATGGACGCTTGTCTGGTATGCGGATGCAGCTATCTGGACACAGCCAACTACGAGCCAAAGGACGAAGCACACTTCGAGTACTCTTGGCAGTGGGCTTATCGCGACCGTTTTGAGAAGGCTGGTCTCACAGCTATCCTTGGTTGTGGTTTTGACCCAGGTGTAACCAGCATCTATACTGCTTATGCAGCAAAGCATCATTTTAAGGAGATTCAGTATCTGGATATCGTAGACTGTAATGCAGGCGACCACCACAAGGCATTCGCCACCAACTTCAACCCAGAAATCAACATCCGCGAGATTACCCAGAAGGGACTCTATTGGGAAGACGGCAAGTGGGTTGAGACAGAACCTCTGGAGATTCATAAGGATCTGAACTATCCCAATATCGGCCCTCGCGACAGCTATCTGCTGCACCACGAGGAAATCGAGTCACTCGTCATTAACTACCCTACCATCAAGCGTGCACGCTTCTGGATGACATTCGGACAGCAGTATCTGAAGCACCTCGAAGTGATTCAGAATATTGGCATGAGTCGTATCGACGAGGTAGAATATGAGGCACCTTTGGCTGATGGCTCAGGTACAGCTAAGGTAAAGATTGTTCCTCTGCAGTTCTTGAAGGCAGTGCTGCCTAACCCACAGGATTTGGGCGAGAACTATGAGGGCGAGACTTCTATTGGCTGCCGCATTCGTGGTATCGGCAATGATGGCAAAGAGCATACCTACTATGTTTACAACAACTGCTCGCACCGTGCTGCCTACGAGGAGACTGGCATGCAGGGCGTAAGCTACACCACTGGTGTACCTGCTATGATTGGTGCTATGATGTTCTGCAAGGGACTCTGGAAGAAGCCAGGTGTTCACAACGTAGAGGAGTTCGATCCAGATCCATTCATGGAGCAGCTCAACAAGCAAGGACTCCCTTGGCATGAGATTCACGATGGTGATTTAGAACTATAACATTAAATATAACTATGGCAAAAAAAGAAGAGAAAACGGAGCAGCTGACTCCGCAACAGGAAAAAATGAAAGCCCTCATGGCTGCTATGTCAAAGATTGAGAAGGACTTCGGCAAGGGCAGCATCATGAAAATGGGCGACGAGAAAATAGAAAACGTAGAGGTCATTCCTACAGGATCAATTGCCCTGAACGCTGCACTGGGTGTAGGCGGCTATCCTAAGGGACGTATCATTGAGATATATGGTCCTGAATCTTCAGGTAAGACCACTCTGGCCATCCATGCTATTGCCGAGTGTCAGAAAGCTGGCGGTATTGCTGCCTTCATCGACGCAGAGCATGCCTTCGACCGTTTCTATGCAGAGAAGCTGGGTGTTGATGTCGACAACCTCTACATCTCACAACCAGACAATGGTGAGCAGGCACTGGAGATTGCCGATCAGCTGATTCGCTCTGCAGCCATCGACATTCTGGTGGTCGACTCTGTAGCAGCTCTTACTCCCAAAAAGGAGATTGAGGGCGATATGGGCGACTCTGCAGTTGGATTGCATGCCCGTCTGATGAGTCAGGCTCTGCGTAAACTGACAGGTACCATCTCGAAAACCAATACCACCTGTATCTTCATCAACCAGCTGCGTGAGAAGATTGGTGTCATGTTTGGCAATCCTGAGACAACCACTGGTGGTAACGCTCTGAAGTTCTATGCCTCTGTCCGTTTGGACATCCGCAAATCTCAGGCTGTCAAGGATGGCGACAACATTATTGGTAACCAGGTAAAAGTGAAAGTCGTCAAGAACAAGGTGGCTCCCCCCTTCCGCAAGGCTGAGTTTGAGATTACCTTTGGCGAAGGCATCTCTAAGATTGGCGAGATTGTAGACCTGGGTGTTGAGTACGAAATCATCAAAAAGAGTGGCTCATGGTTCTCTTATGGAGATTCCAAACTGGGTCAAGGACGCGATGCTACCAAGACATTGCTGAAAGACAATCCTGAGCTCTGCGATGAACTTGAAGCAAAGATTATGCAGGCCATCAAGGATAAAGCATAAAGCATCAAGGATAAAGAAAAGCGAGACTTTTGGTCTCGCTTTTTTATTATTGTGGTATTATTTACTCCAGTGGTGTACCATTATCCCAAGTACCACCCTCTGGTCCATCGTAGTTCTTGCGCTTTTCTGTCGACTTCGTCGTGCCAGCATTAGTCTTAGGACCCTTTCGGCCACCAGCCTTTATCACCTTGCCTTTGCTGTTCATCTGCACTACCAGCAACACACCGTTCGAACGACTATAGAGCCATTCTGTCACACCATTGCTGGCGCGAACCTTCTGGAAAGGCTCACCTACTGCCATCATGACCTCATCTTCTGTCATACCAGGAATGACACGACCTTCACGAATGGCTGTACGCGTTTCCAGGCTCGTATTACGGAGAGCACCATCGCCCATACCGAACAGATAGCCGAAGTAATATTCACGAACGGTTGACATCTTGTCACCCTCTACGTCTTCCTCCTTGAATGCCACATCTTTATAATATATACGGCGTGTCTCTGTCTCACGAAGTGTCAAGGTGTAGTAGCGACTATCCTTCACAGGGGTAATCTCGTCGATGATGAAACCTGTATACTTGGGCACCTTGATATCGCGAACCTTACCAGAACCCTTACTGCTCATAGCTGTAGCAACCTTGGTATGAACGGTCTGGTTCAGATAACTCTTGATGTCTTTCGATACTGCCATATTGGCACCAGTAAACTCAAACGAGCCCTGGAACAGGAATTTTTCGTTGTCAACGATAAACTCGTCATCGCGCATACCACTGTTAATCTTTGACATCGTCACGTTCTGGTAGAACTGGTTGCCTTCTTCATCCTCAACGATAATCTTAACTGGGAACGAACGGGTACCAACGCCAATAGCCTTCACCGTTACCACACGATTCTTAGGAAAGCGAACCTCACGGAATCCGTCACCATCGTATTCAGTATCCTCGCGGAAGAATTCTGTACGAGTCAGCAACTCCTGGTCCATCAACAACTCACGAGCCTTGTCCACATCACCCAGATAAGCCAGTGTGGGAACACCTAACTTACCAAAGCAGTAGTCATCAAAAGTACCGTTGGGCAACTCATAGTAGTATTTCTTGTTGTCGTCCTCACAAGTAAAGTTGACATGCACACGACCATTACTCATATCCTCGTGACCCTGATATACCATAATCTTATGGCGCAGACGGGTGCTGCTGACCTCTTTATTGGTATTGGCGTCACGGAATGTGTTCACCAGCATGTCGTATTTCTCAGGCATCACCATAAAGCGCATACCTGTCTTCCAATCGCACATACTGTAGTAACGGAAATTCTTACCCAGAAAGTCTGTTGCCTCTGGCTCATCTTCCTTAGTCTCAGTATTCTGCTCTGTGGCAGAAACCTTCACCTCAGGCTTTTTCACATTCTTCGTCTTAACGATATATGGATTGTCCTGAGCACCGGCAGTCATCACGGCTAAAGCCAATCCTGCCAACAAAATCATTCTTTTCATCATGATGTCGTTTTTGCTATTGATCAATAATTTGGTGCAAAGATAAGCATTTTTTTTTATTCTTGTGCCAAAATGTCATTATTTTGTAGAGAAAAAATTGTTTTGGCACATGCTTTGCTATCTGAACACTGGATTTTTGTCCGAATTAACATGCATATAAACAATTAAAAATATAAGAATTATGGGAAAGATTATTGGAATTGACTTAGGAACTACCAACAGCTGCGTTGCCGTATTCGAGGGTAACGAGCCAGTAGTAATTGCCAACAGCGAGGGTAAGCGTACAACACCTTCAGTAGTTGGTTTTGTTGACAACGGTGAGCGTAAGATCGGTGATCCTGCCAAGCGTCAGGCCATCACTAACCCAAAGAACACCGTTTACTCTATCAAGCGTTTCATGGGTGAGAACTGGCAGCAGACCGAGAAGGAGATTGCTCGCGTACCTTATTCTGTAGTGAACGAGGGTGGTTACCCACGTGTTGACATCAATGGTCGTAAGTACACTCCACAGGAGATTTCTGCAATGGTTCTTCAGAAGATGAAGAAGACTGCCGAGGATTATCTCGGACAGGAGGTTACAGATGCTGTTATCACCGTACCTGCTTACTTCTCTGACTCTCAGCGTCAGGCCACAAAGGAGGCTGGTCAGATAGCAGGTCTCAACGTTAAGCGTATCGTAAACGAGCCTACAGCAGCAGCTCTGGCTTATGGTGTAGATAAGGCTAACAAGGATATGAAGATAGCTGTGTTCGACCTTGGTGGTGGTACATTCGATATCTCTATCCTGGAGTTTGGTGGTGGCGTATTCGAGGTACTCTCTACCAATGGTGATACTCACCTTGGTGGTGATGACTTCGACCAGGTAATCATCGATTGGCTGGTACAGGAGTTCAAGAACGACGAGGGTGCTGACCTGAAGAGCGATCCTATGGCTATGCAGCGTCTGAAGGAAGCTGCTGAGAAGGCAAAGATCGAGCTGTCATCAAGCACAAGCACTGAGATTAACCTGCCATACATCATGCCTGTAGGCGGTGTACCTAAGCACTTGGTGAAGACGCTGACTCGCGCTAAGTTCGAGCAGTTGGCTCACGATCTGATCCAGGCTTGCTTGGCTCCATGCCAGAAGGCTATCGCTGATGCACACCTCACAACAGCCGATATCGACGAGGTTATCCTCGTAGGTGGTTCAAGCCGTATCCCAGCTGTTCAGACTCTGGTTAAGAACTATTTTGGCAAGGAGCCTTCAAAGGGTGTAAATCCTGACGAGGTTGTAGCCGTAGGTGCTTCTATTCAGGGTGCTATCCTGAACAAGGAAGGTGGCGTAGGCGACATCGTACTGCTCGACGTTACTCCTCTTACACTGGGTATCGAGACCATGGGTGGTGTAATGACCAAGCTGATCGAGGCTAACACAACTATTCCTTGCAAGAAGAGCGAGACATTCTCTACTGCAGCTGACAATCAGACAGAGGTAACCATCCACGTTCTGCAGGGTGAGCGTCCAATGGCAGCTCAGAACAAGAGTATCGGTCAGTTCAACCTGACAGGTATCGCTCCAGCACGTCGTGGTATTCCTCAGATTGAGGTAACCTTCGATATCGATGCCAACGGTATCCTGAAGGTTTCTGCCAAGGATAAGGCTACAGGTAAGGAGCAGGCTATCCGCATCGAGGCTTCATCAGGTCTGTCACAGGACGAGATCAACCGCATGAAGGCTGAGGCTGAGGCAAATGCTGAGGCAGATAAGAAAGAGCGCGAGCGTGTTGACAAGCTGAATCAGGCCGACTCTATGATCTTCCAAACCGAGAACCAGCTGAAGGAACTCGGTGATAAGATCCCAGCTCAGCACAAGTCAGCCATCGAGCAGGCTCTGCAACAGCTGAAGGATGCTCACAAGGCAGGTGACATTGCCGCTATCGACACAGCCATCGCAGCCCTGAACAATGCTTGGCAGACTGCTTCACAGCAGATGTACCAAGGTGCAGGTGCTCAGGCCGGTCCTCAGCCAGGTGCTGATCAGCAGCAAGGCCCCTTCTACAACCAACAGGCTGGTGGTCAGGAGTCTCCAAAGGATGACAACATCCAGGATGCCGACTTCGAGGAGGTCAAGTAAGTTTAAGAAACTATTATAGTGAAAAAAGGCTCCCAAATGGGAGCCTTTTTCATTTTTCAATCAGCCAGTACTCCATGTGTTGGCGGGTGCGGCGACTCTGGAAGTTGAATTGCACATCGTTGAGCGCATTGCCTATCTTCTTGAAAGGTGTTTCTGGGTCGAAATTGGCATAGCGCGATGTCAACAGAGCGCTGATGTCAGCAAGACTCCACCATTGGCCTGACTCCTGGTCTATGGGCTGACAGAATGTCTCGCCAATCATCTCTACCAGGTCGTTCAAGTGCTGATAGGGTTCATTTTCCGCTATCAGCGTCTTAATCTCGTCGTCGTTCAGCCAGAAGCGCTCACCATGATTAAACAGATGGAGGGCCTGGGCATAGAGCTGCTCGTGGTGGAGGTTGTCCTCGAAATTGATGTTGCCCGTGACGCCTACGCAGACAAAGCGGCGACTGCCCGTTGGGTCGACAAGGGGCTTCAACTGGTTGGTAGTGCCGATAAACGAGGTGTATCGCCGATACAGCTTGATGGTCTTGCCATAGGGCGGGCGGAACTTGACATCGCTCGACGACAACAGGTACTTCAGCACAATCTGCTGAGAATTCATGGTTTTATCGAATTCATCGATATTAATCAGCGCAAACGAGGTCAGCGCGATGTTCAGGTCGAACTCGTTCTTGAAGTTCAGCTTGTCGTTATAGTAATCGCGCAGTTCTGGGGGTAACAAGATTTTGCAGAAACGCGTCTTTCCGCAACCCTGCCTACCAATCAGCAGTGGCGTTAACGCATTGCCAGTCAGCTGTTTATCGCTCTCGCGCCATTGCGCCACCATACCCACCAGCCACATCCGGAGATACATCTCCCAATGCGGCTGTTCCGTTGGAACGCGCATTGCAAGTTCCTTGATATAATCGCGCCCGTCCCAAGCAGGCAACTTATCGAGCCAGGTGTTAACGGGATCGTACTGTTCTATGCGCGTCGAATCGATAAAACGGTTCACGTTCCTATCCCACGCCTTCAGCCCTAACTCAGTGGCTCTCAGCGTCATATCGTTGCGAACCTCCTCTGTCAACGGTTTGAATCGCTGGTCGTCGCTGAACTTCTCGCGATACTCGGCCACACCCGTCAGCAGATTCTTGCGCATATCGAAGTTGGAGTTCAGGAATATCTCTGTCTTCATGGCCTGAATGGTGTCCTCAGGCACACTCTTCAATGGGCGGATCTTGTGCTTCTCGAGATAGTCGGCCTGTTCAGCCACACTATAGACCGTCTGGAAAATCTTCTCAACCAGCATCTTGTCGCGATTCAGCACAGGATGCAGCATCGTCAGTCCCTGGGCATGTGCCTTGGGGATGCCTTGGTCCAAACACATCGACGCAATCTGCATCAGCAGCGTTGCCTCCTTATCCTCATCAGGCAGGTCGAAGTAATGGCCCATCACGGTCTCGACAATGAAGGTCCAGTTCAGATGATAGGTGCGGGTGACCGTTCGGCCTGGCATCAGATGGTCCTCTTCGCGACTGATGACGACTGGCTGAGGCAACTCGTGGCTCTCCGCATCGGCATAGAACGGGCGCGCATCGGCATTAAAGCCCATCTCTGGATCGGCACTCATATAGACCGTTCGGTCCAAGCGGGGCTCCAGAAACTCGATGTCGAAACCAAACTGGTTCTGATAGGCTCGGCGCGCAGTATTATATAGATTAAGGTGGAACTGGCGGATAGCCTCTTCACCCTTAGGCAGCTGTTCCTCCGATGGTAGCTTCGCAGAGCCGCTAGGATATAACTCACCTCGGCAAACTATCTTCACGCTCCTACCCGATCCGCCCAGGAAACACATCATCGTCTCAGGTAGTTTCTTGGCTAACTCCCTGATTTCCACCGCTTTTTCGTAGGTCTGCAGGTCGTTCACCTCAAGCACCACCAAACCATTATACGCAATCATCTGCCACTGACCTTTGCGGTTTATATAGTCGGCAGCAAAGCATAGTCTTGGCAACTTGACGCCACCCGTCCATTGTATCGACACCTGTCCGTCAGCCTGTCGATGCGGATTCATGAGGTGATACACCTCGCGAGTCTCAGTAACGGTCCGCTTATACTGTCCGTTTTTAATGGCACCAGCCAATTCAGCCAATTCAATGCGGTTGATGACTTCTTTCGTTCTTGTTTTTTTAAGTAATGTGATGTTCATATCGCTATTTTTCTTTTCATTTCGGACTACAAAGATACAATAAATTCCTTAAATCGCAAAGAAATTTTGAAATGAAATTCATGATTTTACCTACACACCTACACAAAATCGCCCAAAACTACGATAAATAAAGGAAAGTTGGCCATTTGCTACCTACACGTTACCTACACACTACCTACACCATACCTACACAAAAAAGGGTTTAATAGGTGGTTTCAGAAACATTAATGCACACTTATGCATCGAGTCATTAATAGTAACGATGAAATTCTCTAGAGAATTTTCCGCTTAGATACGTACTAGCATCTGGTTTAAGGTAAGCAAACTCCAAAATTCTTTAGAGAATTTCATCGTTATCATTAATAGAAAAAGTTGCAAATACACTTCTTCACTTTTGTTACCTTATGGTAAACCTATTAAAAGGTGTAGGTAGTGTGTAGATAAAGTGTAGGTAATGTGTAGGTAGAATGTATGTAAAATATTGCGTAAACTATTGATTAATAAAGGTTTATAAAAAAAGTGTGTAGGTGTGTAGGTAAAAAGTAAAATTTCAAATCAGAAAATAAATTAAGAAACACAAAAATGAAGTTTTTTGAGAAATATTTGGTAATTCTCTAGAAAATATGTATTTTTGCACCAAAATCGTACAAATGCAATATGAAATTCAGAATTAAGAAAGAAACGAAACCTAAGCTGTCAACCTTTGGCAAATACAAAGCCGTAGCTGTTCACTATCAGACCATTGACAGCAAACAAATATGTAAGGAAACAGCCCAGCGCATGGGAACTACAGAGGGTACCATCCACGGAGTACTGATCAGTCTGGCCGAAGTCGTCAACCGCCATCTGCGCGAAGGCGACAAAGTGAGACTGCCCGAATGGGGCATGCTGAAACTGGAAATAGAAAGCGAAAAGGTGGACACCCCCAAGGACTTCCGTGCCAAGAAGCACATCCGAGGTGTCCGCCTCCACTTCATTCCTGAAAGCTACGAAGGCACCCAACCCCTCTACGATGGCCTGACCTTCAGCAAGGACAAGTCATTCCAAGAGGAATAAAGAGAAGTCTGATATCTTTTTTTCAATATGCTTGTCGCATAGGGCTGTCTTAAAATATTTCACCAGTCCATAGCATTTTCAGAAAGTCCAGGACGTAGATGAGTTCTTTGTCTCCTGATTTGCGGGTAATCGGATCGAGAGAAACAAGAATCAAGCGACAGTCAGGATGTTCCTCACTAAAAGCTTTTAAGCCCTTTTTATGCTTGGTCTCTACATGTTCTGTCGACTTAATCTCGATAGCCACTTTCGCATCGCCTATTATGACATCCACTTCTTTTTTGTCGTAGGTATGCCAATATGAGATAATGTCACGCTTATCGTTGTACCCTTTGTAGGCAATAATCTCCTGTATCACAAAGTGCTCAAAGGCGTGCCCGTAATCATCGGTGCCACGTTTCAGGGAGTGACGGCCCATCAGATAGTTGGCCAGTCCGACATCAAAATAGTAGAATCTAGGAGCTTGGACTATCCTCCGCTTAATCTCTTTCCTAAACGCAGGGATTTCGTATCCAATAAGCGTATCATACAGAATCTGGAAGTACGACTTGACCGTTTTGGCAGATACACCACAATCTGACGCAATATTAGAATAGTTCAGCATCTTGCCATCGGAAATAGCGGCAACCTCCATAAAGCGTTCAAACGCATCAAGTTCACGCACCTCTCCTTCTTCACGAATCTCTTCATCCAGATATACCTTAACATAGCCTGAAAGACGCTTTGTAGCATTCTCTACCATATAATGACGAGGAATCATGCCATTCTGGACGGCACGATCGATTTGGAAGTCTGTCACCTCCGGCCACACAAGAGGATAGAGTGTTTCGGGTATGGCGCGACCTCCAAGTGTGTTGGCTCCTGAACGCTTGAGTTTTCTTGCACTTGAACCGCTGAGAATAAAAAACAAACCTTTATCAACCATCAAGGTATGTACAATATCCAACAATTCCGGCACTTTTTGAATCTCATCTATAATGACGAGCGTGCCAGCAGGCTTGTCCCAAAGAGCTTCTTTGAGCGAGTTGGGATTCCTTTTAAACGCTTTTCTCAGATTCGGGTCAAGCAGATCATAATAAATCGCCCCCCCGAACCGATCTTTCAAAAGGGTTGATTTCCCTGTCTGGCGTGCACCAAACAGAAACATTCCTTCATCCAATTTGCTCTCGATATCAAAAATTCTTTTGTACATATAAACTTATTTTTAGAGAGTATATTCCTAAATTTCTTATAAAATTCGGGAGTATAGTCCCGATTTTATTAACTTTTTCGGGAGCAAAGATACATCTATTTATTTATACTACCAAATTATTATCCAAAAAAGATAATCCAAATTGGATAATATTCGGAGTTTATTCGGTCAATGATTACTTTACCTGCGCTTAAACCATGAGAACCCACCAGATGATGATGCATAGATATGACTTTTCTTGTCGAAAACGGCAAAGCCGAACGGCAGAATTTTGAATATAACAAAACATAAAGAATAAGCAGGGTCTGAAATATAAACTGCCCCCCTAAAGTTTTATCCAACTTTCGGGGGGCAGTTCAAATTAGATGACCATTCTTAGATTCTTCATTTTGTTGGTATCATTAAATTTCCTGATTTCAATCCATCGGCTGATACGGCCAGCGTCATATCGGATGGTGTGGTGCCGCTTTGCAAGATAATCTGTGCCAAGCCATTGAAGGCTGGAATCTGGAATTCCTTGCAGTCTTTTGTCTTTGGATGGTCGGCGCCAAGATAAGACGGATCTCCATTGCCCACGCCAAGGATGCGGCCATCGCCAACAAGACTGATATTCAGATTCTGACAGGCATCAGGAACAATCCTGCCTTTCTGATCCTGAATCTCCACTGTTATTATCGCAACATCACGACCATCGGCTGTTATCTGCTGGCGGTCAGCTTTCAGAACAACCTTTGCAGCAGGTTTGGTGGTTTCCATAACCTGAGTCATGATGCGCTTGCCATTCTTATACCCTGTGGCTACAACCTTGCCTGGCTGATAGACGGCTTTCCACTTCAGATGTCCATTCTTCGGCATCTTCTGGCGACCAAGCTTCTTGCCATTTACTGTCAGTTCCACTTCATCACAGTTGCTATATGCCCACAAATCAATCTCTTCGCCTTCATGTCCTTGCAGGTTCCAATGGGGGAAGATGTGCAAGGTTGGCTCATCCGTCCACCACGATTTCAGATACCATGCCTCATCTTTCCAGAAACCGCAATAGTCGAGGATACCGAATTCGGAGTCGGTAGCAGGATAAGAAAGCGGATTGGGTTCACCACGATAGTCGAAGCCTGTCCAATAGAACAGTCCGGCTCCCCAAGGACGCTCGGCATAGAACTTCCAGCCTCGTTCAATGCGGTTTTCTGTTCCATCCTTATCTTTCTCAATATTCATCGACGGCATCCGGCCTGGCTGTGCTGGGTCTTTGAAATATACACCACGCGTGCCACAGCCCGTTGTTTCCTCTGTTCCAACTATCTTCCATGTGGGATTAGCCTTTTTTCTGTTATCCACATCGTTTTGCAGGATATAGTTAAAGCCTACCACATCGAGACCCTTAATCATCTCTACACCTCCTGCGTTGGCGATAGTAGAAGGACGAGTGGGATCAAGAAGTTTTGTATATTCACGCATAGCGGCGGCAATACGTGTGCCCTGAACAGTATTCTCAATGCCCCACTCCTCATTGCCGTCACTCCACAGGATGACTGATGGGTGGTTACGATCGCGCTTAATCATATTCTTCAGCAGTCGCTGATGCTCGGTGTTGATACCCGTCAGGCGATTCTCATCAATCACCAGGATACCCTCACGGTCGCAGATATCGAGCAAAGCAGGCGTCATGGGATTATGCGATGCACGATAGGCATTGCAACCAAACTTCTTCAATTGTTTGATACGCCAAGCCTGTAGGGCATCGGGTATGGCCGAACCAACGCCTGCATGGTCCTGATGCATGTTTACGCCCTTCAACTTCAGCTGCTGGCCATTCAACAGGAAACCTTTATCTGCATCAAAACGGATATCGCGAATGCCGAAAGTCGTCGTATACACATCGGCGACCTTGTCATCTACTTTGACTGTTGTCTCAACTTGATACAAATAAGGGTCGTCAGTGCTCCACAGATGGGGCTTGACAATCTTCATCAAATGGTGTGTGGTCCTCGTGTCTTTGGCCTTCACGTGTTGTATCTCGTTGGTCTCTCCCTTCATCACCTCGCGCCCATCGGCGTCCAGCAGTCGCTGCATGATTGTATACTCCTGCTTCTCCAGCGAACTGTTGTTCACCTCCGTCTTTATGTGAATCACCGCCTGATCGTACGGGGCCTTCAGCTCGGCATAAACAAAGGTGCCAAAGGGTGCCACACCAATGGCAGCCCGCTTCTCCAACCAGACATCGCGATATATACCAGCGCCTTCATAGAACCAGCCCTCTTCCAGAGTGGCATCAGCACGAACACAAATCAGGTTGTCGCCACCATAGTTTACATATTCTGTGACATCATATAACTGAGTGGCATAACCGCTGGGTTCTGTACCCATATAGAAGCCATTAAACCATACTTGTGCATTGCGGAAAATACCATCAAAGCGCAGACTCAAGTGTTTCCCCAGGTCTTCAGAGGGGATGTTTATGACTTTACGATACCAACCCACGCTTGTTTCCGGATATTTGTAGCCTACCGTCTTGTAACCATGTGAATGGCTGGCCTCCTTGGCATAAGGCAGCGTGGTAACCCAATCGTGAGGAATGTTTACCTCCTGCCAACCAGAATCATCAAACTTCTGGGCATATGGCCCTTCGTTATGAATCGAGTTGGCCTTTGTAAGGTAGTTAAAGTACTCAGTACCGCAACCAAAATCCTTGGCAGGATCGGCAGCATTACCAAAAGAGAATTTCCAACCTGTGTTTAGCAGGATGTTCTCACGCTCGCACTTCTGTGCCATGACATTACCAAAGGCAAATACGGACAGGAAAAAGAAGATTACCAGACGCTTCATCTTTTTAGAATTTGATTAAGTAAATATTATCGGTGCAAAGATATGAAAAAAGATTTAAATGCGTTGCTTTTTCGCGAAATAAACACTTTTTGTTGCCTTCTTGCTGAATAATTTCACATTTCTTTTGCCAAATTCATCAAAAAGTTGTATATTTACAACCGAAAACGATGATAAAAAGATAATCAGCAAAATATAAACGTTCATGAAACGATTTTTCACTTTTCTAATCATGGCTCTGATGATAGGAGCAACGACAGCATTGGCACAAGCCACCAATGACGGTAAATACACGCTGAAGAACGGCAAGACGACGATGGTGATTGACGCTGCCAAAGGGGCTAAGATACTCTCTTTGAAGTATGGTGACCAGGAAGTCATCTCACAACTGCGATGGCCCGAGGCGTTTGGCAGCACGTTCTGGACCAGTCCGCAGAAAGAATGGAACTGGCCCCCTGTGCCTGAATACGACAAGCGGCCTTATCAGGTGGAAGAGAAAAACGGCGTGCTCAGCATGACCAGTGAGGTGTCTGAAAGGCTCAAATTCAGAATCCGCAAGTCATTTGCCGTTGATGAGAAGAGTGAGGCCTTCGTCATCACCTATTCTATTATTAATGAGAGCAACGAGGCGAGAAAGGTGGCTCCTTGGGAGATTACCCGTGTGCAAAATGAAGGCGGACTGATATTCTTCGAGGCTCCTATAGAGGGTATCAAGCCTGCCGGCATGATGAACTTCAAGGAGGCATATGGTGCTGCCTGGTATCAGACGGACGAAGCAAACCAGAATCGCAAGGTCAATGCTGATGGAAAAGGATGGCTGGCGTATTTCAATAAGGGACTGCTACTGGTAAAACAGTTCGACGACCTGAACGCTTCACAACCTGCTCCTGACGAGGCTGAGATTCAGGTTTACGTAAACAGGGGTAAAGCCCACATCGAGTTGGAGAGCCAGGGTGCCTATAAGACGCTGCAACCCAAGGAAGAGCTACAATGGACCGTCCGTTGGTATCTGCAACCCTGCCAGCAGGCTGCAGAGCCTTCTGGAGCTCTGCTCCAGCAGGTTAAAAAGATGTTGAAGAAGGACGAAGCAATGCCATTGATTCAGAATATCGACACCTACGAGAGTTCATCGCTGAATGGCGACTGGAACTACATTGTCGACGTCCAGGAAGAGGGCTATTACGACTATCGCATGAAACCAACGCCTTGGGGATTCTTCAGAAATGCCAAGCCACAAAGGCCTGAAGACCTGATAGAATACGACTTCGACAAGGCGCCAACCATGAAGATTCCCTCAGACTGGAATACGCAGGACGAGCGTCTATTCTTCTACGAGGGTACGGTGTGGTTTAAAAAGAGCTTTCAGGCCGTCCCCGTGCCTGATTATCGTACCTTATTATATTTCGGGGCTGTCAACTACGATTGTATAGTATGGGTGAACGGCAAGGAGGTTGGTCACCACGTGGGAGGCTTCACTCCATTCCATTATGACATCAGCAACCTGCTACAAGAAGGCGAGAATGTGGTGATTGTCAAGGTGGATAACAAGCGCCATGCGGAAGACGTGCCCACCCTGAGTTTCGACTGGTGGAACTATGGTGGCATCACGCGCGATGTAAAACTGGTGAAGATGCCAATGACCTATTTGGAAGACTACAGTCTGCAGCTCAAAAAAGCGACGGAGAAAGCCAAGCAGCGTGAGATTTCGTTTACTGCTAAGCTGAATGCCAAGGAGGCTGGACACAAGGTTTGCGTCTTCATTCCAGAACTGAAACTCGAACAGCAGCTGACCACAGATGCAGAGGGCAAAGTAAGTGCAACACTCAAGGTGCCTGCCAAGAAGCTTCAGCTATGGAGTCCAGAAAATCCTAAACTCTATCAGGTTCGCATCTCGATCGACACGACGACACTTGCCGACGAGATAGGTTTCCGTACCATCGAGACACGCGACAAACAGATTCTGCTGAATGGTCAGCCTATATTCCTGAAGGGGATCTGTATCCATGAAGAGAAACCCAATGGTGGCGGACGTGCTAACTCCATAGACGATGCCCGTACTTTGCTTGGATGGGCCAAGGAGTTGGGCTGCAACTATGTGCGTCTGGCTCACTATCCGCACAACGAAAAAATGGTTCGCGAGGCAGAGAGAATGGGCATTCTGGTATGGTCGGAAATTCCCTGTTACTGGACGATAGAATGGACTAATCCCAAGACATTCGAGAATGCTAAACAGCAATTGACTGATATGATAGCTCGCGACCATAATCGTGCCAACATTATCATCTGGAGTATCGCCAATGAGACTCCCCACTCTGCTGAGCGTGACAACTTCCTTGGGCGACTGGCCAAATATGCCCGCAGTCTCGATGACACCCGTCTGATTTCGATGGCGATGGAGGTAACAGGGGCTTCTAACTACGTAAACCGACTGAACGACAACATGAACCAATATGTCGATGTGGTAAGCTTCAATCAGTATGTTGGTTGGTATCGCGATGTTAACGACGCGCCCAAGATGAAATGGGAGATTCCCTATAATAAGCCTGTCATCATCAGTGAGTTTGGCGGTGGAGCCAGATATGGCTATCACGGTGCCAAGAATCAACGATGGACAGAAGAATTCCAGGAGAATCTCTACATTGAGAACCTGGCTATGCTTGACAAGATTGAAGGGCTGGCAGGCACCACACCCTGGATCCTGAAAGACTTCCGTTCGCCACGAAGGGTACTGAACGGTATCCAGGACTACTACAACCGCAAAGGACTGGTGAGCGACAAGGGTGAGAAGAAAAAGGCTTTCTATGTGCTTAGAAAGTGGTATGAAGGGAAATAAATTCAAACTAAAGATAATATGAAAAAGAGACTGATGATTCTGAGCTTGCTGTGTATCACGGCAGCTGTCTGCTGGGGCGAGCAGGTGGTTCTGCAAACCACAAAATCGACTCTGGTGTTAGAAGTAGAAAAGGGCAAACAGCCCCAATATGTATATTATGGTGCGAAGCTGAGCAACACGGACCTGCAACATCTGCAGAAGCCTGTCAACGGCAGAATGGATGCTTATCCAGCCTATGGCATGAATACGCCTGCGGAGGCTGCCTTCGCCATGCGCCATGCTGATGGCAACCTCTCGACAGAGCTTTACGTCACAGATATAGAGCGACAGGGCAACACCATCCGCATCGTGATGAAAGATCCTGTTTATCCCACTACTGTCACACTTTGTTACAAGCCTTACTATGATGAGGACATGATTGAGACATGGACGGAAATCAATAATGGCGAGAACAAGCTCGTCACGTTGACACAGTTTACATCCATCGCTATGCCCATCCGTCGCGGCAACGTGTGGCTCTCTCACTTCTACGGTTCGTGGGCCAACGAGGCACAACTCACGGAGGAGCCATTGCTGCCTGGCGAAAAGGTGATCAAGAATAAGGACGGCACGCGCAATTCGCATACCGACCATGCTGAGGTGATGTTCTCGCTCGACGGGAAAGGACGTGAGAATGCTGGCGACGTGATAGGTGCCGCCCTCTGCTATTCAGGCAATTTCCAAATCAAGATTGATACCGACGATACGGAATACCACTATTTCTTCGCTGGCATCAATCCTGATAATTCAGAGTATCACCTGAAGAAGGGCGAGACATTCACGACACCTAAGGTGGCCCTTAGCTTCTCGCAAGAAGGACTTTCTGGCGTCTCGCGCAATTTCCACCAATGGGGGCGCAAATACATGCTGATGCATGGCGATAAGGAGCGCAAGATACTGCTCAACTCGTGGGAGGGTGTCTATTTCGACATCAACCAAAAGGGTATGGACCAGATGATGGGAGACATCGCCTCGATGGGTGGTGAACTGTTCGTGATGGACGACGGCTGGTTTGGCGATAAGTATCCACGTAAGACGGACAATTCGAGTCTGGGCGACTGGGTAGTCGACAAGAATAAGTTACCAGAGGGCATCGAGGGCCTGCTACGCGACGCCAAGAAGCACGGCATCAAGTTCGGTATCTGGATTGAACCAGAGATGACCAATAGTGTTTCAGAACTCTATGAGCAGCATCCTGACTGGATTGTCAAGGCTCCCAAACGAGCTCCTGTACAAGGTCGTGGTGGTACGCAACTGGTGCTCGACCTGTCGAATCCCAAGGTGCAGGACTTCGTGTTCTCAATTGTCGACGACTTGATGACCAAGTATCCTGAAATTGACTATATCAAGTGGGATGCCAACATGCCTATCTTGAATCATGGCTCACAATATCTGACGATGAACGATCAGAGCCACCTCTATATTGAGTATCATCGTGGATTGGAGAAGGCTTGTCAGCGCATCCGTGCCAAATATCCCGATCTTACTATCCAGGCTTGCGCTTCTGGTGGCGGACGTGCCAACTGGGGCGTACTGCCCTACTTCGACGAGTTCTGGGTTTCTGACAATACCGATGCTCTCCAACGTATCTATATGCAGTGGGGCACCAGCTATTTCTTCCCAGCTATCGCGATGGCAAGTCACATCTCGGCAACTCCAAACCACACCGTATTCCGCACCACTGCCATGAAGTATCGCATTGATGTGGCCATGAGCGGGCGTCTGGGTATGGAGATTCAACCTAAGAACATGAGCGACGACGAAAAGGCGCTCTGCCGTCAGGCTATCAAGGAATATAAGCAGATACGGCCTATCATACAGTTTGGCAATCTCTACCGACTCGTTTCGCCATACGACAAGCAAGGACTGGCATCGCTCATGTATGTGAACGACCAGAAGTCGAAGTCGGTATTCTTCTGGTGGAAGACAGAATCGTTCCAGAACGAACACCTGCCACGTGTCAAAATGGCAGGTCTCGATGCACAAAAGATGTATAAGGTACATGAACTGAACCGCATTGACCTCAAACCAATGGATATCGAAGGCAAGACGTTCAGTGGTGCCTACCTGATGAACCACGGACTGGAGATGCCTTATCGCAACGAACCCGAATGGTCGAAGAAGAACGACTGGTCCAGTCGCGTACTACTTTTAGAGGCTGAATAAGGAATATGAAACAAGTAAGACCGAAAAAGAATCTTGGTCAACATTTTCTGACCGACCTGTCTATCGCCAAGCGCATTGCGGATACGGTGGATGCCTGTCCGCAACTGCCCGTTTTGGAAGTTGGACCAGGTATGGGTGTTATGACACAATATCTGGTAGAAAAGCCCCGCCCACTAAAGGTTGTGGAAATTGACCGTGAAAGTGTAGCCTATCTGAATGAGCATTTTCCAAAACTACGCGAAAACATCTTAGGCGAAGACTTCCTGCGTATGGACCTCAATCAGGTGTTTGGTGGACAACAGTTTGTACTAACAGGCAATTATCCCTATGACATCTCGTCGCAGATATTCTTTAAGATGCTGGATAATCGCGATCTCATCCCTTGTTGCACAGGTATGATCCAACATGAGGTGGCTGTACGTATGGCTTCCCAACCTGGCAATAAGCAATACGGCATTCTGTCTGTATTGATTCAAGCCTGGTATGATGTAGAGTATCTCTTTACCGTCGAACCCTCTGTATTCAATCCACCACCCAAGGTGCAAAGTGCCGTCATCCGAATGACTCGTAACAAGACGATGCACCTGGATTGCGATGAACAATTATTTAAGCGAGTGGTCAAAACGGTGTTCAACCAGCGTCGTAAGATGTTGCGGGTATCGCTGCGCCAAATGTTCAGTAAAGAGGCACTAGAGAAGCATCAGGAAAATAGCGAATTGTTTAGTCATACCTTTATGACATTACGACCCGAGCAGCTGTCCATACCGCAGTTTGTAGAACTCACAAACATGGTAAAAAAAGAGCTGTTTGCGGGCACAAATCGATTGTGTACGCACACAAAAGATTGACATGCATCAAGAAGAAGCCCGTTTTTCGTCAAAAATGGGCTTCTTTTATTGTAGCTTTCAAAAAAACGTATTACCTTTGCATCGTCTTCAAGAGAGAAGCATTAGTCTTAAAGGTAATAAAGATTAAGGATAACACAGACATAAAGGTATTGGTTAGTTAATTGTTAAGGTTTTAGATTTCAGGAAATTCAAAAGGTTAGTCTGAGTTTTTAGGTAGAAAAAGAAAGATTGTAATAAGGATAACACCGACGTCGTGAGACGCACCCTTTTTCAGACTTTAGGTTTTTAGTTATTAATAGAAGAGATGCAGCCCACGGGAGGTTCCCGAGTGCTGCATCTCACTTTTTAATTCAGTTACTATTACTTATTTCTCTCTACCAAAGATACGGAGCAGATAGATAAACAGGTTGATGAAATCAAGATAGAGTGACAAAGCACCCAACAAAGCTATCTTCTGAGAAGCCTCGCCAGCATCAGGAGCCTGTAACAGCATCTGCTTAATCTTCTGTGTGTCGTAGGCGGTTAATCCAACGAAAATCAGTACACCTACATAGCTCAGAATCATGGTAAGACCAGAACTCTTCACAAAAATATTCACTACCGTAGCGATAATCAAACCAATCAGCGCCATAAACAGAATCTTACCCATCGACGACAAATCGGTCTTCGTTGTATAGCCTATCAACGCCATCACTCCAAACGTACCAGCAGTAATAAAGAATACAGTGGCGACAGACGATGCGGTATAAGCCAGGAAGATGTACGATAGCAGTGCACCGTTTATCACAGAATAGAGGATAAACATCAGAGTAGCCGTTGTCAGTGAGATACGATTAATAGCAGCACTGACACCAAATACCAATGCAAACTCGGCAATAATCAAGCCCCAGAACAAAATCTGATTGGTATAGATGGCCTGAAGAATGCCAGGACTGGTAGCGACACCATAAGCTGTAAAGCCCGTCAGTGCCAATGCCAGCGTCATCCATACATATACTTTTCTCATAAGGACGGGAAATGCCTGCGAGACTTCCCATTCACGTTCAGCCTGCAGTCCCTGAAAATTTAATTCATTGTAATTCATATTCCTATTCAGTTTATAATTCAAAAATCACACTGCAAAGATAGTGCAAAACACACGAATTCCAAAATAATTAATATTTTTTAAGTGACATCGATACAGAAGGGACCGAGAAAAAAGAGAGTGAGTCAACATGACCCACCCTCTTATCAATTAGAATGTAAAATCTACTTCATCTTGCTCATCACCTTCTCAAAATACTTTTGAGTACCCCGTTTTGTGTAGCCCATACCTCCGTTCCATGAACGAATGGCTTGCTCCACACTGTTCTTAGGGTTGTAGAATGACTGGAACAACAGAAACATTTCCTTGGACTTGCTAACGCTGAAACGATCGTTCATCTCGTAACGCTTTTTGCTCTTACGCAGCTTCAGAATGCGGTTACACTCTCTAACATGTCCTGGAGTAATCTGCATAATGCCACACGACTTACCACTTTTGTCAATGGCTTTAGCATTTCCCTCGCTCTCCACCTGAATAATCGCATTAATAACGGGATTCCAATCAAATGTTGAGCTCTTGTCCTTAGCCCCCTGTGCTGATGTACTAATAGGAACTAACATCAAAATCATGCACACTAGGCATAAAATCATACCTATCTTTTTCATAAGCTTTTATTATAAGCACAGCTATCTCACCACGAGACATTTATATGCTATGCTATTGTTAACGCGGTCAAAGGTACGACTATTTTTCTAAACAGCCAAACAAATAATTAATTTATAACATTGATTATCAATTAATTAACATAAATCAAGGTACTGAAAAACATAACGAAGAAGCCCTCTCATCATTTCTGACGAAAGGGCTTCTCTTCTTGAAAAGTGGCGGCCTCCTACTCTCCCACATTGCATTGCAGTACCATCGGCGCAGGC